>NZ_VFSV01000026.1 GCF_007004065.1 Palleronia caenipelagi | reverse complement strand
CAGAGCCACATTCTCAATGCTTGTATCAAGCGCCTGCACCCCGTCTGTCAGGTTTATCCCGACAAACGTCTGCACGACATCAATCCCGGCACCGCCGCTCAGCCGATCCCCGAAGCTGTCCATCACCAACGTGTCATTGCCGTTGCCGCCAAGGATCGTATCGGCCCCGATCCCGCCGTTCAGAAGGTCATTCCCGTCACTGCCCCAGAGCTGGTCATTCCCGGCGCCGCCGTACAGAGTATCGTGGCCGCCATAACCGATCATACCGTTATGACCGGCATTACCCGACAGCACGTTGTTGAGCTGGTTCCCAATGGCATCAATATTGCCGCTTCCGAGCAGAGCCACATTCTCAATGCTTGTATCAAGCGCCTGCACCCCGTCTGTCAGGTTTATCCCGGCCGACGTCTGCACGACATCAATCCCGGCACCGCCGCTCAGCCGATCCCCGAAGCTGTCCATCACCAACGTGTCATTGCCGTTGCCGCCAAGGATCGTATCGGCCCCGATCCCGCCGTTCAGAAGGTCATTCCCCTCACTGCCCCAGAGCTGGTCATTCCCATCGTTTCCATTCAGCGTATCGTTGCCACCATCCCCATACAGGCGGTCGTCTTGCGTTCCACCCCAGATCTTGTCATCACCCTGACCTCCATAAAGCAAGTCTTCATCGATACCTCCTGCGATAAGGTCATTACCCTCACCCCCGTAGATTGTATCGTTACGGGCCAGACCGTTAATGACGTCATTTCCCTTCAGGCCATAAATCGCACCCTCATTTCCCTTAAGGTCGTAAATAATATTGCTTTTACCACTCCCAGAGCTTTGGCTGATCAATAAATGCTCGAAAGCACTAAACTCATAGTAGGGAACCTGATTAAAATCATCAGTATAAATTGTAACAGGTAAGCTACCAATGGTCAGATCAGCCCTTTCCCAATCTTCCTCATCGGCTCGATCAGTGTTAGAGACGTCGGCAAAAAATGGAAAGTGTCTTTCCTCATCAGAATTTGAAACAATATTCCAAGAATCAAGAGTTCCGGGTTCTAAATTTTCAGTCAACCTCGCACCTTGCAGCGCAACCATCACATAGTCGCCCTGCGCATCGCGAATTCTCAGCCACTGCTGTTCCTGATACTCAACGACATGCACCATAATCTGACCGATCTGCAGACCAGAATACCCGATATCGTAGACACTAAAAGTTTGGCCACCGACCTTGAACGAATCTCTTGTGGGGTCGAAATCATCCAAACGAATTACTGCAAATCCTGCAACATCATTTATATTTGTAAATTCAAAAACATCATTCCCACCTCGAGTGTAAAAATGTGCTAAGTCGTGCCTAAAATTAGTTCCACTCGAGTTAAAATTATCAACGTTGATTATGACATGTTCCGAGATATTATTTCTGTCAGGAGCGAAGTAGTGGTAGTTAAAATTATCCAATTCATCAGATCCACCCGAGACTGCATATGTTACTCTGGCCATTCTCTACCCCCCAATATGCGTGCACTCAACCTTAACGAATCTAAACATTCGTGACAACACGCAAAAATACGCAGAGCGAGTTGGAGCGGATGCCTTCGCCCGACGGCATCGCAATGCGCCAGCTGGTGTCCGCGCACGTTCTCGACTATTAATAGCATAATCGAATTTGACAAATCGGCGCCCTCGTTTCTATGCGATTACATTTTCGGGGCGGTTCGTTTTAGATCAAATGGTTGATCTATCGCATCTCTCCACCAACCCATTGTGCCGGTTCAGCCCAACCGCCAGCGCCCGGTCCTCAGCGACGATCCGTCTCGCCAGATCCTCGCTGTCGGTCTGCAGCGGCTCAGCCAGTGTGCAGAAGTCCCCGTCACTCAGGTCCAGCCCTGTTCCGCAGGAGGCCATCGACCAGAGCATCATCAGTGCGATCACGTATTTCATCTTCGATCTCCTTGGCGTGCCGGATGGCGTCGACCTGTCGGGCGGCCCGGTCGATCTGGATGGCGGCGCCCTTGTCTGCCCGGCCCCAACCGTAGGCAGTGAGGCCGAGGGCGGCGATCAGGGTCAGAAGCCCTGCGGCGATGTAGATCCGGGTCATTTGCCGAAGCCCAGACGGCGGTGCGGCGCGCGGCGCTCGAACCAGAACCAGACCATGCCCGCGATCGAGACGATATCGGCGACGGCTTCTGCCAGTTGCATGGCGGTGTCGCCTGCAGCTTCCGGATCGATGTCGCCGAAGACTTCAGGCAGGACGATGGCGCCGACAGTGACCAGAGCGGCGACGGTGCTGCGGGCTTTGAGCGGGTTCAGGATGGGCAGGTCGGTGTTCGGGGTCATGCAGCGTCCTCCAGGGTTGCGCGGATGTGGGCGAGCTGCTCGGCCATCTGGGCCAGATCGGCGCGCAGCCGGGCGATCAGATCGAGATCGGACTCGGAGGCGGTCTCGCCCGCGAAGATGACATCCGGGGCGTTCAGCAGCGCGGCGTGGAGCGCACCCCGGGTCTGCGGGCCGCTCAGTCCGTCTGCCCGGATCCCGGCGTGGCGCTGGAACCCGATCACGTCCTCTGCACGGAACCCGAGCATCAGGAGTGCGGTGCGGTCATAGCACTCGAGCCGGTCTTCATAGCCATTCAGGCCGCCGTTGATCCGACGCGTAATCATCTCGATGTCGTTGTCATCGGCGTAGCGGTTCAGCGAGCGCCCGGTCGGATTGCCGGTGTCCCAATACCAGATCGCCGTGAGCCCCTCCCAAGGGTCGCTGTTCACCGCATCCGGGTCGCGCTCGAAGTCGGGCGCCAGAGGGTTCAGCGCCGAACACCAGAGCGTGAAGCGGCGATAGTTTCCACGCCCGGTGATCTGGATCGGACCGCGCCCTTTGAAGCGCTTGCCATCGCCGGGCTGGGTGTTGCCCAGATCGAGGCGCCCTTCATAGCGGCGCTGTGCCGCTGTCGGCCCCCAGATCTCCTGATCATAGATGAAGCCCTGCGACTCGTGGGCCAGCTGGCTCAGGAAGTGCGCCAGCCTATGCGGCTTGCGCAGCCCCATATCCACGGCATGGGCCGTCAGAGCGGCCAGCACCGGCCCCGTGTTATGGGCAGGCGGTTTGGATCGCCGGATCGCGGCGAGGAAGGCAGCATCGATCTGCATGGGAGGTCTCCAATGTTGAGAGTGGCGTGCGCGCCTCAGACACAAAGACGCGGCGGGGCGCCGGGTCGCGCACCGTTTCGGATCACAGCCGTCCGGCTGTCAGGACCGCCGGATCGGGCGGCGGAGTGTCAGGAGGTCAGGTCGTCGGCATCTGCGGCGGACGGGTCCCCGGCGCCGGCATCCCCGTCACCGAGAGGTCTCGGCCAGGCCCATTGCACGACCTCGCAGAGCAGCTGCGGCGAATAGCGCTGCGGAGAGGACAGACCCAGCGCCGCGGCGATGATCTCGGAGCAGAACCACTTGTCCGGATCATGACGGCCAAGGGCGAGGGTTTGCGACAGCAGGATCCCGACCATGTCATAGCGGGCCCCGAGATGGGACGTTAGGACGGCGACAGGAGGCTCCGGATCGATCGGCGCGAAGACCAGATCCCAGTGATCGGGGCGCAGCAGGATGCGCTTTTCGCGCACGCCCCCGTCCCGCGAGGACGAGGAGAAGCACACCGCCTCCTCGCCCAGCTGCGCCACGCCGCCAATCAGCTCGACATGACTGTAGGCGCTGCGGGTGGCGAAGCGGATCAGCGCATCGACAATGCGGTCTTTCTGGTCATCGGTGCGACCCTTGTAGAAGGCGAGTGTGATCATCACCGTCGAGCCTACTTCACGCCGAACCGCTTTTTCAGGTAATCGACGCCCTGGGCCTCGAGGACGGCAAGGATCGGATAGGCCATGAAGCCGGTGAAGCCCGCGATCGCCACGCCGTAGCTGTCCATGCTGTCGGGCAGCAGATCGTTCATCATCGCCGAGACGAAGGCGGCGATCAGGCCGTTGATCAACAGACGGGGGATCGTGATCGGCTGGCTCTTGCGGGCATGCTGGTAGAGCTGGTTAACGATGCCGCCCACGAACCCGATCACGGCGAAGGGGAGAAGCACCCAGAGCTGGCGGAGCTGTTCGAACGGGTCATGATGCATCGGGGGCCTCGTCAGGAGTATCGGCCGCGTGCAGCTTGCCGGCCATGTAGCTCTCCACGGCCCAGCAGACGCCGCAGAGATAGAGATCGAAGCAGGCCCAGCCGATGGTCTCCCAATCCGGCAGGGCCGCATCGCGTTCAGCGAAGACCCACTGGATCTGCAGCGGCAGATAAAGGGTGATCATCAGCGTGATCAGCGCCATGACCGAGGTCTCCGCTGCCAGATCCAGCCTGCGCTGATTGCGCCACAGGCCGCGCAGAAGCACCACAGAGCGCGCCAGGTTGACCGCGAAGGCGATCAGAATGAGTTGGTGTAACAGGGTCATGATGTGGCTTTCAGCTTGCCTGTGAAGGTGGTGCGCAGCCCGCCGGATTTGGTGAAGCTGTGCGTGACCTGATCGGTGAGGAACCCCCGCCCATCGGCCATGGGCCCCACGCCCGCATAGGTGACCGGCTGGCCGGCCATCAGGGAGGGTCTGCCGACAATCGCGCAGCTGGTCTCGACGAGCCCCCTTGTGATGTCGCGGGCGGCTGCGGTTGCCGCCGCACGGGCCTCCGCCTCGGAGCTGAAGGGATCGCGCAGCACATGTTCGCCGCTGGCCTCGGGATCGGCGGGCACGATCACCTCGCGCCGCGCGGCCCCGGCCCGGTCCTGCCAATAGGCTTTGACCGTAGCGAAGCGGTCCACATCGGTCTCGGTGATCCGGCAGCTCCCCTCGATGATATCCGGGTGCGACACGATGCCGGCTGTAATCACGCTCCCGTCCGCCAACTGCCCGGTGCCCCGTTCGAGCCACAGAAGCACCCCGTTCTTGATCGTAAAGAGCGCCCCGTGCCGCTTCGCCAGCCGCTCCAGAAAGTTCAGATCGGTTTCATCCTGCTGCCCGATCCAGTCATAGACATGGCCGGAGACCGCATCGGAGATCTTCGCCTGCAAGCCATGATCCGCCGCCTTCTCCGCGACGATATCTTTCACCGATGCATTGTCCCAATGCCGCGCCCGGCTGGTCTTCATCCCGGCCCGGAGATCGGCCGAGTGTCCTTTGACCGCGATCCGGTAGGGCAGACACTCATACTCCACCCGGTCGATGATATAGGCCCCGACAAAGGACCCCCCTGCCCCGGCCATCAGCGTGACCTCAACCCGCGCGCCGCGGCGGGGTGCCGCGACATGCGGGGCCGCGTTGTTGAACACCAGATTGATCGTGTCCGAGCGGATCCCTTCGCGGTCGGTAATCGTCAGGCTGACCAGCCGGTCAAAGAAGATCCCCGAGACCGGGAGACCGTCGACGGTGACGAGGAGTGTCGGATGCGTCGTCAGTCCCATAAGCGCAGCTCCGGGCTCTGGGCCGCCTGCCATGCCCCATCCGGTAACGTGATCCGGGTGCCGGGCGGCAGCCTGTGGGCCACATCCCGAATCTGCGGATTGGCCTCGAGGACGTGCTCGACGGCGCCGGCCTGCGCGCCGTATTCGCGCAGGCAGATCAGATCGAGCGCATCACCGGCTTTGGTCACGTAGGTGCTGGCCATCAGAGACCTCCGAGAAGCGAGAGCAGTGACAATCCGGCGCCGAGACGCTTCAGCTCGAGGGTGAAGGCGTTGCGGCCGGGCGCGCCGGTGCGGTCATGATAAGCGCGGTCCTCCTCGAGGCTCTGCACCGCATGCCGCCCGAAGACCTTGCCGCCGAGCGAGACCAGCATCAGCGGCACGCCGGAGGTTGCCGCCAGCCGCACGCCCTCGAGCGTTCCCTCCCCGCCGAACTCCTGCGGGAACAGCACCCCGGTGATAGACACTGTCTCGGAGCGCGGGCCGGTCCATTGCAGGGCGTTCAGACGCCCTGCCGCCTCGATCTCCGCCCAGGCGGTGTCGAGCTTGCGGCCCACCCCGGCATAGCCAAAGCCATGGGCACGGAACAGGAAGGGCCCGAGGGCCATGGTCACAGGTCCACTCATCTCACCTCTCAATCGGAAAAGCTGGCCGAGATCGTCGCCGAGACGCGCTGTCCGATGCGATCCGCCACAAGGTCCGCGATCACGCCCGGATCGCTGACACCCGACGGCACCTGCACCGAGACACTCTCAATCTGCACGTTGACCGTGCTGGCAGCGGCCCGCTCCGGAGCCGCCGCTGCGGGCGCCGCGATCACCGATCCGGCGATGGCTGCGAGGCTCGCTGCGCGCAGTCCCTGCGCCCCGCCTGACAGCCCTACAAAGCCGGGCGGACGCACACGCGGGCGGGGCATCACCGAAGACAGATGCGTCCGCACCGCCGCCTGCGCCTGAGACACGTTCAGGATGCCGCCTGAGCGCGAGGGCACGAACCACTCGGAGCGCGGCGTGTTTTCATTCACCAGATAGGGCAGCCCGGCCTGCACCGGCCCGCCGCTCGCCCGCGCTCCGGCGGGACCAAAGCCGGATCCGACCGGGGTGTCCTCGCGCCGGGCCTCGCCATTGAAGATCCGCTTCAGCCCGGCAGGGATCTCGGGCCACTTGATGTATTTGCTGAGATCCAGCGGCTTGATGAAGTCCCAGCTGAACCACGACCGGATTTTGTCGATATAGCTGCGCAGGGCTTCGAGGTTGAGATACTTGTCCCACCCCAGGGGCTTGATCAGCAGATGCCACGCCAGTTCACCGGCGAGCGATGCCCAGCCGATGATCGGAATAAAGCGCAGCGCCCCGCGTCCGGCCCACAGGAGAGGCTTGATCAGAGCGCTCCAGCGCAGACCACCGGCCAGGGAAGCCCAGCCAATCCCGGGAATGAGGCGCGCCGTCCAGACCAGCGGCTTCACGAGACGGCTCAGCCCGAACTTCGGCAGACGCGACAGCCCTCGAAAGGCGGTCCCGACGCCGAGGAGGTTCCCGGAGGCGAATGCCGCCCGCGCGCCCAGGCCCACCAGACCGAACCGCAGCACCGCCATGGTGCCGATCAGACCGGCGGCGGCGGTGAGCACGACGCCGCCCGCGACCGCCATGGCCCCCAGCGCGGTGGCGCCGACAAACAGGGTCTTCGTCAGCTTCGGGTTTTCTTTGGTCCAGGCGACCATACGATCGACAATGCGACGGGACACCTTGAGAAGCTCATTCAGTTGCGGCAGCACCACCGATCCGACGCTCACTCCAAGCCGGGTCATCTGGTTGCGCATGAGCTGCAGATTGTTCGCCGTGGTCTTGGCGCGCTCCGCATATTCCCGATCGGCACTGCCCGCATAGCTCTGTTCTTCCGCGACCAGACCGAGGGACTCGCGCAGGAGATCGAGATCGTTGATCAGCGGCGCCAGCGCCCGCGCTTCATCGCCGAAGAGATCGCTGATCAGGGAGGATTGCAGATGCTTCGGCAGCGTGTTGATCCGCTCCATCACGTCCAGCGTGGTCGCGACAGCGTCCTCCTGCATCCGTTTGGCGGCCGCCGCCGCGTCGAGGCCGAGCGCCTCATACGCGGCCCGCTGCCGGGGCGTCACGCTTTCCCCCCGGGCCAGAGCCTTGCCCATGTTGCGGAACGAGGTCGCCGCCACATCTGCATTGGCGCCTGCCGCGATCATCGCGGATCCGAAGGCCATGGTCTCGGTGGCCGAGAAGCCTTTCACTTCACCGTCGACCGCCACCCGCGTGGAGAAGTCGAGGACCTGCGGCGCTTCCGAGGCCATATTGTTCGACAGGTGGTTCATGGCGTCAAAAAGCAGGCTGGTCTCATCGAGGGTCAGGCCGAGCGCCGTTTTGATCTTAGCCATGGACGTGCCGGCGGTATCGGCGGAGACGTCGAACGCCACCCCGACCTTGGCGGCCTTTTCAGCGAAGGTCAGGAGTTCATCGGCTTTGAGCCCAGATTGCCCCCCGGCCGCCACGATCTGCGCCAGCCCTTCGGCCGCCATGGGAATGCGGGTCGACAGCGTCAGGATCTCCTCAGACATCTCGGCAAAAGCCTTCGGCGTCTCGAAGTCCACCACCTTGCGCACATCGGACATGGCCGTCTCGAAGGACATGGCCTGCCCCACGGGGCCGGACAGGGCGGTCATGACCCGGCGCCCGGTCTCGGTCGAGGCGCCGCCGACAAAGGACAGGTTCGCCGCTGTCCCCAGCGACCGGTCCATGCGCTCGCGGCCCTCGGCGATCCGCTTCTGCATCTCATCGACGCGCTTCATCTTGTCCACGTAGCGGCCAAAGGCGGTGGTGGCGCCGCCAAGCTCGGTGGCGAGCCGCCGCTGCTCACCCGCAAGATTGGACGTGTTCACCCCGGCCTCGCGCAGGGCGCCGCGCAGCTGGCCAAGATTGCGCCGGTGGCGCTCGTGGACATCTTCCAGCCGCTCGACACCGCGCCGGGCGGTCTCGAACTCCCGGCGCATCTGCGCGGTGACGGTGCCCCCGCCCGAGAGCGCACCCTGCGCCCGGCGCAGACGATCGCGGGCGGCTGCCAGCGCGGCGCTGGTCTCGGCCACCTTGCGCTTGGCTGCCTGGAAATCCTCGATCAGCCGCAAGGGTCCGCGCAGATCCTGCAAGCGGCTGAGTTCGGTGCGCACCCCGGTCGCAAAACGACCTGTCACGGTCTGCATGTTGCGCAGCACGCTGGTGTATTTGTCGACAGCGGTGATCGAGAGCTGGGTTTCGATGCGTTTCGTGGCCATGGGGAGCACGCTCAGGTTGATTACGGGAGGGGGAGGGCTTATCTTTGAAAGATGGAAGTCTTCGCGATGATCTTTGCCGTCCTGCTGATCGCCGCCGCGATTGCGGCGACGGTCTTCGTGGGTGTGATGGGCGGCGGGATCTGGGGTGCCTTAGGCTTTGCGGCGCTGCTGATCCTCGCCTACCGGGCGCTGACCTATGACAGCAGCCCGAGCCGGTCAGGTCCCCGGCATGGCTATAACGCCTTCCAGCGCTGGGCCTCGAAAGACTGAGCTCACGCCCGCCGCGGCTGGAGCGCCTCTTGCAGCTCCCGTGCCACTTCGTACCAGTGCCCGAAGGCGCTGACCTTCATGGCCAGCACATCGGGCAGCGGTGTGGTCAGAGTGCGGGCGACGAAGGCGGCGGCAAAGCGCAGATCCTTTGCCGCTTTCGCGCCGCTCAGTCGTTTCCCGCCTCCGCCTCCGCCGCGACATGGGCGTTGTAGGGCACCAGCACTGTCCGGCGGATCTCGCGGAAATCGCTTTCCTTGACTTTCAGAATCAGCGCCTTCTCGACCCCGGCCATGCCCGCCAGCAGCACGGCCGTTTGCAAGGCCGGGGTGCCGGCCTCTTCGACCGCGATGCTGGTCCCGAGATCCGGCTCGTCGAAGACCAGCTTGTCGATGGTCCGCCCTTCGAAGGAGACCGGGCGCTTCAGGGTCAGTTCAATGGGGAAGTCCATGATCGGGCCTCCCCTCAGAGCAACAGCGCGGCGCGGATGTCGCCGGTCTGGCTGACACCGCCGACCGAATAGTCGAAGTCGTCGATCTCGAAGATCGGCGCGCCGTCGATCTCGAGCTTGCAGTAGTGGGTTACGACCGTGCATTTCAGCGTGGCCTTGTCGCCCTCCTTCCACTCCATGTTGTCGAGCGCCGACAACCGGCCCCGAAGATAGAGCTCGGCGGAATGGGTGGTGCCGTCTTCGTCCACGAACGCCCCGGTAGCGTAGTAGACATGCTCGCTGCCCGGGCGTCCGGTCATGAGCTTCAGCGTTGCCGGATCGAACGCAGTCATCGTGAAGTCGAGATCCTCCATCTCGTATCCCAGGACCACCTTGCGGGATTTGATCATACCGGCATTGCGGATCTCTTCGGTTTTCTCTTTTGGCAGCGGCACCGTTAGGCTTTCGACCTGCCCGACCTTTACGTCCTCGTCGGCCCAGAACGCGCAGCGGCGCAGGATATAGGCGGGGGTGGATTTCATGGCTGTTACTCCTTGTCAGCGCGATGTTGCGGCCCGAACGCGACCTTCGACGCATTCGGGCTATTCGGTCGCCGGGGGCAGTCGGACTTAGGCCGCCGCCTTCAGCGCTTCCTTGGTCAGTTCCAGATAATACTGGATGTTGCGGTGCGCGATGAAACGGATGTCCTCCATCGGCGCGGGCGGCTCGAACTCCATCGACAGCGTGATCTTGCCCGCCGCCATCTCGCTCGGGTCGTTCTCCGCCGGATTGATCCAGACCTTGCCGCCAAGGATCGCCCCGGAGGCCTTGAAGCTCCGCATCGCCGCATTGCCGCTTTCGAGCATGAACTTCAGGTTGGCTTTCGAGAACGGCCGATCGACGAACTCCAGATAGGCCTTTTCTATGGCTTCATTGATGAAGTCCGCGGTGCGCCGCACCGACAGGAATTGCCACAGATCGTCGCTGGTCGCCGAGCGGTTGCCCCAGGTGATGAAGCCCGAGCTCATGTTCAGGATCGTGCCCACATGGTTCTCGTTGAGATAGTCGGACTGCGCGCCATAGGTCACCGTCCGCGACACCCCGCCGATGCCGTTGATCGGCTTGTTCGACAGCGAATGCCAGAAGCCGCGTTCGGTATCGACACGCGCCTGCACCCCGGCAAAGCGGGCGGAGGCCGGGCGCGCCACGTAAGCGTTGGTCGTGGTGTCCCAGACCAGCACTTTCGGATCGACCACATAGACCCGCTGCGATCCGATCAGATTGCGATAGGCAATGGCATCCGCGTCGGTCGTATCCGGGCCGTCGACATAGGCCACGGCGCCCAACTCCTCCAGCACCCCGGTGAGTTCAGCGACTACCGGGTTCGCCGTCACACCGTCGCCGCTGGTAAAGCCCGGGATCGCGATCAGGCGCGGCTTGATGCGCAGCTGCGCCTCGGCCTTCATCAGCGCATGCACCCCGGTCCGCGCGGTGGAATCGCCCACGAGATTCGAAAGGGTCGCGGCCGTGTCCACGCCCTCCTCGACGCGGATGACGATGGTGTAGGCGCCGATCTGGTCGAAGACATCATCGACCGCGTCCTTGAGCGTCCCGGCATCGCCGAGCCCCGCCGCATCGGTGGGCGTGCCCTTCAGAAGCACCGGCGTGTTCAGCGGGAACTTTGTCGCATCCGCATCAGGTGCAGTGCCCAGAAGGCCCACGACCGCGCTCTGGGCCACCTGGACCAGAACCGGCGTTTCAGCGGATTCCGCCAGTCGCGTGCCGTGGTGGAAGTTTGCAAAAGCCATGGCTTTCTCCTTGCATGAGATCAGAACCGGCCAGACGACCGGCAGCAAAGTGGCATCAGGTGACGCCCCATTTCTCGATGAGCGCGGCTTCGACCGTCGCCGCATCCGCCGCGCTCAGCGGCGCGCTAAAGCCCGCCAGCTCAAACCAGCCGCCCTGCCAGGAGCGGCCCGCATTCGAACCGGCCACCCGCACGCCCAGCCCCCCGAAGGTGATCTGCGGCAGGCTTTCCGTGCTGGCCGACAGCCGCAGCACCGAGACCGGCAGCGGCAGCAGGGACGCGCCAAACGCGCCTCCATTCACCGAGACTTTCGAGATCAGCCGCGCCGCGTCGCCTGCGGCCAGCCGGGAGGTGCCGCTCTCGCCCACCACGGTGCTCTCGGCCCCATCCCCGTGGCTCGCGAACAGCACGGTGTAGTTTGGCCAGACCGGCACGGTCCCATCTGCAAACCGGGCCACCAGAAAGAGCTCGGCGAGGCTGACATCGCTCGCCAGCACCAGTCCCAGATCGTTGGGCGCCTCGGGCCAGAACACACCGGGGGTGCCGTCCGGGCCGGACGCGGCATAATCCGGACCGCCCGCCGCCGCCGCGACCAGCCCCGGTCCTCCCGGGACCAGGTTCGCCATGGCTGTGACCGCCGCACCCAACCGCGTGATCGTGTCTGGGCGCCACGTGTCGAACCAGAGCGCGAGATTGGGCAGCGTTTCGATCACCGATGCGGGCGGGGTCAGGGCCGCGCTGAGGGTATCAAGCGCCGTGACCAGCGGCGTGTCGCCCGATCGCGTCGCGATGGTCGACACCCGAGGCTCAAGATCGGCGGCGGGCCCCGCATTGGCATAGCGCTGCCCGTCAAACCAGTTCCGGGTCAGCCGGTTCACATCCCCGGCCGCATCGATCAGCGCCCGGTGCAGGATCTCGTCATCGGCCATCAGAAGCGCCCGACCACATCCTGCACCTCGGGCGGGCACTCCGGCCAGACGCCATCCGCGCGGTAATCGGCCTCAGGGTCGGCGCTGAGGGCAGCATAGGCGGCGCGCATCTCCTGAACCCAGGCGAGCGCCGCGGCGATGCCCGAGAGAATGTCACGATCCCCGGCGCTGCGCTCAGCCTCGCTGCGGGCCGCGATCTGCCCCTGCGCCATGGCCATGTTGGACTGGGTTTCGGCAGAGGCCACGGCATAGATCCGCCGCCGGCATTCGGCGCGGACCGCGTCCTTGCGGTCGCCCATCGTGGCGGCGCTGAGGATCGCGTCCTGCGCTTCCGCATCGGGGGCGGATCCGGCCCAGGTGATCTCCGCGCCCCGGATCATGCGGATCGGGTGGCCTGCGTCGCGCGCAGCGGTGATGACGGCAGGGTGTAAGCGCTTATCCATTCTCGGCAACCTCCCAGATCAGCAGTTCGAGCTTGTCCACCAAGGCCGTGGCCGCAGACCCCACGGCCCCGCTGGTCATGTAGCACCGCAGCTGGAGAGTGATGTTGGCCTCGGTGGCATCTCGCCCAAAAAGGGCAGTGCCGCCCGCGTTGCACATGAGCACGTCGGAGCCGGTGGTCGGGCCCTGATAGCCAAGATGCACTTCATCGGTAAGCTTCGTGCCATCGCCCCGGGTCACGAACAGTTTCGCGAGCGGGTTCTGGTTTTCGGGACAATCCAGCCGCACCCAGGTGAACCAGGCGAAGCCGATCTGCGACGCGCGGCCGGGGAACTTGCTGGTGTAGACCGCGCTATGGGTGACGGTGGCATCGGCGATCGATGTGCCGCCGGGATAGGCCACCGTGGGGTTGGTGTCGTCAAAGATGCGGGACATTTGCGGCACCGCATCGCGCAGCTCTCCGATCAGCCCATGATAGGCGTCCCGGGTCGTATTCAGAGCAGTGATTGCATCCTGCAGGGCCGTACTCATACCGGGCCTCCTTGGTTGGGGTAGATGCTATGGGCGGCGTAGAAGGCCTCCCAGGTCTGGAAAGCCACTAGCGACAGCTGTGCCTGGCCTTCGAGCAGCCGGGCGAACTCTTCTGTCATCAGCAAGTTCAGGGCCGGACCCGTGGCAACGATGGTCACGGCTGCCGGATCGACCCCGGCGAGGACCAGCTCCAGCGCCAGCGCCGAGCGGGTCGCGTCGGATTTCCACATCAGCGCCTGCGTCGGATGGGAGGCCAGTGCAAAGAGCGTCCCATCGGCGAGGTAGAACCCCACCTCGCGGATGTAGAAGCTCGTCCCGTCGTCCTCCAGGACGAAGGAGATGTCGGTCTGACCGCCGCCCACCTCGCGGGCGTCCTGGATGGCCACACGCTGGCGCTCATCCTGCAGCGCCACGGCCGCGCTGCGACCGGCGCCATTGACGGCCACCGTATAGCCTGCGGCCCCGACGGCCACATGGGTGATGTCCACTTGAAAGCCACCATCGACGGCGGCGAGCGCGGCGGCAAAGCCCGCTTCGGTCAGGATCGGGGTATAGGGGTCGGCTGCCATAAATCTCCCTTCAGGCCAGTCGGGCCGTTACGCGGTTGAGGGGGCTCAGATGGGCCCCGGTGGTCGGTGCGATCCGGAGCTGCGGAGCGGCCTGCGTGAGCGTCAGAGCGCCGCGGGTGACGGTGAGCGCGCGCAGACCCGCAGCCACGCCCAGCGGGCGCAGGCGCAGCCGGGCCCCGATCGTCACGGCAAAACCGCGCGAGACAGGGGCGGCGCGCTCGACAACACTGGTCACCAGCCCGGCCAGTGTCGCATCGATGAACACCGCCTGATCGGCCACCAGCGGCTCGCCGGAAAAAGCGGTCACCTCGAAGGTGCCACGCGGCCCCGGCGGGGTGGTCTCAAACCACTCGGTCACGCGGGACTGAAGGCCCAGCCCGGCCAACGCCGCCCGGATGCCGTAAGGTGTGCCCTTATAGCGGTGCACCTCCTCCGCCACGGCGATCACCTGACGCTTGGTCTCCTCGGACCAGTCCGGGTTCCAGACATCGACCGAATGCTCCCACGCCAGCGCGTCGAGCCAGCCTGCCGGGACCGCGAGCGGGTCTTTGGTGATTGCGTCGACAGGCAGGCCGAAGAGCCGCTCCTCGAGCCGGTCCAGCGCCTGGACCAGCGGCGGGGCGGTCGGCGGCAGGAGGGTCTCACGGGGCTCAGACATCGCGCCAGCCTCCGGTGATGGATCGGGCCGACAGGGCGGTGCCCGTGCAGTATGGCGCCTCGAACGGGCCGATCTCCAGATCCGTGGCCGGCGCGATCAGCTCCACATCCATCACGCCGGCCACCGAGAGCGCAGCGGCGATGGATGTCCGGTAGAGCGTGCGACCGATGCGGATCCGGTTCGTGACAAAGGCGGTCACCGCTGCCTCGGCCGCCGCAAGGGCCGTCGCCGCCGCCTCGGGCGTGGTCACATGCAGCACCGCCTCGATGGCGTAGGGCACCGGCGTGGCCGAGATCACCGTCAGCTTGTCGGCCACCGGGCGCCGTGTGTCGACCGTGCAATGCCGGAACACGGTCTCGATCAGCGCTGCATCCGCCGTGCCATCCCCCTCGCTCGACAGGATCACCATCTTCGGCTCGGCGGGCGGAATGGCAGGCACCAGCCCATGGTTGGGCCCATAGACCGCCACATCGACCACCCGATCATCGGCATCGAGCGCCCAATAGACATAGGACCCTTCGGTGCCGTGTGGCGACCATGCCTCGATGACCAGCTGGATGCGGGCGCGGAAGGGCTCGTCGCCCTCCCTCACGAGAGTGTCGGGGTCGCTGTCATCGAGCACTTTGCGGGTCACGCCGCGATTGGCGCCGATCTGGTCGAGCGCGGCACCGCGCGCCGTGGCGAGAAACACCGAGCGCACCGCCTCGTTGATGCGGTTCTCCACGTAGAGCTCCCGCGCCGCTCCGGCTTCGGTGAGATAGCGCATGGGGCTCGCGGCAATGGTGCGGGCCAGCGCCATGATCTCGGCCACTTTCGGCGCCTCAAAGATCTCCGCCAGATGGGCGTCCAGCTCAGCGAGGCGCGCCTCGAGGATGGCGTCAAAGTCCAGCACGCCAATGGCGTCCGGCGCGGGCAGCGTAGTCAGGTCGAGGGCAGCAAAGCGGCTCATGCGGCAAGGCTCCAGGTCTGCACCCGGTCGCGTGTGATCCGGATCGTGTTGCGGTCCCCCGTCACGGTGGTCAGATCACCGCGATGGGCGTTCGGGCGATAGGTGCCGATCAGCGTCATGGTGATCTTCCCGGTCTCGCGCCCTTCGACCGCGACATCGCCCAGCTCAAAGCGCGGCTCCCAGCGCTCAAGGGCTTCGGCCACCGCCACGTAGAGCGCGAGCACATTGGCATCATTCATTGGCGCATCGATCAGCGCCGGCACATCGGAGCCGAACTCACGCCGGAAGACGCGGGTGTTGATCCGGGTGGACAGGATCGTCTGAATGCTCTGGCGCACATGGTCCCAGCCCTCGATTGTGCCCCCGGTGTCGTGGTTCAGGTCCATTGGGATCAGGCCTCTGGCGCGTCCGCTTTGGGCTTCGGTTTCGTCGCCGCCTTGACCGGGACCGGCGTCAGGCCCGCCCCATAGGGGGGCAGGTAATATTGCGCCTGCCGGGGTGTCAGCGCGACGGTCTCACCCGCCTCGCGATACACGCCGCCGATCTCGCGCGCCTGAACGACCTCATATTCCGCCGGGGCAGTTTGGGATTTGGACATTCTGATCTCCTGTGGTTCTGGGCTATCCGCCCGCAAAAACATCGGCAGACCCGCTGGCGACAGCCGACCCGCAACTGACCGGGTCTCCGACCCGGCCCACCGGGCGACCGTTGGCAAACACCGTGGCCGACCCGCTGGCGAGCACGCCCGCATGGGTCTCGGGGATGTCCGGGCAGGTATGGGCCGCCCAGGCATCGTCCTGACGGTGCAGGGCCTTGGCGTTGGCAAAGACATCGCCGCTGCCGCCTGAACTGGGACGTCCGGGCCAGCAGCCATGGCCGGTGCAGAGATCGCCCTTTCTGGTGACAGCGGCCATCAGTTCATCTCGATCTTTGCGCCGGCCTCCTGAATGCCGCCGGCATCCAGCACGAGGGTGGAGCCGTTGGAGGCGAGCGTGATGGCGCTGCCCGTCAGCGTGATCGACGATCCCCCGACTGTGATCCGGCAGGTCCCGCCACCATCACTCACGGTGATCGTGCAAGGCCCGACCGAAGAGAGCACATAGGCGTCCCCAGCGCCCGAAGGCCGTCCGATGGCGTCGGAGTTGAGGCTCGCCTGAATGCTGGCGTCATAGAGATCGCCGGACTCGGAATTGATCCGGACCTGCTGCCCGACCGAAGGCGGCAGGTGGGTCCGGTTTGCGCCGGCTGCGGGCTCCTCCCACGGGATCCAGCCAGTGACGAACGGGATCTCGCCGTCGAGAAGCCGGACGCGGGCCAGCCCCTCGGCCGCATTCACCTCGGTGACCACGCCGGTCCGGGACTGGGACCGGATGCGCCGCTCCAGCTCACTGATCCGCCGCCGCAGGTCATCGATGATATGCGCAAGCTCCGCCATCAGCCCGGCTCCGCGTCGCTGGTGGCCTCAGTGATCGTCACATCCCGCGCCACGCCCCCGTAGCTGTAGAGCTGCAAGGCCTCGGCATCGCGCACCGTCATCGAGGTGAGCTGTTCGATCGGCTCATAAAGGCCTGTGGTGGGCGCGCCGAGCAGCGTCTCGAACAACGCGCGCTGCGGCAGGTCGTGGTCCCGCATCAGCGCCATGAAGCGCGCCCACGGTCCCTCGGGATCCATGGGCTGGCCGAGCCGGGGATCGGCGAAGACCTCGAGCGTCAGCTTGATCTGACCTGCTGCGAGCCGGACATTGTCTGCAGAGCTGCTCGCCCGGACCGCTTGCCGCGCCACATAGGATTGCACAAAATCCCCGAAGACCTGCGCCCAGGGATTGTCCGGATCCGTCAGCGCCCGACCGATCTGGACCTCGAGGACATCGAGGATGGCTTCGAGATGGGCGTCTGTCGCGGGCAGGCCTTCGATGATCTCCGTCTCACCCGTCTCGCGATCGGTCGTGGCCATGGTCATGGACACACCGCAATTGAAGGTCAGATCCACCTGACCGTTGGTCCGCAGACCGGTTGCCCCCAGATCCGTGGCCTTGGCCATATCGGTATAGACCGCAATAAAGGGGCGCTTCTGATCGCTGCTGAGCTGCCCGTCGCTGGTGTGATCGATCGCGGCGATCTGGCTGTCGAGCACATTGTCCCCGACCAACGTGCCCGCGGCCTTCAGCGCCTCGACCGCCGTAATCCTGAGCGCCATCATCATCAGCGACATCAGTTCACATCCCCCAGCTCACAGATCAGGCGCAGATGGGACCGGTCATCGACCGCCTGCACCTCAAAAATGGGTTGGCCCGGGCGCTCCAGCGCCACCACCTTGTCGCTGGCGCGCAGGATCAGATCCCCATGGATCATCCGGTCGATGCGCAGGGTGCCCCCTTCGGCGTTGATCCCGACGCGGGTCCGCGCGCGACCGCGCAGGCCCAGACCCTCCGCCTCCCGGTCCCCGGTGCGCAGGATCGCGACAATCTCCGAGGGCAGCCGCGCCGGATCCGGACGGCCCTGCGCCATGGGCAAGTGCCGGATCGCCTCGGCGAAGGCGTCATCCACCTCCGCCATCAGCTCCGCGCGCAGCTCCGCATCCATCAGCTCCTGGCCTCAAGGGCCGCGAGGGCCTGCTGTGCCGCCAGAAGGTCGCCCCGGGCCTGATCGGCCTCATCGGTGCCCTCGACCATGTCCAGCGCCGTCTGCCGATCAGCGACCGCCTTGCGCGCGGCGGTGATCTCCGCACTCTCGGAGGTGTTCACCTTGGACGTCTGGTCGGCGGGCGCTTTCGTTGGCTTTGCCTTCCGGCCTGCGGACGCCTTCGGGCCTGCCTTTGCCTCCGGGGCCTCGCAGGCTTCGGCCAGGCGATCCGCAATCAGGTGATCGGCATAGGCGCGTGGCAGCTGGACCGGCACGCCCGTCTGCATCTTCTGGTCTTCGTCGGCGCCGAGGACAGCGGCGGGGACGGTGAGGTTGCTGAGGCACGCCACCCATTTCATTTTTGACTGGGCCATTGGGGATCTCCTTTGACAGGCTCTGCGCCAGAGCGCCCGGCAGGCGCTCAGGGACAGAGCCCGGCAGATGCCTGCCGGGCAGTGTCGCGTGATATGTGTCAGGCGATGGTCAGCTTCTTCAGCACGCCGGGACGGGTGCAGAGCGAGATGGCGTTCATCTGGCTGTCGAGGTGCCGGCCCTTGCCATTCTGCATCGGGTACTGATGGGCGTAGCGCGGCAGGCCGATGGTGTTCACTGCCTCTTCGAGATCTGCCGGGGCGAACCGGGTGATGAAGAGATCCGGCACACCCACCGGGAAGACCCGGGCTTCATCGGGGGCGAGGAAGGCCGCGCCGCCATTGGCCGCCGTGGCCTTTTTGCCGGTGCGGTAGCGCTCGAAGGTGACCTTGCCGACCGTGAACACATCCGGCGCCCCATCGCGCAGCTGATACCCCTGGTTGTCAGCCAGGAAGGTCTCGCGGACTTCTTTCTGCGCCCAGAGCGCATCGTGGAAATCGCGTCCGCACATGGCGTGGACATGGTCATAGGCCGCGTCGAGCTCATCTTCGAGCGCATAGACGACCTCGCCCTTGATCAGGCTGGCGATGCCGCTGACCTGACCGTCGATGCCGAGCGCCACCGGCTGAGGCACCGCGAGGCCGAAGCGATCATAGAGATTGTGCAGGACCACGCCCTTCCCCGACAGGATAACGCCCTTGATGGCGCCGACGCGCTGATGCTCCAGCGTCGCATCAAGAGACCGGGCGTGCCGGGCAAGTTTGCCATCGATCCGGTTTTGCACGCTCTCGAGCTGATCATCGCTACCGAACTGCAGCACATTCTGCACCTCATCGGCCATCACCGTGTCGTTGATCTCGTAATGATCCACCTCGAAGGGGATCTTGCGGCGATCTTCATCCCCGATGGTCTGACCGGGTCCGCCGCGCGGTGTCGGCTCCACCAGATCGAGCGTGCCATTCTTCTCCTCGATCTTGATCATCGTGGAGGTCACGCCGTCTTCCTCGAAGATCCCAAGCGCCCCGAGCTGACCCGGAACAAAGGGCTGATCGTTCAGCGCTGCCGTGAGCGCGATGACGGAAAATTCAGTTTCCCAATCCATAGGTCAGGTCTCCTCAGCGCACGCGGATGCCGACAGCGTCAAGCTGGGCAATCTTCGTGTCGGTTTTGGTCTGGTCGGTCACCGTCGCGTCAAAGGCGAGCATCGGCCCTTTGACTTCGGCGTCCCGGTCGATCGCGGTGACGTCCACGTCCTGATCGGTCGCATCGACCGCGTAGCCCAGAACAGCGACAGCAGTCTCGGCGCCCTCGAGGCCGGCCACCACGGCGGCAGGCGCGGCCACGTATTTGCCCGAGGCAGTTACCTTGCCGAGCACCGTGCCGGGAGCGAGTTTGCCCGCGCCGCTGGCGATGGTGAGGGTGGTGCGCGATCGGTTTCCGGAGGCTTCCGAGAGCAGGAAGGCCATGTTGCGGGGGGGCATGGTTGCGGTGTCCATGGCTTACGCCTCCTTTCCAAACCGGCGGGCGGCATAGATGCTCCCGGTGTTGATGGTCGCTTTGGGCTTTGCCTGCGCGGTGGGCGCGGGCTGGGCCAGATCGGCCGCCGCGCTGCGGCGGGCCTGGTATCCCGCCGAGTCCGGCGCGGGCGCGGTGCTGGCCGTGGGCGCATCGGCGGAGGCGGCCGACAGCGCGGCAATCGCCGCCTCGGCCGTCATGTCCGTGTCGAACGCCAGATGGCGCGCGAGGGCGGGCTGCGTCTGCGCGGCCTCGGCCTCCATGATCGCCTTGATGCGCCCGCGCTCATCCTGCGGCGCGGCCGGCGTGCTCGCGACAGGCGTCGCAGGCGGTTCGGGGGTCGGGGGCGTCTCGGTGGACGCCTTCGGGGTCTCAGCCATGGGGGGCCTCTCCTTTGGTTTGGGGGTGGCCGAGGCTTTGGGCCGGGCCGGTTGCGTGTGTCGGGTGACGGACAGCGGAGGCCGCCAGCCATTCGACTGCGCCTGCGCCACCAGATCGCGGGGCGCATGGGCATAGGTTTGGTAGGGAAAGGCCGCGACAGCCTGCGAGGTCTCTTCGAGCGCCACATCGGCAAAGCCTGCGGTCACCGCCTCTTCGGGCGTGTACCAGGTTTCGGCGCGCATGATGTCGCGACACTCCGCATCTGGCTTGCCGGACTTGCGCGCATAGACCCGGGCATAGGTGTCGCCGAGGCTGTTGAGCGCCCGGATTGTCTTGTCGTGATCGGCGACCGTGCCCCAGGTGAAGCCCGAGGGATCGTGGATCATCAACAGCGCGCCCAGCGCCATCGAGACCGTCTCGCCTCCCATGGCGATGATCGAGGCCGCCGAGGCGGCGATCCCGTCGATCACCACATCCGTCCGCCCCTCGCGATCGGTGAGCGCCGAGCGGATGGCCGTGCCTTCGGTGGCAATGCCGCCGCCACTGTTGAGATGAACGACCAGATCCGCGTCCGGGCCGATTTCGCCCAGAGCCGCAACCACCTCCGCATGGGTAAAGCCATCGAAGATCGTCCAGCCGTCGATCTCCAGCGTGGACTCGCCTACATACCCGGTCAGCGTCAGCCGACCCTCTTCGACAAGGACTGCCATCGAATACTCCTGAAGACATGAGAAGGCAGCCCCCTGCCCGATGGGCGGAGGCTGCGGGACGACCCGCGCGGGCGGCGTGGGTGGACGGGAAAGGGGTCCTAGCGGACGAGCCTGTAATTGTGCAGCGCGACCAGAGCGGTGAGACCGGCCACAGCCCAGACAATGATCGGAAGCCCGGCGCGCAAAGCCAGCCAGGCGGCCAGACAGGTGATCACCAGCTTGACCACGATCCACCCATAGCGCCCGAAACGGCGCATGGCCCAGGCGACAATGGGATTGCCCTCGCGCTTGCCGTGCCGCAGCGCCCGAAGCGTTGTCAGCACATCGGCCAATTGCGCCATCACGAAAGCGATCAGGCTCAGAAGTTCATGAGTCGTCATAGCGGCATCCTCCCGGAGGGTCGTCTGAAGGTCGAGGGGCCTGAGGTCAGGTCCAGCGGATGGTTTTGGCAAAGCGGGTCCGACGCCCCCCGCCGGTCTTGCGACGGCAGGCGGTCTCGTACTCGGTGATCAGCGCCTTGAGATCATCAAGCCGCGCCCGCTGGAAAGTGACTTCCTCCCCGTCGATCCGGACGGTCTCGCGCAACTGACCTGCACTCAGCCGGATCCGGACCTTGCGCAGGGCGTTGGCCATAGCGCAGGGATCATCGAGGCTCACCAGCTCCTGTCCGACTTTCATCGTGCTCATGGGGTGGCCTCCATCTCGCCGGTTTCACCTGCCCCGGAACGCGGCGCCTCCGGATCCGGGATCGCGGCGCGCGGTGCGAAGGGCGACGGCATGTCGGCCTCCACGTAGCGCTGGTGCTCCCGCCGCCGCTGCTCAAAGAGCTCGTCAGGATCCTGCCCCAGATCGCCGGTTTCGATCGCGATCGAACTGGTGCCATTGGCCAGACGCTCACTCGAGGCCCGGGCGGATTTGTAATCATCCGCCGTGGGTTTGGCCGGTCCCTGCCAGCTCGCCGCCGTCACCGCCGCGCGCCGGGCCCGGAAGGCCGGGTAGCCACCCTTGAACGGGATGCGGCCTTCGCCGATCTCCTCATCAAGCCAGTTGCTATAGACCATCTGGCAGATCGGGGTGGCGATCCGTTCGCGCCGCCGCATCACCACCGCCCAGACCGAGGCATTCTCCATCCTGACGCTCGAATAGGTGGCCGCCGTGTGATCCATGGTCAGCCCGCCATAGGTGATCCCGATCGTCCGGGCCATGTCGCGCGCAAGGCTGTTGGAGAAAGGCAGGAAGTCCTGCCCCGGCACCTTGGCAGTCTCAATCCCGAGCTTCTCGCCCGGTCCCAGATGGGAGACCCGCGGATTGCCGTCCACAGACAAAGTACTGTCATGCGCTCTCTGGAACTGCGTTCCGAGAAAGTCGAGATACTGCTGCGCGTAGCCCGCCCCATCAAAGCCATTCTTCCCGTCCGTGCTTTCCTTCAGAACCTCCAGCGCCTCGAACGCGTCCTGACTCGGCGTTTCACTGGTCAGGGTCACCGCGAAGATCGTTTGCAGGATCGCCATCTGCAGCGTGGCATCATCGAGCATCTCCGCCTGGATGTGCTTGCGGAAGGCCGGAGCCAGCAGCGAGATGCCGCGCACATCCGTCGCATCCATCGGGTCAAACACATGCAGCACCAGCGGGCGCCCATCGGCATCCCGCGCCGCATAGTCGCGCCTCGCCTTTTGTCCCTGCGAGCTGGTCTCGAAGCGATAGGAGACCGGGCGCCCCTTCTCGTCGTGACCCACCCCCTGAAAAAGACGCTCCAGCGGGCTTGTGTCCTGCACCAGCCGCGACGGGGGCACGAGGCAGAGCTTCGTGCCGGTCACGATCCCATAGCGCTGGCGCTCGGCATCAGAGAAGAAGTCAAACACCCCGGTGGCCTCGCCATAGGCGATGTGCCAGCGCAACGCGATATCGACCATCTGCGGCCCGGTGAGCTTGCCCCGCATGTCGCATTCACGGGCGTCATACCAAAACCGCCGCCAGCGCTTTTTGACCAGCCGGATCCACGCGGCCGTCTCCGCCTCGTTATAGCCGAGACCGCTGAGATCGGGATCCGGTGTCAGCGTCAGCCCCACGCCCACCGTATCGGCCAGCACCTGATCGGTCGCGCCCTTCAGCCGCCCGCTATTCTGGATCAGATCCATCGCCAGCCCCGCCGCCCGGGACCACGACCGCCGCACATCGTCGCGGTGATGCGTGAGCGGAGCCACCCGAGACCCGATCACCCGGCTTGTCGTGTCGCGCAGATAGCGGGCGGTCGGACGCGGGCGCGTCTCCGCCGCCACAAGCGGCGTGCCGTCGGGTTTGATCAATCCGCTCATGTCATCCCTTCGAAAGTTCGGTGGCGGCTGGATTTGAACCAGCGCTGAATACCAACCTGACTGGCGCCACCTGGTCGGCGTCGGCTCTCCGCTGGCCTATGTGTTCAGCCAGAAAGTCATCGGAGCATCCTCCGTCACCGCGTTCTGTTTCTCCACTTCGCGCGGGCCAGTTCCCGGTCGCGCTCCGCTGCACTGGGCGCGGCCTCGTTCTCGGGTTTGGCCGGCTCCGCCTGCGGGCGCGCCGCCATCAGAAGATCCTCGAAGTCGCCCTGCACATCTTCGGGTGGGCATTCGCGCTCGGCCATGAGCCGGTCCCATTCGCTGTCCGGCAGGTTGCGCACCCCGAGCCGGATCGCCGCCGCCTCAGCCTGCAGGTGGGTGTCGAGCCCTTCATTGGCCTGACTGGGGTCCTTCACCCACAGATATCGGGTGAAGCCGGACTTGGCCTTCTGCGCCTTGCGGGTCTCTGCGGTCAGCTGCCGGAAGAACTCGTCTTCCAGACCTTTGGGCAGGGCGATGAAGCCCCGCTCCTCCGGATCGCTCTTCTTCAGGTTCCGATAGAGCCCCATCTTCAGCACCGACGATGCGAAGTTGAAGAACCGCCGGGAATACCGCACGAGCTTGCCGCGCCGGTTGCGCTCTTTCTTCACCTGCGCCAGGAGCGGCGCGCTCTCGGGATGCACACCCCGCACCATGATGACGCGGGAGGCCGGGTGCTTGCGCGCCCAGTCCCAGACGTCCTCCGTATAGGCGTTGCCGTCGATGGCCAGCAGATCGATCCCGACCTTCCGGCCATAGGCATTCCGAAAGCCTTGCTTCAAAAGCCCGCTCAGTTTGCTCTGGCAGCCCTCCTCGGAGATGTGGCCTGCGAAGACCCCATATTCGACCACCGCCCGGCGCTTGTTCTGCCCCCAGGCCACCACCTGCCATTCGACCCGATCCCCTTGGCAATCGACGCCGCAGGTCAGGAGCGGATAGCCCGCCGGGATTGTCCCATGGGCGTAATCGGACTCGGAGGCCCGGTCGCGCAGATCCTCCCAGGGCGGTGCCTCGCCCAGAACCCGGTAGGCTTTGCCCACCACATCATTCCAGAAGGTCTGCTCCTTCGGAGGATCGCCCTTCGCCGCCAGCCAGTCCCGCGCGATCTGCTCAAACCGCTGCAAGAGCGAATAGGCCGACCAAAGATGGAACGACCGGTGATAGCGCTTCATGTTCGGGTTGCGCGCCACCCAGCGGGCGCGGCGCAACATCTTCGGACGGTTGAACTCCTCGATCGACGCGCCGCAGATCTCACAGGTGAAGTGCGCCCGCTCGGGTGCCTCTTCATCGAGGCTCGCCAGCATGTTCTCCCATGTCAGCACCTGATAGTGCCCGCATTCGTCATGGGGGCACGGGACCTCCAGTTCCTCCTGGCTGCCCGCCTCATAGTTCTTCGTGATCCGGCAACCCGGAACGACCATGGGCGTCGAGATCTTGAAGATCTTCGCGAAGTCCACGCCCCGGCTGCGGCTGTCCGCCTGCGTTTCCGGATCGCCTGCGGCATTCATATCCCACTTGGCAAGGTCATCCTGAACCTGCCGGGCCATGGTCACCTGCGACAGAGACGCTGGCGAGTTCGCGCCCGAGATCTGGATCGCGCCACGCCCGTCGCGGCGTTCCTTGTAGAAGACCGAGTCGAGCCCGTCGCGGGCCTTCATCGGGAAGATCTTGCGCAGCGCCGAGGTGCCCTTGAGCATCGGCGCCAGCTTCATCTTCGACCACCGCCGGGCGTTTTCGTCGGTCGGGTGGACATAGAGGAAATCAGCCGGGTCCATATCCATCGACCCGCCCGTGAAGATATTGGCCAGCACCGTCCCGCCCAGCTGGGCCGACTTCGCGAGCGTCACGATCCGACAGGGATCATCGGGCGACAGGGCACCGAGGATCTCGTCAAAGTAGCTGAACCGCTCCCGGTTATAGGGGCCCGGGAATTGCGGGCTTTCCCGCTTGGAGAAGACAATGTTGTCCTGAGCCCATTGCAGATAGTCGACCGGCGCCGGCGGTTGCAAGACATCGGCCAGCACATCATGGGCCATCCATTCTGCATTCGTGACCATGACGTCGAGCATCAGTCGACTTCTCCCAGTCTGGCCTTTGCCTCGATCGGCGTCGCCTCGGCGCGCGCCTGCTCTTTTCGGGCCGCTTCCGAGCGCACCGTGCGGAAGTGATCCCGCATCAGATGCAGCACATCGCGCTGAGGCACGTCGAACTTCTCGGCGACCTTCGACGCAAAGTCCGGCAAGGCGCCTTCGAAGATCTGCAACATCGTCCCCGCGATCCGCGCCATCTGCGTCCGGGCGTCTTTAGCTGAGAGCAGCTCGCCTTGCAGCTTGGCTTCATCCGCCGCCTGAAGGCGGTTGCGCCGCAGCTGCTCTTCGAGCCGAGCCCGCTTCAGCTGGGCCTCGACCGAGTCCACCAGCGGCACCGGTGCCGGCACGTCGGGCGCGGTGTTCGGCTCGTCCCTGCGATCTTCATTGGGCTCGGCAGATTTGGGCGTCGGTGGGGTTGCCGCTGCTGCCAGGTCCCGGCTGCCCTGCGATGTCCGCGTGGCGATCCCGTTGCCCAGGGACTGACCAATATCGCGGTTGCGCCGGATTTCGTCGATCGCCACCGGCACCCGGATCCTGGCCTTCCGTCCCGTCCCTTCGAGCGCGGCGTCAGAGAGCGTGCCGCGTTCGATCCACTTGCTGACCGCAAACCGGCTCACGCCCATATGGGAGGCGAATTCGGTCTTTGTCATCAGATCGACATGCACGTGACACCGCTCCCTTTGTTGACACGGATTGTTGACAAGCCCCCGGTTTGTTGACGCTTTGCAAAACCGGTCTGACTGCCGAACCCTCGGGCGGCCTAGCCACCGCGTGCTGTCGCGCAGGGGTACGGTCCCTAGACCGTGGCCCACCCGATCAGGCGGCGATGTCCCCCATGGGGACTACGTCGAGGACTGGTTCCGGCCCGAATAATTCGCGAAAGCCTCTTCGAGGTTGCGATCCAGATGCGCCGCCCTCAGCCCGGGGGGCAATCTGACATAGTCGCCGATAATCGCGGCCGCCAAACGCAGGGCGTGCTCAATATCTGTCGCAATCACAGTTTGGCCGCCCCCGATGTCGATCGCGCGCATCCGATAGAGATGCGTTTGCCAGCAATACCCCCCCGGCTGAAGCCGCATCCAAGTCTGGTTCGTATGCTGCATGCTCACTGGCCCTCAGAAGGTTTGTGCCCGGTATGCGATCCACACGACCGGACAAGAAAGTTGGAACTGAGCCACCCGATCAGGCCGCGATCTCCCACTTTTCAATGAACCCGGCCTCGATCGACGCGACGGCATCAGGTGTCAGCGGGTCCGCAAAGGCGCCGACTTCGCAGATGCCACCCCGCCAGGACCGCCCGCCGGGATTCTCCACGTGTTGGAAGCCGACCGCCGCCAGGGCCAATCGAGCCGAGGCCTCGGTGATGGCGGAAAACCGCAGAACCGAGAGCGGCAGCGGCAGCACTTTCTTTCCAAACGCCCCACCGTTCCGGGAGACCCTGGGCACGAGAACCCCGTCATTGGCGCTCGCCAGATCCCCGGAACCCGAAAACCCCACAGCGGTGCAGTCCAAAGTCGCGGAGATCGAGGAAAAGAGTGCGATGTAATCCGGCCAAACGGTCGCGGTGCCGTCCCCAAACTGACAAACGACGAACAGCTCCGAGACCAGAGCATCCTGCTGTAGCGTCAGTCCGCGATTGTTTGGACCGGACGGCCACATCAGCGCCGGGCGCCCGCCGGGCAAACCACTGGGATCATAGGTCGGGCCACCGTCACCAACCTCAAACAGACCAGGACCGCCGGTTTTATTTGCAGCGACCGCAATCGGGCCAGTTCCGGGCGTGAACGTCTCTGGCGATGCCGCATCGAACCAACCAATCAGGCCGGGAAAGGCATCAAGTCGAAACGCCGCCCCCTTGGCGCGGGCCGGGAGGCTGGAAGCCAGCCCCCGCAAACCCAGCGGACTACGCATGATCAACCCAGACGGTCGAAGAGCCCGCACCATGAAGATTGCGCGCCCAAAGCCGTGCATGTCCGCCGGAATACTCCATCATCACGCGCGCCCACTCCCCTTGGCCGTAATCATAGCGAAGCCCCTGATCCTCTTCCAAAGGCTGCGCGCCGGCAGCGCGGATCTCGACCTGTCCGGCCACGACCTGAAAAGAGACCGTCGAGGCCTCGGCATTGGTCAGCTCAGTCCAGTCCTTGCCCACCGGAACATGTTCCTGATCCCGCGCCATGTCGCCGCTCCTTGCTAATGCGCCAGCAGGCGCGAGATTTCATGATCGAGACGGCGGGGGAGCGTGCTCTCAACCGTCCGGCTGAAGGCTTTTGCACTCGCGCCCGAGAGCATCTCCACCGGGATGAAGACACCGGAGGTGATTTTCTCCAGCTCTGTCCGCCCCCCGGTTCGCGCAAAGACGTGACCGTGGCTCCACGAGATCTCCTTTCGTGGCCCCGGCCAACGCCCGCCACGGAAGAATGATTCCGCGAACCAGTCCCAACCGCGACTTTGGCCGAGGTAAGCCCGCACGCCATCGTCGGTCTCGCGCCTTTTGAAGTATTTCAGCGAAACGTCTCCGCCCGCCGCCCGCAATTCATAGTTCAGGTCGCGCCAACTCGATCGCTTCACCTGGACGGACCGACGAATGAGCTGCTGTGGCAGGCCAACCTGAGCCGACAGTTTCTTCACGACCTGTGTCCGAGCCATGTCGCCTGTGCGGTTGATCGCACGGTTGACCGCTTTCGGAGCATCATCGCCAAGGGCGCCCAGCATATTACCGAAGCTGGTGAGACCTTTGACGTCTACATCGCCGACACGGATCATCGCCGCCTCCGTCACCTGCACTTTGGACATGAAAAAGGCCCGCGCTTTGCAGCCGGGCCGTTGGACACAGTGATCTCATGCGTGATCTTCAGGTTTCCACTCACCTAAATCACGACGTGTGGCGCTATCGAGCACTCACCCCACCTACTCGGTCTAGCTGCATGACGCCGAAGCACTTCCGCCAGGGACTCGGTATTAGTGGCGCCCAATTCGTATTCCCCGCCGCCTCAATTCGTCAACAAATTTGTACGGCGTTATGCATCAAACGCAGTAAGACATTGCCAAATGATCCCCGACCAGGGAGCAAGGTCGAGTGTCACATAGGCGCAATCCTCGCTGAGCGTCCGGTATTCCCCCCTCTGTTGCGGCACCGGTCAGAGCGGGAATGCTGGACGGTCGCTATTTGTCGCCGGGACACGAGACTTAAAAATAGCTCACCCTATGGCGTACCAATAATCGCCTGCAACCTACGGGCTGCTCAGCGCCAGATCCTGATCGCTGACCTGAACCGCCAAACCGGTTCGGGCTTGTCGATCACAGAAACCTCATAATACGTCTGATCACGATAGGAGAGGTACCCTGCTACTCAGATTTGTGCCAGAAGGCGCGACGGTTTCAGATTGAGGCCGCCACACTGAGGCTATGTAGGGTTAACGTGATACGCGATGGCACTGGTACAGTACAACTATGATGTTTGGGATCTCGGCACGTTATCGTCCTTAGGGATTGCTGGAATCGAGGATCTCAGCGGCACCTTCGTCGATCTGAGTACCTGGGACGACACGACATATCAGCTGCAGGACGACACGCTGGGGCCACAGGTTTCAGACTCTCAGATCATGGACACTGATGATCTCGGTCCTAATGACGGCCCGACCTGGACTCCGACTGCCGACGAAGGCGTTTTGGTCAATGGAACCAATCTCATCCAGATCGAGACACATGTGGAGTTCACGAATACTCTCTTTACCATGAATAACGGCAGCGGGCCGATTATCTTCAACTTCAACGTCCGAGGCCAGGAGTTGGTCGACGGGCGGGTGCAACTGACGCTTCGCGATACGGATCTGCAAACCCTGCAGGGCGCGGGATACACGCGGGCGGATATTCAGAGCATTCAACTTGGCTTTGTCCAGTATTACCGCCCCCTTGAGCCCGAACTGGTCGACGCCCCCTGGGTTGCTTGCTTTGTGGCGGGTACGCTGATTGCGACCGATAATGGCGAGGTTCCGGTCGAGCAACTGCGCGAAGGCGACTTGGTCTTGACCAAAGATAATGGACCAAAGCCAATCCTTTGGATCGAAAGCACCACCATCCCGATTGGTACTGGCCCGGACTCAGAGCAGTTGGTACCCGTGCGCGTCAACGCGGGTTCGTTGGGCTGCGGTCTGCCAAGACGTGACCTTGAGGTGTCGCAGCAACACCGGATCGTTGTAAAGTCCGAAATCGCGCGACGGATGACAACTACGGACGAAGTGTTGCTGCCAGCGAAGAAACTACTGGCTTGCGACGGTATCGAATTGGCGTCGGAACGTGAAACCGTAACCTATGTTCATTTTCTTTTCGACCAACACGAGATCGTCTGGTCCAACGGCGCTGAAACGGAATCCCTTTTCACCGGGCCCGAGGTTCTGAAGTCTGTTTCTCCCGAAGCCAGGCTGGAAATCCTGACTCTCTTCCCCGATCTGGTAGAGCAGCCGACCGCCTCGTCAGCCGCTGCCCGCAAAATCCTTTCAGGACGACGGGCTGAGAAATTGGTTCACCGCATCACGAAGAACGGAAAACATATCTATAGCGAGCGTGCTGCATAGAAAAACTCGGGGCGCATTCGCACGTTTGCCCGCCCTTTCCGATGATGAACTCACAGGACGATCGACCTAGGTCAGTCATCCGGGTGGAGAGGGCGATGGCGATCAGGGCCTCGGGTGTCTGGGTCCCCATATTTCGGCCTCGTAGCTCAGGTCCCGTCACTGCTTGTAGCGGCCGATCTGAGCTTCAACACGTAAGCGCTGACCGTAGCCGGTTGCTTTTTGCCAGGCGATGCGACCGTGGTCGGCGATCGTCTGGATAACGGCAGGGATTCACAAAGTGAATCCTACGTCGCCAGACTTATGCAACAATTCCGTGCGTTTGGTACATAATGCCGGGCTTTTCGAGGTCGCTTCGCTGGAACTGGTGGAGCGCACCACTTCCAGAAGGTCCTGCCGGATCTCGGTCACGACCTCGCCGCCGAGCAGCTGCATCGTCGCCTTTGCGCTGGCTCCAGTAAGTTCGATGATGCGGATTTGCGCGCCTTCCAGCGGTCCTTCAACGATCCGCGCGACGTCTCCCGGCACGAGCTTGGGCGCTGTCCTGCAATACCGGCAGCATTCCGGCGAAAGACCACCCCCACCCCATTGGCGCATGAGCTGAGCGATACGGACGGGCGGCATCGCGATCGGCCGTCCTCCGGTGCCCATCACGCCAGTCACGACCTTGAGCCCCATCAGATCGGCCCATCTGCAGTCGCCGACCTGCCAGCCGACAAAGATCCAGTCCACGAGGAGCGGCTGCGACACGAGGACCTTCTCATCGGTCGCAAATCGGTTCTTGCGGCGCAGGACCTTTTTAACCGGCAGGAATACTTCGAACCCGGCCCGCCGCAGAATGTGCTCAGGCACAAAAACGCGATCCCCCGTTCCGGTGACCCGCCGCGTCCGGGACCGTCCTTTGCGATCTTTGTAGGCTTCCATCTCACCGCCAATTGTCATCGTGCGGATCCCGCCGACCTGCCGCCGCTTGACCCGACACGCGAACCACTGCAGCTCCTGCGCCACCACGTTTGTCATCAGCATGCCACACCCTCGCTGCTCATTTTGGCAATCTGTCGGCACTTCCCGAGCGCCGCTTTCCTGCGCCCGTGCCAATGCTCTTCCTCAAACGAGAGCGCAGCGCCACGCGCCCGCTTCTCAGACAAGATCTGCATCTGCCGGATGTTGGGCGCCGCCTTGTCCTTGACGGTCTTCACGACGAAGGCGCCGGGCCAGCGGCGGTTGTGGCGCAGCTCCGCCAGCAGCTCGGGCGCCCAGCCCTCGGCCACAGCATCCTGACCCAGCGCATTCGCAAACACAGCGCGGATCAGAGGCGAGGCATCATCACCCGGCGGCTGGATCTGCGCCGCCCATTCGAGGATTCTGTTGGCGATGGGGAACCGGTCCTTGTCCTTGCCGCCGGGGGAAGTGGCCACCTGTTCCTCCAGTGCCATCAGGCTCGGCCCGCTCATATAAGCCAGCCGGGCGCAGAGATCTGCGGTCATCGCCTCGAACTGTACTTTCGTCAGACTGGTTGGTCGCGCCAGCCCCCGTCTTAACAAGGGATCGATCAGCAGCTCCTTCACCCGCTTCTCGCCCTCAGCCTGCCTCGTGCTGTCCATCGGTCCTGTCCCTTCTTCTCCGCATCTGCTTGGTCTCAAATCATGCTCTGGTCTCAATTGGAGCGAATTTCCTATGTCTCTGTTTTATATTTGTTATGTCCCTGTCGAACGCGACACTTCGGAAATTTCCAAGACTGTCCAAAAGTGTCGTGTTGCCATTTCGGGAAATTCTGTTGCCAATCTCAGCGAGGCCGCGCGCCCCGCAATTCCATCATGTGGGCAGACCATGCGCCGATGGCTTTTTCGATCCACTTCGCGGTCCGATAGCCGACGCCTTTCTCCACCAGATATTCATCCATCCAGAGTATGGCGGCGTCGTTCTTTGCCAGATCGGCGTGATACTGAGCCACGGTAATCCTGAGCCGTTCCTTGCGCTTGCTGGCATTCGCCGCGTCGTTCCGCGCCCGGTTCGCGTGCTTGCGGCTCAGTGCCTCCAGAACCATCTTCGTCACCCTCGGGTGCATCAGACGGATCTCGGACCCGCAGCGGCAGCGGGTCCATCTGTGCAGGGGGCCGTATTCCATATCGCAGAGCCGCGTGAACCGCGAGGTCTCGACAGAAAGCCACTTGGCGAGACTCTCCATATCGCGGGGCAGCGTGCCGACCGGCTTTTGCTTCTGCGAGAGCACAATGAGGTCGAAATACAGCGCCCGACACTCCTCAGTCCCCTTTGACCGCATGTCCGAATAGAGCCAGTCATCAATGTCCCAGGCGATGAACGTATGACCGGACAGGTTATCGTCTTCATCCAGCGGATACTCCGGGAGATCATTCGCATCGACCGGACCATTGATTGCCACGAGCGCGCCCATCAGCTGACCCTCTTCATCACGCGCGGCCCGACCGCTTGCTCGATCTTCGCCAGACGGTCGCGCAGGGCTTTCATGCCGCCGAGATCGGAACCGATCTGCAACAGCCGGGCCTGCAGGTCTTTCTGGAACGCCTCAACCGCGGTGATCTGCGCGGCGATGTCCTGCTTCAAAGCGGCGAGATCTTCGTTGCTTCCATCTGGTCCGAAGAATTCTTCCCGGATATTTACAACCCAGCCCGGCATGACATTCAGCGTTTCCGCCACGGTGTGATCGGTTTCCCCGGCGACGTAGCATCCTTTGGCGGCGTCATAGGCTTCGCCCAGCCACAGAATGATCTCTCGCTTTTGCGCGCGTGAGGGCTCTTTCGGCGCGTCGGGCTTCTCAACAACGGTTTCGACCTTGTCCTTCATATGATTTGCCTTTCGCTTGGCCTCGCAAGAGAGGCACCGCAGCCGTCTGGACACATAGGCCCAACCGATTTTCTGAAGCTTAGGGACAGCCTGCTTCGCAAAGCCGTTTCTGTTCTGGAAATCTGCGCAGACGACTTCTTCGCGTCCGCAATCGTCGCAGATGCACTGAACGCGGCTCTGTCCACTCGCATGTCGAACGGGTTTAAACCCCATGACACACCCTCCGTTCGCAATGCTGTCGGGCAAAGAACCGGGTCGGGCCGACATGGGCGGCGTCAAACAGCACCCAGGCGGAGTTCTCGTTTCCGCCCTTGCCATTGAACATCCACGAGACGCGGCCGATCGGCAGGATCTTGGCGCAGATCGGCGCCACGCTGGCGAAGTACTGGTTCGCGGTGAAATCGAAGGGCAGCAGCATCCACGTAGGCAGGATCGCGGCCAGATGCCGGATCAGGCCGAGCGTGGGCTCGCCTTTGGAGCCGTTCGAAGGATAGGGCGGGTTCGTGATGAAGGTCTCCGGGCCTGCCTTGGCGATCCGCCGCGCCGTCAGCGCCTCCGCCGCCGCGCGACGCACAAGACGACTACGCGGCTCGATGTCAGTCGCACCCACGCACATCGCATGCCCAGCCAGAGCAGTAAGAAGCGCGCCGGAACCCGCGCAAGGCTCCCAATAGCGCACACCGGGTGCCAGATGTCCGATCAGCGGGACCACCGCCTCAGGCGGCGTGTCATAGCAGTCGAGCCTGCGCCGCGGATATGCGCTGCGCTTACCCATAGGCCCGCTTTCGGTGCGAAGAGGCAAAGGCAGGGCGCACCCCGGTCTGCTCATAGACCTTCTGGTGCCGCCGCCAGCTTTGAAGAATTGCGACGGGATCGAAGCCTGCCAGCATGCAGACTTCGCCGAAATCATCTGTACCAAACCAGCGCAGAACCGCCTCACGCTCAACATGCTGACCCTGCGAGACCCGAAAGCCTTTCGGGTTGAAACTCGCATCCCAGAAATCCGCGAGGATCTTGATCCAGAGGTTCCGGCAGGCGATCGGGCACAGCCAATCGGGCGTGTCGTCCGGATGCTGGCCATATGGCACCCACTCGGCATCTGCCGGGGCGGTCGGATCCGGAAGGTCACGCATCGCGCCGCGCCTCCATCATCATGATCGACCACGCACTCGCCATGCCGAAGAGCGGGGCGAGGAGATCGACAAAGCTGTCAGACACCAGCTTCCAGATATCGCCGGGAGAGTAGACGAGCTGGACGCCTTGCAGCACCACGTAGCCCCCGAGGAGCACCAGCATGGGGCGCACCAGCGCCGGAAACCCGAAGGACAGGATCATCCCGATGAACCCGCCCGCGAAGTGCAGGAGCGTGTTCAGCACCCACAGGCGCCCGCGCGACACCAGCACATCCGCCGCCACATCGGAAACGTCGGAATAGAGCACCCAGGTGAAGTCGCTACCGTCGAGCACGGAACACCCTCCTGCCGATCAGCGCCATAACCGAGTGACGGCTTTGCCCGAGCGTCAGCAGCTCGGCGGTGCGGAACACCCCAAACCGACACCCCAGCGCGAACACTGCTTCGAACGAGGCCCCGGTTTCCAGTGCCAGCCAGCGTTCGACGGTCTTGGGGGAGCATCCGAGATACGCAGCACAGGCCCGCGCGACCTCGGCATCGGACGCCTCCGGGAACAACGCGCGCAGCATGTTTGCGAATCGCAGCCGGGCGACCTCCTGCAGGTCAGACGGGCTCACAGACAGATCTGTCTGATCCGTTTCAACAGGCATGGGGTTTCGCGCGATTTCTGGACAAGATTTGTCCAGAGCGATCGGGCTATGATGGCGTTGCAACATCACAGACCACCCCGGAGCGAAGCGCCGATGAAAATCGAACTGAAACGCAGACTATCCGATGAGGACGATTGAGCCAGATTTCCGGTCATGGCTCGACCTCAGACCCGACAACTCTTGGCTCGTTGTCCCGAGCCCAAACTGTCATGCGCTCGACAACATCGAGCGTGCAGGTCCCGCCCGCTTTCAATGTACGGTAGACGCGATTGTTCCCCACCGACATGCCACAGAAGGTTGCTGGCGCGATGCCGCGCCTCCGTGACTGCTCCTCGATGAACGTAATGATGAGATCGGTCAGCATGCCGCACAATTGGGGACTTTTGTCCCAATCTGTCAAGGGCCTTTTGTCCTGATGCGACGCACCAACCTTAGGGACTATAGTCCAATCATGGAAAGAACGTTCCGAAATGCATTTCTAGAGGCGCTGAGCCAGACCGGAGACTCTCTATCTTCCGTGTCGAAAGGATCCGGGGTTTCTTACGAGCAACTGAAAAAGTTAAAGCAACGCGACACTGCGACGACAAATGTCGAAGACGCGATACGTATCGCGCGGCATTTCGGCAAAACGATAGACCAGTTCGTCAACGGCGACAAAGCAGATCAAGACGTTGAATTGCTCTCCCTTCTGCACCAATTGCAACCTGAAGAGCTTCAGTTTCTGCGAAATGCCGCAAGAGCTCAGATCGAGTCGCGGGATCGGTCTGATCGATAATCTCTGCTAGTTTCTTCGCTACATCATCTGGATGAAATGCATCGGAACTCTTCGACACGAACCCTGCCCCTCGAATAACCCCGTCGGAACAATTAAAGAACACTTCGGTGTTATGCAACCTGATGGTTGCATGAATGGCCACCACATGCACCCTGGCAACATCTAAAGACATCAGGGACATTTGTCTCTTATTCGTATTGACAGGGACATAAGTCCCTTATTATCAAGTTCCCATCCGCCGAAGATGCCTCAGGCAGATCGCGGTTCATTGTTGGGAGCACACTTATGGATTTCGATCACACCGCCTTGCCGCCCGTGCGTCCGCGCCATAGCGGCGTTCCTTTCCACCTTGGCGCGCCGAAAACCTACCGGCTGATCGATCGCATCACCGGGAAGTTTCTCCACCTGAGCGGTGCGGGCCTGACCGGCACCAGCGCCTACGCCTGGAGCGGCAGCCGGTCTCAGGCTGAGACGCTGGAGAAACGCGCCCGTGCGCGTGGTGAGGACTGGAACTTCCGTCTGGTGGCCCGCTCTGCTGTTGAGGGCGCCCAATGAGCCCCGTCACCCATCTCGGGCGATACGCCGCCCGATACCGCACACCCTCCGGAAAGCCCGGCGAGCTGGTGATCCTACTCGACAAGGCCACCCCGCAGCGTCGCTTGAGCGTCGCGATCCGCAGCGCCTTACAGCGCCAGCACGGCATTCTCGCGACCGGCCCTCTCACGATCAAGCCGGTCCCCTCTCAAGATGGGAGGGCCACATGCTGACGGCTTCTCCCCGCCAGTTCATGCCACCTGAGGTTCTCGCACAGACAATCGCGGCCAGCATGATCCGAGCCCTCGATCGGCTGCCGGACGGCGGTGATCGCCCGACCTATCAGGCTGCATTCACAAACATCCTTCTCGCCTGCGAGGGCAATGAGCGTCCGCACATGGCATATGTTCCGCTCTGCTACGCGCGCCTCATGAAAGAGCGGGCGCAGACCGACGAGGATCTCGAAATCGCCTGCGCCTGCATCGCTCGCGCTGAGACGTTCTCCGACTTTGTGGGGAGGCATACCCATGGCCGATGATTGGACCGTCGATATCAGTCGGCAGGCCAGCCTCGAGGACCTGCGGGACGGCATCGCACTGGTCGCCGCAGGTCCCTGCGCCACCGGCATCATGCTCATCGTTCTGGTGGTGCTCTACGCCGCGACCGTTCTCCACAGCGATCTGACGCCTCTGCAGATACTGACCCAGCCCGACAGCCCCGACGCAGGTCATGTGATGTCAACTGACTGACACAAGAACACCGGCGCCACTCTCCTCCCGGCACCGGTTCCCTCCGGCGGGGCGACCTCCTCCCTGCGTCCCGCCGGCCTTTTTTCTGATCACCGGAACCCGCCATGATCGACCCTGCTGACATCAACGTTCTGATCGGATGCGAGACCTCCGGGACCATGCGAGAGGCGTTTCTTGCACGAGGCTTCAATGCCTTTTCCTGTGACATCCTGCCGCCGGACCGGCCCAGCAACCGCCATATCCGGGACGATATCCGGCACCTGATGCAGGACCCCTTCTGGGATCTCCTGTGCGTCATGCACCCGCCTTGCACCCGGCTGTGTAACAGCGGCGTGCGCTGGCTTCATGTGCCTCCGCGTGGTCGCAGCCTCGATCACATGTGGGCCGAACTCGATGAAGGTGCGGCGCTGTTCTCGGCTTGCTGGAATGCGCCGATCCCCCTGCGGGCGGTGGAGAATCCGGTGATGCATAAGCACGCGAAGGCACGGATCGAGAACTACTGCCCGCCCGCGCAGACCGTCCAGCCATGGTGGTTTGGAGACCGGGCCTTCAAGGCCACGAGCTTCTATCTGCACGGGCTGCCGCCGCTGACGGCCACAAACCGCCTGACACCGCCGAAAAGCGGCACCGAAGACCATAAGCGCTGGTCAGCGATCCATCGTGCATCGCCCGGGCCAGACCGCTGGAAGATCCGCAGCGCGACCTTCCCCGGCATCGCCGCCGCCGCAGCCGAGCAATGGGGACGCACCGCAATTCAAAGGAATGCCGCAGGGCGATCACTGGACGGACAGCACTGGAACGAGGTGCCACGCGGCCCGCTGGAAGGGGACGCGCCATGCCAGCCATGACAGCCGAAAAGAAAGCCCTGAACTACCTGAAAGCCTTCGAAGCCGAAGGGCGGGTTGTCAAGCGCGTGGTGATCGAGGGAAAACGAATCGAGTTAGAATTAGAAACGGCACCGGAAAACCTTTCGGAATTTGACAAAGTGGATATGCGATATGACAAAGCGGGAGCTTCCTAAATTCATATACCGACAACGCAATGGGCTTTATTTTCAACGGCGCGGGTGGCCCTCGCAAAAGATCAAAGCGGATTTCGGAACCCCTGAATTTTGGGCCGAATATGCCGCCATCCTGAAGGGTGACGAACAGCCCAAAGTCCTGCGCCGCAGCTTTTCCGCGCTCATTCGCAGCTACCACAAGTCGCCACGCTATCGGAATTTGAAGCCGCGCACAGCGATGGATTACGACAAATACACCGCCTTTATTGACGAACGGTTTGGGCCACTGAACCCGGCCAACCTGCAGCGCAAGGATGTGATCCGCCTGCGCGACCAGAACGCTGAAAAGCCGTACTTCGCGAACTACGCGGTGAAGGTCATCCGCATCCTGATGGAACACTGCATCGATCTTGGGTGGCGTACTGATAACCCCGCCAAGGGCGTGTCGCTGCTGAAGGTGGACACTGACCCACGCCTGCCATGGCCGCAAAGCCTGATAGACGACTTCCGCGAAGCAGCCCCCCTTGGCACCCGCGAACGCCTGCTGATGGAGTTGTGCCTTGGGTCCGGCCAGCGCATCGGTGATGTGCTGGAAATGCGGTGGGGCGACATTCAGGACGGGGGAATCACGGTCAAACAGAATAAGACCGGGAAACGGCTTTGGGTACCCATCGTGCCCGCGCTTCAGGAAGCGCTGGACGCGGCACCACGCCGGTCACTGTTTATGCTGACAAATCACCGCGCGACCAATCGCTGGTCATATCGCGGCGCTTCGCAGGCCATTCGGAAAATCAGGGAAGACATCGGGGCGCTGGACTTCGACATTCACAGTTGGCGCTACAACGCGGCCTGCGAACTGGTCGAAGCGGGGTGCAACGACGAACTGGTGGCCGCAGTCACCGGGCAAAGCCCCAAGATGGTCGCACACTACACCCAGCAAATCCGTCAGCGCGTGCGGGCAATCGAAGCCCAAAGTCGCCGCAAAAAGCCATAACGCCACACCCCGTTCTTGGTCCGACAAACGAACAGAACAAAAACAGAATGTTTAGACATTTGCTTAGACGCGATTTCAAGCTGAAGCGAAAAATCCGCTAAGTGCTTAAAAATAAATGGAGGCGAGTACCGGAATCGAACCGGTGTACACGGATTTGCAATCCGCTGCGTCACCACTCCGCCAACTCGCCTTTTCGTGAGAGCCCGTGGTGACAGCCCTCTTGACGGGATTTAGTCCGTCATCGCACCGGGTACAAGGCTCTTTTGCCGTCGATAGTGCCCCATTTCAGAGCTTTACTAACACGGCAGCACGGGCGACCTTGACGGCGTCGTCGATGCTCATCTCGGTTGTATCGAGCAGGACAGCGTCATCTGCCGGGCGCAGGGGCGCGTCGGCGCGGCCCATGTCACGGGCGTCGCGGCGGCGCACATCCTCTAGTACCACCTCGTAGTCCCCGCCGAGTTCCGCGTGGCGGCGAGCGGCGCGTGTCTCGGCGGAGGCGGTGACAAAGAGCTTCACCTCCGCCTCGGGACAAATCACCGTGCCAATATCCCGCCCGTCTAGGACCGCTCCGGGCTCGAATCGCGCAAAGCGCCGCTGGAACGCCACCAGAGCCTCCCGAACCTCGGGCAGAGCGGCAACTTGTGACGCGGCCTCCGCGACCTTCTCATTGCGCAGGCCATCGGCCTCAAGATGCTCGGGCAGGAGCGACCGCGCGGCGGCAATCGCATCTTCGCCCGCCAGAACCCGAGCCCCTGTGGCCCGGTAGAGGAGCCCGGTGTCCAGATGGCGGAAGCCGAACTCGACGGCGATTGCGCGGGCGATGGTGCCTTTGCCCGCTGCTGCCGGACCGTCAATTGCTACGGTAAACGCCATGTGCGCCCCCTTTTCAGGATCTCTTCGTCGGATGCGGCGGCCTGAGGCAAGCCATCGGCGACCTCATAATAGCTGCCTTTGCTGGCGCAAAAAATGTGGCCAACCATCGCCGGCGGCTCACCTTCGTCGAGACCGCCCGGCGCGATCGAGACCAGATCGCCCCCGTCATCCCAGAACAAACTCGAACCGCATCTGCCGCAAAAGCCCCGCTTGATGCCGGGGGTGCTTTCGTACCATTTTGGCGTCCCGGAAATCTCCAGTAGTTCCCGCCGGGTTGCCGTCGCCGCCCAGTAATGGCCTGAGGTCTTTCGACATTGGACACAATGGCAGCCAACAACCGGCAAGAGCGGCCCGCTCACGCGAAAGCGGATCTCACCGCAGAGGCAGGACCCCTCTGGCATGGCTCACTCCTGCCTGTCCTGAAACCGCGCGCCGAGTTGCTCCATCAGCGGGCGGAAGATCGGGAAGGAGGTCGCGATGGGGCCTGCATCATCAACAGTCACCGTGTTCTGCGCCGAAAAGCCGAGGCAGAGGAACGACATGGCGATGCGGTGGTCGAGCCTTGCAGCCACGGTGCCCCCTCCGCGCACGCCGCCCGCGCCGCGGCCATGCACCTTCCACCAGTCAGAGCCTTCCTCGACAGTCACACCGCAGGCCTCAAGCCCGCGCGCCATGGCGTCGATCCGGTCGCTCTCCTTGACCCGCAGTTCGGCCACGCCGGGCATATAGGTCACCCCTTCGGCATTGGCCGCGACCACTGACAGGATCGGGTATTCGTCGATCATAGAGGCGGCACGCTCAGCGGGGACCTCGATCCCCTTCATATCGGGCGAGAAGCGGGCGCGGAGGTCGGCCACGGGTTCGCCCCCTTCTTCGCGGAGGTTCTCGTAGGTCAGGTCGGCGCCCATGTCGCGCAGCGTCTCAAAGAGCCCGGCGCGGGTCGGGTTGAGGCAGATATTGGGCACCAGAACGTCGGAGCCTTCGGTGATCAGCGCAGCGCAAACCGGGAAGGCAGCGGAGGACGGGTCGCGCGGCACCACGATGGTTTGCGGTCGCAGCTCCGGTTGGCCCGTCAGAGTGATGACACGGCCTTCGTCTGTGACCTCGGTGGAGATCTCGGCGCCGAAGCCCGCCAGCATCCGCTCGGTGTGGTCGCGGGTGGCTTCCTTTTCGATGACGACGGTCTGTCCCGGCGCGTTCAGCCCTGCCAGCAGGACGGCTGATTTCACCTGCGCCGAGGGAACCGGCGTAGCATAGCGGACCGGGACGGGCTCGCACGCGCCGACCAGTGTCAGGGGCAACCGCCCGCGCGAGCGCCCGACGGCCTCGGCACCGAACAGAGCCAGCGGGTCGGTGACCCGGGCCATTGGACGCGAATTGAGGGACGCGTCGCCGGTGAAGGTCGTGGCAAATCCGTGGGTAGCCACAGCGCCCATTAAGAGCCGCACGCCGGTTCCAGAATTGCCGCAGTCGATCACGTGGTCCGGCTCGGAAAATCCACCAACGCCGACGCCCTGCACGGTCCACGTGCCGTCATCATGGCGCGTCACCTCGGCGCCGAGCGCCTGCATGGCGCGGCCCGTATCGAGCACGTCCTGACCTTCGAGAAGCCCTGTAATCCGCGTCTCGCCCACTGCCATGGCACCAAAAATCAGCGAGCGGTGGCTGATCGACTTGTCGCCGGGGACATCCGCCGTTCCGGTCAGCGGACCGGATTTGACAGCAGTCAGAGGAGTGGGGACACCATGTGCGGACATACGGAAAACCTCTCGCGGATTCAGGTCCTGAGAGCGCTCGCACGGTCCGCCGGGGGGTTCAAGCCGGAATTCTCCGGCCTGTGCCCGGTTTGCGGCGAACTTAGCGTATCTTAACCCAGGTCTGCGCCTTGCAGATCAACCCCCCGGCGACGCAGCCCGAGAGCTTCATCTGCTTGCCCGAGATCTCGGCCTTGCCGGCGTAGACCTTGTTATTGGCCGGACGCCAGACATTGCCGGTATATTTGCCGCCACCCTGAGCGGTCATGGAGCGGACGATCTGTTTGCCCTTATTGGGGGAGGCATACTCGCCCGAAGCGTTGAAGGTGCGGGTAATGGTGCCGCAAAATGCGCCGCCACATGGCGCAACAGTCACATGAGCATAGGCGCCCTCATCAGGCTGGGTCTGCCACACGCCCTCAATGGGGTCAGCAGCGGCGGCGCCGGCACATGCGGCGAACATGAAAGCGGCAAGAATTGTCTTTTTCACGCGGGTCTCCTCCCTTTCCAAAGACCGGTTTGGTCTGGCTGCCGCGACGGATCCTCCGCCATCTCGGCCCACCATGGTTGGCAAGTCTACAGGAAGCTGACAGAAGGTCACCAGATGACCTAACGGAGCCTTCACATGATCCTTTACCCCGCCATTGACCTGAAGGATGGAAATTGCGTCCGGCTGCTGCGCGGCGAGATGGATGCGGCCACGGTGTTCGGCACCGACCCGGCGGCGCAGGCGGCCCAATTCGAAGCGGCAGGTTGCGAGTGGATCCATCTGGTGGACCTGAACGGCGCCTTTGCAGGAGAACCAGTGAATGGCGCGGCGGTCGAGGCGATCCTGTCGCGGGTTACGGTTCCCTGTCAGCTTGGCGGCGGAATCAGGGACATGGGGACCATCTCGGCATGGATGGACAAGGGACTGTCACGGGTGATTCTCGGCACCGTGGCGGTGGAAAACCCTGACCTCGTGCGCGAGGCGGCGCGCGAATTTCCGGGCAAGGTCGCAGTCGGGCTCGACGCGAGGAACGGTCGCGTGGCGACCCGGGGCTGGGCCGAAGAGACCGATGTGATGGTCACGGATCTGGCGAAGAGCTTCGAAGATGCGGGGGTGGCGGCGATCATCTACACCGATATCGACCGCGATGGCGCTATGGGAGGGCCGAATATCGAGGCGACCGAAGCGCTGGCCCGCGCGGTGGAGATCCCAGTCATTGCCTCCGGCGGAGTGTCGTCGATGGCGGACCTGACGCGGTTGAAAGACACCGGCGTGATTTCCGGCGCAATTTCCGGGCGGGCGCTTTACGAAGGCGCGATCGACCTTAGCGCTGCGTTGGATCTGCTGCGCGCCTGACGCAAGGGAGCGCGATTTTTCTGCGAAAAATCGTCCCCGCTTCCCCTGTCGCAATTCCTCGCCTATGGAGGCCCCATGCTGAAAACGCGCGTGATCCCCTGTCTCGATGTCGCCGATGGCCGCGTGGTCAAAGGCGTCAATTTCGTCGATCTCATCGATGCCGGTGATCCGGTCGAGGCAGCCAAGGCCTATGACGCCGCCGGGGCGGACGAACTCTGCTTTCTCGACATCCATGCAACGCATGAGAATCGTGGGACGATGTTTGATCTGGCCACCCGCACCGCCGAAGCTTGCTTTATGCCGCTAACCGTAGGCGGTGGAGTGCGCACGCCCGAGGATGTGCGCGCGCTGCTGCTCGCGGGCGCAGACAAGGTCAGCTTTAACTCTGCCGCAGTTGCGGATCCGGACGTGGTCGCACGCTCTGCGGACCGGTTTGGCTCCCAATGCATCGTCGTCGCTATCGACGCCAAGACCGTTGAGCCCGGTCGCTGGGAGATCTTCACTCATGGGGGCCGTAAACCCACCGGCATCGACGCGGTCGAGTTTGCCCGCACCGTCACCGAAAAAGGCGCGGGTGAAATCCTGCTGACCTCCATGGATCGTGATGGCACAAGGGCCGGGTTTAACCTGCCGCTGACCCGCGCCATCTCGGACGCGGTCTCGGTCCCGGTGATCGCCTCGGGCGGAGTGGGCACGCTTGACCATTTGGTCGAAGGTGTGACCGAAGGCGGCGCCTCTGCCGTCCTCGCGGCCTCGATCTTTCACTTCGGCGAATTCACCATCGGAGAGGCCAAGCAGCACATGGCCGATGCCGGCATCCCCGTGAGGCTCACATGAGCGCCCTTGTCCGTCTCGCCGCCACCATCGCCGCGCGCAAAGGCTCAGATCCGAACAGCTCCTGGACGGCAAAACTGCTGGCCAAAGGTCCGGAAAAGACTGCCGAGAAGTTTGGCGAGGAAGCGGTGGAGGCCGTCATCGAGGCTGTGAAGGGGGACCGGTCCCGACTGACCGCGGAGGCGGCGGACGTACTCTACCACCTTCTGGTCATGTGCGCCTCCCATGACGTCACGCTCGCCGATATTGAGACCGAACTGGCGCGGCGCGAAGGCACCTCTGGCCTCACAGAGAAGGCTTCTCGCGGGACGTAGTCGCCCGGGGTGCTGCAGCACCGCCGGGCGCATTTTCAAGCGAACATAAAGTTGCTTTCTGCAGCGAGGATATCCGCCGTTAGATCACCATCGGAGGCCAGCAGCAGTTCTTCCCCCGTCGCGGAAATCTGAATGGCCACGAAATCCTGCCCGTCTAATTGCTCGTCCCAGATGGTCAGATCAGCGAGAGAACTGGCATTCTCGTAGCCGACGAAAAGCAAGCGATCGATTCCGATCTCGAAATCCTGAACCAGCTCCAGCGCTTCGACACGACCTGCTTCCGTCGTTGCGTTATCGAAGGTCAGGTCACCGGTCGTAAACACGAACAGGTCGGCATCACCGCCACCCACCAAGACATCGCGTCCGGCACCACCTTCGAGCCGGTCCCGCTCGCCTCCGCCTGTCAGAAGGTCGGTGTCATCCCCCCCGTAGAGCCGGTCATTCCCCCGGTCCCCATTCAGCGTATCCGCCCCGCTGCCGCCAAAAAGATGGTCAGTGGACTTACCACCGGACAGAAAGTCATCCCCGGCCTCTCCGTAGAGCCGGTCGGAGTGACGCCCGCCGATCAGCCGGTCATCACCGTTCCCACCATAAAGCTCGTCGTTGCCGTCACCTCCGATCACCGTATCGGCGCCTGAGCCGCCCCAAACAACGTCATTTCCGCGATGTGCCACGACATAGTCATCATTCAGACCGGCTGCGATCAAATCACCGTCGCGCGTTCCGCTCACGGTCTCCAGGACATCAGCCGCGGTTTTATCATCGTCATGAATGATAAGCCCCCCGTCAGGAACAAATCCGGCGGGCACGTAGTTCACCGGATCGACGAAACTGACATCCTCCAGCGTGGCGAAATCAGGCAGTTGGTCTTCTTTCAGGAAGTGGATTTCCTGATTGCCTTCGTTCGAGCCGCCATCGCCCGTCATGTCGACCCGCGCCCCCTCCAATGCGTAGAAGATCGTCCCGCCAGCGTCCGTTTCGATTAGCAGCCATTGCTGCGGGTCACTGCCGGCATCGTTATGTCCGCCGTTGTAGGACACCAAACGCACATTGGAGGGCAGATTGCCGAGATCCAGCGGCACGCCGTCGATCCAGATCTCGTCCCGCGTGGAGTCAAAGTCTTCAATCCGCCCGACGATAAGTGCTTCGACATTGCCGGTATTGCTAAAATTGAAAACATCCTGACCACCCCCGGACCGCCCGTGATGTCCATGAGAAAACCGAGTGATCGATGCGAAATCGAGGTTGTCGAGTTGATCGTAGTCGTTGTCAGGTCCGCCACCATAAAAATGGATTTGGCCCGTGCCGTTTACGGCCGTCCAGTTTCTGATTTTCACACTCATACCCATCCACTTGTGATGGTGAATGGATATCTTGTGCCCATTTTAAATGCAACGAAACGGGAGCGGAACCGCGCCGATCCCGTACTCTTAAGATACGGCTCTCAGATAGCTCAGCCTCGAGACACCGCGTAGAGCGCGACAGCAGCAGCGTTTGACACATTCAATGACCCGAAACCGCCCGCAGCTGAGATCCGCACAAGGTGATCACAGGTTTCCTTGGTCCGGGCTCTCAGCCCAGGCCCCTCCGCGCCGAGGACGAGGCAGATGGGACGGCTTCCAGATGCTGCCACCGCTTCCTCGATCGTCTGATCTGCTTCACCATCCAGACCGAGGCACAGATACCCCATGTCCTTCAGCCGAATCAGGGTGTCGGCCAGATTGCCAATCCTGAGATAGGGCTGTCGCTCCAGCGCCCCCGATGCAGTCTTGGCCAGCGCACCGGTCTCCGGGGCCGAGTGACGCGCCGGCGCGATCACAGCCCGTGCGCCAAACACTTCCGCCGACCGTAAGATGGCGCCAACGTTATGGGGGTCGGTGACACGGTCGAGGGCTATAATCGGACCGATACCCTCCACGGCAATGTCATCGAGCCGCCCCCAGTCGAGAGGACGCACCTCCAGAGCCGCTCCCTGATGGACCGAGCCGGGATCGAGGGGTACCGGAAACTTGCGCGGATCGGCGTCCTCAGGGGTCATACCGCTGGCGGAAATCGCCTCCCCCAACCTGTCGGCCGCGTTGCGTGTCGTGACCAGACGGAGCTTTTGCCGACGCGGATTTTCAAGCGCGTCCCGCACCGCATGGAGCCCAAAGAGCCACACGGTTTCGCGTGCGGCGTCTCTCCGGGCACGCTCTTTTTCGATGATCCAGGCAGGTTTTTTTGACATGCCCAGCCCATGCGCTGCGGGAGAAAAAAATTCAACGATTTTCATCTTGACCCCTCCAGTCCACGGCGGTAGTTCCGCGCCCAGTGGGCGACAGGCCGCAAGGTGTGGCAGGGGACTGTAACTCCCTCGCGGAGACGCACGCCTGGTTCGATTCCAGGGTCGCCCACCACTAGATGTGCTAAAAATTATAAAAACGCTGTAGCCATAGAGACTTTATAGTTTGTCCGGTGTCTGTCCGCTAGGATCAGATGATCTTCGTCTCTGTTTCCGGACAGTCTGATGGTTGATTATACGCGGCCATTTCCCATCTCATCTCTGTGAACGCCTGAACCGGTGTCTGGTAGTCGATGGCTGAATGGCGGCGTTGGCGGCCCGTAGAAGACCTCGATGTACCCGAAGATAGCGGCCTTGGCCTGTTCCCGGGGTCCGAACCGATGGCGATGGACCAGCTCCTTCTTCAGCGAAGAAAAGAAGCTCTCCATCGGGGCGTTCTGCGCCTTCAAACGATCCCCCGGATCGTTCGATCCGCTGGCGCGGACCAGCTTGAACCCGAGGCATTCGCCCTTCCGGCTCATGGATTGGATGAGCTTGGCGCGGTGGATGATCTTGCGATAGTCCCCACTGGCATATTGCACGCCGCGGTCCGAATGCAGGATCAGCCCCGGGAGCGGACCGCGATTCCAGGGCCATTCTGAGCGCGTTACAGCATAGTTCAGCGTGCAGGTGACGGCCATGGCCCAGCCGACGATTTCGCGCGACGCATGCGCCACCGTACTCGGACCAATGGCGGACAATGGCTCAGTTTTTGATAGCAGCCAGGTAGAGCCAGCCCTCGCCGGTACCGACATAGGTGATGTCGGCCAGCCAGACGGTGTTCTGGGTGGTGCAGTGAAACGCCCGCTGCAGCAGGTTCGGCGACGGGGTCAGCTGGTGATTGCTGTTTGTGGTGACCGGCTTACGAGGCTTGCGCGGGCCGGCTGAGATCCTGTTTTCCTGCATTATTCTGGCTACACGACGTTCTGAGACGCTCTCCCCGTCAGCGCATGGATCCCGGTGGATGCGTTTGGACCCGTAGCGCCCCTTGCTGGCTTTGAAAAAATGGCTGATCCGCTCCAGCAGTGCCTTGTCCCGTGCCGCACGCCGCGCCTTCCGACTTTCACGGGCTGCCTCACCGGCGCCGTGACCATAAAACCAACTGCGCGACAGGCGGACCAGCCGGCAAAGTGTAGAAACCGCGTTCTCCCGCTTACGCGGCCCCACTGGGGCCACGGTCAGTCGAACTGAGCTTTGTG
>NZ_VFSV01000025.1 GCF_007004065.1 Palleronia caenipelagi | reverse complement strand
CTACCGCCACCGCTCCAACGGCAAGCCAATGCTGGAGTGACCCAAAATGCCAGGACAGGGGCGGTGAAACAACCGCCCCTTCAGAGGGAGGCCATGCGGCTTGAAGTTGTTGCGACCAAGTAGAAATGTCCCTTGGTCTGCAAAGTAGAAATGTCACACCTGGGTGCTGAGGGGAGCAAAGCCTGACAGGGCAGAGACCTTAGATATCGCATCCCTGGCTGGCTTTGCGGTTTGCTGGTGCGGCGCTTCGGGTGTCTGCATGCTACCGCCGCTCAAACTTCAGGATGATGTCGAGTTCCTGAAGCACTCACCACTTGTGCGAAAGATGAACACAGCAGAACTGCAGTCGTATCCGTTTTGAACAAGGGGCGATTGCGGCCCATTTCCAAAGATCCCGGATCAGGGTGTTGGCGAGGACGATGAGCTTGCGCATCGCCGCCGTGATCGCGGCCTTCCCGGGTGGCCTGTTTGATCGCGGAATATCGCATGTTGCATACCTTATCTTGTCGTGTCGGGGAGTGTTGGACGGCGACCGGGCGCGCCCGACGTAACGGCCTGATGACCTCCTTGGGGCTTGGGTTGTTAGGGATGGGGGGGGTTCGCAGACGTCCTCAGGCCGCACGCCCCCGGGCTGTCATACGAGGCCCAGAGTCAGTCTTATGTGCAATAAGTCAGTATTACTGACCCAGACGGGGTTGTCTTAGCCAGCCATTTGCAGCCGGTCCCGCGGCGCACTTTTCCACGGGCTCGTGCGCACATGAAGCGCGTAATGCTCTTGCAGCTGATCAAAGAACCTCTCGGCCCGGTCATCGACGTGATGGCGCGCCAACGCATCGAGGTCGTAGAGATGCTCGCGAACCCCAAAGGTCACATGGACGCGGTCATAGCTGTCCTGCGTGAGCCAGATCTTGTGCAGCGTGTTGCGTGCCACGATCCGGCTCTTGTGGTCCCGCCACGCGCCTTCGCAGCCCGACCATCTCTCTGTCAGGCATGTACCAATGACGTCGATCAGATCCTCATAAGCCCAATCCCAGAGATCCGCATCCCCGGCGTCGAGCCCCTCGAAGGGCTCGACATAGACGGTGCGCCCGTCCTGGCTCCAATAAAGTCCCTCACCCATGACGCACCCCCCAGCGAACAGCACGTCGTGGACCTCCGCAGGCATCTGCCAGCGCGTCGAACACTTCTGCGATCACGCCCTCGCCGTCATCGGTCATTCCGCAGCTGGGGTAATAGCCTTTGTACCGTCCCCGGAACTCCCGCCGAAGCATCTGATGTGCCGTGCCCCAAGCGGACGCCCCCAACACCGACCGCAGGCGGCCGAGCGACATTCCCAAGGTTTCAGCAGCCTGCCGTTCAGCCATCTCTGCGATAAGGCTGTCGCAGTCTCGTGTGTCGGGCCGTACATCCAGATCCGGCATGATCTCTTCCTTTCCGATGACGTTAAAATCACCGAAAAAGAAGCCCTCTCTCATCTCTCCTGAGGGACATCACCACGTGCGGGACCCCTGGCCGGATCCAGACCGGGGTTACAGGATCTGAAGTTTCCTAGCTTTACTGGGACAACCGGCCCGGAGCCGCCGTCTATCGCCAACTCAGATGCCGCGCCGCGGCCCGCGCTGCCTGCCGTTCGACACGGTGTGCAGAAAAATCACATGACGAAGGTCGGAAAAGCGGGCAAAATTGACGCGGGAGTTTTCCGCAGGAGTGCTGTCGTGGTTCGCAGTCCTGCTGGTCCTGTTGGTGCAGCGCAACCGCTATGGTTCAAATAGGTTCTGTCCTCTGGCGCGAGAGAAGTATCCAGATCAACGCGACTGCAAGAAGCGGTGAGGAAGACAGCGCCAGTTCGGTCCATCCAAAGCCTGTGACGATCGCGCCCGAAGCAAAAGCACAGAGTGTAGCGGCGAATGCGATCAGCGTATCGTTGGTGCCCTGCACGACTGACCGTTCTTCGGGCGATATCGCGGTGGAAAGGAGGTTGGTCGCTCCGATGAACCCGAAATTCCAGCCGATCCCGAGCATAACGAGCGCGCCGTAGAAGTGGTGGACCGATATGCCACTGGCGGCGACCAAAGCCGCCCCCGTCAGCAGCGTAAGCCCTGTCGCCACGATGGGAACCGAGCCAAATCGCCGGATGAGAAAGCCAGTGAAGAAGGACGGTGCGAACATCGCAACGACATGCCAGCGGACAACGTCGCTCGCCAAAGTTTCAGAATAACCGTGCTCCGTCATGGCCAGAGGCGTCGGTGCCATCAACAGGACCATGATGCCTTGGGAGACTGCGGCTGCCAGAACGGCAATCAAGACCGGGCGCCGTTTGAGGATGATGCCTATAGCTGCGCGGTCCAGTGTCGCCCTGTTCGCTGTCATGGTTGAACGAGGGATGCGGACAAAGACAAGTGGCACTAATCCGATGAGCGTGACGCAGGTGATCGCGGCATAGGCGCCGGCCAGCGGGACGGGTGCGAAGACGTCTTTCGTCCAGATGAAGACCTGCGGCCCGACGAAGGCCGCAACGAGGCCCGAAGATAGCATGATCGAGATTGCGATGGGTTGCCAATTACTTGCGACGACCTCCGCGGCGGCGAACCGAAAATAGAGGTAACAGGCTAATGCCGCTCCCAGGAAAGCGTGGGCAACACATAGAAGCACGAAGCTGGACCAGAGGAGTGCAAATACGCCGATTACCCCTCCTGCCGAGGCCGCAAGTCCGCCAACAACAAATCCGACGCGACGCCCGTATCGCCCCATCAACAAGGAGAATGGCCCTGTTGCAATGAGACCCGCGAATGTCTGTACAGATGGCGGCAGTGTTGCCAATGCGGGGCTTGGCGCGAGAAGCAGCCCTGCCAATCCGCCGATGATGATGAGCATCGGCATGACCGACACGAGGATCGTGTTCGCGGCAATCAGTCCGACGAAGTTGATGTGAGCATGACGGCTTTGAGCATCGCGCATAAGCATGGGGTCCATCTGATGGTCGTTGACATCGTGACTTAAGCGGACGAGCATTCTGTCTGGAATGTCAAACAGGCGTCAAAAATGGACAATCGACCAAAGATCCGCGCGATAGATGTGCTGCTTTTCGATGGTGTGAACGCACTGGACGTCGCTGGGCCTGTGCAGGCTTTTGATGCTGCCCGGTTCGCAGATCGCGCAGTCTACAAGCTCCGCTACGTGTCGGTAGACGGCACGGCGGTACGTGCCTCTTGCGGGATGTTGCTGGGGGCTGACGGAGCGCTCCGGTCTTGCGATCCTGATCATGATCTCCTTGTTCCAGGAGGCGATGGTATCGACGATTTGCTTGGTAATGAGGCCGTTCTTGCGGCAGTGCGCGAGCGGTTGAGGGCAGACTCCGGAGCGCGCGTAATCTCAATTTGTTCGGGAGCGCTGGTTCTGGCAGAAGCGGGCGTGCTTGACGGTGGGCCGGCGACGACGCACTGGTCGCGCGAGCAGGATGTCCGGCGCTTTGCACAGATCGACTGGGATCTTGACCGGCTTTTTGTCCAGCGGACGCGCGTCTTCACATCGGCAGGTGTCACCACAGGCATCGACCTCGCGCTCTCGATCATCCGGTCAGATTGCGGCAATGCTACCGCTCTGCGCGTCGCGCGCGAGCTTGTTGTCCAATTGCACCGGACAGGAAATCAGAGCCAGTATGCCATGCATCTTGCCGGTCAGTTCACAAAAGAAAACACTCTGGGGCAGCTGATTGAGGCAATTATAACAAATCCGAAGCAACCCTGGACACTTGATCGCATGGCGCGAGAATCGGTCATGAACCCGCGCACCCTCTCGCGCCGGTTCCAGGATCACCTCGCAACGTCGCCCGCCCAGTTCGTCGAACGGGTTCGCGTCGATCATGCGCGAAGCCTGCTGGAAGCCAGCCTTCCTGCAAAAATCGTGGCAGCAGAGGCTGGATTTGGCGATCTGCAACGTATGCGTCGGGCGTTCCAGCGCCGCTATGGCGTCAGTTTTGCACAGTACGCAGCCGCGTTTCGAGATCAGGGCTGATGCCGCAGACTGACATCGAGCACTGCACAGTATCGCTCTGCAAACGGCCCAGAACAGCCGTTCTGCAGATGTCCAAGCGCTGCGTTGCGGCTTCGAGATAGCGGCCCTTCGCGACCCAACTTACGCCGGGTACTTGGTACTCTAAAAAAAGAGATGAATACGACCTGGATCAGCAAAGATCCGGATTCCTTAAGCGCATGCATCGCCCTTAGCATTGCTGAAGTTAAGCAGGTCTGAAACAGTTCCATGACATCGAATAGATCGAGCGAGGTGCGTGCCAATTTCTTTACAGCGACCTGAGGTTATGACCTTTCCGCGCAGGTTTGTCGTGACGATCACGGTCATCGCGGCCCTCCTTCTGGCGGCCGTATTTTTTGCGTCCTTACGCTATTTCCTGATTGACGAAGCGCAGCGCGCGGGCGCGCGTCTCACGCTCTATCGATCTACGGTGATCGCAGAGGTCGACCGGTTCAACCACCTGACGAAGGTTCTGGCGGTAGACCCGTTTGTGTCTGATGCGCTCACGACCGGTAGGGCTGACAGTTTGGATCGTCGGTTGGCCGGGTTTGCTGAGGCATCTGGTCTTGATGCGATTTTTTTGATGGATATGGCGGGGCGGACAATTTCTGCCTCAAATGCCGCCACACCAAACAGTTTCGTAGGACAGAACTACGCGTTCCGACCCTATTTCCAAGACGCGATAAGGGGCGAAACCGGCACATTCTATGGGATTGGGGCGACAACGGGGCTTCCAGGCTATTTCATCGCGGACCCGGTGCGCGCGACGGATGGGAGCATCATTGGGGTCATAGCGATCAAAATCGACCTCATCCCTTTCGAGCAAAGCTGGCGAGACGCAGGCGAGCTTGTTCTTCTGTCAAACGAACGGGGAATCGTTCTGCTCTCGTCGGAGGCGACATGGCGATACCGATCTCTGCGGGCCCTTACCGACTTGGAGCGCGCGCAAATCCGTGAAGCGCGGCAATTTGCCGAGCAACCGCTTGAGCCTCCGGACTGGTCATACACCGATGGGCCCCGCGTCCGCATAGACGGGTATGAGCGGCTACATCTTGTCAGCGCAGAGTTGCCCCATGGCTGGAACATTCATTACCTGCCGTCAACGGCCCAAGCCTACACGCTGGCGTCGCTGATCACTGGATTTGTCGTCGTGATCGCAGCGGCAGGCCTGCTCGTGTTTCAATATGTAAGAGGCCAGCGTTTGAACAACGCCTTACGTTTGTCGGAGCGGGAGGAGGCCGCGTTGCGTCGCGCCAATGAAGCGCTGGCACAGGAAGTCGAAGACCGCAAGCGCGCCGAACGTCGGTTGGAAAAGACGCGTGAGGAACTCGCACGCGCTAGCCGTCTGGCCGCACTTGGGCAACTCTCCGCATCTGTTACCCATGAATTGGGCCAACCGATTGCTGCGATGCGCAACCATCTCGCCGCCGCCGAGATCAGCGGGACCCAAACCGCGCTTTCCTCCACGCTTGCGGATCTTGTGGATCGCATGGCAGGCATCACGACGCAGCTGAAGTTTTTTGCAAAATCCGGATCGGAAGGCTTCGAGGATGTCGATTTGCGCGCCTGCGTCGTCTCGGTGAAAGAGCTGATGCAAACCACGTTTGATGAGGCCGACACACGGCTCAGGCTTCACCTCGGAGACGAGGCCCTTATGGTGCGCGGGGCGCGTCTACGCATCGAACAAGTCCTGACCAACCTGCTACGAAATGCCATCGACGCCACGCATGACACGTGCCATCCAAGCGTCGATGTCAATGCAGGACAGGACACCGATATTGTCTGGATCGAAGTATCTGACAATGGACATGGCCTTGGGGATACACATCTTGATGATCTGCTGGAGCCGTTTGTGACGACGCGGGCCAGCGGCCATGGCATGGGGCTTGGCTTGGCTATTTCTGATGGGATACTCAAGGATCATGGTGGCCACTTGGAAGCGCGGAACCTGCCTTCGGGCGGTGCAGCATTTCGGGTCGTTCTGCCGCGCGTGACGCCGTCAAGAGACGACCAAGGGGAGGCTGCCGCATGACACCAGAAGCGCGCTTGCGCATCCTCGTTGTTGATGACGATCGCGCGATGTTACGATCTTTGGTTGATCTGCTGGAAGCCGCTGATTGGTGCGTCGAAACGTTGTCGCGGGCGGACCGTGTCCTGAGCACGCTTGAGCGCTTTGAGGCAGATGTGGTGCTCTCGGATGTGCGCATGCCCGGTATGTCCGGGTTAGATTTGCTGGCGGCTGTGCGCGCGGTCAGCGACATTCCTTTGGTATTGATCTCGGCTCATGGGGATATCCCCATGGCTGTATCGGCGATGCAGGACGGGGCTTACTCGTTTATCGAAAAGCCCTACGATCCGCGACGTCTGCTCAGCGTTGTTCGCAATGCAGGCGAGCGCAATCGCATCCAGTGCAGTAATGCAAGACTGCGCAAGCGGCTGCTGGAACTATCTGGCTTGGATCGTATCCTGATCGGCAACACGCCCGCCATTCTCAAGTTGCGCCAAAGCATTCTCTCGCTCGCGGATTCGGCGGCGTCGATTTTGCTCCTTGGAGAAACGGGAACCGGAAAAGACGTCGTCGCGCGGGCCCTGCACGACATCGGACCTTTTGCCGAGCGCCCTTTCGTGGCCGTCAATTGTGCGCTTCTCACGCCCGAACGCTTCACCGCTGAGATGTTCGGTGTGGCTGGTGGGCCGCCGGGTAAAGTTCAGCAAGCTGATGGCGGCACGCTGTTTCTGGACGAGATTTGTGCCTGCCCTCCAGAGATACAGGCCCGGTTTCTGCGTGTGCTTGAAGACAGCGCCGTGACACCCGATGGGGGCGACAGATCGCATCCTGTCAATCTCCGCATTATTTGTGCGACGAACGAAGACATAGAGAAAGCCGTTTCACAGCAGCGCTTCCGAGAGGACCTGTATTTCCGGATCAACACAGTCTCGCTGATGCTGCCGCCTTTGCGGGAGCGACGTGACGACCTCCAACCGCTGTTGATGCACTTTCTTGAAAAACTGGCGCCTGCCTATGAAGTTGCCACACCCTCCATCACTTCGGACGATCTAGCAGCCCTTTTGGCCCACGACTGGCCTGGAAATGTCCGTGAGTTGCGCAGCGTTGCGCAGCGCCGCTTGATTGCGGCGCGGCTTGGACATGGGACGATTTCCGAGGCGATAAACCCGCAAGTTATCCCAGAAGCCTTACCGACGACTTTACGCGAGGCGGTCGCAGCACTTGAGCGGGACATGATCAGCCGGGCCATTCAAAGCCACGCTGGACGTATGGATGACGTGGCAGAGGCGCTCGGGATCGGTCGAAGGACCCTCAACGAAAAGATCGTCAAGCTGGGTCTCGAAAAAGAACGGCTGATTTAGCCCTGCGGAAACCCGCAGGCAAATTGGCGGCGTCGGCGCGGATTTCCTCATAAACAAGACACCGTCCGGTCGAGAATACTGCCTCCCACAGCAATCTGCATGACAACTAGGGAGGTCCTCATGCAAAAACTTCTCAGCCGCGCGGCGCTCGCAATCCTTGCCTTGACAGTCGGGTCGGAGGCCATGGCCACGGAATGGAGCGTTTCACTCTGGGGGCAGCGGCGCGCCTTTACCGAGCATGTAGAGCGCCTTGCCGAGCTGGTTTCGGAACGCACCAATGGCGAATTCACGCTCAACATCTCTTATGGCGGGCTCAGCTCGAACCGCGAAAACCTCGACGGCATCTCCATCGGTGCCTTCGAGATGGCACAGTTTTGCGCCGGGTATCATGCCGACAAGAACCCATCCATCACCGTGCTTGAGTTGCCATTCCTCGGCGTCACAAGCCTTGAGCAGGAATCCGACCTGTCTATGGCGCTTTATCAGCATCCGGCAGTGGTGGCCGATCTTGCCCGCTGGAACGCGACGCTGCTGATGCCGTCACCGCTGCCGCAGTACAATCTGGTCGGCGTTGGCGATGCGCCCGCAACGCTGGCGGATTTCGACGGTCTGACCGTCAGGGCCACGGGCGGCATCGGTGCAGCTATGGAAACCGTTGGCGCGGTTCCGACATCCATGTCCGCGACCGAAGTGCGCCAAGCCATGGATTCAGGCGTCGTGCGTGCGGTCAGTTTCGCGCCTCATGCTCACATGTCCTTTGGGACCATCGAAAACGCAACCTGGTGGACCACCAACCTCAACCCGGGCACGGTCAACTGTCCGGTCGTGGTGAACTCGGATGCGCTTGTTGATCTGAGCGATGAGCACCGTGAGGTGCTGCTGGGCGCCGTTGACGAGGCGCTCGACCACTACCTGAGCTTTTATGAAGAGCAGACCATGGCTGCCTGGGGCCCGGCCTTGGAGGAACGGGGCATCGCGCAGGTGTCCTTTGGCGACGCCGAACTGTCAGCGTTCCGCGCTGCGGCGGCGGATCCTGCCGCCACTGCGTGGATCCAGCAGAACACCGCGCGCGGCCTGCCTGCTCAAGAGTTGTATGATTTTGTGACCGGCCTGATCGCCGAGAGCAACTAAGCCCTCCTCCCCAAGCGGGGCTGCGTTGGCCTCTTCTCCCGCCAGCGCAGCCCCGCCCTTTTTCAATTTTCCAATAAATAGGAGCCTAGCATGGCTGCGGGGTCTCTTGTGCTGTCCGATGACAGCATTGTCTCACGTATCGATCGGTCTCTGCTCAGGGTCGAATATGCAATGATCCTGGTCGGTGGCCTGACGGTCTTCGGTCTGATGTTGCTGGCGGTCTTTTCGGTCGGTGGGCGGAATTTTCTGAACGCGCCGCTGCCGGGATATGTCGACTGGATCGAACAACTCATGCCCGTTATCGCGGTGTTCGGCGTGTCCTATGTGCGCCGGGAAGGCGGGCATATCCGCATGGACATCGTCGTCGGGGCGCTCAAGGGGCGGGCCCTTTGGCTTGCCGAACTTGCGACCACACTCGCAATCTTGCTGGTCGCTATGCTGCTTCTTTGGGGCAGTTGGGAGCATTTCCTGCGCAGTTTCGACATCAGCCAACCGATGTGGAGCCGCGACAGCTCAATGGATATTGGCTTGCCAATCTGGCCCGCGAAACTGGTGGTGCCGGTCGCGCTTGGGGTTCTGGTGGTTCGTCTGTGTTTGCAGCTGTGGGCCTATAGTCTCGCCTTCAAACACAATCAAGCACGCCCAGTCGCGGTGCCGTTGCTCGCAGACGTGGCCACACAAGCAGCGATGGAGGCCAAACAGGTCTCAAGCCGCGAGCAAGAGGAGGCGAACTGATGGAAGCTCTCGATATCGGGATTTGGGTGACCTGCTTTCTTCTGGTGATGGTCATCCTTGGCATGCGGGTGGCCTTTGCCGCCGGGCTTGCAGGCATTGTTGGTCTGATCGCCATCTTCTGGGCGCGCAAGGACTTTGCCGGGGACGAATTTGGATGGGCCCTAAGTGTTGCCGTTGGAACAGCGGGACAGGTGCCCCATGCCAAAGTAGCCAGTCAGGCGCTCAGCCTCATCCCGACCTTCATCCTGATCGGCTATATGGCCTATTACGCAGGGCTGACAAAGGCCCTGTTCGAGGCAGCCAAGCGTTGGATCGCTTGGGTGCCAGGGGGCTTGGCGGTCTCGACCGTTTTCGCCACCGCTGGGTTCGCGGCGGTCTCCGGGGCTTCTGTGGCGACATCGGCGGTGTTTGCGCGGATCGCAATCCCCGAGATGCTGGCAATCGGATACAACAAGCGCTTTGCGGCGGGGGTGGTGGCCGCTGCGGGCACTCTGGCCTCGCTCATTCCACCCTCGGCCATCCTCGTCATCTACGCCATCATCGTCGAGCAAGATGTCGGCATGCTGCTTTTGGCGGGCTTTGTGCCCGGCGCGTTTTCCGCGATTGTCTACGGCCTGATCATTGTGGGCCTTGCGATGACCATCAAGAACTTTGGTCCGGCTGTCGGAGGCTTTACCTGGCGCGAACGCTTCTCGGCGCTCCTGCCGGCCCTGCCGATCGTCGCCGTGGTCGTGATCATCCTGTTTTTCGTCTACAACCCGATACCGGGCGAGGTCGCAATCGGCGGCAGCGTCATAGACATCCCGTTTGGTGGCGACAGTTGGGGCACGCCGACCGAAGGCGGCGCGATCGGTGCTTTCATCGTGTTCCTGATGGCCCTCTATCGCGGCATGCGCTGGTCGGAATTCCGCGATGCGCTGGTCGAGACCGCCAAGCTCAGCGTGATGATCTTCACCATCATCTGGGGCGTTTTGATCTACGTGCGCTTCCTCGGGTTTGCTGATCTTCCGGGTGCCTTCGCGGACTGGATCACATCCCTGACCATGTCGCCCATGCTAATCCTGATCTGTATCCTGCTCGCCTATGCGGTGCTGGGCATGTTCATGGACGCGATTGGCATGCTCCTTCTGACACTGCCGGTGGTGTTTCCTGCGGTGATGGCGCTCAATGGCGGGCTGGATGTGTCGGCGGCCGACAGCACCTTCGGGATGTCGGGTCCGATGTGCGCGATTTGGTTCGGCATTCTCGTCGTCAAGATGGCCGAGTTTTGTCTAATCACCCCGCCCATCGGCCTGAATTGCTTCGTGGTGGCCGGGGTCCGTGACGATCTCAGCGTACAGGATGTGTTCCGCGGTGTGATGCCCTTTTTCATCGCGGACGCCCTGACAATTGCCGGGTTGGTTGCATTTCCGGCAATCGTCCTATGGCTGCCTAGTCAGGTTTGACGCGCGAAGGTCGGAGGAATAACCTCTAGCCCGTTTTGGTACCCAACGGGCTAGAGGTGAGGGTAGCAGAAGGAAGGCTGGTGTTTGCGTCCCTTATGAACAAGGCTATCCGAATGTCAGCTTCGGCGATTTTCCCAATTTTTGCCGCACTTTAGCGAATTCACACTTTCCGCCGCCCCTTCCTAACTCACCCCGTCGTCACGAGCGACGACCCCTCCAGACACCCCCTGGGAAGCCGTACCAACCCGCCGGTGTCTTTGATCCGATATCCGGTCTGCATTCTCCGTCCGCTCCGGTACCGTGTCGCCGTCACGATCTGGAACTCGGTCCCATCATCTAGCTTCAGGGGGTTCGCTAGTCTGATCGTGTCGCCCTCGTTGTAGGTCGGGATGTCGGCCCAAGCGCGGCAGCGCTTGCGCCAGTCATGGGCGTAGCTGTCAGGATCTTTCAACTCGGAGAGGCGGTTCAGCAGGCTGACAGGCGCCCGTGCCTGAACCGGCCCTGCGCTTTCCTCCATGTCCTTGTAGCCCCAGCAGCCCTGGTCGAACGCGGTGAGAAAGATCGCCGCGAAGGTGAACGATCCGTCTTCTTTGGCTTTGTACGTAAAGTCTTCGATCTCACTGCCGTCCTTCATGGAGACGCGCACGGCCGCGTACCAGGTCGTCCCCACCTTTGACGCGCAGATCAATTCTGTTGTCCGGTCTTCGGTCTCGAAGGTGCAGAGACGTTCGATCTCTGCTTTTTGGTCCGCGTAGGTTTTCACGCGTTGGTCGGTGTAGAAAAGCCAGCCCATGATCGGTCCTCTTGATGTTGGGAGATTCCGCAAGCCGGTACTCTCTTTTCAAACACCGCGGCGGTCACACGGGTCAAAGGCCGCCCCGATCCGGAGCGGCCCTCGTGAAGGCTCAGCCTGTCTGGTTGCGCGCGGCGATCCAGTCCTGCAAGCCGAGGATCGTTCTGCCTGTTGCGACCTCGTTGACCCACACATCGCGCGGATCCTGCCACAATGGGTCCGGCTTCAGATCGATGTGACCGTTGGCCATCCACGGCTCGGGCCGGATTCGGCCAAGCCAGTCCGCAAGGCTCGGGATGCGCCCCTGACAATCCTCCTTCACGTGCTGCTCGCCTATGAAGCGTGTCGGTATTTTGCGTCCGTCGGAATTGGTGAGCGTAGCGCCAAAGATCCGCTCGGCTTCGAATACGCCGAATGTGTTATGGCGAACGGCTCGGTGGGTGAAGAGGGCGAGATGCGCTTTCGACGCATCGAACCAGCTATGCACCGCAAGGTAGTCGGATGGATCGCCACCGTATTTCCGGGCCGAGCTTTCGGCATGATGAAACGGATGGGCCATATCAGAGCCCCTCCTGATAGGTATTGCAGGTTTCGGTGTACCGCATTGTGTGATCGAGCGTGATGCTGTCTTCGGTCAGGTCCCATTCGACGGATCCGTAAGCGCCATCGTTGTTCTCAAACCCGGGGTGCTGATCATACGCGACATCCCACGCGAAATCTTTCAGCCGGTCCATGACATCTTCGGGCACCTCGCGATCCGCAGGTTGGTCCGTGATGTCTCCCACGTGGCCGGAATCGCCAGATCCTTCATATTCGGCGGTGATTTCGGTCAGTCCGATCTCCCGCAGCTGCTCAAGCAGGGTCGCCCGGTCTCCTTTCAGCTTCTCTTCGCGCTCGAGACGCCATTTCTCCATCATCGTGATCGCCTCGCCGATGATATCGGTCTGATCTGTCGCCATAGCCTGTCCTCTCTCGTCGGGATGGTGGATGCCCATGACAAAAGCCGCCCCGATCCGGAGCGGCTGTCTGAGGCGTTTGTTCGCATGGCCTCGATCAGCCCGTCATTCCCGCGCGGAAGATTGCCAGAGCCTCCTCCGGTGGCAGGAGATTGAGGATCGTCCCATCCGGGTGCTGCTCCCGGATCTGCGCCGCGGTCAGGTCCACCTGACCGTGATGCTTTATTTCATAGAGGACGTGTCCCTTTGTCTTGGTGAACAGGACCTTTGTGCTGACCAGCCGCGTGTAGTCCTTCTTCATGAGATGATCGTTGAGCAGGCTGGCGCAGTGCATCTCGAGATCGGTCTCGCGCTCTTCCTCGGGATTGGGTCCGAAGCCCATCTTCCATTTCGGCAGATTGGCCCGGCACCACGCATTGGCGCGGGCAAACGCCTCATCATCGCCGTGAAACGCGTCGCAGCCGCCATGCCCATCGTTCGACACGATGCCGATTTTCTTGCCGTCCACGTAGAGATTGGCCTGGTAGCAGTTCGTCTCCTGGCTCGCGAACTCGGAGTGTTTGATCGCTTTCAGCTCGATCTTCATGACATGTCCTCCCAGTGTCCTGATCGGTGGGGAAGAGGCAGATCGGCGCGTCCGACCTGCCCAAGATGGTCTCGCGACCCCCGCAGGGATCACCCAAAGGCGAAGCGGCCTTTCCCCTCTTTTCCCTGCCCCGCGTCCCTCACGCGCCGCTCGGAGCGGCGGCCCCCGATTTGATCCGGGCGACGACCTCTGCGGCCTCCGGTCCCACGGGGACGAAGACCCGCAGCTGGTGGGCAATGATCTCGGTGAAGCACCCGGCGCCTTTCAGGGCCGACACCGCGCCCGGTGCAAAACCCTGCACCTCCAGCCGAGGCGCTCCGGCCACGCGCCGGGTGCAAAGGGTCATCCCCTGCCCCAGATCGGCGCTGGCCTCGCCCGATTGCGCGATGGCCACGATATCCTCGGGCCGGTCGGTCTGCCCGGCGCCAAAGCGTCCGCGCAGCACCACAGCCTGCTGCGGCGTGATCGCCCGCCCGATGAGCGAGGGATGATCTTCGGGCAGCACGCGCCAGATCCGCTCGTTGTCCGAGGGGATCGATGTCCAGATCGGCAGCAGAAGCCCTGTGAGAAGCACGATCTCCTCGGTCTGCGAGGTCGGCAGATCGGCCACCTCCGCGTCCCAGAGCGCCACGAAGCGCCCGGGATCGACGGGCTCCCAATGGGACTTGCCGAACTCCTCTTCCAGAACGGACCAGCGCCCCGTGGGCCGCCGCAGCTCGCGCAGGTCTGCAAAGCTGTCATCGTCATAGACGGTCTGGGGACGTTTCGAGATCATCGCCACCTTGCCCGAGGCGGCGTTGCGCATGGGCGCGAAGCGCGATCGGTAGTCGGACAGGATGCCCGCGCCCGACGGGTAGGTCAGGCGGCTCTCGGTCTGAAGCGTCACCATGCGCGTCACCGAGCCGCTTTTGGGGCAGGTCCAGAGATCGTCCTCGCCGGTGACCCGGATGCGGTCCGCCCGCAGGGTCTCGATCCCCACATCGAGCGTCCCTCTGGCCCGCGCCGCCTCGGTCTGCGCTTCGATCCGCTCGGAGAACGCCGCAAAGAGCGCGTTCTGCATGTGGATCGGCAGCGCCAGAAGCCGGTTCAGATAGCGCTGGATCGGCGGCAGATCCTCGAGCATCACGCCTTCGCGGTCGGTGAGCTTCAGCGCCGTCCACTCGGTGAAGGTGTCGTAGCTCATGGCGTCGCACCGATCCGAGGCCAGATCCCGGTAATGGGCGATGAGCGCCCGCCGTGCGATGGGGCTTTCGAGATTGTCCGAGGCGCGAAACATGTTCTGCGATCCGGTCTGGCGCTGGCCACGGGTGAGCGCGCCAAGCGTGTCGAGGCGCCGGGCGATGGTGGAGGTGAAGCGCTTCTCGCCATGCACATTGGTGGTCACCACCCGGAAGAACGGGGCGCTCACCTGGTTCGAGCGATGCGTGCGCCCCAGCCCCTGAATCGCCGCATCTGCCCGCCAGCCGGGTTCCACGAGATAATGCCGCCGCCGCGCGGTGTTCCCGGCTGTGCGCGCCGCGTGATAGGAGCGCCCGGTGCCGCCCGCATCCGAGAAGATCAGGATCTGCTTTGCGCCAGCCATGTAAGCTGCGCTTTCTGCTGAATTGGCCGAGGCCGAGCGGGGGGCGATCTTCAGCTGACCACTGGCCGTCCGCACAGGGCGCTTCGAGCGGCCCGTCACCTCCGCCACGCGCTTTTCCCCGAAATGCCAGATCAGACGGTCAAGCACCGAAGGGATCGGCGCGATGGTGTAGATCTCATTGAGCGCAGCGTCGCGCAGCGCCACCGCCTCGCGCGAGATTACGCGGTTGCCCTCCGCATCGAGCAGCGGCTGGCTGATGGTTTGGCCGTCGACCTCGATCAGCTGATGGGCCTCGACCGGAAACGCCGTCTCGAGCCAATGAACCACCGCGCCCTTGGGCGTCAGATGCGCCTCGGTCAGATCATCGCCCGCCTCAAGCCTGTCAAGCGCGCGGTCGAGATGGCTCTCGCCGGTGGAGACGATCTGGATCACCGGTGCCCAGCCCTCTGCCAGATCCGCCTCCAGAGCCGGGATCAGGCTGCGCGCCTTGAAGCCATTCAAAATATGGGAAAAGAAGCGTTGCTTCATGCTCTCGAAGCGCGAAAGCGCGCTGGCTTTGGCCGCCGATGCGGAAATCCCGGCCTCCTTGTCCTCGATCCCGGTCGCTTCGAGCGCCTTGCGCAGGTTCTGGTGGATCACCTTGAACGCCCGGCCAAAGGCGTCATAGACGCGGGTTTCGTCCTCGGAGAGGGTGTGCTCGAGGATGTCATACTCGACGCCCTCGAAGCTCAGCGCGCGGGCGGTGTAGAGGCCCAGGGCTTTGAGATCCCGCGCCACCACCTCCATCGCCGCCACACCGCCGGCTTCCATGGCCGAGACAAAGTCTTCGCGCGAGGCGAAGGCGTAGTCCTCTCCTGCGCCCCAAAGGCCGAGCCGCGTGGCATAGGCGAGATTGCCCACATGGGTGGCGCCTGTGGCCGAGACATAGAGCACGCGGGCGCGTGGCAGAGCATATTGCAGCCGCAGCCCCGCAAGGCCCTGCTGGGAGGGTGCGGCCCCCCTGCCCTCGCTGGAGCCTGCCGCATTCTGCATGGCATGGGCCTCGTCGAAGATCAGCGCGCCGTCATACGCGCCGCCCGCCCAATCGATGATCTGCTGAAGCCGCGTGTTTCCGCTCTTGCCGGTGCTGCGCAGCGTCGCATAGGTCAGAAACAGGATGCCGCGCGACAGGGTGATCGCCTCATCGGGCTTCCAGCGGTCGATGGGGTGAATATCGGCCGGGGAGCCACCCAGATCGGTCCAGTCCCGGATCGCATCTTCCATCAGCGTCTTGGTCTTGGAGATCCAGATCGCGCGCTGCCGACCGGCGAGCCAGTTCGACAAAATCACGCCCGCCGCCTGGCGTCCTTTGCCAGCGCCGGTGCCATCCCCCAAAAAGAATCCCTGCCGGTAGCGCACCGCTCCGTCGGCGCCCTCGCCCGCAGGCTCGGCGCCGGTCCAGTCCTCGGCCACGGTGAAACTGCCCGGCAAGGTCCGCGCATGGGCGTCTTCCGCCATGATGATGGTCTCGAGCTGCGCGCCCGAAAGCGCGCCATTGCCCACGAGCCCGCCCGGCAGGCTCGGGACCACATGGGGCAGAGGCGGCATCACGGCGGCCATGGCGACGCTTTCCACCAGCGGCGAGGGGTGATCGACGGCGCCCGCGATCTCGATGCGCTGCGGCGCGTAGCGGGCGTAGATCTCCGAGACCGCCACGTTCTCGCCCGGCGTCTCCCTCTCGCGATAGGTGAGCGGTGCCTCCACCGCCCGGGGCGCGGGTGTCGCTGCCGGTGTCACCTTGCGCACGGGTGTCCACGCCGCCCGGGCCGTCTGCGGGACGGGAGCGGTCTCGGGGCGCAGAAGCGCGGCATCGATCTCCGCACGCGCACACAGCTCGCGGTCCATCACCTCCAGCGCGGCGCGCAGGCCATCGACCTCATGCAGATCGATCTGCGTCCCGCCCGGGGTGCGGTCGGCGACAAGCAGCGCCGTATCCACGCTGGTGCCCATCTTGCGATAGACGATCCCCGGCAATCCCAGATGCAGGCGCGGCGTGACGATCTCGGTGAGCCGTCCCCAAAGCGCGCTCTGACGCCGCTCGCAGGCGCCGCGCGGCAGGATCGCCACGAGCCGCCCGCCGGTGACCAGACGCTTCGCCGCCGAGATCGCATGGCGCAGCGCAATCGTGGGGTCTTCCTTGCGGGACACGCTCGACGAGAAGGGCGGGTTCATCAGAACGACGCTTGCCTGCTGCGCGCTCTGAAGGAGATCATCGATATGCTCCCCGTCATGGGCAGTTGGCCGTCCCCCGAAGAGGATCTGCAAAAGCGCGGCCCGGAAGGGATCGATCTCGTTCAGCATCAGCGTGGCGCCGCTGCGCTGAGCCATATGCGCCAGCGCGCCAGTGCCCGCCGAGGGTTCCAGCACGATATCGCCCTCGCCGATTCCGGCGGCCACCGCCGCCACATGGGCATAGGGCAGCGGGGTCGAGAACTGCTGCAAGCGGATCTGGGTCTCCGAGCGCCGCGTCTCTGTGGGCAGGGTGCGGGCGAGCGCTTCAAGCACCGTCAGCCCTGCTTTCGGCGCGGTGACCTGCCCTTCCTTGCGATCTGACAGGATCGTGGCCGCCTGCATGACGTCATAGGCCCGGCGCCAGGACCAGGCCCCGGCGGCATCGGTGCCGCCCGCGGCGGTGGTGAGCCGGGCCGAGAGCGTGCCCGCGTCAAGCGTGCCGTTCGTGATATCACCCGCGATCTGGGTGAGGAGACGGATCAGGGTCTGGCGCTTCATCGGATGTCCTTTCCGTGAGGGATCAAGTTCACGAAAAAAAGGCGCCGCCTTTGCTCTCTCTGGAGCGAGGCGGCGCCATCTGCGCACCGGGTCAGACCATCTCGATCTCGGCCTCTTCCTGCGGTTCAGACGCGGTGTCGTCCGGCTCTTCGAACGGGATGTCCTCGTCGAAAGACACATCCCCGGTCTCCGCGTCGTCCTCGAGGCCGGTGAGATCCGTCCTCTGGCCGTCTTCCGCCTCGGGCAGGCGCATCGCGTCCGGGCACCAGCTTTCGACGGCGGCGCGCTGTTCCGGCGTCAGCGTCGCGAAGGGCGCGGCGAAGAGCTTGTCGAGATAGTCGACGATCTCGCCCTTCTTGCTCGAGGCAAAGCGTTGCGCTTCCTCCGGCTGTCCAAGATCGCGCTCCAGAAGTCCCAGCAGATCGCTCTTCTTCAGGCGTCCGAAGAAGGCTTCGCCGGTGGGGCGCCAGACCGCGCGGAGATCCGGGATGACCTGCCGCGCCACATGGGCGAGCAGCTCTTCGCCCCGGCCGAGAGCCGAGGGCTGGATCGCCTCCGCGAGGGCCACCGCCGCGATCTGCGCCTTCATGCCGGCATCCAGTGCCCGGAAACGGTCGAACCGCTCCGACATGGGACTGGGCGTGTCTGCATCCCACCAGGACAGGTCGAGCCCGGCCCGGAGCGCTTCGAGCGTCTCGCCGGGGCGCGGATCGATGCCCTCGGCTTTCGCGTGGGGGCGGACTGCCACCGTGCCGCTGATGCCCATGGCGTAGGAGACCCGGGCGGTGCGGCCCATGAGATCAGCGATGATCTTGAAGAGCAGAAGATCCTGCGCAATGTCCGGAGCGCCTGCCAGCGCCGCGCCGATCACCTGGGAGCGCTCGCTCTTCAGGTCATCGGTCAGGCTTTGTGAGTAGCCAAGGGGCTGCGGTGCATCGGGCGCAAGCGGCTCCGCCTCCCCTGCCCCGCTGGCGGCACTGCCGGTCTTCTCGCCTGCACCGGGCAAGTCTTCGGGACGCACCAGGCCGGCGATCAGTTTGATCTGCCCCCGCTCCCACGTTGCGATCACCCCGCCAAGGGCCAGATCTTCGTCGCTGTAGCGCGAGACGAGATCTTCGTATTCGGCTTCGAGCTGCTGCCACTCGGCTTCCAGCGCATCGAGATCGCCCTCGGTTCCGTCGAACATCTCCTCGATCTCTTCGATCTCGGCCATCCGGTCGGCGATCTCACTGGCGCGCGGGCCGGCCTCGTCGCGGTCGATCTGCGCGGGATAGACCCGGCCATACGGGCGCAGATCCTCGTACTCCACCGTCCGCCGGCCTTCCGCCCAGGCGAAGCCCAGCCGCTTGCGCTCCGCTTCGGCCGCGTTTTGCAGACGCTCGATAACAAGGCTCTCGACAAGCTCCTGATCGGTCAGCACCGAGTCTTCCTCGATGAGGTCTGCGGCGATCTCGCCATCTTCCGCCCGGTAGGCCTCGATGACCAACTGCCCGATAGGATCGCCGATCTTCACGCCGCGCTCGGTCAGCTTGTTGCGCACCATGTAAGCCGAGACATACTGATCCTTCAGATCGTCGAAGACCGCCTTCTGCACCTCGGTATCGGGATGCTCGGCATAGGCCTTCATCACATCGAGGGTGATGTCCTGCGCCCGCGCGGCGGCGCGGATCTCGGGGTGAATGCGGCCATAGCGCAGGCGTTCCACCACACGCCGCCGCTCGACGCCAAACATCTTCGCGATGCTGTCAGGGTCGTGGCCGCCCTCTTCCATCATCCGCGCGAAGGCTTCGAACTCATCGATGGGGTTCATGGGCTTCTGGGTGACATTCTCGGCCACCGTAATCGCCGTGGCCCCCGCCACATCCTCAGGGATTGCGCGGCAGGAGATCTTCGAGGTGAGGGTCCAGCCCTTCGCGCTCTTGTCGTCCGCCAGCATCCGCAGCGCCGCGAGCCGCCGGCCCCCGGCGATCACGCCCCAGCTCTTGCCGGTCTTCTGCACGATGATCGGGTTCAGAAGCCCCAGCGTCGCGATCGAGGCCGCGAGCACGGCGATGTCTGCGTCCTCATAGGTTTCAGGAGCGCCGGCCCGTGCATTCAGCGGGTGCAGGTCGAGGGTCTTCAGCGCAATTTCCATCGGGGTCAGGTCAGCCGATTTCGTCATGGTCCGTATCCTTCATCTCTCGCGGTCCCAGTGCCGCAAAAAAACAAAAGGCCCCCTTTCATCTCTCGATGGGGGACCGTTCGTCTTCGCGGTGGTGGTGGGATCGGCGTGCTGCCCTCCCCGGTTACGCGTTCGGGAGAGGTCAGCCGTGGATCTCGTCGGCATTGACGAGGTAGTGGTCTGCCAGGATCTTCTTCTGGCCGGTCCGCAGAACCCGGATCTGGGCCAGATGTCCGCCCCGGATCCGCTTGGTCACGAACCGACCATTGATGTGGCAGGCGTAGTCGCGGGGGATCCAGCCTTCGACCATCACCTTCACGCCGCCGACGATCCGGATCGAGCCGACATCCACGGTGCCGACACGGCAGGTTTTCCCCCGGATCACCTGATCGCGAAACCTCTGCGGCTCATATTGGCGCAACATCTGTCTCTCTCCCTCGCTTCCTGATGGTCCCAAAGACAGAAAGGCCCCTCTTCTCTCTCGAGGAGGGACCCTTCTGGTCAGCGCGGCAGAAGCGCTCTGCGCGACCTCACCACTCGCCGGGGAGCAACAGCGTCAGGACCCGCGCCGTCTGGTCCGGATCGGAGGGGTCGTCCGACCCGAATGCGTAATTCCGGTCATGGGCATCGAGTTTCCACCAGACCTTCGTGCCGAACACTTCGACCGCGCCGAAATCGTGATAGCCATCGGGATCATTGTCCGGATCGAACTCCGCAGCCCTCCCGACCATCGGGCGGCAGGCCTCGACGGCGAGCCGTCCCAAAGCCCTCACGCCCGGCGTCATCACCATCTGGCCCTCAAGCGCCGGGATCCCTTCCGGCCAAGCGGCTCCAAGACAGACATGGCGGCGGAACGCATCATTCTGGCTGGCCACCTTCCGGGGATCGATTTCGGTCAGGGTGTCGGTCATGGTCTCTCTCCTCTCATCTGAAACCACCACGACGAGGCGCCGCCTCTTCACTCTCGAAGGGCGACGCCAAGGATGGGCGATAGGGCTGTTACAAGGGACCGGGTGTGCCAACGGGCCAGGAGGCCCGCGAGGACGAAGATCCCCGCGAAGCCTGTGGCTCTCCCGATCAGGGGGCATCCTCACGCACCTCCCCCTCAGTCTCAACCGTCCCCTCTTCGAGGGTCTCGAGGGACTCCACCCGCGCGCCCAGCTTGATTGCCCGGGCGGCATAGGCCGAGAGCGGCACGTAGCTGAGAGCGTGCCACGGGGGCAGGTCTGGCTCCCGTCCCACCGCCACCATTGGCAGCGACATGATCCGTTCCGGCCTGTCCACCGTGGTCGTGTCGATCAGGGGAAGGCCTGCGCGCCTGAGAACCCGGGCCGTGGCCAGATGTTCCAGCCCCCCTGGATGGGACAGCGTGCAGCCCTGCCCGAAGTGAACATAGGCTCCGCCGCGCCCGACCGAGATATAGGCCCCGGTCGTCGAGAGGGCGTTGCGGATGATCTCCATATCTGAGCGAATTTTGCCATGTTCGCGTCGGCGTGCCTCGGCCACCTCGCCCGCATCCCGCAGCGCCTGATGGGCCCACCATCTCTGGGCGGCGCCGCGCAGTTCCCGCAGAATCCACGTCTTCATGACACGCCCTCCTCAAGGCACAGGAGCGCTTTCAGCTCGGCAAAGGCGGCGTCTCCGCGACGATCGCAGAGCGCGTGCAGCCGCTCTGCCGTCTCTTCCACGCGCGCCTGCACGGCCTTCAGCAGCGAGGGGCGATAGGTGGTCAGAGGCGCGACAAGCAGGTAGCCCGATCCGCCGGGGTCGGATTGGCAGGGCCGGATCGAGTGGACCTTGAAGCTCTGTCCCTGCGCTTGCTGAAAGACCCTGGCATCGAAATAGATGCCCTTCGGCTTCTGGGCGTAGGTCAGATAGTTGATCCGGCCGGGCTCGTAATAGACGTGGAGTTCCCGGATATGCGTCGGGGACAGCCGCTTTGTGTGAACGAGGGTGGTTTTGGACATGGCGTGGTTCCTTTCCCAAAATGTGAAAACCACACGGAAAAAAGCCCCCTTCCCCTCTCGGGCCGGGAGCTCTTCCTCGCTGCGATGCCGTTGACGTCCGGGTGCTCCCGTCAGCCTCCCGGGCAGGTCCCCGGTTGCGCGATCCTGATGATCGGTCTCAGGCAGCCTCGGTGACCCGATCTGACGTCAGAGGATCTTGCGCCTTGCGCCCGGACTCCGAGGCTGCCACGAGATAGTCGACGGCGCGCTGGGCGTGGGCGGCGGCGGTGAACAGAAACCGCCGATCCCCTCCAAGAATTTTGAGCCAAGAGCCGATATAAGCTGCGTGATTTTCGATATGATCACCGGTAAAGCCGAGCCTTTGACCCAATAGAACCGCCGCGAACTCCACACAAATCTCCTCCTTCGAATAAGGCTCATTTCCAAAGGAAGACGCGCCAAAGCTTCTGTTCAGCCTGCCCGGCGATTTTGTGGCATGGGATAATTCATGTGCCCATGTCGCGTAGAACAGATTTGCGGAGTCGAACCGTTCGAATTCCGGCATTCGAACCAGGTCGAGATCCGCAATATAGCAGGCCTGATTGCCGCCGAACCGTGTCTCGATATCGATCGCCTCGAAGAACTCTTGCAGTTCCGGGATCGGCTCAGCTCCCGCTTTCGGCATCGCTTCCGGCTCCGGGTGCCACTCCGCCTCCAGCCCCTCGATCTGGGCGGCGTTGAAGACGCGGTAGGACTTCAGAAAGCGGTAGCCGTCGCTGTCCACTGCGGCCTCCTGCCCCTCGCCTTCGCCGCCGGCATCTCCATCCGCGCTTTCCCGGCGTTTCCGGGCGGTCCCATAATAAACCACCAGCGAGGACTTCTCGCCCTTGCGCACATGGGCATCGAGCTTTTTGGCCTGCTGGAAGGTCAGCCAATAGGGCGAGCTGTAACCGTGGATTGCGGCGCGGATCCCCAGAAGGAAGGCATTGATCCCCTGATAGGCGTCGCCGGTCGAGCGCAGCGGCATCCCGCCACCGGCGATTTTCCACGGGCGCCGCCAGGGCATTGTGCCTGTCTGCAGAAGCGCGATGATTTCGTTGGTGATTTCCGTCGCCGGATCGGTTTTGCCGCAGGTTCCCATGGGCCCCTCCTGTCTTCGGGTTTCATGTCCCAAAGACAGAAAGCTGGCTTTTCCCTCTCCCAGCCCGACTGCCAGGCCAAAGCGCGGCCCCCGCTCCTGAGCCGTCCGGCCGCCAAAGGCACCCGTTTACAGGATTACCTCCGGCGACAGTCTGCGGCCAATTCCGGGCACCCTTTTTCTAATCAGCGATCTGTGGCACTTATCCAGACGATGCAAAGACCCGCTCCGGGTCTCTCGAATGAACCAGGTAAATTACATGACCAAAGACTTCGATCTCGACGGAATGGATCTTCAGGAATTGAAGGCTCTCCAAAAGGCCGTCACCAGAGCAATTGACGGGTTTGAAGACCGCAAGCGCGCGGAAGCTCTGAAGGCCGCGCAATTAGCAGCAAAGGACCATGGGTTTGATCTCAATCAGCTTATGGCGGAGACCAATGGCCCGAAAACCCGCCCTGCCCTGCCGCCGAAATATCGCCATCCGGAAAACCCGTCTTTGACCTGGAGCGGTCGCGGTCGCAAGCCGCGCTGGATTGCAGAGGCTCTGGAATCTGGACAGTCGCTCGACGACTTCCTGATCGCGGCCTGATCTCCGGATCACGGAACTGATTGACCCTTTCGGGCCGCGGACATGAACTGTACGACAGTGACTTCGCGGCCGTCCCGGACCATGGCGCCCGCAGAGCGGATCAGCGTCCTTCCGTTGGACGTTCGGTCCAACAACTCGCCCGTTATGAGATTGCCGGTTTCGCTTGAGATGATCGCTGCTCTCTCCACGGGGGCTCTTTGTCGGTCCTGTAGTGCAGAGGCCCGATCCTTATCCTTGGATGGTCAAGGTCGACGTCGCCTCAGCTGCTTCGAAGCGAACGTCCAAATCTACGAGATCAGGTAGATCGTCATTTGGACGAACCGCTGCGACAGAATGTGGGTGACCTGTACGGGGTCTGAAGGTTAACCCCGGTGACGGCTCCGCGACACACAGGGCCGGGTGCTGGGTTCGGAAAGGAACGCTTGCTATAATTATAAAAGTAATTACGTTAGGCATTGCAAATGCAGTTTGAGTGGGATGACGAGAAGAACCAACGGAACATCGAGAAACACGGAGTCAGTTTCGAGCTGGCCATCCAGATTTTCGATCACCCCCGTTTGGATCGTGTCGACGACCGCAGAGACTACGGGGAAACACGCACCATCTCTCTGGGCATCGTCGAGAACGTCGTCGTGCTGACCGTTGTCCACACCGCCAGAGATGGGCGAACGCGCCTGATCTCAGCACGGCGGGCCTCGCGGAAAGAAAGGGCGCTTTACTATGCCAAAATATGACAGACCCCTGTCCCCGAAAGAGCTGGCCGCGCTGGAGGACGAGGATATCGATTTTTCAGACCAGCCCGAATTGACTGAAGATTTCTGGTCGACCGCTAAAGTGGTGATGCCTGTGGCGCGCAACCTGACCCAAGTCACCGCGAAGTTCGACAGCGACGTCGTCGAGTGGTTCAAACAGCAAGGCAGAGGCTACCAGGCCCGCATGAACGCCGTCTTGCGATCCTACTACGATGCGCATCGCCAGTGACGACGCAGAATGTTCGTTATGGTGAATTAGATCTAGGGGTGGGAAATGATCCGAGAACTCCAATTGGAATTCCCGATCTTATGAGTCGGTTTGGAAATCGGGGCGAGCCGAAATACCGTCTGCTAGCAACCCCTCAAGATACTCCTCAACCCCAAAACATAAAATCATAGAACCTCCTATTCGATCTTACGAGCGGAGGTTCAAAAGGGCTTCAAACCACTATTAACGCTAGCTTATTGGCGGGCGTGGGCAAGGGGGATTTTTTGCATACTTTGAGCTGAACCAAAGCGCATTGCACGGATTAAGCTACACTTCCAACTTTTTTACTACTGAGATTAGGGCTCAATATGGTCTACAAGGGGTTTAAAACCTGGGGCTTGTTTAATCCAAAGATCCAACCAAGAATGATCATAATTATAGTCTAAAGTCGCAATTGAACGTAGGTTACTCGATGATTTGATAGTCGGAGGCAAATCCCCCGACGGTAATGGGTTAATGCTTGGATAGTTAAAGTTGGGATAACCTTTATATAAGCTAGCCATTCTGGTTCCACTCTCCAGAGGGAAGAATTGATCCCAAAATGCAAACAATTGATCAAGATTAGCCCAAATTTTGTCAATATATGCGTGATGCAACCAGAAGATTGGGTCAAAAGGAGATTCTGCAATTCGTGATAAATGCCCCAACGTGTTCGGACTTGAAGAACGCCCAACCATTCCATGAATTGCATTATGCATTCCACCTGGCGAAATAGAACCTGTACCTTGCTCAATGGAGTCTGAAAATGCAGGCTTTGATGAATCGTCACTAAACCAAATAACACCAGTATTGTTTGCAATTGCATCTTGCAAAAAACCTTTGAAAAAGCGCTGAATTTCCTTCGATAGAGAGCCGAGCTTTCCATCAGGGTTAAATCTTTTCAAGTTTGCAAAATAGTTGGTTTCACCTAAATCCGCAGCTGTTTTCTGAAGCTCTGAAAGGGTCAGCTCGATTGGAACATCATTTACCCCACTTTCGTCAAACCAAGCCCAATAGGGTAACGGCATCCCTAAATCTTCTTCAAATTCGGCTAAAAAAGCTCTATGCCAGGGTAGAAAGTTTTCAGAGTTATGATGTCTTTTGGCAACTTTGTGTAGTAATACAAAATAGTGAATACACGTCACCTTAGTATATTTTTCTCCCAAAAAGCTTCCTACTTGCTGCTGGCCAGATCCTATTACATTTGAAAGCGAAGGCACTTCTGTTGAAATACTAGTCGTCGGGTCGATGGGACTATCAAAAAAATTGTCTATGAACGCTTGCTGCCTCGCATTTGGCTTTTTTACAACAAGATTGTTGATGAAGTTGGTTTGAAACATCTTTGCAACGTTCGAGTCTTTAATATTTTGACGAATTATCATAAAACCTCACAAACTATGATGCTGGCCTGAGCTGAAGATAAGCGCATCTTCGGAAGCATTCTCAGAAGATTCGCTGTCAACATTTGAAAGGCCAAATGCGTCAATTAGTGTGTCAACTAATTGGCTATGTTTTGGCATATTGTTAGACACTGGTACACTTCTTTCAGGCACACCACCCAATGCCCTTTTTAATTGCTCACCATATACTTTTTTAGCCTCCTCTTTGTCTATTAGGCCCGCCTCCACAGCATCTTTTAGACGCGAGCCAAGACGATCAACATTCTTCACACCTTGTTCGCGCTCAGCCATACGTGAAGCTGCAAGCGCGACCTCTGACCTTGCACCATCAGCGTATTTTAGAGCCTCCTTGAATGCTTCAATCGTGTTCTTTTGCGTTCCGTCAAGGCCAGTAATATCTCTAAAAATATCGGGCTGAGTAATCGCCGATATCAACGCAGATGTCCCCTGATAATCAGGTGCGGCTGGCACGGCCTGCATATTAATTATCGGTTGAGAGAAATCTGTTGGTGTTGTGTCGGCGGGGTCAGCGCGGCGAGTGTCAGTGGAAACGGGATTAATGGGGGTAATATTGCTTTCACACGGCGCATCCCAGTCCACGGCGCGGGAGTGGTCAATTTTCTCACGAAGAATACACTTGCCCAAATAGGCTTCCATGTGCACTGCGCCAGTAGGAACTGAAACAGTTGTTGGTTGAATCGGCGTGTCTGAAGTGTAGTGGTCGAGTAGCGTTTCACCATCTTCGAGATCAATCATTCCATCCGTTAATTCATCAAATCCAGGCGCTAATTCGAAGAGAAGGGCACAATCACTGACCCCGACGAAGTTTCCTATAATATCTCTGACAGTTCTGCTTGGGTCGTTGGGAACTTTAATCGCATCCAATAACATATTTAGATGGGATGGTTCATTTTGAGCGAGCTGCTGTAAAATGGCCTCTGTCGCGCTAACCAGATTTGTATTGAGCACTTGAAGCAACCGGTCTCTAAGGATGATATCTGTTTCAACTGGGTCCTCGAGCTCACTCGGACTTAACGGAGTTCTCACCAGGACAGTGTCTCCTAAATCCAAATCATCTCTTATCCGATTAGAGGAAAACAGAAGATCATTCCTAAAATCTGTGGAGTATTCAAATTCCCCAGAATGGAAAATCACTTGTGAACCTTCTGGCAACACGTCGCCAAGAGACACCTCATTTCCCGTCTCATCCGCAAGATAAAATTCCAAATAGGCTATATCGGAGCGTTTAATATGATTTATTGAGCCGTTCAAATTAAACGCAACCTTGATGAAACCGTCATTGTTCAGTTTCGTAAGTGCCGTTGAATCAATGGGTAAATTAATTGGGGTATGATTTTTGTTTCGCGCACGAACATAGACATGTTTAGCAAGTTTTGCCGCGAGAAGTGGAGCAATATGTTTTTGATAATACTCTGCTCGTCCTTCTTGGATTTTCTCCCAACGATCTAGTAGTTTTTCAGCGTGAATAATACCGAACCATCCCCATCTGTCTTTTATCAAATCAGAAATGGTTTGGTTTGCTTGTGGTGCTCCAAATTGACCTAAATCAGGAGACGCGATCCGAAATTCAGCTTCAACTGTTCCATAAATATCGTTTAATGTTGCGTCTGCGAACCTTCCTTGAGGCAACGATGAACTGGCATATTGGTTCATTATGCGCTCAATCGCATCAAATGCAGGAATGAGTGAGTAATGCACCGCTGGCTCAAGGTATTTTCTCCAGCGAAGAACTTTTAACTCGTCAAACATTGAAGCGACAAACGGAATTGCAACCGTCGGAACAACGCCGACAGGAAGGTGTTCAATTTCGTATCGACTGTTCACTTCCTTCACAACGAGATGCATGGCGTGCATTCGATTGTAGTTCTTTATATTCTCTGTCACGGCAGAAACTGCTTCTTCTTGCGAAACTTCGTGGGTAACAGTAACGGTTTGTGAGCGAAGAGATTCAGCCGCCTGAAACGAATTATCACGCAATTTTTGGCTGGCTTGGGCGGTCATGTCTCTACTTGAATTCTGAGACGCAGAGGATTTAGTTTTTGAAAAACCACCCGATACACCTACATTAACTGGAAGGCTTCCTAGTGGCGCGCTTACGCTTGCAGAAATACTTGCCGTACTTGAAGTGGAATTCCCTTTCATCGCTTCTCGAACAGTTGCCTTTTGTATGTCCTCAATGTCTCGGGAGCGCGACATCGTACTGCTTAAACGCTCGATAGCCGTTCTTTCTTCTGAACGGGAAGTTCCTTCGTTTCGTTTCCAGCTAACAGTAGCAATCTGCTTTTCTTGGCATGGCAAGAGCGTCGAGGTGTATGTAACCTTTCCAGCGCAAGGGCCTTTATATTTAACCCGTTGAGAAAAATGTATCGCATGTAAAAAGTACGGCTCGCATGCTTGGCGGATCGTTGGCGTTAAATCCCAGTCGATGGGGTTGTCACAATCCATTTCATACCGCACTGGAACGGTATCTCTGATCGCACCATACGCTGTTGCGAGTGCTGACAAGGTATGACGCATATAATTAGCCTGCACCATTGTTCCCGTTAACTGCATTGTCGCAGGTGTTGGAATTGGAACGCGGCTAAACTCCTCTAAGGTGAGAGCCGGTTCCCCAACCATTCGCACGGTCTCTTGCATCTCGGATTGAGCTGAGGTTTTCCCCGCTGAGCGTGCCACTCGGGAGCTTAACTCTTCGACTTGCGCATCTTGTGCGTGACCAACTGCTGGAGTGGCAACAGCATCTTTCGATGAAGGGGACCAGTCATCAACTGCTTTTGTTTGCGCTTCCTTCAGCTCTGCAATTTCGGCTTCAGTAAGAGGCTTTGTTTCAACGATATTGAATTTTGATACATGGGGTGGTCGTACTTCACCAGTATCTTTGTCCAGAACACCTAGTCGAACAAACTGCACAAATCTTTGTTCATTCACGAGCTCGCAGTCTTCCAAGTAAAAATCGCAAAAATCCCGTTTTTTAGGGATAGTGTTCGGAAGCTTGTCTATTAATATTGTGATTTCGTTTGGATTAGTTGCGTTTTCCCATGCGATTTTGATCGGATCACCTTGTCGTTTATGGATTGTAACAAAAAGGGCGACAACATTCTGCGACCAATTGCTTGGAACTCTAAACTCAACCACGCCAAACTTGTCCGATCGTGAATGTCCCAAACGGGATGAAGCGTCAAAAAGCTCTTTATCAGTTACTGCAGGTGTAAAATTTCCACTTGCAACCCACAGAGAAACCCACTGACTTTCAATATCTCCTGCATCTGTTGCAACTAAATACGCTGTAAGTTTCATATTGCTCTCCAAAAAGTCTACTGCTCGCAGAAGTAATAATATTACTTTCAATACTCCCCAACTCTGGGTCGCCTGGAACTATATTTCTCCGCCTCCTGCACGATGACGGGCTGGTGACGCCATTGGGATAGTGCAGGGCAATCGGGACGTTGTATCTGATCGCCCTATGGGGTCTGACCTCGTTGTAGTGTCTACACCAATCCTCCAGATTTTCGCGGGCATCGCTGAACCTCGATGCTTTCATGCTATTCCGCTCCTCTCCCAGCCAGGGAGATCTAGCGGAAAAATCCAGATTCAATCGATCCAGTTTTCAAGGAATCAAATTCTTAAAGCACTAAATTAGCATAATTTTGATCCAAATACAAAAAATAATCGAAGCGGGTGAAAAAACGGTCGGTTTTGATCCCTCTCACGCCCTCCAACGACACAAGGGCATTCTTTGGATCATAACCCCGGTGCAAAACCTTTTGTATTTTGAGACGTTTCTGATACCGTCAAAACATGATCGTCGGATACGCCAGAGTTTCAACAGAGGAGCAGAACCTTGATGCTCAACTGGACGCGCTGAAGGCGGCGGGCGCGGAGCGGATCTTTTCTGAGAAAATCAGCGGCACCGCTAAAGCGCGGCCCGAGCTCAACCGCTTGCTGGATCAACTTCGGGTCGGCGATGTTGTCCTCGTGGCTAAGTATGATCGTTTAGCACGATCTCTCCCCAAGCTGCTCGACATCGTCGCAAACATCGAAGCCAAGGACGCTGGATTTCGGTCCCTGGCCGAAGACATCGACACCACGACCCCAGCCGGCCGCCTGGTCTTCCATGTCTTTGCGTCCATCGCACAGTTTGAGCGGGAACGCATCCGCGAGCGCACCCTGGAGGGTCTGAAATCTGCCCGCGCGAAAGGTCGTGTTGGGGGAAGACCCCCAGCGCTGACACCTGATCAGCGAGGAGAAGTTCTGCGCATGAAAGCTGAAGGCCGCGCGGTCAAAGACATTGCGGCGATATTTAAAGTCAGTTCGGCAACTGTGAAGAGGGTGAGGTAAGTTGGGTCATTGCGGATATTGGTCTTTACGATAAAGCCCCGTTGCAAGCTCGTCAAAACTAACAAATTGTCGATGGTAGAAATGACGCCTCGGATAGAGGCGGCGCGGGGGGATTGCCAACTTGTACTGCACCGATTGTAAAAGTCCTACGCGGATCCGATCACGCGGTCATTTCGAGGGCGTAGCTGCGCCACAGATCGAAGGCATCTGATCTGGCGTGGCGGTAAGAGATGGCTGAAAGTCGGTAGCGGCGGGGTCTGAATATCACATTGATCTGGTCATGGGCGGAGAGGAAGCGCTGCGCTTGCCCGACCGACTTGAACCGGCCCATGAGCTTTTCTCGTTTCCGCGTTGGTCGGTGCGAGCCCTCAATACGATTATTCAGGCCCTTATGAGCCCGGTGATCTGCGTCTGGAGCCAGCTGGCGGATCGGTTTGATATAGCTGCGCAATTTGTCCGTGACGATAACGCGAGGCTGGCCAAACCGGGCGATCAACTGTTTCAGAAACCGCCTGGCTGCCTTGGCGTTCCGCCTCGGCTGCACCAGAATGTCGAGCACATCGCCGTTCCCGTCCACGGCCCGCCATAACCACATCTTGATGCCGTTGATCGGGACGGCGACCTCATCGAGGTGCCACTTATCTGACGCTGCGGGCCGGTCGCGCTTGATGCAATGCGCGAAATGCCGACCAAACCGGTTCACCCATTTCCGAACGGCTTCCCGGCTGACGATGACGCCTCGCTCGGCGAGCAGATCCTCTATATCCGCCGTGCTCAGCGCGAACCGATGATAGGCCCAAACGGCATAGGCGACGACTTCACGGGGAAAACGATAGCCCTTCAGGCGCGGCATCTCAGCTGGTACATTCATGGCGACCGGCTAAACACCCTCGGGCGCGTCTGCAAGTTGGCAATCCCTCTTGGAGACGTCAAGCAGTTTCAGGCGTTACTTTTGTATGTTCACCCAGCAGTGGCGCGTAACAACTTTCCTTTTTAAGAGCGCCTTCGCTGCGAAAACCAGGCATAAGAGCCGTTGGTTCTTCAGGAACATTCAAGCTTGGTGTCTTGTGGTACAACTCTGTCAAAAACTCGTGAAGATCACGAACACGCGCGGCTGCAACGCCCCCCGCGATGAGCGCTCTTTCGAACTCGGCTGCTTCCAGTTTTCGAATTTCGGCTGACAATTCAGAGCCAAGTTCGGGGCTGGCAAGGTTGAACAAGAAATCGGTGTCGGACAATCCGTCTGGCAGGTAGGGCGGCAGTGCCAAGTCCGCTCGGCCCACGATGCTGCACAATGTTCGAAACTGACCCATTGTATTGGCGGCAATCGACACATAGCCATCAGCGGCTTCGAAGGTGCTCGCGCCCGGACTGCCGACAAATCCTCGATTGCCCACGCGGGGGGGCGCGGCATCTGTCGCGATTGTCTGCGCATAGACGGTTGCCATCAGCAGCATCGCGCTGTCGACCATGGAAACATCGATTTCGACGTCCGATGTGTCGCCTTTTGCGCGGCGCAACAAAGCCGCCAGAATAGCAGTGGCTGCCGACATGCCCGTTGCCGTATCGACAACCGGGAAACCGACTTTGACCGGTGGGCCCTCTGAGCCCTGCATCGCCATCATTCCCGTGGCGGCCTGGATGACATGATCGTAGGCCGGTAAGGCAGACAGTTCTCCGGTTTGCCCCCAGCCCGAAATGGAGCAGTAGATCACATCGGGGCGAACGCGCCGGATATCACCTGCAGATAAGCCGAGGCGCTTAGCGACACCGGGTCTGAAGTTTTCGACGAATACTTGGCACGAGCTGGCCAATGCGAGCAGATGATCGCGGTCCTTTGCAACTTTTAGGTCCAGCGTGACCGACTTTTTTCCAGCGTTCAGGGCACGGAACGCTGGTGGCACCCCATTTTGGTCTGGTTGTGTGCGCAGCGCCCGCATTCCGTCGCCTTCCCCCGGACGTTCGACTTTGATCACTTCGGCCCCCATCATGCACAATTGATGAGTTGCCATCGGGCCAGCGATGACATGGGTCAGATCAAGAACTCTTATGCCTTCAAGTGGCAACTGCGAAACGTGGGGGCGCGTGCTCGTCATTCATTGAACCTCTGTAAGTCCTCATCAATTTCATCCATGCGCCTGTCCAGTTTGGCCAACAGCGCGTTTAACGTATTCCGCTCATCTTCGCTGAGAGCATCATGAACGGCGACCCGGCGACGGTGCATGCTTGGTCGCATCCGCTCATAGAGATCGCTTCCCTCCTGGCTGAGGGAGAGCCTGCTGGCTCTGCGATCCTTCGGGTCGGGCGTGCTGTGCAATAGACCCTTGCCCTGCATCGTTTTGACGGTTCGGCTGATCAAAGAGTCATCGCTTTGCAGATATCTCGCGATTTCTGCGGCCGTACCGGGCCCGTAGGTGGCCAGCAGCATCAGGACCCGCCATTCCGAAAGCGGCGGGCCCGATAATTCCCTTAAAACCCTCGAAGCCTGAGATGCATGTCTCTGACTGAGACGGGATATTTTGAACGTCACAGATTCCTGAAGGGGCTCAGTCGTGTCGAACGGTTTTGGATGTTTTTGCTCCATAGGTGATCCTTCGTGTGATAGTTCAATACGTGCATATACCGGACATGTCCAGCAAAAGGTTGACATGTCCGGTTTTATACTGGTACCGCTCCAACATGGAGATTTTGGGAGGAACTACCATGAAAAAGCTTCTCGCTATTGGAGCAATTGCGCTTGGCTATTCCATAGCAGCGACGGCGAGTCTCGCAGAAGACTGGACTCCTCCAGGGCCAATAACGATGCACATCGCGTTTCCGCCCGGAGGAGGCTCAGACAGTCAGGCGCGGCTGATTGCAGAAGAACTGGAGAACCGCTTCGGCTGGACGATCACGCCGCAAAATACGCCCGGGAAAGCGGGGCTTATCATGGCAAAAGAAATGCAGGATGCACCGACAGATGGCACCGTCTTTGGCATAGGTATTTCCGAAGCACTTGACTACGGCATGGCAGACGGAACCGCAGGCATGACACCGGATGATGTGACCCCGATTGTCACTACGACGCTGGCTGAGGTTGCGTTCGTCGTGCCCGCCTCCAAAGGTTGGGAAACCTTCGATGATTTCGTCGAGGCTGCCAAGTCCGGCGAGACTTTGAGAGTTGGCGCCATCACCCCAAAAATCGCTGACGTGACCTATCTGCTGGGGAAAGCAGCGGGCATCGACATGAATATTACGATGGTACAGGGCGGAAGCGGAATGATAAACGCGCTCTATGCGGGCGATCTTGATGCAGGATTTGTTGCGGGGGCGCATTCAAAAGGTGTCAAAGCGGGCGAATTGGTAGAGCTCGTTTCGGGCATGTCACGCCCGCTGAACCTGACGCCGGATGCCCCGTTGTTGGCTGATCTCGGCGTGCCCTACAACCTCGATATCTATTTCATGTACTTTGGACCAAAGGACATGGACAGCGCGGCGCAGGCCCAGTTGGCCCAATCAATCTCGGAGATTGTGCTGGACGAGACCACGAAAGCGGGCGCGCTGCTCCAGGCAAATTTTGGAGGCGGTGAGGCCATTTCGGGTGAGGCGCTCCAAACCTTTATCGACGACAGCTTCGTATCCGCCAAGGAACTGATGCAGGCGGCGTCCGAGTAGTGTTGCCTCTGGACCGTGCCAGCTGAGGCCGGCGCGGCCAACATCGTTGTGAGGAATGCCGGATGTACCGATTAAACATCTATATCGGGAGTGGCGCGGTGCTTTTGGCGCTGGTCGGGTTGTTCCTTTGGGTCCCTCAGGACACGGGCACCGGCCTGATCGTTCGCGTCCGCCGGCAAGTCAGTATCGGCGACGCACTTGCGCCGACCATCGCGTTTACCCTGCTGGCAATCGGCGGCGCGCTTCTGCTGATCGAGCCGCGCAAGCGTTTTGACAACGAAGTGACGTTGGCGCCATTTTTGCATACTGGCGCAATCGTTTCAGTCATTATCCTAAGTCTTTTTACGATGCGGTACGCAGGCCCGGGCGCTTTGCTTGTAGCTGAAGGTTTCGGCGCCGCAGAAACCGAGTACCGTCTGGTACGAGAAACCTTCCCGTGGAAATACATCGGCTATTTCTTTGGCGGTGTCACAATGATTGTTGGGATGGCGTCTTTATCCGCCGGATGCCTGCGGGCGCGGACCGTCATTATTGCTGTCGCGGCGACACTCATTTTGATTATGCTCGTCGACGTGCCATTTGACGATCTGTTGCTGCCACCCAACGGTGACTATTGATGCAGCCTCTGGACTACGTCGTCGCCGGGATGCAGGCGGTCATTTTTGGCCCGGCCGCTTTCGAGCTGCTCGGCGTTCCAATCCCACTGACGCTGGTGATGGTCTTTGCTGGCGTGGTCACTGGCATCTTGGTTGGCGCAACGCCCGGTCTGGCCGGGCCGATGGCGATGGCGATCTCCCTTCCGATCCTGATTTCGTTCTTTGGATACAACGTCGAAGCCTTGCTGCCGGTTTTGGGGTTTCTGATCGGCATCATGAAAGGGGCGACCCTCGGAGGGGCGGTTCCAGCCATTCTGTTCAACACCCCCGGGACACCGGATGCCTATATGACCACATTGGATGGCTACCCTCTGACGCAGAAGGGCCAGTCCCGCAAGGCATTGAAGGTCGCACATCTGTCCTCAGTCTCTGGTGACACGTTTTCCGACATTGCGCTTTTCGTGTGCGCGCCATTTGTTGCCTTGATGGTCGAGCGGCATCTGGATTTTCCCGAGAAGACCGCGCTTCTGATCCTCTCGCTCAGTTTTATTGCAGCAGTTATCGGCGGCTCTCCTGCCAAAGGGCTGATTTCGGTCGCGATGGGATTGATTGCTGTTTTCATTGGGGGTGGCGAGGACTTCTACCCACGACTGTCTTTGGGAACCGACGCTTTGGCGGGCGGGTTTTCCATTATGACGGCAATTCTGGGGGTATTGATCGTCGGCGCGGTCCTGAAGGAATACGAAGACCTCTGGCACAAAAGCAATCTGTTTGGAGCGCGTGAACGGATTATCGACCACGGAGACCAGCGCTTAACCCGCGCGGAAATCCTCCGCATTGCGCCCTATGTCGGCCAGTCATCCCTCGTGGGCACGATCATTGGTGCCCTTCCCGGCATTGGAACGACGCTGGCAGCGGCGCTTGGTTACCAGTTGGGACGGGCGCGCTATGCGCGTCGCCGCCCGGAAGGCGCGCCAGCTTTTGGGGAAGGGGCCATCGAGGGCGTGGCCGCGACTGAAGCCGCCAACAGTTCCGTATCCGGATCGAACCTGATTCCGGTGCTTGGCTTGGGCATCCCAGGCAATGCGGCGGCGGTCTTTATCATTCTCGCCACGGATTCCATTGGGGGGTTCACCCCGGGACCTTCGGTCTTTCGCTTCAGTGAAAGCGTAGTGAACACCGAGCTCGTCCTTGTATTTGGATTGTTCACTGCGATGCTGTTTGCCAATTTCGTCAACTGGACGTTTGGCGGGGCGTTCATGCGGGCTGCGACTGTCATGGTGAGGGTGCCCAAACGAACCTTGCTGCCGGTTGTTTTGCTGCTGACCTTTACGGCTGTCTATGCCCAGGAACCAAGCATGGAGTCGCTTTGGTTCACCTTGGGTTTTGGAATTTTGGGGTATTTGATGCGCAAGGTCGACATGTCGCCTTTGCCATTTGTGATTGCTTTCGTTTTGGGGGGAAGCCTTGAGAACAGCGCGCGTCAGGCCTTCTCGGCCACGGGCGGAGATCCTTATTTCCTGTTTTCCAGCTGGATCGCCATCTTTTTTCTGGCTGGATCCGTTGTGACCGTTGTGCTCGGACTGCGGCAGAAACGGTCCGGCAGCACGCAGGCATAACAATAGATGCCACTGCTGTGCCCGATAGGCAGGCGCTTTCAAATCCGCCAACATTAACCATGCCACTAAAAAGGTTGTCCCCTACTGCCAACATATACAATCCCGCAGAATCGGTCAGTTTGGGCTCTGAGCCGCTTTGCGGCGTTGCAGGGAACCATTCGGTCTCAATGTCGCACGAATGTCGGCTTCCAGTTCGACGCTCTGGTTGGTTGGTGATAGCAGCGAATGGCAGCTTCCCGCCCCATTCTGTCGAATATCTAGCCATCAAAATTCGCATAAATAGGTAATATGTGGGGCATTGGCAGCGATCACCCGTCAAGGGTCCGAGCCCGAGCGCCTTGACTGTCAGACACCGACCTTACCCCCCAAACGCCGACCGCCCGCGCAGGTTTTGCGCGGGCGGAGTGTGTGCTTGATCCGTCAGGGAGGAATTAGATCAGGCGTAGGTCTTGAAGGGCTCGAGGCTCTCCTGGAGGCGGGCATTGGCGAGGTCGAGGACTTCTTTGGTGTCCGACACATTGCGGTCGAGGGTGGACTGGGTGGAGACGGTGGTCATGGCGATGGCGGTCTTCACGTCGCGGGCCTTCAGGATCTGCTGGCCCTGCTGCACGGTCTCGGAAGCGGCGTTGCTGAGCTTCGACAGGATCAGCTTGTCGACCTCAATCACTCCCTCGGCAAAGCTGCGCAGCGCGGTCGTGTAGAGCGAGGCGAAGGTGCGGGCCTCAGAGGTCGCCGCGTTCAGGTTGGCGCTGGCGCGGTCGGCGAGCTTCTCGACCTTGTTCTCCACCTTCTCGGCGGCGTTTTCGACTTTGGTTTCGACTTTTTTAGCAGTGGCAGCCATGGGGGCCTCCTATCGGTTGGATCTGTGTGTTTGCGTCCTTGTGGGACAGAAGATAGGGGCGGAATGCTGCGCTGCAATAGCGCTATGCTGCATTGCAGCATATGACGCTACGGCACGGGGTATGGGAGGGGTTGAGCCCCCTGCCCGGCTCAGTCGACCCAGCCCCAGAAGCCGTGCTTCCGGCCGTGATCCTTGCGCAGGGAGCGGACGAAGCTCTGGTGATCCGGGTGGGGACCATAGTCGTCGATGGCGGCTTCAGCGGCGGCGCAGGAAGCGAGGTGGCGGGCGGCGTGGCCGTAGCGGCTGGAGCGGGCTTTCTCCAGCGCGAAGAGGATCATCGACCGCCAGATCAGCACCGCGGCCAGCGGGTGCTCGGGAGCGAGGGCGTCGGCGGCGGGGGTGAGGATCTCGTAGGCGTTGCCATCGAGCTCCCCTGCCCGGCTGAGCACCAGCCGCGCGCCGAGGGCCGGATCGGGCCACTCGAGGCAGAAGGCCAGCGCGTCCCAGAGCGACGGATGGGCCAACACGTGCTCCTGCGCCCGGATCAGGGCTTCGTCATCCTCGAAATCGGGCAGGCGCTTGAGATAGTCGCGCAGGGTCGGCACGCAGAGGCGGGTCTCGAACCGGGTCCAGAGGGCGGCCTGCAGCTCCTCCTCCCGGCCCAGCTCTTTGAGACAGGCGAAATGCGCCTCGTCCACATCGGGAATGTCGAACGCGCGCTCCCGCGCCTCCTGCCGGGCGAGACAGGTTTGCACGACCGCCAGCGCCTCCTCCGCCCGACCGGCGGCCAGCAAGCGCTGCGCGGCGGCGGGGGCGATGGTGTGATAGGTCAGCTGTTCGGGCGTGTAGCGGGCGAGCCAGGCGTCCACATCGCCCTCCAGATCCGCCACGTCCTGCAGGATGGTCTCCAACGTGCGACCCCGTCTGTCCCGCAGGATCTCGAAGATCCGGGCCGGGTCACCGAGAGTGCCGCAGCCCTCCACATCCACCGGCTCGACCGGCGCCGCGCGCGCCGCCTCGGCCAGCGTTTTCAGCCGGGCGAGACCCTTGGGTCCCAGCGCCTCGCCCAGCGCCGGGATCGCACCGTCATATTCGCCGTAGCCATTGTCCATCAGCGCGTCGAAGACGGTGCCTGCCAGTTCCTCGGGATCGAGGGTCAGGCGCGGCGCGAGGTCCGCGATTGCCTCCATGGCCGCGTCCATCACATCGCCGATGACGCCGTAACTGTCATCGGTGCGCTCCTGGATCTGCGGCGAGAGGCCGAGCAGCGCCCAGAGGAGCTCGAACCCGGTCTTTGCCTCCTCCGGCCCGATCCGCTGTCCGATCAGGTCGATAAGCTCTTTGAGCTCGCGGGCAAGCTTACGCTGGGCGGAACCGTCAAGCCAGCTCTTCGCGCGGCGGATCTGGGAGAAGCGTTTACGCACCTCCGCCGCCGCCTCGGCCGGGCTCTGCTCCGCGTTCAGCACCATCCGCACCCGCCGCTGCCGCGCCGCATCACCCTTGACCGCCTCCAGCAGCAGATCGGCCAGCGTCTCGGCCCCGAGACCCACAAGGTTCTTCTTGTTCAACGCCTTCGCGGCCATGGCAGGGGTCCTCTCGGTTCTGAGCGATACCACCGTGAGAGGGATGAGAGGTCAAGGCGGGATGGTCCGGATCAGACACCGGAGGCCCCTGCCCTACCCGTCCGCTGATCTGTATCCGCGCCGCGTTTTCACCGCCGCCAGCTTCATCAAAGCCGTCACCGCCTGCCCCTCATCGGCGTGGTGCTCAATCAGCACCCGGCCCCGACACCCGATCCGCCCCCATTCCCGCACGAGGCTCGCGCCCCCAAAGAGATCAGGCTGCACGCTCATCCGGTAGAACCGCCGCATATTCAGGGTCAGCTCCACCCGCTTGAGATCAAGCGCCGTGGGGAAGACCTCCAGCTGGTTTGGATCGTCAGACATCGCACGCAGCACCTCCATAACAGAGGATATCAAGGCCGACACAACACGGCTACCGTGCAGACAGGGGCTGTTTCCCTACCCCTCGGACAGACCGGCTCATCCGGTTAAGAGATCCGCATTTTTGTGACACGGCCCACAGATCGTGTTAACGAAAGTCCAATTTCTTAACGTGAGGCGAAGATCATGTTAAAGCCGACCTACACCCTCCCCCCTCTGCCTCCCGCGGTCGATATCGAGACCGTTCCGGTGTTGAAAGCCCTCGCTCGCGCAAGCCGTGCTCTCGCCGATCTCAAGGGACAGGCAAAAACAATCCCGAACCAGGGCATCCTGATTGATACGCTGGCCCTTCAGGAGGCCAAAGCCTCCTCCGAGGTCGAAAACATCGTGACCACACAGGACGAGCTGTTCCAGGCGGATCTCTTTCCGGACGATCCGCAATCCCCGGCGGCCAAAGAAGTCGCTCTTTACCGCGATGCGCTGCGACTGGGTTACGCCCATTTGCTTGATACGGGTGGCTTGATCCCGAACTCAGTGCTGATCGACATGTTCCGTCTGCTGAAGGGACGCAGTGACGGATTTCGCGTGAAACCGGGGACGGCACTCAAGAACGAGCAAACCGGCCAGATCGTCTTTGTTCCACCCCAGGACGCCCGCGAGATCATCGAACACATGACGGCGCTCGAAAAGTTCATCAACGTCGATGATCTCTGCGACCTGGATCCCCTGATCAAAATGGCGCTCATTCATCATCAGTTTGAAAGCATCCATCCGTTTGCCGATGGCAATGGACGCATTGGGCGCATCGTCAATGTCCTTTACCTGACCCGAACAGGGTTACTGGACATTCCCGTGCTGTACCTGTCGCGCTTCATCACTCGGAACAAGGGGGACTACTATCATCACCTGCAAGCCGTTCGGGACACCGGAGACTGGGAGAGCTGGGTCGTCTATATGTTGGACGCTGTGACCGAGACCTCCGCCACGACCTCCGAGATTGTCGCGGAGATCCGCCAGCAGATGACGGAGGTGAAACACCGGCTTCGGCGCGAGATGCCGAAAATCTACAGCCAGGACCTTCTGAACAACCTGTTCCGCCATCCCTATACCCGGATCGAGTACCTTCAGCGGGATCTGTCAGTCAGCCGCCAGACCGCCGCCAAATATCTCGATGCCCTGGCTGAAACTGGTTTCGTCGAAAAACACCGGTCGGGAAAGCACAACTACTTTGTCAACGTCGCTCTGGTGAACCTCTTTCTGGACGTATCGGAGGGGCGGTGAAACCCGGGCGCATCATGCGCCTGTTGCGTCGCCCGTCCTGACGGGGCCATTCTGCAGGACAGGCATTCGACATTGAAACGCCCAGGCGTCGTGGCCGAGCCGGACGAGAGTGACGTCTGCGAAGGTGGTTTTACCGGAGATGTCATACAAGCTGAGACCGGCATTAGGTTGGTGATGACGGCCGAACCCACCGGATATCAGTTTTCAGCGATTTCGACGGGGTCGCACGCATTGCGATACAGCCCGCTGGAAGCAAAGGACTGCCAACGTCTGTGACAGTGCCAAGTGAAGAGTAAATCCCACGTTATTTTGTCCTTGTCATCGATCTCGAGGAGGGCAGGGGCGGGACCTCAATGTTGTGAGCTTCTTTAGTGACCTTTGCCGCGACGAACGGGGCGACCGGGAGCACAGATTTCTAACTCACCGGTCTCAGACCCACCATCAGGCAAAACGGGGTAGACGATCACGATCTGTATTAACCTGTGGCACACGATGTCTTCGGCGAGTTCCTGGACCGGAATGTAGGCCTTGATGCGCTGGCGTTGGAGTGGCTGAGAGTGAGTTTGTCGATGGGGTTCTCCGGAACGGCGACCTAGTGATTTTCTCAGCGATTTTGTGATCAGGTTTTCCCCACGACGGTTGACGGAAGCTGCTCTTGGGATATTACCCCTCCTTTTTTTACAGCTTTTTGTCTCTCGAAATGTCCACCGCGGTGGACACTATGCATTAGCTTGATCTGAGCGAGACAGCCGCTCGAGCAGCAGGGTTGGATGGAAGTCAGATTCTCTGCGACCGAGGGTGATGCTGTGAAAGTACGCTGCTAAATGTCGGATGCCATTACTCATTTGTAGAATTATGAATATTGCGCATGATGCGTTTTTGGATCCTACCTTTGCTGTAGCCTTATCAAAGGTGCTTTCGTGGATTCCCATCATTGGAGCGAGTGTTCTGGCGTGTCTTTCGACGTCATGCCAGTTTCTGAGTGGAGTTGGAGCAAAAGACGCGGCTTGTTCGCAAACTGATGTGAGTTGCTCGACGGGCGGTATTGTCTTGTCGCTCGGTCTTTCTGAATCTTTTTGTTCTTTTTTAGACTTAGATTGGTGGCGGACAGTTTGTCCGTCGTTGGCGGGCAGTTTCGTTGCTTTTGGCAGGTCCACCGCGGTGGACATCTGTTCACATTGAGCTTTGACCTCATCGAGGAAAGCACGATATTCTGCGACCGAGAGTTTCCGGCGGAGAACTCTGCGCACGTGAACAGAGAGTTCGTTCTCGGGATCAAATTCATCGAGTTGTGCAAGTCTGGTTAGTATTTGCTTCCGCAAGAAGACGCGATCACGACGTGAGTTTTCCATTTCTTGGGCTGCTGCAAGTAGTTCGTCGGCACGCGCCAGAAACGGAGTTAGCGACAGGCCATAGCTAATGGACTGACCACCGGAGGATTTCACTCGATATCTCTTGCGATTAGGACTGTCGTGGCGCGCCATTAAACCAAGTTCGACAAAGCGATCAATATGCCTACGGAGGGTACGTTCATCAATCCCACCAATTCGGCGGCATATTTGGTCGTTGGAAGCGAAAACTGTATCCCCGTGTCCAGGCCTGAGAAAGCTCAGCATCGCTTGGAGTGTTTGAACATGACCTGGACGGAGACCGAACAGGCTGCGCGCGTCTCTGAGTGCGCGGAAGACTGCCCAGATGTCGGTTTCAGGTGTTGACGCGACAGGGATGCCCTTGTCTTCGTCGGAGGTCTGAACTGAGAGCTTTGTAAATGCCATGTTTGTTGAACGACGACCATTGCGACCCATAACTTCCCCGACACTTCACGCCGGTCGTGGCAAGAAGAGGCAATAAAACAGTGTCCACCGAATCGGTGACCCTTGACCGCTATGTCGGAGATTGCTACATCAAAGATGCTAATCAGATGATGAGGGCTCTCCGGGGGAAACCTTGGGGGGCTCTTTCTTTTTGGTCTTCGCCTTTCTCCTCTGCTCGTGTTTTGGTTGCGACCGGGGATTAGTTCCCCGAGCCTCTCTCATTCTGCCATTGTTCGAAAAGCTCTTGCAGCGTGGTTGCCGCGCGCTCTTCGAGCCATTGGCAGAATCCTGGATTGTCCTTGCGGGTGATTTTGATAGCGATAGATTTGCCATCGACCGAAAGTGTGCCGACAGGACGATCACTTTTGTCCTTTACCACGGTCGTTTGGCTGCGGGCGCTTTGGTTGGTCGTTCCACGCGCCTCGCTGGTGCAAGCGACGTAGATAGTTTGAAACTTGTCTGAGCTTGGAGTGGTGTCAGGGAGACCGGCAAGTATCTCACGTGCAATGTCAACAAGCGGAACCTTCTCTGAAAGGGCCGCGAGATCACCCCATTGGCGTCGACCGATGCCATGAGCCGGACCGATAAGTCGGATAAGCTCGTCAGGCAGTTGCTCTAAGACTACACGATGGTTCGACACACCTTGTCGGGTGAGGCCCAGAGCGTCCTGAATGACACTGGGCTTGTAACCGGCTTCTTGCATCTCTCTGATAAAAAGAGATTTTTCAATGAAGGACGGATCCAGACGCAGGTTGTTTTCCTGACCTTGGGCGATCAGAGAAGCATCGTCATCGAGTGTTCGAACGATCGCTTTGACGGTTCCACCAAATTTTCGAATGGCTGCAAGTCTACGACGTCCGTAGATGATGCGATATCGATCCGGTTGGTCAGAGGGGCGAACCATGATCGGCACTTGCTGACCATGCTTACGAATGCTCTCTGCGAGATCTTCTATGCTACTGTCTTCCAGGATCAGGCGATCTCGAAGACCATCCATATCGATCCGATCGGGATCGATATCTCGGATCGAATTGGCAGTGATCTCTCGGAGAGATTCCCGCAATCCACCAACCGAGCCAGGTAGCTTCGAGGACTTGATCGGGGCAGGGGAGGGGCCTGCCGACTCTTCCTCGTCCTTCCGGGGTTGGTTGAAGATATTTCGGGCCATCAGCGACGTCCCCATGCCATTTGGATTGTCTGCTCCAGCTCATCGGCAACGCTATTTACGCTGGTCAAAGCCCGATCAATGGTCTTCCGAATGAGCTGGCTCGGGTCTACCTCGTATATCGTTTGCTGAGTCATGCCTGCGTCAGAAATTGCTGTCGACTTCAGCATCGGTTCAGTCATGACTTGGCCAGCAAGGATTGAACGTAGGTACCCAGCCATTTGCGTTTGCGGCCCGTCCGAGGGCTCGTACCGTGTGATCAGGAACTTTACGAAGTCCCAAGTGACATGTCGCCCAATCGCCTCTTCGACGGCTTTGACGGTTTCCGAAGCAAGCTTGAGAAACTGGCTCATTGAGGCGATGTCTAGCATGCCAGGAACCACGGTCACTAGCAGACCCGTAGACGCCGCCAAAGCGGTCAATGTCAGAAAGCCCAACTGCGGAGGGCAATCGATCAGCACAATATCGTAGCCAGATTCAACTTCTTCCAACGCTAACGCCAAACGCTCGGCAAATATTGGTTGAACGCGGTTTGCCAGTGCGTTTGCTGTCTCGGTTTCGTATTCAGACAGCATCAAGCCAGCCGGGACCATGTTGAGGTTATGAAAGTATGTTTTCTGAATTACCTCTGAGAGGGGGACCTGATCTTCATACTTCAAAGCATCATAAATCGTACCACCTTCCACAAACTCTAGTTCCGGACGGAAGCCGAAAAAGGTTGTTAAGCTGGCTTGCGGATCAAGATCCAGCACCAGAACCCGGTAACCGCGGAGCGCATACCTGTGTGCCAAATGGATCGTCGCTGTCGTCTTCGAGCTTCCGCCTTTGAAATTAACGACTGATATGATCTGAAGGCTGTCGTTGCTGCGGCGCCCGGGTCGGTACGCGTCAGCGTTCTTCCCTGTCCGCGTCAAAATGTTGCGAAGTTCGTCAATTTCTTCGGCCGTGTAAAATCTGTGGCCGCGCCCGTCTGTGTGAACTTCCGGGAAGCTGCCATCTTTGTGGCGATTGCGTAGGTTTGATGTGCTGACGCGTAATAATTCGGCAACCTCTGTGGAACTGAAGCGGCGCAAGGATTTCCGTTCCTCTGGTTCGAATGCAACCTTCATCTGCCGGTCTAGCGATTCCGCAAGACTGTCGGCAAATTTCCCTATATCCGAAGACCCTATGCCTTGCGCATAGCTTTTGTTCGCATCGTCCATGCTCTGCCGCCTGTCATGGCCTTTTTTAAGGCTCATTATCGTTTTGACGGTAAAAGCCCTGTCTGACGCTTTTTACTGTCAGAACTGAAATGCCACGAACATCTGAGTCCGGCAAGAAAAATATAAAGATGGCGGAAAGTTATCCACAGCGTCAAAGCTGACTGTGACACTATGTGTTCCTAATGCGCTGATTGTGAGAGGAAAAAGAACCATCGCGAGGCACAAGATCACGCTGCGAAATTTCTCTTCCTTTTTCATCAATCTTTGGCCCGCTTCGTCTGTCACGGTTGCAGAAGGTCGCGTGGCGGGGTGATTCTGGGATTTGTTCCTGCGGGCCCTCAGACATCCGGAGCGCAATTTTTGCACCCCTTTCCCGCTGAGCGGTCCGGCGGTAGCTTATCGACGGCCGTCCATCACTCCGAGCTCGTGCCACATCCAGGTGAAGTCATAGCCCGCGATGGCAGCGTTGCTCCGGGCGCTACCGTTTTCGAGGTGCTTGAGCCAGCCGACCACCTTATCCCGCGTTGACGGATCGCGGGCGGCCTCTCGGGGGGAAAGGCCGTCGAGCATCGGCAGCGGGCTGTCGAGGGTGCTGCGATAATGCAGGTCCATCTGCTCCTGAAGGATCTGCTGCACCAGTTCAGGTGGGATCGCGCCGTCGTCACAGGCAGTGGCGTCGTTCGCTGCGCTGACTTGTCCAACGGTTTCGATGCTTGTCAAAGGCGGGCGCAGGACCTCGCCCAGAAGGTCGGTGATCACGGCTTCGGCCTTGGCGGCGCGGGCCGCGGAATCGACATTCACGATTAGCGCGCGGCCCTTCAGCTCCACCGAGCCGAAGACCGGATAGCCTTCGCTGGCGGTGCTGTGCCGGATCTTGCCTGTCTCAATCCAGACCCATGATTTCGATCCCTCCGACATCATGTCACGGCGTTTGTTCAGCACAGGCGCGATCTGCTTTTGGGTGACGCCCTTGGCAAAGGGAAAGCGCAGCTCGTGGAACATCAGCGGATCGCCGTCGCGATTAAGGATTTCCGGCTCCTCCTGATCCAGCATCCGCTCCAGTTCGGTTCCGAGCCAGATCCCGGTGAAGAGCGACGCGAGGCCGAACAGGATCTCGCGCGTGATCTGAACGGGGCTGCCATCCTCGTCGCGGAGTGCGTCAAGGAGCATCGCGGTGGCGTCGGCGGTGTAGGGTAGGGCGGCCCCGGACATGACAAAGTGATCTTCCCAAGGGACCACGCGCACCGCAATTCGGTCCCATTGATGCAGGCTCTGGGTCGCGCTCTTCTCCTGCACGGCTACCGGATCCGCGCCGGTCAGCAGGTCGCGCAGCACCATGGAGTGTCCGGGACGCACGTCACTGACCTCGTAAAGGCTGACAGGCGTGTCCCGGAGCGCCGCAAAATAGGCGCGGTTTGCTTCGGTCTCGGCCCAACCCCGGCGCTTGAGATAGAGATCGATGATATTTCCGTCCGGGTAGCGCCGGGCGAGAAAGTCCTCAAACCCGCAGCCCCAGAGCAGCATCGTCGCGGACTCGCCCAGCAGTTCCTCGAGATCCTCTGACCCGAGGTCGAACTCCTCCATCGTGGGATGCGGATGCTCGCCGACCACCTCCTGTAAACGGTCGTGCCACAGTTGCTCCTGTGCAATGAAGTTGAGGAGGGCGGAGAGATCAATGCGACCGCTCATGAGGACTCCCTGTTTGCTCCGCCTGATACAAATCGCAAACGGCGCCGGTTGGCCAGATCCCTTGAATGAAGAGGGAAATAGAATTACTACTGAGTAGCATAAAAGGAGCTCACCCATGTCTGTCAAAGCCTCCGTTTCCTTATCCGAGCAACAGGACAGCTTCGCCCGCGCCCTCGTCGCGGATGGCAAATATGCCAGCGTCAGTGCGGTGGTGCAGCGCGGTCTGGAACTTTTGCGGGCCGAAGCCGAGCGGGAAGAGGCCGAGCTGAACGCGCTTCGGGCCTTTTTCCAGGCGCGGGCGGATGGCGATTTTGTCCCGGCCGAGGACGGCCGCTGCCGGACCGAGACGATGCTCGCCCGCAAGCGCCTCCAACATGGCCTTTAGGGTTGTCCGCAGCACCGCCTGTGATGACGATCTTGAGGCGATCTTCGATCATCTCTTTCTAACCTATCAGGATTTTGGCGACAGCCCATCCGAGGCTTTCGACAGAGCGGCAGATCGTCTGCGCAAGGTTGAAACCACAATGGAGGCGCTGGGCACGGCTGCGTTTCAGGGCGAGCGTCACGACGATATCCTAAGCGGGATGAGACACGTGACGAAAGATCGGGCGATCTTTTACTTCACCCTCACCGAAGCGCTAGAGGAACTCCGGGTTCTCGCCGTCTTCTACGGTGGCCAGGACCACCACTCCCACGTGCTCGCCCGGATCCGGACGGGTCGCGTTTGAGCGTGGCGAAGCGGGACTTTGACGTAAACTGAAATTGGTGGCCCCAAAGCCACCGATGTCCTCATCACGGGCCGTTCATCCCGGTCGTCAACACGAAGGATATGTTCCGCGCCAAATTGATCTGACGACGGTGAGTTCATCAGGCCATGGAGAACAATCATCATGCTTGTCGGAGCGCAGTTAAGCAGGTCCTGCAATCACAGGTATCGTTAGTAAACGGTCGATTGCAAATGAGTGCAAGGGGTGGCTCTGGCTTTGAGCAGAGGGGCAGGGGCCTTGTTTTTCTAGGCGGAGCGCGATCAGGGCGGGGGATAAGGCGGAAGAGATTGGTCTGGGAAGGAGCCCGATGGAGTCGGTGATCAATGGCTCTCTAGTTGTGTGCATAAATGCCATATCTTGCACATATCGAGTTAAATCTCATAATATGTGAAGGTACCGTGGGCGGTCTCTATCAGGATCCGGAACTGCCGGATCACGTTCCTTTCTTGTCGATACTATCGTGGATGTCTGTGAGTCAGAAACGGTGCAGGGCGTGTGGCGTGCATCGCTGTCGCGCCTACTTCATATGAGAGGGTGCGCAGGGTCTTGAAGCGCTCGGTATGGTTCTGCGCGATGGCGAGCGGTAACGCGGTTGGGTCCCCATGCAACAGCGCCCGGGCAGCCGCTCGGCCGAACACCGTCCCCGGAGCGATCCCCCGGTCCGAATAGCCATAAACGGACAGCGCACGTGGCCCAATCGATACAACTTTTGGCAGGTGATCGGCAGTCATGGCAATCGCTCCGGACCATTCGTGCTCGAATGGCGTTCCGGCCAGCTCCGGGTAGATCTGCGCCAGCTTGCGCGCAGCCCAGGCCCGATGCACAGCGCCTTGCGGCCCGGCGACATTGCCGACCCCGCCGATGATCAACCGTCCGTCCCGGTCAAGCCGCAGCGAGCTCATGACCCTGCCCGTATCCCAGCAGCCTTCGCCGCCGGGCAGGATCGTGGCCCGTTGCGCCCCCGTCAGCGGAGCCGTGGCAAACTGGCTGAAATACACCGGAACGAAGGCCGGGTCCGGCGCGCCTTCCAGTGCCTCAGCATAGGCGTTCGTCGCGAGCAGCAGATGGGTCGCGTAGACTGCGTCGCCTCGAACAACGACGATCCAGTCGATGCCGTCATGGCCGATCCGGGTGATCGGGGCGTGCTCGAAAATGCGGGCTCCTGCCCGCCGCGCCGCCTGTGCAAGGCCGCGGCAATAGGCCAACGGCTGCGCGGTGCCGGCGCGCGGATCGAAGAGGCTGCCGTGGAAGGCCATCGACCCGGTGCGGCGCGCGGTTTCGGCCCGGTCCAGAAGCCTCACTGGCGCGCCGATGCGGTTGCCCTGACGAAAGCGGCTCTGCAGATCAGACAGCCTGAGGCGGCGTGAGCTAGGTGAAGCGTGCCGTTCCGAGTTGCCTCACAAGCGGAGATGTCTTCTGGCCGGATGTGGAGGTGATCATTCCGCCACCGGGCAACGCCGTCGCGGGCGATTGCGCGACCCGCAATGTCCATATCCAGATGAACGCCGACCACGGTCGCATCGCATGGCAAAAGGCGACCGGCTACGGTCAGCGCTCCCGTGTCGAAGCCCAGATCGGTCGCTACAAGCAGGTGATCGGACCCGCGCTACGAGGTCGAAATATGGAGAGCCAGACGACCGAGACTCTAATCGCCGTCAAAGCCCTCAACCGCATGACCGACCTCGGTCGCGCGGCCTACGAGCGTGTCATCTGAACCGGCGGGGAAAGGGGGAGCTGCGTTCAACGAATGGTTTATGCAACACGGTTGTGCACAACCACGTATTCGAGCATGTCCAGGAAAAGGTCTACACAATACTCCACGCGATCCCCCGAGCAGTCCCAGTCCGACATGCCCGGCACGGAGTCGCAGGATTCCGCCATCCAGGACTGATCGATGTCCTTGGCGATAGGGAACGGGTTTGCAAGAATTCCGGGCAGGTGAGCGATGCTGGCGGCCCGCGTCCAGAGCGCACGGATCAGCCCATCCTCGACTATGATCGCTCGCGCTCCGTCACGCGCATAGGCGATCGCACGACGCCCTGTAAGCGGCCAAGCTGTTTTGCCGCTGTAACGATAACCGAGAATTAT
>NZ_VFSV01000024.1 GCF_007004065.1 Palleronia caenipelagi | reverse complement strand
GATCCCGGTGGATGCGTTTGGACCCGTAGCGCCCCTTGCTGGCTTTGAAAAAATGGCTGATCCGCTCCAGCAGTGCCTTGTCCCGTGCCGCACGCCGCGCCTTCCGACTTTCACGGGCTGCCTCACCGGCGCCGTGACCATAAAACCAACTGCGCGACAGGCGGACCAGCCGGCAAAGTGTAGAAACCGCGTTCTCCCGCTTACGCGGCCCCACTGGGGCCACGGTCAGTCGAACTGAGCTTTGTGGGCAGGGATGAAAGCGCGCTTGTTCATCGTGGTTTCACCGCCCGAGAGGCGAAAAAAGCGTTCGCAGGCGCCCTCGGACCCGTGGCGTTCGCCTGCTCACCCATTTGCAAGATCTCGTTCTCCTCTGCCAGCCGCTTGTTCTCCTTGCGCAGCCGCTCCAGCTCGGCGGCATTGGCCTTCTGGCGGTGTTTCGCTTCCATCGAGCCGAAGGCCTCGATCTCCAACCGCCAGGTTTTCAGCTGCGTGCCGGTGATCCCCAGCTCTTTCGCCACGCTGCCCTGCGTCGCGCCTGGCTCATAAAGCCGCTCAACCGCGTTCGATGCGGTGCTTGAACCAGTGGCGCACAGCGCATCTCACCCTTGAACTCATCCGTGTATTTCCGTCGATGCTGTCCCATGTCGTGCTCCTCTCATCGACAGGGGTAAAGTACCCCGCTGTCCAGTGACAGGGACGAAGATCACTCGAGCAGCATCTTTCTTTGAATGCACCTTTGATCCGCGAATTCCGCCGGAATAGATCTCGGCACGCCACTTCTCATTCGACATATTTCGAATCGGAGCCAACTGCGCTCCTCCTTGCTACGCTCGAGCGAATTTCTTGCGTAGCGAGGTCACTAAAAACTGCGCTTACGGGAACAAATTCAGGAAACTTCTGAGCAGCCTGGGCCGCATTTCACCAGAAAAATAATGGATCCTCTGAGTATCATGCAGATACAGAAGATTCCGTGGTGCCGGTGGAGGGATTCGAACCCCCGACCCTCGACTTACAAGATCGCCGCTCTGGCCAACTGAGCTACACCGGCATATCTACGCTTCCTAACCCGCGACTGACGGTGCCACAAGAGTGCGATCCGGTTGCAAATCGATGAAATTTGCGTCCAGTGTCTCGTCGTGGCACCACGACGCAGCCTTGCCCATGAAACACCGGAGGACAGATGCATATCGCATACCACATCGGCGCCCACTGCACCGGCTCCGACCTGATTGTCGATACCCTCCGACGCAATGCGAGATTGCTGGGGCCGCAGGGGATCATCGTGCCTGACCGAGCGGCCTATCAGAAGCGCATGGGCGACGTGATCAAAGCGACAGAACAGCAGGATCTGACCCCCGCCCAGCAAGCCAATCTGCTGCACGATTTTACCAAACGCGGCAACGCGAGACGTCTGGTCCTGTCAAATTCCGGGTTCCTCTGTGTATCTGGCTGGGCCTTTTCTGCCGACGGGCTGTATCCCCAAACCGAAAAGCTTGGCCGGATGCGGGGCGCGTTTGCTGATCATGATGTCTCGTTTCACCTTTGCATCCGCGACCCTGCCACTTTCCTCCCGGCCTTGTTTCGCAATCAATCCCGGCACAAGTCACTCGAAGCGTTGTTGGATGGCGTGGATCCCCGTACGGTCCGGTGGTCGGACTTTATCAGACGAATTAGGGAGACTTGCCCGGACAGCCCGATAACGGTCTGGTGCTATGAGGATGCCCCGTTCATCTGGCTCAACGTTGTGCGGTCCATGGCCGGACTGCCGAACGAGACCAGTGTCGTTGGGGCGCTCGATTTCGCAAATACCGAAATGTCCTTCGAAGGCCGGACGAAGATGAAGGGATATATGCGAATGCGCCGGCCCAAATCGCCGCAGATGGCTTCGGAACTGATCGATGTCTTTTTGCGCAATTTCCCCAGGGAGTCTTTCCCGTTCGAAGTCCTCCCGCCCTGGTGGGATCAGGCGCTCTCAGAATCTCTGACTTTGGGGTACCACGAAGACGTTGCGCTAATCGAGGAGATGGAAAACGTCACCGTTTTGGAACGGTGACGTCTATTTATCTCAGCTCGCCTGACTGTACCGCGCTGCGTTTGACCCGACGCCGGGATCAAAGCAGCTTGCAAGCAGACGGGCATAACGCAAATCGCTGACCTCAAGCTGGTCTTCGGACAGCGTCCCGATGCCGGGCAGCCGGGCCAGCGCAAACTCAGCCGCGCCGCGATACCGGTCAGCATCGCCCTGCGCCACCGCGCCGATATCACAATGACCGTCGCACATCAGATCGCGGATGATCGTCGAGACAATACGGTCCTGCCGGGTCAGCGCTGCGCCCCGCGCGACCGGAAGTTGTCCGGCCGCAACGGCGCGCTGCCATCCATCTGTCGCAGCGATATTCTGACTGTAGCCCGACGGATATTGCGAGATCGCCGAAGCGCCCAGGCCGAGGATCGTGTCGGCCGTGTCGGTGGTGTAGCCCTGAAAGTTCCGGCGTAATGTGCCGGTCTGGGCAGCGATGGCCAAAGTATCCTGAGGCTCCGCAAAGTGGTCGATGCCCACAACTGTGTAGCCGGCTGACACCAGGATCTCACGGGCCATGGCGGACAGCTCCAGCCGCTCTTCCGGGCTCGGCAGGGCATCTTCGGGGATAAGCCGCTGACGCCGGGCGGCCCAGGGAACGTGGGCGTACCCATAGAGCGCCAACCGTTCGGGGCGGAACTCGATCACCTGCTCCAGCGTCCGGGTCAGCCGTTCGGCGGTCTGATAGGGCAAACCATAGAGCAGATCCACATTGACGCTCGGGATTCCCCGGGCGCGCAGTTCGCGCACAACGCCGATGGTTTGCTCGGCGGTCTGCTCCCGGCCGATCGCCTGCTGCACCACGGGATCGAAATCCTGCACCCCGACCGACGCTCGACTGAGGCCCAGCCGCATCAAAGCGTCTAGACGCGGCCCATCGCACTCGCAGGGATCGATTTCCACCGAGACCTCGGTCTGCGGCGTCAGCTCAAATGAGCCAAAGAGGATGTCCCGCAGCCGGTCCATCCGGTCGGGCGACAGAATCGTTGGCGTCCCGCCCCCCAGATGCAGCGCAGAGAGCTTCATTTTACCCGGCAGGAGCGCGGCCCTGATATCCACTTCCATCTGCAGATGATCGAGATACCCGTCCAGCGGAGACAGGCTCTTGGTCCCCTGCGTCCGGCAGGCACAGAACCAGCACAGCCGGCGGCAAAACGGAATGTGGGCGTATAGCGAAATCGGTTCATCCGCCGGCAGAGCGCCCATCCAGTCAGAGACCAGCTCGGGTGTCACGCTGTCGGAAAAGCGATCCGCAGGCGGATAGCTGGTGTAGCGCGGAATGCGCGCGGTCAGCAAAGCGGTTTGTAATGCGTTCGGGTCCATGTGACCAAATTGCCCGTGACGCAAAGGACCGCATTGATCGAAATCAAACCGGCCCATAGAACAGTGGGTATGTTTCACCGATCTTCCACCGTGTCCTGCGGCACTTGTCCAATCCGAAAGCGCGCCGTCTGCGCCGAATGCAGCTCTGACGAGCTTGACATGCTGGAGCAGGCTAAGAGCTACCGGACCTACCCGGCCGGGACGACCATCGTCGGCGCGGGTGAGATGCTAACCCATTTCAGCTCCATCGTAATCGGCTGTGCGACCCTGTCCCGCACGCTGGAAGACGGTCGGCGCCAAAATGTCGGTTTACTGCTGCCCTCTGACTATATCGGGCGGCCCGGCCGATCCCGCTCGGCCTTCGATGTCGTGGCGCTGAGCGACACGGTACTGTGCCGATTCGAGCGAACCGAGTTCGAGAAGATCTGCCGCACAACACCGCATATCGCATCACGGCTCCTTACGATGACCCTGGACGAGCTTGACGCGGCGCGGGACTGGACCGTGGTGCTGGGCCGGATGACCGCCCGCGAAAAGGTCGCGTCCTTTCTGGTCAACCTCGCACGCCGCCAATCCCGTGTGGACATGGCGCCCTTGCCCGAGAACGGCGTGACTGTGCGCCTGCCGCTCTCGCGCGAAGAGATGGCGAATCATCTGGGACTGACCATCGAGACGACGAGCCGACAGATCACCGCCTTGAGGAAATCCGGGCTGATCGACACGCAAGGCTCGCGCTACATCCGTATCCCCGACTTCGAGGCGTTGGCCATCGAAGCCGGAGATGACGAGGATGGCGGCCTGATCGTCTGACCCTCAGCGGGCCAGAAGAACCGGCACGGTGGTGTCGCCCAGCATGTGCTTGGTGACGCCACCCAGCAGCATGTCGCGCAGCCGGTTGTGGGAATAGGCCCCCTGCACCACCAGATCCACATCGCTCTCAAACGCGTGGGTACGCAGGACCTGACCGGCGGTCTTCTTCGTTCCCTTCAGCTCAGTAACAGCTGCGGCGATTCCGTGACGATCGAGCATCACCGCCAGATCATGGCCTTCGGTCTCGTCATCGGGGTCCACAGTGGCGATTTCCACGGTCTCCGCTCGCTTCAGCAGCGGCATGGCGGCACGCACGGCGGCCAGCGCCACCTCGCCGCCATCCCAAGCGATCATGATCCTCTTCGCCTCGACCACCTTGCCTTCGGGCGCGATGATCACCGGGATCCGGGTGTGCCGCAGCACCTCTTCGACCACGGGTCCGATCTGCGCGGCGCTGTCCCCCACCGGACGCGGCAGGAACGCCACATCGGCAAAGCGCATGGCCCGCAGCACCGAGAGCGACCTGTTGACCGCCAGATCCCGGCGGCTGTCCACCGTGCAAGGATAAGGATGGGTCTTGAGCTTCTCGCGGGTCTTGCGCTCGATCTCTTCGGCGTCATGAAGGGCCGCCTCGACCATCACGGGCGCCGCAGCCACGTAATCGGTCGCCATCATGGCGCTCGATTCGATATAAGAGGGCGAGACGCAGAGAACGTGCAAATGTGCCTCGTGCCGGGCACAAAAATCCATCGCCGCGTCCAGCGCATCCAGCGAGCCAAGCCCCGCAATTGCGGCCACCGTCTTATAAGCCATTGAAATCCTCCATCTTCCTCAGCCGCTGCGCAGCCTTCTGTACGAAATTAATCCTGTCGGTTTCTGGCGACGTTGATCCATGTCAAGGAAGCCTAACACAGAATTGTGCAATTGCAGAAAAAACGACCTGAGCCGACGACAGGAGAACCTATGCAGTACCTAAAGCTCGTCCTATTCGGGCTGATTGCGATCTTCGCCGCCATAGCGGCGGATTGGGGTCGCGATCTCGCCTATTCCGTCCACGCCGCACTGATCATGCTGATCGCGGCGTTTCTTTTCATCCGGGAGCTGCGCCGCGTTGGCGAGCCTGCGACCGAGCATGATCCCAATACCTACATGGACGGGCCGATCCGCTACGGTGTGATCGCCACTGCTTTCTGGGGTGTGGTCGGGTTCCTGATGGGGACCCTTATCGCGTTTCAGCTGGCCTTTCCGGTCCTGAATTTCGACTGGGCCGAGGGCTTTGCGAATTTCGGTCGCCTGCGCCCGATCCACACCTCGGCGGTGATCTTTGCCTTTGGCGGCAACGCCCTCATTGCCACGTCCTTCTATATCGTGCAGCGGACTTCCGCCGCGCGGCTCTGGGGCGGCAATCTGGGCTGGTTCGTTTTCTGGGGTTATCAGCTCTTCATCGTGATGGCGGCGACCGGCTACCTGCTGGGTGCGACCCAATCGAAAGAATACGCTGAGCCCGAGTGGTATATCGACCTGTGGCTGACCATCGTGTGGCTCGCCTATCTGGCGGTGTTCCTCGGCACGATCCTGAAGCGCCGTGAAAAGCACATCTACGTCGCCAACTGGTTCCTGCTGGCCTTCATCGTCACCGTGGCCATGCTCCACGTGGTCAACAACATCTCGATCCCGGTCTCGATCTGGGGCTCGAAATCCGTTCAGGTCTTTGCCGGTGTGCAGGACGCGATGACCCAGTGGTGGTACGGCCACAACGCGGTGGGCTTCTTCCTGACCGCGGGCTTCCTCGGCATGATGTACTACTTCGTGCCGAAGCAGGCCGGTCGACCGATCTTCAGCTACAAGCTGTCGATCATCCACTTCTGGGCTCTGATCTTCCTGTATATCTGGGCGGGTCCGCACCACTTGCACTACACCGCGCTGCCCGACTGGGCCTCGACCCTCGGCATGGTGTTCTCGATCATCCTCTGGATGCCGTCCTGGGGTGGCATGATTAACGGCCTGATGACGCTGGAAGGCGCGTGGGACAAGATCCGCACCGACCCGATCGTGCGCATGTTCGTGGCCTCGCTGGCCTTCTACGGCATGTCCACCTTCGAGGGTCCGATGATGTCGATCCGTGCGGTCAACTCCCTGTCGCACTACACCGACTGGACCATCGGCCACGTGCATTCCGGTGCGCTCGGCTGGAACGGTCTGATCACCTTTGGCTGCCTCTACTTCCTGACGCCCAAACTCTGGGGCCGTGAGAAGATGTACTCTGTTCCCGCGATCAACCTGCACTTCTGGCTGGCGACGCTGGGCATCGTCCTCTACGCCGCCTCCATGTGGGTGACCGGTATCATGGAAGGCCTGATGTGGCGCGAAGTGGATGCTGACGGCTTCCTGGTGAACTCCTTCGCCGACACGGTGGCGGCCAAGTTCCCCATGTATGTGGTCCGCGGTCTGGGCGGGGTGCTCTACCTCTCCGGCGCGCTGATCATGGTGTGGAACATGTGGATGACCATCCGCTCGCCCGAAGCCAAGTCCGTAACTGTCTCTGTTCCCGCGGAGTGAGAAATGACTGATAAAAACACACAAATCCCGGGCAACGCACAGGCTGACAGCCCGCGCAAGAAGAAGCTCCTAGACAGGCACGGGGCGCTGGAGCGGAACGCGACATTGCTGCTGGTTTCCTCCTTTCTGGTGGTGACCATCGGCGGGATCGTCGAGATCGCGCCGCTCTTCTGGCTGGAGAACACCATCGAGGATGTAGAGGGCGTGCGCCCCTACTCCCCGCTGGAGATGGCCGGGCGCGAGATCTACATCCGCGAAGGCTGCTATGTCTGCCACAGCCAGATGATCCGCCCCATGCGGGACGAAGTCGAGCGCTACGGCCATTACAGCCTCGCAGCGGAGTCGAAATATGATCACCCGTTCCTTTGGGGGTCAAAGCGCACCGGGCCGGATCTGGCCCGGGTCGGCGGGCGCTACTCGGATGAATGGCATGTGGATCACCTCGTTGACCCACAATCCGTCGTCCCCGAGAGCATCATGCCGAAATACGACTACCTGCTGCGCAAAACCATCGATGGCGAGCATATCGATGAACTGCTGGCCACCAATGCGTTCGTCGGCGTGCCTTACACCGACGAGATGATCGAGGTGGCGCAGGCCGATTTCCGGGTCCAGACGGATCCGTTCGGCGATATCGACGGCTTGCTGGAGCGCTATCCCGGCGCGCAGGTGCGTAACTTCGATGGTCAGGAGGCCCTGACCGAGATGGACGCGCTGATTGCCTATCTGCAGATCCTCGGCACGATGGTGGACTTCTCCACCTTCACCGCCGACGCGACACGATAAGGGGGGAGATATGGACGACACCTACTCCCTCTTGCGCGCTTTTGCAGACAGCTGGGCGCTTCTGGCGCTGATGCTGGTCTTTCTGGGCGTCGTGTTCTGGGCCTACCGGCCCGGATCGCGGGAGCTCCATGAGGATGCCGCGCAATCCATCTTCCGCAGCGAGGATCGGCCCGCCCGGGCCGATGCCGACCGCGACCCGACACTGGAGGCCCCGAAATGAGTGAGCGCCGCAAAGATCCCGTCACCGGCACAGAGACGACCGGCCATGAATGGGACGGCATCGAGGAACTGAACAACCCCCTGCCCCGCTGGTGGTTATGGTGCTTCTACGGAACCATCGCCTGGGGTCTGATCTACGTGATCCTGTTCCCGGCCTGGCCGCTGATCAACAGCGCCACCGGAGGCATTCTTGGCTGGTCCACCCGCGCCAGTGTCGCCGAAGACATCGCCGCCGTGGACGCCCAGCACGCAGAGCGCTTTGCTGCGCTGACCGAGCTGGACCCGGCCGAGATTCCCGGTCACCCGGAGCTGTCCGGCTTTGCCCTGAACGCGGGCGCGGCGGTGTTCCGCACCAACTGCTCCCAGTGTCACGGCTCGGGCGCGGCGGGGGCCAAAGGCTACCCGAACCTGCTCGACGATGACTGGCTCTGGGGCGGCACCATGGAGGAGATCACCTATACGATCCGCCATGGCATTCGGAACGAGGACGATCCTGACGCCCGCTATTCGGAAATGCCGGCCTTTGGCGAGATACTGTCTGGCGATGAAATCGCGACCCTCGTCACCCATGTGCAGTCCCTGCCCGAAGGCACGGACCCGCTCGCGGGTGAGGGCGGGACGCTCTATGACGAGAACTGCTCGTCCTGCCACGGCCTCGATGCCAAGGGCGATCCGGCTCTGGGCGCGCCGAACCTGACCGACGCGATCTGGCTCTATGGCGGCAGCGATGACGCCCTGACCGAGACGATCACCAATGCCCGTTACGGCGTGATGCCCCCATGGGTCGAGCGTCTGGGCGAAGGCGAAGTCCGCGCGGTTGCGGCCTATGTCTACAGCCTCGGTGGCGGTGTCTCCGAAGAGGCCGCTGCGGCGGGACAATAAGTCCTCTTGCGAAACCAACGACGCCTCCGGAGAAGCCTCCGGGGGCGTTGCCTTTGAGCGGCCCAGAACTTCACAGGCTCGTGAGGCCTGACTTGGCGGGGCTTTGATCCACGTCAACGACGCCGCCCCGCCGCCTTGCCACACCGGCACAAACAGTACCAAGGTTCACCATGTCCGACGACCAAACCTCTCTCTACGCCGCCCGGGTGCCGATCTTTCCGCGCCGGGTCTCCGGCTATTTTCGGCGCCTGAAATGGGTGATCATGATCGTCACCCTGGGGATCTACTACATCACCCCGTGGATTCGCTGGGACCGGGGACCGAACCTCCCCGATCAGGCGGTGCTGGTGGATATGGCGAACCGGCGGTTCTACTTCTTCTGGATCGAGATCTGGCCACACGAATTCTACTTCGTCGCGGGCCTGCTGGTCATGGCGGGCGTCGGACTGTTCCTCTTCACCGCTATGCTGGGGCGGGTCTGGTGCGGCTATGCCTGCCCGCAGACCGTCTGGACCGACCTGTTTCTGGTGGTCGAACGCTGGGTGCAGGGCGACCGAAATGCCCGGATGCGGCTGCATAATTCCAAATGGGACGCTCGGAAGATCCGTCTCAAGGTCACCACATGGGCGTTGTGGCTGATGATCGCGGTGGCAACGGGCGGGGCCTGGGTGTTTTATTTCACCGACGCGCCGACGCTGCTCTTCAACCTCGTCACGTTTCAGGCCCCGGGCATCGCCTATATGACGATCTTCGTGCTCACCATGACGACCTTCGTCTTTGGCGGTTTCATGCGTGAACAGGTCTGCATCTATATGTGCCCTTGGCCGCGCATTCAGGGCGCGATGATGGATGACGACACCCTGACCGTGGCCTATCGCGAATGGCGTGGCGAGCCCCGTACCCGCGGCAAAAAGCGCCGTGAGGCCGCCGCCGAGGCCAGCGCTGCGGGACCGCAAATCGGGGGACGCTCGCCTCTGATCACCATGCCGGGTGTGCGCAACACCACCACCGGGAAGTTCGCCCGCGCCGAGGGTCCCGGTGACTGCATCGACTGCAACGCCTGTGTAAATGTCTGCCCGATGGGCATCGACATCCGCGACGGTCAGCAGCTCGCTTGCATCACCTGTGCGCTCTGCATCGACGCCTGCGATGAGGTCATGGAGAAAACTGGCGCGGCGCGCGGCCTGATTGACTATGTGGCCCTCTCCGATGCGCCGCGCGAAGCGGCAGGCGGCGATCCGATCAATGTGCGCAAGCACCTGATGCGCCCGCGCAATTACGTCTATGCCGGAGTGTGGGCGGCCTTCGGTCTGGCGCTGCTGTTCGCGCTGTTCATCCGCCCCGATATCGAGATGACCGTGGCCGCCGTGCGCAATCCGACCTTCGTTGTGCTCTCCGACGGCTCGGTGCGCAACGCCTATGACGTGCGCCTGCGCAACAAGCATGGCGAGGAGCGGCCTTTTGCCCTGTCCGTCTCCGCCGATTCCGGTGTGGTCCTTTCGGTCGAGGGCGCCGACACGGATGATATCGTCATGGTCCCCGCCGACGCCCAGCACCGGGTCCGGGTCTATCTGACAGCCGCATCGGGAACCCCAGTCTCGACCCGCGAGCGGACCAATCTCGATCTCTGGGTCGAAGATACCGAGAGCGGCGAGCGCGCCTCGGTCGGCACCAGCTTCAACGGGAGGGAAAACCAGTGAAGCAACTCACCGGACGCCACGTGGCCTCGATGTTTGTGGGCGGCTTCTCGATCATCATTGCGGTGAATGTGCTGCTGGCGGTGAACGCGGTGCGCACCTTCCCCGGGCTGGAGGTCGATAACTCCTACGTCGCCAGCCAATCTTTCGAGGCGCGGCGGGACGCGCAGGACGCGCTGGGATGGAAAGTTGAGGCAGCCTACCGGGACGGCGCCCTGTCCCTCGCGATTCTCGACAAGGACGGCCAACTGGCTGAATTGGCCAGTCTCGACGCCCATATCGGCCGCCCCACCGAGGCCCGCGACGACACCGTTCTGGAGCTGCGCAATGGCGGATCGTTCGCGGTGGATCTGGCGCCTGGCAAATGGCGTCTCGACGTGAGCGCAACTGCCGAGGACGGCACGCTCTACGAGAAAGCCATCGCGATCAGCGTGAAGAGATAAGACCATGACGGCCGCCTGCCCCGCCTGTGCTGCTCTGCCCGAAGCCGAAGCCCCCGAGGTCTCCGGCACGACCCATGTGCTGCACCTCCCCGACATCCATTGCGCAGCCTGCATCAGCACTGTGGAATCGGCCCTGAACGCCATGCCACAGGTCCGGTCGGCGCGGGTGAACCTGACACTGAAGCGGGTCTTTGCCGAGGCTCCCGGCGTGGAAACCGACGCATTGATCGGGGCGCTGGCGGATGCGGGCTACCGGGCCGAGCGTCTCGACCCGCTGCGCCTCTCGCCCCGCGACGAGACCGCGAGAGCGCTCGTGGCCCAGATCGGCGTGGCGGGATTCGCGATGATGAACGTCATGCTCCTGTCGGTCGCCGTCTGGTCCGGCGCGGCGGGGGCCACGGCACAGGTCTTCCACCTGATCTCGGCGGCCATCGCCATCCCGGCAGTGGCCTTCTCGGCGCAGCCTTTCTTTCGCTCGGCCCTGAGCGTGTTGCGCAAGGGACGGCTCAATATGGATGTGCCGATCTCGCTGGCGATCATTCTGGCCTCCGCCGCCTCCGTTGCCACGGCCTTTGGCTATGGCGAAGAGCAAGGCTGGTTCGACGCGGCACTGGCGCTGACCTTCTTCCTGCTGGTCGGGCGGTATCTCGACCATAAGGGGCGCGCCGCCGCCCGCTCCGCCGCCGCCGAACTGGCCGCGCTCGAGGCCCCGCAAGCGATTCGGCTGACCGGCACCGGCGAAGAGATCGTCGCCGCCGAGAGCCTCTCACCCGGAGATCGCATCCTCGTGCGTCCCGGCGACCGGCTGCCTGCGGACGGGGTGATCCTCGAAGGCCGCACTGATCTCGACCGCTCGGCGCTGACCGGCGAAACCCGACCAGAGCCTGCGGGCGTGGGCGACAGTGTGACCGCAGGGGAGACAAGCCTCACCGGCACCCTGACCATCCGCGTGGACCGCGCGGGTCGGGATACGGCGCTTGCGCGCATGGCCGAACTCGTCGCCACCGCAGAGATGCAGCGCAGCCGGTATTCGAGCATCGCCGACCAAGCCGCGCGGATCTACGCGCCGGCGGTGCATTTGCTGGGCCTCATCGCCTTTATCGGCTGGTTCGCGGCCACGGGCGACGGGTGGCGGGCGCTCGATGTGGCGATCTCGGTCCTCGTGATCACCTGTCCCTGCGCGTTGGGGCTCGCGGTGCCAGCGGTCTCGACCGTGGCAACGGCACGCCTGTTCAAGGCAGGGATCCTCGTGAAATCCCGCACCGCACTGGAGCGTCTGGCGGAGATCGACGCGGTGGTGTTCGACAAGACCGGCACCCTGACCACCGGCGCACCCCGCCTGATCGGGACGCCCGAACCGGCGGATCTGGCCATCGCGGCGGGACTGGCCCAAGGCTCCGCGCATCCGGTCTCCCGCGCGATTGCCGAAGCGGCCGAAGCGCGTGGCATCGAGGGGGCGCCCGTAACCGGGCGCATCGAGCGCCCTGGCGACGGGGTCGAGGGCGACCTCGACGGGCGCCGGGTCCGGCTGGGGCGCGCCGGATGGATCGGTGCCGTGGGCGACGGCGCTGTGTGGCTCGACAAGGGAATCGGAACACCGGTGGCGTTTGAGACCGAGGAAACCCTGCCCGACAGCACCGTGCGCGCGACTTCCGCACTGGCACGGGCGGGCTACGCTCTGGGGCTGCTGTCAGGAGACCGGCCCGAGCCTGTGTCCCGCGTGGCCGCCGCGACGGGGATCGAGGAGGCGCGGAGCGGCCTGTCCCCCGCCGATAAGGTCGCCCACGTTCAGACGCTGGAAGCCTCGGGCAAGCATGTGCTGATGGTGGGCGACGGGCTGAACGACACCGGCTGCCTCGCGGTGGCCCATGCCGCGATCTCGCCGGGATCAGCACTCGAAGCCGCGCGCTCGGCCTCGGATGTGGTGTTGCTCAGCGGCGGGCTAGAAGGCGTGCCCGAAGCGCTGAAAACCGCCCGCACCTCTCGCGCGCGGATGAGGCAGAATATCGCCATCGCCGCGATCTACAACGCGGTGTCGATCCCGCTGGCCATGGCCGGATTTGCCACACCGCTGCTGGCCGCGCTGGCCATGTCGTCCTCGTCCCTCACGGTGACTGCAAACGCAATGAGGCGCTTTCGATGAACGTTTTGACCTTCCTCATCCCGATCTCGGTCTCGCTGGGTCTGCTGGCGCTGGTCGCCTTTATCTGGACCCTGAGGAGCGGCCAGTATGAGGACCCGGACGGAGATCAGGCGCGGGCCCTGTCAGACGAGTTCGACGATCACCCCGGCCCCCGCTGAGGGCGCCGGGGCGCGCGGTCACTCCATACCGAGCGCGGCCTTGTACATCTCCAGCACCGCTTCTTCTTCGGCGAGGTCATTCTTGTCACGCTTGCGGATTGCGATGACCTTACGCATCACCTTGGTGTCGTAGCCGCGCCCCTTGGCCTCGGCCATCACCTCTTTCTGCGCGTCGGCAATGTCTTTTTTCTCAAGCTCAAGCCGTTCATAACGCTCGATAAACTGGCGCAGCTCGTCGGCGGTGACGTGATAGCTGTCGGGGGTTCCTTCGGACATGGGGCCTCGCATGGGTTCGGGTTCTGTCGAAGGCCGGGTCTAAGACCGCCGAACCGCGCTGGCAAGCACCGCTTGAGCGTGGTCGGGCAATGACGTACCAGAGCCCGCGCAAAGGATAAGGATCCCCCATGGAATATCTCGTGCCGATCGGCGTCACCCTGTCCGTTCTGGGCCTCGCGGGCCTGCTCTATTGCATCGGCGCCGCCTTTTCGGCCAAGCGGAAGGGTTTGACCGATGAGGCCCTGCGCGCCCGGCTCAAAGGGCTCGTGGCCTGGAATATGGGCGCACTCCTGCTCTCGACATTGGGGCTGATGGCGGTGATCATGGGTTTGTTTCTGACCTGATCCGGGCCCAGCTTGCCCCCCAGACCCTGAGAAAGCGCCATATGGATATCCGCCAGATCCACGACGGTTACGCCGTCAGCCCACAGATCACCACCGATGACATCCCCGCTCTGAAAGACGCCGGGTTCACCACGGTGATCTGCAACCGCCCCGACAGCGAAGTGACCCCGGATCTGGGCTCGGATGCGATCCGCGCGGCCTGCGAAGCGGCGGGGCTGGGATTTGCCTATGTGCCGGTGACCCATGCGGGGTTCACCCATGATCTGATCATCAACCACGCGGCCGCCATGGATGCCTCCGCCGGTCCGGTCTTTGCCTATTGCCGGTCGGGGACACGCAGTTGCCATGTCTGGGCGCTGGGTCAGGCGGGCGCATTGCCCACAGACGAGATCATCGAGGCCGGGGCGCGCGGCGGCTATGACCTCAGCCCCCTGCGCGGGTTTCTCAGTCAGCAGGACTAGACGCGCGCGCCTCCCCTTCCGCCCCGGCGCGCAATGCATTATGAGGCGCGCAACCGGACGGGAGAGACCATGACCGAGCCACAGATCACCGACGACCTCATTGCGGCACACGGGCTGAAGCCCGATGAATATCAGCGCATTCTCGAGATTATAGGCCGTGAGCCCAGCTTCACCGAGCTGGGTATTTTCTCGGCCATGTGGAACGAGCATTGTTCCTACAAATCCTCGAAGAAATGGCTGCGCACCCTGCCAACCGAAGGCCCGCAGGTGATCTGTGGCCCCGGCGAAAACGCGGGCGTCGTCGATATCGGAGATGGGCAGGCCGTGGTCTTCAAGATGGAGAGCCACAATCACCCCTCCTATATCGAGCCCTATCAGGGCGCGGCGACCGGCGTGGGCGGCATTCTGCGCGACGTGTTCACCATGGGCGCGCGACCTGTCGCGGCGATGAACGCGCTGAGCTTTGGCCAGGTGGAACACCCTAAAACCCGGCAGCTCGTCCATGGCGTGGTCGAGGGCGTTGGCGGTTATGGGAACTCCTTTGGCGTGCCGACCGTGGGGGGCGAAGTACGCTTCGATCCCAGCTATAACGGCAACTGCCTCGTGAACGCCTTTGCCGCCGGTCTCGCCGACGCGGACAAGATCTTCTACTCGGCGGCCTCGGGTCTGGGGATGCCGGTGGTCTATCTCGGTGCGAAAACCGGCCGGGATGGCGTGGGCGGGGCCACTATGGCCTCGGCGGAATTCGATGACAGCATCGAGGAGAAGCGCCCCACCGTGCAGGTGGGCGACCCCTTCACCGAAAAACGCCTGATGGAAGCCTGTCTTGAGCTGATGCAGACCGGCGCGGTGATCGCCATTCAGGACATGGGCGCAGCGGGTTTGACCTGCTCGGCGGTGGAGATGGGCGACAAGGGCGGGCTCGGCGTGCGGCTGAACCTCGACGCTGTTCCCCAGCGCGAAGAGAACATGACCGCCTATGAGATGATGCTGTCCGAATCCCAGGAGCGGATGCTCATGGTGCTGAGGCCCGAAAAGGAAGCCGAGGCGCGGGCGGTGTTCGAGAAATGGGACCTCGATTTCGCCATCGTGGGCGAGACCATCGCCGAGGACCGCTTCATCATCACCCATAGGGGCGAGGAGAAGGCCAACCTGCCGCTCTCGACCCTGTCCGGCGCCGCTCCGGAATACGACCGCCCATGGGAGCCGACCCCGGCCCCTGCCCCGCTGGAAGATGCGCCGAAGATCAATCCCATCGACGGGTTGAAGGCGCTGATTTCCAACCCGGCCTATGCGTCGAAGCATTGGGTCTATGAGCAGTACGACACGCAGGTGATGGCCGATACCATCCGCACCCCGGGCCTTGGCGCGGGCGTCGTGCGGGTCCACGGCACCGAAAAGGCACTGGCCTTCACCTCCGACGTGACGCCGCGCTATGTCTTCGCCGATCCCGTGGAGGGCGGCAAACAGGCCGTGGCCGAAGCCTATCGCAACCTCGTCGCCGTGGGGGCAAAGCCTCTGGCGACCACCGACAACATGAATTTCGGCAACCCCGAAAAGCCCGCCATCATGGGCCAGTTCGTCGGCGCGATTGAGGGCATCGGAGAGGCGTGCAAGGCGCTCGACATGCCGATCGTTTCCGGCAACGTGTCACTCTATAACGAGACCGACGGCACCGGCATCCTGCCCACACCGACCATCGGCGCGGTGGGTCTGATCGAGAGCCTCGACCAGATGATCGCCGGTCAGCCGCAAGAGGGTGATCTGGCCATCGTCATCGGCAAGACCCGCGGCCATCTGGGCCGCTCGGCGCTGCTGGCCGTGGCCTTTGACCGCCATGATGGCCCGCCTCCGCCGGTGGATCTGGAGGTCGAGCGCACGAACGGTCAGTTCATCCTCGACAACCGGGCGGTGTTTAACGCGGTGACCGACCTGTCCGATGGTGGTCTTGCACTGGCCGCGTTCGAGATGGCCGAAGCCGCCGGGATCGGCGTCACCATCGACAAGAAAAAGAAGACCGCCAGCCTCTTTGGTGAGGATCAGGGGCGCTATCTGGCCGCCTGCTCCTTTGACGCGGCCGAGCATCTGATGATCGCGGCAGGCAAAGCCGGGGTGCAAATCCGCATCGTGGGCCGCTTTGGCGGTGACACGGTGACGCTGGGCTCGAAATCCGCTCCGCTGGCGGAGCTGTCAGACCTTTACCGCAGCAGCTTTGAGGCTAAGCTCGGCTGACACCGGCAAAATCGACGGAGGAGATCCCCATGGCAGTCAAAATGATCGGACCGGCGGGGATCCCCTCCATCGGGCTTGGCACCTTCAAGATGGAGCCGGGCCAAACCGCCGCTATCGTCAGCGCGGCTCTGGCCGAAGGCTACCGCCATATCGACACGGCGCAGTTCTATCACAACGAGGCCGAGGTCGGTCAGGGCGTGCGCGACAGCGGTTTGCCCCGGGATCAGGTTTTCGTCACGACAAAGATCTGGCCCGATGCCCATGCGCCGGAGGCCTTTGTCGCGGCCACCGAAGAAAGCCTGCGCCGCCTCGACATAGGCCCTGTCGATCTGATGCTCCTGCACTGGCCCTCTGGCGACGTGCCGATTGAGGAGACCATCGGCGCGCTCGACGACCTGATCGACCGAGGCGACGTGCGGTTTGGCGGCGTGTCGAACTTCAACGTCGATCAGCTGAACCGCGCCCGCGCTGCCGCGCGCCATCCGATCTGCGTCAATCAGGTCGAGTTCCACCCCTACATCCCCCAGACGAGGCTGCGCGAGGCGGTGGATGCCGCTGGTATCCCCATCGCCGCTTATTGCCCGCTGGCCAAGGGCGCGGTGGCCGGCGATCCTGTGCTCCGGGACATCGCGGCAACCCATGGCGTCAACGCGGTTCAGGTCACCATCGCGTGGATTATCGCCCAAGGCTATGTCGCCCTGCCGAAAACCGCCTCGCCCCAGCGGCTCGCACCGAATCTCGCGGCGGCGGAAATCACGCTCAGCCCTGAAGAGCTCGCACGCATCGACGCGCTGATGCGGCCTGATGGGCGGATGGTGAACCCCGAGTGGCACGCGGGCGACTGGGACGACTGATCCGCCCTAGCGCCCGAGCATCCAACGCCCGTCCGGATGAAAGGCATGGAACGCGAAGGCAAATGGAATGTCATGGGCCACATCACGCCCCTGCCCGTCCTGTACGCGCACATTCCCCACGTCGCGCCCCTGCCCGATCTCTCCGGTATCGAGGGCGGAAGCCTGCCCCTCTGACCAGCTCAATGTCAGCCCCGCCTCCCTGATCTGCCCTTCCCGGCGCAAACGGGTGAGAGGCCAGGCCCTGTCGCCCACCCGGATCACCCGCTCCAGCGGCGGAATCCCGTGGGGCGGGTTCTCGCCCGAGTAGAGAAAGGGCCGCCCGGTATCATAGGACTGGTAGGGGTTCTTGCCATAGGCACGCGGCCAGTCGGGTTGATCCAGTACAAGCCCATCCGGATGCACGCTGCGGAACGCGCTCCAGCTCTCCATCCGGGCCGGAAGCTGGCGCAGAGACTGGCCGGTCATCTGCCCCACGATGCCCTTGCCCAGCGCCTGCTGCCACCAACTCTCGGTCTGATGATCATACATGATCATATCCGAGTGGCGCAGGAGGCCAGAGACCCCGAAGGTCATCTTTCGCCCGTTCAGACGCCCGTCAAACACCATTCCAGTGTTGCAGAGCGGACAGAACGTCACCGCGATCGGGCTGCCTCCAACCACGTCATTCACAATCTCATGCCACATGAGATAGCGGATCGGATAGGCGCGGGCTGGTCCGGTCTCCGGCACATAGGTCATCACCGGCTCCCGATCCTCAAGCCGTGTCTCCTGCGCGGCAGGGCGGAATTTCGGATCATGGATCGCGGGGATGCCGTCCCGAGGCGGCCCGCCCGAGATGATCTCATCAAAGTCCACTCCGATACGTGAAAAATCGGTCCCCGGCCACGCGCGCCGGATCTCGTCGGACTGGGCATAGGCCGGGGCTGTGGCCAACAGCCAGGCCCCCAGTGCCAGAGCCTGCAGGGCCAGGGACCCCATGCGACGGGCGGATAAATGGATCATTGTGATACCTCCCTTTGCCGCAGAATGGCAGCCAGCCCGCCCGGGGTCCCCTCCCTTTGACGTGACCTCCGGCAATTGTGAACGCTTGTGAGACAACGGGACCGGGGTTCGGTGTGCCGCAGCGTCGTACTTGGTTTCTCGAGAACCCGTGCCTTAGATGGCCGCGACACAGGGAGAAAATCATGCACGACTTCAAGAACCTGCAATTGCCCGCCATCGCAGCGCCCATGTTCCTCACCTCCGGCCCCGATCTGGTGGTCGAGTGCTGCAAGGCCGGGGTGCTTGGCACCTTTCCGAGCCTGAACCAGCGCACGACCGAGGGCTTCGGGGATTGGCTCAAGGAGATCGAGGAGCGTCTGTCCGAGGTCGAGAACCCTGCCCCCTACGGCGTGAACGTCATCGTCCACGGCTCCAACAAGCGGGTTGAGCCCGATCTGCGCAAAATCGTCGAGCATAAGGTTCCCCTCGTCATCACCTCGCTTGGCGCCGTCAAAGAGGTTGTGGACGCGGTCCATTCCTATGGCGGCAAGATCTTCCACGACGTGATCAAAACCCGCCACGCCGAAAAGGCCGTCGAGGCCGGGGTGGACGGGCTGATCGCGGTCTGTGCCGGGGCTGGTGGCCATGCGGGGCTGCTCTCGCCCTTTGGCTTCATCCCCGAAATCCGGTCCTTCTTCGACGGCACGGTGGTGCTGTCCGGCGCCATGTCCACCGGCGCGCATATCGCTGCGGCGCAGGCTCTGGGCGCGGATCTGGCCTATCTCGGCACCCGCTTCATCGCCACAAAGGAGGCCATGGTGCCCGAGGCGAACAAGGAGATGGTCGTGCAGTCCGGCACTTCAGACATCGTCTACACTCCCAAGATCTCCGGCGTGAATGCCAATTTCATGCGCCAGTCACTGATCAACAAGGGGCTCGATCCCGACAATCTGCCCGACCACGGCGGGATGAACATGGAAAACGAAGCCAAGGCCTGGCGCGATTTCTGGTCCGCCGGCCACGGGGTCGCGGCAATCCACGACGTGCCCTCCACCGCCGACCTCATCGCCCGGATGAAGGACGAGTACCGCTCGGCCTGCAAAACGCTCGGCGCCAACTGCTGAGATCGTCCCTCTGTGCCGACCAATCAAGCTGCGCGCTCATCCAGCGTGCAGCTTTTTTCTTTTCAGAACATTCAATTAGAGCTATGCTAGACATCCAAGTTATTTTTTTGGAGCATAGTAATGACCGATTTTTCAACGCTTCCGGGCGACCTCTATTCTGTTGTCAACGCATCAGGGCGCGGGACACCGGTCGAGATCCCGGCACAGTTTCCAACCTGTCATGCTGATGACGAAGGACTCGACCACACCGCGGTGGTTTACGATCCCGATGCCTTTTGCGATGACAGCAGCGGGCCGGAGCGCGCGGCCGAACGATTTCCCACGGAAAAAGTCGCTGCACAGGCCCTTGAGCACACCGCGCTGCCGCTGACGGCCGAAACCGTGACGCTGGATTTTGAGGACCTGTCAGGAATTGCACAACTCTCTGCGGAGTATCGCGGGCTGACCTGGACGAATTTCTATCACTTTGACACGTCTGACCCGACCAGCTCATCTTACGGCGCGCATTTTGGCGCAACGTCTGGCACCATGTCCCTTTATAACGGCTCTGGCCAATCGGCTTCGGTCCAAAGCCCTGACCCGGCGGATGATTTCGATTTCATCAGCGCGAATTTCACGGCGACCCTTCTTGGTGGCTGGGAATTGAAAGTGAGCGCCTATGATGACGGTGTACTGGTCGGGCAGGAAGTCATCACGATGGAGCACGGCAACCCTGTCTTCTGGGAATTCGGCCCCGAGTTCGAGTCGGTGGACGAAGTGGTTTTTGCCCCTGAACTGGCAACCGGCGTCGGGTTTAACGTATGGTTCTACGAAATGGACGACATGACCATCGTCCCACATGACGGATACGACATGATGTAGGCGCAGCCGATGGCGCGGTGCATCCGCGCCGTCAACCCGCCCAGGCGGTGTCCTTCACCGCCTGCATGGCCACGAAGGTCGAGGTATTGGAGATGTAGGGCAGACGGGACACGTGGGTGGCCAGCAGCTCGCGGTAGCGCGTCATGTCGGCGGTGCGGATCTTCAGCAGATAGTCGAAGTTTCCGGCGATCAGGTGACACTGCTCGATCTCGGGCACATCCGCCACCGCCTTGTTGAAGGCCGCCAGCGCAGCCTCGCGGGTATCGGTCAGTGTCACCTGCACGAAGGCCACGTGCTCGCGCCTCAGCCGCACCGGATCCACCAGCGCCCGGTAACCGGTGATGAACCCCTCGCGTTCAAGCCGCTTCAGCCGCGCCTGAACCGGGCTTTTGGACAACCCCACCTGCCCGGCCAGATCCGTCACGCTGATTCGTCCGTCTTTCCCGAGGACTTCGAGAATCGCGAGGTCGAACCGGTCCAGTTCTTCGCTAGCCATTTTTCCTCCAGAACTGCCAAAACGCAGGCATTCCTCCGTACCATACCACTGTATACGACGAGACTTCCCTCGAAAAAAGCGGTATCACGGCCAAAATGACCAGGAGGTTGTCATGCCACGCGACACGTCGCTTCCCCCCGCTCTGCTCTCTGTCACGCCCTATCCCGATGCCGATGCGATCCTCGACGCTCTGATCGGGTCCGCAAACCTCGACGAGACCGCCCGCAAGGCGATCTCAGCCCATGGAGCACGTCTGGTCAAGGCGTTACGCGCCGAAGCCGAGCCCGGGTTGATGGAATCTTTCCTCGCCGAATACGGGCTGTCCACCGATGAGGGCATCGCGCTCATGTGTCTGGCCGAGGCCCTCCTGCGCGTCCCGGATGCCGAGACCATCGACGAGCTGATCGAGGATAAGATCGCGCCGGGCCAGTGGTCCATGCATCTGGGCAAATCTTCCTCTGCCATGGTCAACGCCTCCACGTGGGGGCTGATGTTCACCGGCAAGGTGCTCGACGATGACGACACGGGTCCGCTGAAATCCTTGCGCCGCGCGGTTAAGCGTCTGGGCGAGCCGGTCATCCGCCGCGCCACCTCCCGCGCCATGAAAATCATGGGCAAGCAGTTCGTACTGGGCGAGGATATGACCGCCGCCATGGAGCGCGCCTCCAAGATGGAGGAAAAGGGCTACACTTATTCCTACGACATGCTGGGCGAGGCGGCGCTGACCTTCCCCGATGCCGAGCGCTACCGCCAGTCCTACGAGAAGGCCATCGGGCATATCGCACTGCACGCCAACAGCCGCGACGTGGCCGCCAATCCTGGCATCTCGGTCAAGCTCTCCGCGCTGCATCCCCGCTACGAGATCGCCCAGCGCGAGCGCGTCCTCGAGGAGCTGGTGCCTGTCGTCCGCGACCTCGCCGCCCGCGCCGCCGCGCTGAAGATCGGCTTTAACATCGACGCCGAGGAACAGGACCGACTGACCCTGTCTCTTGAAGTTATCGAAGAAGTGCTCAAGGACCCCCGCCTCAGCGGCTGGGACGGGTTTGGTATCGTCGTGCAGGCCTATGGCCCGCGCGCCGGTCATGTGATCGACTGGATCGCCGAGACCGCAGAACGGCTTGAGCGCAAGATCATGGTTCGTCTGGTCAAAGGCGCCTATTGGGACGCCGAGATCAAGCGCGCCCAGCAGGAGGGCATGGACGCCTTCCCCGTCTTCGAGCGCAAGGCCGCGACGGATGTGAGCTACATCTCCAACGCCCGCCGCTTGTTGACCTACCACGACCGGATCTACCCGCAGTTCGCCACCCACAACGCCCATACCATCGCCGCCGTCCTGCACATGGCGGATGAGATGGGCGCGGGCACCGACAGCTTTGAGTTCCAGCGCCTGCATGGCATGGGTGAAGCGCTCTACGACATCGTCCGCGCCGATCAGGACGTACGTTGCCGGATCTACGCCCCCGTGGGCGCCCATCGCGACCTCCTCGCCTATCTCGTGCGGCGGCTCCTAGAGAACGGCGCGAACTCGTCCTTTGTCAACCAGATCGTGGATGAGGACGTCCCCGCCGAAACCGTGGCCGCGGACCCGTTTGAACGTCTCGATGAGCCCCGTCGGGTGACCCGAGGGCCCGATCTCTTCGCCCCGGAGCGGCGTAATTCCCGCGGCTGGGACCTGACCGCGCCCGATCATCTGGCCGAGATCGATGCCGCCCGCATGCCCCATCGCAACGCGCAGTTCGAGGCCGGGCCGATGCTGGCGGTCTCCCCGTCCCCCGCCGAGGCGCGCCCGGTGATGAATCCCGCCAATCCGGCAGATCAGGTGGGCATCGTTCATCCGGCGTCCGAGGCTGATGTGGCCGCCGCGATGCAGGCCGCCGTCCCGTGGGGCGCCGATGATGCAGAGCGCGCCCGGGTCCTGAACCGCGCCGCTGACCTCTATGAGCAGCACTTCGGCGAGATCTTTGCCCTTCTCTCCCGCGAGGCTGGCAAGACCGTGGCCGATGGCGTGGCCGAGCTGCGCGAAGCGGTGGACTTCCTCACCTATTACGCCGCCCGCATCCCGGAGCTGGGCGGTTCCCCTCTGGGCCGCGTGGTCTGCATCTCGCCGTGGAACTTCCCTCTGGCGATCTTCACCGGCCAGATCGCGGCCGGACTCGCTGCTGGTAACGCAGTTCTGGCGAAGCCCGCCGAGCAAACCACGCTGATCGCAGCACTCGCCACCCGGCTCCTGCACGAGGCCGGAGTGCCGCAGAGCGCCCTGCAGCTCCTGCCCGGCAGTGGCGCGGTGGGAGGGGCGCTCACGAGCCACCCGGATGTCGCGGGCGTCGCCTTCACCGGCTCTACCGCCACGGCACGCAAGATTCAGGCCGCTCTCGCCGAACATGCCCGCCCCGGCACCCCGCTCATTGCCGAGACCGGCGGCCTGAACGCGATGATCGTGGACAGCACCGCCCTGCCGGAACAAGCCGTGCGCGATCTCATGCAGTCAGCCTTCCAGTCCGCCGGCCAGCGCTGCTCGGCCTGCCGCTGCCTTTATGTGCAGGAAGACATCGCCGAAGGCTTCATCACGATGCTCAAAGGCGCCATGGACGCGTTCTCTGTTGGCGATCCGTGGCTCTACAGCACCGATAGCGGCCCTCTGATCGACGGTGTCGCCCATGAGGGCATCTCGGCCCATGTTGCGGCTGCCGAGGCCGAGGGCCGCCTCCTGCATCGCGCCAAGGCTCCCGAAACTGCCCCCTTCCTCGCGCCCGCCCTGATCAAGGTCAACGGCATCGGCGATATCGGGCGCGAAATCTTCGGCCCCGTCCTCCACGTGGCGACCTTCAAGGCCGCCGATCTCGACCGTGTCATCGATGCGATCAACGGCACCGGCTACGGGCTGACCTTCGGCCTGCACACACGGATCGACGATCGCGTCCAGCACGTCACCGACCGCATCCACGCGGGCAATATCTATGTGAACCGCAACCAGATCGGCGCCATCGTCGGCTCCCAACCCTTCGGCGGCGAAGGCCTCTCCGGCACCGGCCCCAAAGCCGGCGGCCCCCTGTATCTGCCGCGCTTCCGCACCCCGGTCGATACTCCTGCGCCGCAATCGCCGCAGGACCTGCCCGGACCTACGGGCGAATCGAACCGCTGGAGCACCGAGCCCCGCAAGCCCGTGCTCTGCCTGGGCCCCACCGATGCGGACAAAGCCGCTCAGAAAGCCGAGGTCGAACGCCTCGGCGGCACTGCCCGCCTCATTTCCCATGAGCGCGATCTGGTCGACGAGCCCGATTTCGGCGCGGTGCTGTGGTGGGGCGATCAGGAGAACGGTCGCCGTCTCGCCCTGCAACTGGCCCGCCGCCCCGGCCCGATCATCGGCCTCCAGACGGGCCAGCCGACCGCTGCGGATGTTCTGCACGAGCGCCACGTCTGCATCGACACCACCGCCTCGGGCGGCAACGCCCAGCTCCTGGCCGAAGTAGCGCGCGACGCCTAAATACAGAAACACGGGGCGCATTAGCCCCGTGTTCATCTTTCAGTACGATGGTGGAATCGCGGTACAGGCTGGGGAGCCGATGGCCGCGACAAGAAGAGGACCGGCCCTGCTAGAAGGTCGCAGCGCGGGGGTACCAGGGCAGCCCCGCGCTTCTCTTTTTGTCTGAAAATACCCAAATCCCGACTGCGCAGCCAAACCTGTCAGCGCAGTTTCAGTGTCGCCAGCCCAATCAGCGCCAGAATCAGCGAGATGATCCAGAACCGGATCACGATCTGCGGCTCTGCCCAGCCCCGCTTTTCGAAGTGGTGATGAATCGGCGCCATCAGGAACACCCGCTTACCCGTGCGCTTGAAGTAGAGCACCTGCACGATCACCGACAGCGCCTCTGCGACAAACAGCCCACCGACGATGGCCAACACGAGCTCGTGCTTGATCGCCACCGCAATGGCCCCCAATGCCCCCCCCAGCGCCAGTGATCCGGTGTCGCCCATGAACACGGCTGCCGGTGGCGCATTGTACCAAAGGAACCCCAGTCCCCCACCGATCAAAGCCGCGGTGAAGACGAGAATTTCTCCAGTTCCGGGGACGTAGTGCACGTCCAGATACTCCGTAAAATCCACACGGCCCACCGCATAGGCGATGATCCCGAGGGTCCCGGCGGCGATCATCACCGGCATGATTGCCAGCCCGTCGAGCCCGTCTGTCAGGTTCACCGCGTTGGCCGCTCCGACAATCACGATCATCGCAAAGGGGACGAAGAACAGACCGAAATTCAACAGGAGATCCTTGAACACCGGAAAGGCCAGTTGACCGGTCAAATCCGACGGGTGGAACCACATGGCCCAGATCGAAGCCACGCCCGCGATGGCAAAGCCCACCGCCAGCCGGACCTTGCCCGACAGGCCCGCATGGCTGCGCTTCGTCACCTTGGCGTAATCGTCGAGATACCCGATCAGACCAAAACCCGCTGTCACGAACATCACCATCCAGACATAGGGGGTGTCGAGCCGCGCCCAGAGCAGGGTCGAAAGCATCAGCGCTGACAGGATCAGCAGACCGCCCATGGTGGGGGTCCCTGCCTTGGCGACGATGTGGCTCTCCGGGCCGTCATCCCGGATCGGCTGCCCGTGCTTCTGCTTGCGCCGCAAGTGATTGATCATCGGACGTCCGAAAACGAACCCGAAGATCAGCGCGGTGAAGAACGCCGCCCCCGCACGGAAGGTGATGTATTGGAAGAGGTTAAAGATCCCTCCTCCGTCAGAAAGCTCGGACAGCCAGTATAGCATGGGGCATCAGTTCCTATGGGACAGCTCGGCGGGTGCGATGACGTAAATCGCGGATCGCGTCAACGACCCGGGAAGTGCGCGCAGATTTGGAGCCCTTGACCAGCACCACATCGCCGACACGCAGCATCCTGCGGAGCTGCGGCAGGGCGTCGTCGGTCTCGGGGAACCACTCGCCCCGGATCTCCGGCGCAAGCGCGTCATGGAGATGGCGCATCCGCGGGCCGATGGTGTGGACCACGTCAAGCGCAGCAACGGCGGGCAAAGCTGCGAGATCAGCATGGAGCTCGGCCTCGCGCGGCCCGAGTTCCAGCATATCTCCGAGAATCACCACCCGTCTGCCGCCGGGTCCCGGCCTCGCAGCAGCCAGTCGCTCCAGCCCTGCGGCAACAGAGGCGGGATTTGCGTTAAAAGCATCGTCAATCAGATCCAGCGCGGCATCCTCGACCTCGTCGAGCACGATCCGTTCGCGGCTGCCGCGCCCCTGCGGCGCGTGCCATCCGGCCAGCGCCTGGGCCGCGACATCGGTATCCGCCCCTAGTGCCGAGGCCGCCGCGATGATCGACGCGGCATTGGAGGCCAGATGTCGTCCGACCGCACCGATCCGGAACACCAGCGGCACACCTGCCTCTTCCAGTTGCACCACGGTACACTCATCATGGAGCGTCACCTCGGTGAGGCGCAGATCGGCATCTTCGGAGCAGCCGAACCCCGTCATCTTTCCCGGCGCGGCGGAGCGCAAGATAGGGGTCACCTCCAGATCGGCGGGCAGGATCGCCCGTCCATCCGGTTCAAGCCCCTCGAAAATCGCGGCTTTCTCCTGTGCAATCTCAGCCACGGAGGCAAAGGCCGCCAGATGGGCGGGGGCCACGGTGGTGATGATTGCTGCGTGCGGGCGTGCCATTTTCGCCAGCGGGGCGATCTCGCCGGGGTGGTTCATACCAATCTCGATGATCGCCAGATCCGCCTCACGCGGCATCCGTGCCAACGTCAGCGGCACACCCCAATGGTTATTATAGGAGGCCTCGGCCGCATGGACGCGCATCTGCGCGCCGAAAGCGATGCGGCCCATTTCCTTGGTCGTGGTTTTTCCTACGGAGCCGGTGATCGCCAGCACCTTGCCGGCAAACCGCGCCCGCGCGGCCCTGCCCAGATCCTCGAGCGCCGTCAACACGTCATGCACAATCAGAAGCGGCGCATCCTCGGCCACATTTTCGGGCCGGTATGAGACAAGAGCAGCCCCTGCCCCGGCCTCCAATGCCTGAGCGACGAAATCATGCCCGTCCCGCGCGGCCTTCAGCGCGACGAAGAGGTCGCCCGTCTGAAGGGTCCGCGTATCGATAGAGACACCCGTCACGGTCCAGTCGCCGACGGTCTGGCCACCAGTGGCCTCAGCCGCCTCGGCGGCGGTCCAGAGCGTCATGCAACCCTCCCGTCCAGAGCAGCCACTGCCACGCTGGCTTGTTCAGCATCGTCAAAGGGATAGGTCGTATCACCGACGATCTGCCCGGTTTCGTGCCCCTTGCCCGCGATCAGCAGCGCATCACCCGGCTCCAGAGCATCGACGCCGCGCAGGATCGCTTCGGCCCGGTCGGCCACCTCAACGGCGTCTTTGTCCTCGGCGAGAATAGAGGCACGGATCGTGGCGGGATCCTCGCTGCGGGGATTGTCATCGGTGACGAAACGCAGGTCGGCATGATCGCGTGCTGCCGCCCCCATGAGCGGTCGCTTGCCCCGGTCCCGGTCGCCGCCCGCGCCGTAAACAACCACGAGCCGCCCCATGACATGGGGCCGCAGAGCGGTCAGAGCCGTCTCCAGCGCGGCAGGGGTGTGCGAATAGTCTACGAATACGGTCGCACCGCCCTCCCGCGTGGCCACATGCTGCATGCGGCCCTTGACGGTCGAAAGCTTCGGCAAGACGTCAAACACATCCGCCGGTGCCGCACCCGCCGCGATGACCAGCCCGGCGGCCAGCAGCACGTTCTCCGCCTGAAAGCCGCCAATCAGGTTCAGCCGTACCTGCCGCGTGGCGCCGTTCCACGAAAACCTCAGGTCTTGCCCCGTCGCGTCATACCGCTGGCCGAGGATCCGCAGGCTCGCATCCGCGCCGGTGCCCACAGTGATGACAGTCTGACCGCGAGATTCCGCGAGCGCGACCAACTCTGCGCCACGCGGGTCGGTGATATTGACCACCGCCACGCCGTCCTCGGGCAGAACCCGCGCGAAAAGCTGCGCTTTGGCAGTGAAATAGCTCTCCATATCGGGGTGATAGTCCAGATGATCCTGGCTGAGATTGGTGAACCCGGCAGCCTTCAGCGTCACCCCGTCGAGGCGGAACTGATCGAGCCCATGGGACGAAGCCTCCATCGCCGCATGGCTGATTCCGATCCCGGCGGCCTCGGCCAGCGCGCGGTGCAGCGTCACCGGCTCTGGCGTCGTGTGGCCGAGACTGGCGTTCCAGTCGCCCTCGATGCCGGTCGTACCGAGATTGATCGCCGCATGACCCAGCTCCTGCCAAATCTGGCGGACAAAGCTCGATACGGAGGTTTTGCCGTTCGTTCCGGTGACCGCAACCATGGTCTCGGGCTGACTGCCGAACCAGAGCGCGGCGGCACCGGCCAGTGCCTGGCGCGGCTCTTCGGTCACCACCAGCGCCACACCGCTGCCTCTGGTCCAGTCTCCGATGATCTCCGCACCCTCGCGGTCGGTCAGGATCGCCACGGCCCCGGCCTGAATGGCGTCCCCGGCGCGTTCTGCCCCGTGCATCCGCACCCCGGGCAAGGCAGCGAAAAGATCCCCCGGCACCACGCGGCGGCTATCCACCGTCAGGCCGGAAATATACGGGTTCGCCCCGTCTCGAGCGGTCAGCCCGAGCGCGGCCAGTGTCGTCGTCTGTTCGGCCATGACCTGCCTCTTATTGCGCCGCCAGCTTTATCGCAGAAGCGGCGGCAGGATCAATCTCAGGCTCGAGTCCCAAAAGAGGAGCGGTCCGGCGGATCACCTCGGCCGCCACCGGCACAGCCGTCCAACCTGCCGTGCGGCGCGGCTTGGAGCCGCTCTCTTCGCTCGCCTCATCGAGAGTAATGATCAGGACATATTTGGGGTCATCAGCCGGAAAGACACTGGCGAAAGTATTAATATTCTTGTTATTATAGTAGCCGCCGGTGCGCTTGACCTTATTCGCTGTGCCGGTTTTGCCGCCCACCGCATAGCCCGGCACGGCACCAAAGCTCGCCGTTCCGCGCAGCACCACCTCGCGCAGCATCCGCGCCGAGGCGCGCGAAACCGCCTCGCTGACCACGCGGGGTCCGTTCTGAGGACCGTCCTGCTTCAGAAGCGTCGGACGCACCAGCGTGCCCCCGTTCAGGATCGACGCATAGGCCGCCGCGAGGTTCATCGGCGAGGTCGAAAATCCGTGCCCATAGGAGGCCGTGATCGTAACGATCTCAGACCAGTTTGGCGGCACCAGCGGCACGCCCCGGCTGGTCTCCACCAGTTCCACCGGACTTTTCGACAGAACGCCAAGTTGCTCATAAAAAGCTTTTTGTCGCTTTCCGCCGATCTTCAGAGCGATATGGGCGGTGCCGACGTTGGAGCTTTTGACGATCACATCGGAAACGGACAGTGTCGGACCGTAGTTCTTGCCCCCGTATTCCCCGATCTTGAACTTGCCCCAATAGAGCGGTGCGTTGGCATTCACCTTCGTGTTCGGATTGACGAGACCCAGTTCCATCGCCTGAGCGGCGGCGACAATTTTAAATGTCGATCCAAGCTCATACACGCCCTGCACGGCCCGATTGAAAAGCGGGCTGTCGGCGGGATCCCCTTCGATGGGCAAGGGGGGGCGGTCGTTCGGATCGAAATCCGGCAGCGATGCCATGGCCAGCACCTCGCCCGTATGCACATCCATGAGCACACCGGCAGCACCTTTGGCATTCAGCATGGTCACGCCACCCGCCAGAACTTCGGTCATCGCGGCCTGCACAGACATATCGACCGACAGCTCCAGCGGTGCGCTCTCCCGGGAGGGGTCACGCAGCTCTGCGTCCAGCGCCATTTCAATGCCGGCCGTTCCAATGACCTCCGCCGAGCTCACGCCTTCCTTACCAAAGGACGTGCCCCCGAGTACATGCGCAGCCAACCGGCCGTTGGGGTAGAGGCGCATCTCACGCGGCGCAAAGAGCAGGCCGGGCTCTCCGATATCGTGAACGGCCTGACGCTGTTCAGGGCTGATCTTTCGCTTGATCCACAGGAACTTGCGCCCGCCTGTGAAATCGTTCAACAAATCACCCGCATCAAGATCCGGGAAGATTTCGGCCAACTGACCCGCGGCGCGCGGCTTGTCGATGATCTCAAGCGGGTGGGCATAAAGTGCATATGTCAGAAGGTTCGTAGCCAACACGCGACCGTGACGATCCGTGATGTCTGCACGGCTGGCAACAATGGCATTGCCTGCGACGCCGGCCTGAGGCTCGCTGGGCTGAGACGCCGCCATCATGCCCATGCGCGCGCCGATCACGACAAAGACACACAGGAAGAACCCCGCCATCAACAGCAGCCTCCCCTCAGCCCGGCGCCGCGCGCGGTCCTGCAAAGATTCGTGTCGGAGACGGAGATTCTCCCGCTCGATGAGGTCGGGATTTTCGCCTCTCTGGCGTGCCTTGAGGATCTTGGCGAGCGGGCGTAGCGGGGTACGGATCATGGGAATTGCTCCCCTTCGGGCTGTGTTACGCCATCCATCGCCAAAAGGGCGCCGGGTTTCGGCGGGAACGGGATCTGGGTCGTTTCCGCAAAATGATACGGCTGCATGGGCAGCAGTTGCAGTCGGTCAAAATTCAGAGCCACGAGATCGCGCAAACGGTCGGGTCGGTTGAGATACGCCCATTCCGCCTTGAGAATCGACAGCGTCTCATGCTCAGCGCCGATCTGCCTCTGCAACTCGCGCACATGAGCGATGGACCCTTGTGTCTCGTAATTTTCGGAATAGGCCCAGAACGCCAGCGCCATTATCGTGACTGCGGGCAGCAAATACATGAGCGTGCGCATCAGAAATCTCCTTTTTGCGCCAGTCGGGGCAGACCCAGCGCTTTCCGGTCAGCAGATCCCGCCGGCGCGTCGGTGCGCCGACCGATCCGCAACCTCGCCGACCGGGCGCGCGGATTGGCGTCAATCTCCTCGCGATCAGGCGCAATGCCCCGCGAAATGTCTTCAAAGGCTGGCGGTGTGATCTCGACGGCGGGTTGGTGCCGGTTGCCCGCGCCCCGCTTGTTGCCACGATCGGCGAAAAACCGTTTGACGACACGGTCTTCCATGGAATGAAACGTAACGACCGCCAGCCACCCACCCGGCCGTAGTGCCCTCTCAGCGGCCTCCAATCCGGCCACAAGCTGGCCAAATTCGTCATTCACCGCAATCCTGAGCGCCTGAAAACTCCGGGTGGCAGGGTGGCTCTGACCCGGTTTCGGACGCGGCAATACGCCTTCGATCAGCGTGGCAAGATGTCGGGTCGTGAGGATCGGCGCGATCTTGCGGTCGGCTATGATGGCACGGGCGATCCGCCGGGACGCACGCTCTTCACCATATTGGTACAGGATGTCGGCCAGCGGTCCCTCATCCAGGTCATTGACCAGAGTAGCGGCGGTCACCTCCCCGTCGCCCATACGCATGTCGAGGGGCCCGTCCCGGAGAAAGGAAAACCCACGCTCGGCCTGGTCGAGCTGCATGGAGGAGACACCAAGATCCAGCACGACTCCATCGACGGGATCGCCCGCATGCTCGTCCAGCTCGGAAAATGTCCCCTGTACCAGCGTCAGTGCGCCGTCATATTCGTCCGCCCATTTCGCGGCCATCGGAAAGACGGATGGGTCCCGGTCGATGCCGATGACGCGCTCGGCCCCCGCCGCGAGAAGGCCGCGCGTATACCCGCCCGCCCCAAAGGTCCCGTCCACCCAGACACCAGAGACCGGAGCACAGGCGCGCAGGATCGGGTTCAGGAGAACCGGAATATGGGGCGCTGCATCGGTCACAGGTCAGGCTCGTCATCGAAATCGCCAGACAGATAGGCCGAAGGATCGGTCGCCGGATCGTAGCCAATGGACGAATCCGCTTCGGGCAGAGGATCGGAATCGTCGGTGAAGGGCTGGATGTAGAAAATCTCACCACATCCCACCACGAGCGCCCGCTCGGCTCCGCCGAGGACGGCGCGGGCACGGGCAGGCAGCACGATCCGGCCCGTATCGTCCAGTACGAACCGCTGTGCATCCTGATAGTAGAGCCGCTCAAGCGCTTTGCGTCGCGGATCGCCCGGGGGCAGGCGCTTTATCTGACGATGAACCTGCGCAAGCCGCGCCATGGGAACGGCTTCGAGATAGTCACGAAAGCCTGCGCCGAACAGCAGCACAAAACGCGGAAGCTCTTCTGCGTCGCGGTCCGGATCCCGTTTATCAAGAATTTTACGAAAATCGGCGGGGATCGACAGACGCCCTTTGCTGTCGATCTTGTTTTCGTGTGATCCGATAAAAACGTCGACCACTGAAAACGCCCCTTGACCTGCCCGCCCCCAATCGATTCTCTGGTGGTATGGAAACGGAAAACGGCGACCCGAACTGCTGCCACTGTCCGGATCGCCGCCGTCAATCCCGTTTCCGGGGCCGGCCGCGCGCACTGCCTGGGGGTATGGCCCCACGCGCTTGCCGATATGATCGAAAAAGCAGTTAGTAGAGTGCCTGTATGAAGCTTCTGCCTCAGTTTTTGTTTTTGAGATCCGGCTCTACTGGCCGGTATCTGCTGCCTTTCGATAGATATAGGGATGCCACGGGAATTCATGGGAAACAACCTAAATCTCATGGGATCAGCATGACCCTTCCGAGCTCCTGCGGCTTTTAGAGCACAGAATCTTGATCGCAGACCCGCCGAGATCAAGATGTGGTAGAATGCGCCCCTCCTCGACCTGCATCTAGCAAGATTTTTCTTTCAGGGATTCAGGCAAAACTGTGGCGAATGCACAGGGGAGCAGGAGCAGACAGCGCGACTCCCCCAATTTCCCACTGAATCCTCGTCGTTCCATGAAATCCCAAAGGTCCTCGCCGACATTCGAATTTGGCGCCGAGCAGAACCTGCCTTTGCCAATCACCGAGGGGTGGCGAACGCCCCCCCCGCGCACGCCACTGAGCGATACAGCGCAACCAGCGCCAGGTGCATTGCGCTTGCTGCATAGCAGCATTGATGGCGGGATGGATTGTGCACCCGCAGAATAAGCCTAAATATCCGATCAACGCCAACGGCAGTGTCGCTGCCCGGCACAGTGTCAAACGCTAACATCCGAGGTTCAAAATGGCTGAACTGTCTCAAAGCTTCGTTCAGGCCGGTCACTCCGGCTCCAACTTCTTCACCGATCTGCGCGCTCGTTACAATGCGTGGCGCATCTATCGCCGTACGCTCGCCGAGCTCTCCATGCTCAGCGATCGGGAGCTTTATGATCTGGGCGTTCACCGCTCGCAGATCCAGTCGATCGCTATGGAAGCATCGCACCGTAAGTAATTCGCAGTTTCGGGACGCTTTCCTCCTCCCTTCGGCGTCCTGATCTCATCGGTGGCACCCCTCCTCCTCCCTGGGTGTCACCGCCACAGAATACCGGAATATGCCTGCCCCCTCCTCCTCCCTGGGTGGGTGTATCGCGGCGGTGGCCCCTCCTCCTCCCTGGGGGTCACCGCTCAAAAATACCGGGTTACGCCTGCCCCTCCTCCTCCCTGGGCAGACGTATGACGGCGGTGGTGTCTCCTCCTCCCTGGCATCACCGCCACATTTTTCCCGAATACGTTCGCGCTCCTCCCTCCCTGCGGACGTAACGAAGATGGCGGTGCCGACCTCCTCCCCGGCACCGTCATTTTCTTTTGTCACTCTGTCAGATCAGAACGGAACGTCGCCTGCCTCAGCCGCAGCGACGAGGAAGCGGCCGACGACTTTTTTGCCCCCGGCCTTGTCGAACTCCACGTCGATCTTGTCGCCCTCAAGACCCATCACAGTGCCGTAGCCGAATTTCGTGTGAAACACGCGGTCCCCGGCGGTGAACGCCGAAATCGCTTCGGCATCAATGACCATGGAGCGGCTCTCGCGGGGCTGGCTCATGGGGCGCGACTGGCTGCGCGCCTGAAGGCGTTTCCATCCCGGCGAGTTATAAACATCCGCCCGGCTGGCCCGCTCCTGCAGATCCGATTCCGCCGCCGTCATGATCTGCGGAGAGGCCGAGGCCGCCATGCCAGCCGCGCCGTAGCCGCCACCATAGAGACCGGGCGGGGTCAGCACATCCACATGGGCTTCGGGCAATTCATCGATGAAGCGCGAGGGCAGCGCCGATTGCCACTGGCCATAAACCCGCCTGTTCGCCGCAAAGGAAATCGTCGCCAGTTCCTCGGCCCGGGTGATACCCACATAGGCCAGACGGCGCTCTTCCTCTAACCCCTTGAGGCCGCTTTCATCCATGGAGCGTTGAGACGGAAACAAGCCATCCTCCCAGCCCGGCAGGAACACGGCGGGAAACTCCAGACCCTTGGCGGCGTGGAGTGTCATAATCGAGACCTTGGCCTCGCCCGCGTCGCTCTCATTATCCATGATCAGCGCTACATGTTCGAGAAACCCCTGCAGGTTCTCAAACGACTCCAGCGCCTTGACCAGTTCCTTGAGGTTCTCCAGCCGCCCCGGCGCCTCCGGCGTCTTGTCGTTCTGCCAGTGGGCGGTGTAGCCCGATTCGTCGAGAATCTGCTCGGCCAGTTCGATATGGTTGTGCTCCGGCTGGCGCGCCAGATCGGACCAGCGCCCGATGGCATCGACCAGCACCCGCAACTCGGCCCCGCCCTTGCCGCCAAGCCCTTTGTCCTGCAGCAAAATCCGCGCCCCGTCCACGAGGCTCACCCCGTTGCTGCGAGCGGTCATCTGGATTTTCTGCTGCGCCTTGTCGCCCAGCCCACGCTTTGGTGTGTTCACCACCCGCTCAAAGGCCAGATCATCGTCGGGGCTCACGGCGAGACGGAAATAGGCCATCGCGTCGCGGATCTCCATCCGCTCATAGAATCGCGGACCGCCGATGACGCGGTAAGGCAGACCGATTGTCAGAAAGCGATCCTCGAAGGCCCGCATCTGGTGTGACGCACGCACCAGAATCGCCATCTCATCGAGGCTGAAGGGCCGCAGACCCCGCGTCCCCCGCGCCATCGATTCGACTTCTTCGCCGATCCAGCGCGCCTCTTCCTCGCCATCCCAATGACCGATGAGGCGGACCTTTTCGCCGTCTTCGGCAGCGGTCCAGAGGGTTTTGCCCAGCCGACCCTGATTGGCGTCGATCACCGCCGACGCGGCCGCAAGAATATGCGGGGTGGAGCGGTAATTCTGCTCCAGCCTCACCACCTTTGCGCCCGGAAAATCCTTTTCAAACCGCAGAATATTGCCCACTTCGGCGCCGCGCCAGCCATAGATCGACTGATCGTCATCGCCCACGCAGCAAATGTTTTTATGTCCTTGGGCCAGCAGCCGCAGCCAGAGATACTGGGCCACATTGGTGTCCTGATATTCGTCCACCAGCACATAGCGGAACCAGCGCTGGTATTGCTCCAGCACATCCGGGTGGTTCTGGAAAATCGTCACCATGTGTAGCAGCAGATCGCCGAAATCGACTGCGTTAAGTGTCTTCAGGCGCTGTTGATAGTAGTCGTATAGCTCGCTGCCGCGATGATTGAAGGCCGAAGCCTCTGACGCGGGAACCTGATCGGGGCGCCAGGCGCGGTTCTTCCAGTGGTCGATCAACCCGGCCAGTTGCCGCGCGGGCCAGCGTTTCTCATCGATATTCTCGGCAATGATGAGCTGCTTCATCAGCCGGATCTGGTCGTCCGTGTCGAGAATCGTGAAATTGGATTTCAGTCCCACCAGTTCCGCATGACGGCGCAGAAGCTTCACACAAATCGCGTGAAAGGTCCCCAGCCAAGGCATTCCCTCGACCGTCTGCCCCATGAGCCGCCCGACCCGGTCCTTCATCTCGCGCGCGGCCTTGTTGGTAAAAGTCACCGCGAGGATTTCGTTGGGTCGCGCCCGTCCGGTCTGCATCAGATGTGCGATCCGGGCGGTCAGGGCCTTGGTTTTGCCGGTACCGGCGCCCGCCAGCATCAGCACTGGCCCGTCCAGCGCCTCGACCGCCGCACGTTGCGCTGGGTTCAGCTCATCAAGATAGGGCGCCGGGCGCGCGGCCATGGCGCGCGCGGCCAGAGAGGGCTGTGACATGGCGTTGGGATCGTCGAAACTGCTCATGCGGCGAACCTAACGCGAGACGAACTCAAAGAAAAGCAGATGTTCAGTCAATGTTCTGGTCGTTTTTTCCGTTTTGACCCGCAAGGGTTGAGCGACTGTGTCCTAATAGGTTCCCACATGATCTCGGTCCTCCTGTTTTCTCTTATCGCCGGTTTGTCGATTCCCGTGGGCGCCGCACTGGCCCGTCTCAAAATCGTCCTGCCCGACTGGAAGGAACGCGAGTTGCGGCACACGATCGTGGCCTTCGGCGCGGGCGCCCTGCTGAGCGCTGTCGCTCTCGTGCTGATTCCGCAGGGCGCAGAGCCGGTCAGCCCCTGGATTGCGCTCGGGAGCTTTGTGACCGGAGCCATCCTGATGCGCGCCATAGACGGCGCCATTGCGCGGCGCGGCGGACAAGGGGCACAGTTTCTTGCGATGATGTCGGATTTTGTGCCCGAGGCCATCGCAATGGGTGCGCTGTTTTCGGTCAGCCCGGAAGCCGCGCCGCTGCTGGCTCTGCTGATCGCCCTGCAAAACGTCCCCGAAGCATTCAACGCCTATCACGAGGCTGAAGAGGCAGGTCACGACAGTCACGAGGGGCTGGTGCGGAAGTTTACGCTGCTGGCGTTGATGGGACCGCTCTGCGCCGTGGGCGGCTATCTGTTCCTTTCAGGCGCGCCGCAGGTCACAGGCATACTCATGTGCGCAGCTGCAGGGGGCATTCTCTATCTGATCTTCCAGGATATCGCGCCGCAAGTGCCGCTGGAGAATGACACTTTGCCGCCGCTCGGCGCGGTCGCCGGGTTCGGGCTGGGTCTGGCGGGGGAATTGTTCATGAATGGCTGATTCCAGCGGAGCATGCCTTGGGCCAGCACGACATCAAGGCAAGCGGTGCTGACGGATGTGGAGAAATTTCGCTGAAATTAATGCCATTCGTTAGCGATAGCATTGCAGGTGCAGCATCTTCTTCGTAGGACAGTTGCGAAAGATAACTGCGCGGGGGCAAAATGACCGACTTCAAGAAGATCCTGATTGCCAATCGCGGTGAGATCGCCATCCGGGTGATGCGCGCCGCCAATGAGCTGGGGAAACGGACCGTTGCCGTCTATGCCGAGGAGGACAAGCTGTCGCTCCACCGCTTCAAGGCGGATGAGGCCTATCAGATCGGTCAGGGCCTCGGGCCCGTGGAGGCCTATCTCTCCATCGAAGAGGTGATCCGGGTGGCGCTCGAATGTGGTGCCGATGCGATCCATCCAGGCTATGGCCTTCTGTCCGAGAACCCCGGGTTTGTGGATGCGTGCACTGAGGCCGGGATCACCTTTATTGGACCCAAAGCCGAGACGATGCGGCAGCTGGGCGATAAGGCCAGCGCACGTCAGGTCGCCATCGCCGCCGGTGTGCCGGTTGTCCCCGCCTCTGACGTTCTGACCGACGACATGGAGGTCGCCCGGAAGGCCGCCGACGAGATCGGTTATCCGCTGATGCTCAAGGCCAGCTGGGGCGGCGGCGGGCGCGGGATGCGCCCGATCATGGGGCCGGACGAGCTGGAAGAAAAGGTGCTGGAGGGTCGGAGAGAGGCGATTTCGGCCTTCGGTAATGGCGAGGGCTATCTGGAGAAGATGATCCAGCGCGCGCGCCACGTGGAGGTCCAGATCCTCGGCGATAAGCAGGGCAATATCTACCACCTCTGGGAGCGGGATTGCTCGGTCCAGCGTCGTAACCAGAAGGTCGTCGAACGCGCCCCTGCCCCGTATCTCTCTGCAACGCAGCGTGAAAAGCTCTGCAATCTCGGCAAGAAGATCGCCGAGCACGTGGGCTATGAATGCGCCGGAACCATCGAATTCCTGATGGATATGGATTCGGGCGAGTTCTACTTCATCGAGGTGAACCCCCGTGTGCAGGTCGAACACACGGTGACCGAAGAGGTGACTGGCATCGACATCGTCCGCGCCCAAATCCTCATCGCCGAGGGCAAGGCGCTCAGCACCGCGACCGGCGTCGCCTCGCAATATGATGTGGAGCTGTCGGGCCACGCGATCCAGTGCCGCATCACCACCGAGGACCCGACCAACAACTTCATCCCCGATTACGGCCGCATCACCGCCTATCGCGGCGCCACCGGCATGGGCATCCGGCTCGATGGCGGGACCGCCTACTCCGGCGCAGTAGTTACGCGATTCTACGATTCCCTCCTGGAGAAAGTCACCGCGTGGGCGCCGACTCCAGAGGCCGCCATCAAGCGGATGGACCGCGCTTTGCGCGAATTCCGCATCCGGGGCGTGTCCACCAACCTCGATTTCGTCATCAACCTCCTGCGGCATCCGACATTCTTGTCGAACGAGTATCATACGAAGTTCATCGACCAGACGCCGGAGCTGTTCGACTTTACCCCCCGCCGGGACCGGGCAACCAAGGTGCTGAAATATATCGCCGACATTACGGTGAACGGGCATCCGGAAACGCAGGGCCGGGCTAAGCCGGCGGCGGACGTGAAACCGGCCATCGCGCCGCGAACGCCGGTCACGGCACCGCCCGATGGCACCCGGCAGATCCTAGAGCAGCAGGGCGCCGAGGCGGTGGCCCAGTGGATGCTCGACCAGCCGCACTTGCTGATCACCGACACCACCATGCGCGACGGGCACCAATCCCTTCTGGCCACGCGGATGCGCTCGATCGACATGATCCGCGTTGCCCCCGCCTATGCCCATAAGCTGCCGCAGCTCTTCTCGGTGGAATGTTGGGGCGGCGCGACCTTCGACGTGGCTTACCGGTTCCTGCAGGAATGCCCATGGCAGCGCCTGCGCGATCTGCGCGCCGCCATGCCGAATCTGATGACCCAGATGCTGCTGCGCGCCTCGAACGGGGTGGGCTACACGAACTATCCCGACAACGTGGTCGAGGGCTTTGTCCATCAGGCGGCGAAATCGGGCGTCGATGTGTTCCGCGTCTTCGACAGCCTGAACTGGGTCGAGAATATGCGCGTCGCTATGGATGCGGTGATCGAGACGGGCAAGGTCTGCGAAGGTACCATCTGCTATACCGGCGACATCCAGAACCCCGCGCGGGACAAGTACGACCTGCAATATTACGTCCAGATGGGCCATGACCTGAAAGCCGCGGGCGCTCATGTGCTGGGGGTCAAGGATATGGCCGGGCTGCTGAAACCAGCCGCTGCCCGGATCCTCTTCAAGGCCCTGAAAGAAGAGGTCGGCCTGCCGATCCATTATCACACCCACGACACGGCGGGCATTGCGTCGGCGACGATCATTGCCGCCGCCGAGGCAGGTGTGGATGCAGTGGACTGCGCCATGGATTCGCTCTCGGGCAACACCAGTCAGGCGACGCTCGGCACCGTGGTCGAGGCGCTGAAAGGCTCGAACCGCGACACGGGCCTTGATATCGAGGCGATCCGGGAGATCTCCAATTACTGGGAAGCCGTCCGCGCCCATTACGCCGCCTTCGAGAGCGGCCTTCAGGCCCCCGCCTCTGAGGTCTATCTCCACGAAATGCCCGGCGGCCAGTTCACCAACCTCAAGGCGCAGGCCCGCTCCATGGGGCTGGAGGAGCGCTGGCACGAGGTCGCCCACACCTATGCCGAGGTGAACCAGATGTTCGGCGACATCGTAAAGGTCACCCCCTCGTCGAAGGTCGTCGGGGACATGGCGCTGATGATGGTGGCCCAGGGGCTGACGCGCGCGCAGGTCGAGGATCCTTCGTTGGATGTGAGCTTCCCCGAGTCGGTGGTGGAGATGATGCACGGCTCTCTTGGGCAGCCCCCCGGCGGCTGGCCCGAGGCGCTTCAGACCAAGATCCTGAAGGGGGAGACCCCCATCACTGACCGCCCGGGCAAGCACCTGCCCCCTGTAGATCTGGAAGCAGCGCGCAAGGAAGCCTCGGCGAAGTGCGGCGGCGTCGAGATCGACGACGAAGACCTGTTCGGCTATCTGATGTATCCCAAGGTCTTCATCGATTACCGCACCCGGCACGAGGATTACGGCCCCGTGCGGACCCTGCCGACGCAGACGTTCTTTTACGGGATGAAACCGGGCGAGGAGATCTCGGCCGAGATCGATCCGGGCAAGACGCTGGAGGTCCGCTGCCAGGCCATCGGCGATACGCGAGACGACGGGCAGGTGCGGGTGTTCTTTGAACTGAACGGCCAACCACGCGTCTCGATCGTGCCGAACCGGACAGAGGGCGGCGCCGCGGCGATCCGTCCCAAAGCGGAGCCAGGCAACGCGAACCATGTGGGCGCTCCGATGCCGGGAATCGTTGCCTCCATCGCCGTGGAACCCGGCAAGGAGGTCAAGCGAGGCGATCTGCTCCTGACCGTCGAGGCGATGAAGATGGAGACGGGTCTCTATGCCGAACGGGACGCCACAGTGAAGGCTGTCCATGTGTCTGTCGGCAGTCAGATCGACGCCAAAGACCTGTTGGTCGAACTCGCATGAACGGAACGGGCGGGGCCGAGTTTTCTACAAAAATTCGCGCTCCGCTCCATCGTTACGCGGGAAAATATGATGGCAGCTTCGGGGAATGAATTTTCGCAGAAAATTCGCACGCGCTCTCTTGCATCCCCCCGAGAGCTTGTCTAAACGCGCCTCATCCGATGGCAGCGCGGGCGTAGCTCAGGGGTAGAGCATTACCTTGCCAAGGTAAGGGTCGTGAGTTCGAATCTCATCGCCCGCTCCATCGGGATGACATAGCTGACGGGCGGGCGTAGCTCAGGGGTAGAGCATTACCTTGCCAAGGTAAGGGTCGTGAGTTCGAATCTCATCGCCCGCTCCATCAGCCAACATCTCCCACAGTTTCGAAAAAATGACAGATCGAGTGATAGATTTTGTTGCTCGCGCGCTGGAGCGCGCTGCGCATCGGGCTACGTCTTCAATCGGAATTCAACCGAGGGATCTCATGCTTTTGAAACCGACTTTCGCCGCCACCGCTGCGCTGATGATCTGGACAACTCCGCTGCTGGCCGAGGACATGCCGTCGCTGCGCATTTCCCTGCTCGAATCGGGCACGGTGAACTGGGAAATCACCACGATCACCGAGAACGAACTGGACGCCCAGAACGGCTTCGATCTCGAAGTCTCGAAGCGTCCGCGCGGCGAGGACAGCGATGCCGCGCTGGAGAATGGCGATACCGATATCATCGTCTCTGATTGGCTCTGGGTCGCACGGCAACGCGCGGCAGGTCATGACTTTGTGTTCATCCCCTATTCCAAGGCCATCGGCGGCGTGGTCGTCCCCGCCGACAGCGAGGCCGAAGACATCACCGATCTGGCCGATGGTAAAATCGGCATTGCCGGCGGCGAGTTGGACAAGAGCTGGTTGCTCCTTCAGGCCTACGCTCAAAAAGAATTCGGCATGGATCTGGTCGGCCAGACCCAGCAGGTCTACGGCTCACCGCCGGAAATTCTGGAGCAAGCCCTCGCGGGTGACCTCGACGGCGCGATCAACTACTGGCACTTCCTCGCCCGCATGGTCGCAGACGGGCAGAAGGTCCTGATCGACGTTGCCACCGCCGCAGAGGCGCTGGGGCTCGACCCCGACATGCCCTATCTCGGCTACGTGCTGCGCGAGGAGACCGTTGAAAAGCATCCCGACGCTGTCAAAGGCCTGATCGCCGCGAGCCGCGCCGCCAAGGATATGCTGGCCAATGATGACGCCGCGTGGGAGCCCCTGCGCCCGTTGATGAACGCCGCCGATGATGCGGAGTTCGAGACCCTGATCGAAGGGTTCCGTCTGGGCATTCCAGAAACGCTGGAGGTGGATCTCGACTCGGCTGACAAGACCCTGAAGCTCATGCGGGACCTGGGCGGCGAGGCGCTGGTGGGCAAAGCAACCGAACTGCCCGAAGGCATGTTCTATATGCCCGAGATGTAAGGGTACCTTTCAGACCAAGGGGGGCGGACTGGGGGTACTACACGTTTCAGGCTGTCCTCCATGCCCGCCCCCAACCGGCGCGCGGAACCTTTGTTCCGCCGCCATTCTGGCAACTCGGGCGCGAAAATTTTCAGGCGAACAGGAGCTGTGAATGCAATCCGATCTGGAAACGGAAGTCGCCGAGTTTTACGCGACCTATTTGCAGCGCTGGAACGGGCGTGACTTTGCGGGAGTGGCAGACTGCTACACCGAGCCGGCCTTTTTCGTGCAACCTGATGGTGATGCTGTCCTGAGCAACCGGCAGGTGTTCACCGCATTCCTCGAGTCCCTATTCGCGAAGCTGGAAGCAGACGGCTATAGCCATAGCGAGATCGGCGAGATGACGGTCACGCGCTGCAACGACAATCTGGCTATTCTTGACGTCCGGGACGTCCGACGCTTGCAAAAAGACGGCACTCCGGTCGATGTGATGGACGCTCACTACGTTTTGCGCCGGATCGACGGGCAGTGGAAATTCGCAACCGTGGTCGCATGCGCGCCGGGCTGGCGGGACGCCTGATCGCTCTGCTCAGCGACAGTGCCGGGCGGTTTCGCGGTCGTTGAGACCCGTCTCGACCAGCCGGCACTGCTTCTTGGCCTCGTAGTAATAGCCGCGCGCGTACCAGCCCACAGCATCCGCCTCGTCCCCGCCCGAGACCAGCCACGCCCCGCGCAGATACTTCACCGCGTATGTCAGGTTGGTCTCTGCATCCAGAAGATCAGAAGGTCGGCCCCGAAAGCCCATGGTTTGCGCAGTCTGGGGCAGGATCTGCATCAGCCCATAATACGGCCCATTTCGCGCCTCGGGACGATAGTCGCTTTCGCGCTGGATAACGCGGTGCACAAGGCTGCGCGGCACGCCATAGCGATCTGCATACTCGTTCACGAGCACCCTCATCTGCGGGGTCTCACCGGGATACAAGCCGCGCGAGACGTCGCCGCTGGCCGGTGAAGGTTCCGCGGTGTTGCGGGGTGCATCGCTGCCGCCAGACCCGCAGGCTTGCAGCACAAGAAGGAGGATCAGAACGTGTCTCATGCCCGCAGACTTCCGCAACACCGCAAGCGCGCGCAAGCACCGATGCCTTGCGTGGCGAAAAAACAAGCGTATATCCGCCCAATGTCCACGAACCCGCCAGATCTCCGCCCCGACCGCGCTCAGGCGCAGCTTGTGACCTCCTCTGACCGCCGGGAGGGACAGCCCTCGATCGGTATGGTCTCCCTCGGCTGCCCCAAGGCGCTGGTGGACAGCGAGCGCATCCTGACCCGTCTGCGCGCCGAGGGCTACGACATCTCGGCCAGCTATGACGGCGCCGATGCAGTGATCGTGAACACCTGCGGTTTCCTCGACTCGGCCAAGGCCGAGAGTCTTGAGGCCATCGGCGAAGCTCTTCAGGAGAACGGCAAGGTCATCGTCACCGGCTGTCTCGGGGCCGAGCCCGATTATATCACCGGCGCGCATCCGAAGGTTCTCGCCGTCACCGGCCCGCATCAATACGAACAGGTGCTTGATGCGGTCCACGCCGCCGTGCCGCCGGATCCCGACCCCTTCGTGGACCTTTTGCCCGCACGCGGGATCAGCCTGACGCCCCGCCATTACAGCTATCTGAAGATCTCCGAGGGCTGTAACCATAAGTGCAAATTCTGCATCATCCCCGACATGCGCGGCCGCCTCGCCTCACGACCCCACGCGGCGGTGATGCGGGAGGCAGAGCGGCTGGTCGGCGCGGGCGTGCGGGAACTGTTGGTCATCAGCCAGGACACCTCTGCCTTTGGCACCGACTGGAAGGACCGCGAGGCGAAGGCACCGATCCTCGATCTGGCCCGCGACCTTGGCACGCTCGGCGCGTGGGTGCGGCTGCACTACGTCTACCCCTACCCCCACGTGCGCGAGCTGATCCCGATGATGGCCGATCCGTCCTCTGGGCTCCTGCCCTATCTTGATATCCCGTTCCAGCACGCCCACCCGGACGTCCTGAAGCGTATGGCCCGCCCCGCCGCCAGCGCCCGGACGCTGGACGAAATCGCCGCATGGCGCGCGGATTGCCCGGATCTGACCCTGCGCTCGACCTTCATCGTCGGCTATCCCGGCGAGACCGAAGCAGAGTTCCAATACCTGCTCGACTGGATGGACGAGGCTCAGCTCGACCGGGTCGGGTGCTTTCAGTACGAAAACGTGGACGGTGCGCGCTCGAATGCCCTGCCTGACCATGTCGCGCCGGAGCTGAAGCAGGAGCGCTGGGAGCGGTTCATGGAGAAAGCACAAGCGATCTCCGAGGCGAAACTGGAGGCGAAGGTCGGCCAGCGCATGACCGTTCTGGTGGACGAGGTGGACGACGAAGCCGCCACCTGTCGCACCACCGCCGACGCGCCCGAAATCGATGGCCACCTCTATATCGACGAAGATTATGACGGGCTGAGCCCCGGCGATTTCGTCGAAGTCGAGGTGGATGAGGCCGGCGAATACGATCTCTGGGGCCACCGGGTCTGAGACGCTTTGCAACCAGTTGCAAAAGCCCGGCCAAAGGGGGATAGTCCGCGCGATTGACCCCCAAGGAGGATGCCAGCCCGTGCGTGTGACCCTGAAGGATGTCGCCCGGGCGGCGGGCGTGTCGAGCTCGGCGGTGTCGCGAACGTTCACCCCCGGAGCCTCCGTCTCCCCCGCCATGCGCCAGCGGGTCGAAGCGGCGGCGGCAGAGCTGGGCTACAGCCCCAACGCGCTGGCGAGCAGCCTGACCACCGGCCAGACGCGGATGATCGGCCTCGTGGCCAACAACTTTCATAACCCGATCTTTCTGGAAGTGTTCGACCTCTTTACCAGAGGCTTGCAGGATCGCGGCTATCGGCCCCTGTTGGTGAATCTCACCGACGAGACCCGTCCAGACAGCTCGGTCCAGCTTCTGCGTCAATACTCCGTTGACGGGGTGATCGTGGCCTCCTCCACCCTGCCCCCCGATTTCGCCCGCGCTTTCGCCGAGGCGGGCATCCCCGTGGTGCACAGCTTTGGCCGCGCAACTGACGCGCCACCAGTCCACGTGGTCGGCATCGACAACGTCGAATGCGGTCGGATGGCCGCGCGGGAGTTGCTGGCCCGGGGCTACCGCCGGGTTGGCTTTCTGGGCGGGCCGGAAAGCGCCACATCAACGCGGGATCGTTTGCAAGGTTTCGCCGGTGAACTCGCAGGCCACGACGGTGTGACCCTCAGCCAGAGCTTTGCCGAGGCCTATAGTTTTGCCGCCGGTCGGGCGGAGATGCAGCGCCTGCTGCAAGACACCCCGGCCGAGGTCTATTTTTGCGGGGATGACGTGCTGTCGATCGGGGCGCTCAGCGCAGTGACAGACTCGGGGCTGTCCGTGCCCGGGGATATCGGGCTGATCGGGCTGAATGATATGGAAATGGCGGGCTGGCAGAATATCGGTCTGACAACAATCCGCCAGCCCATCGCCGAGATCATTCAGGCCTCGCTGAGCCTGATGGTTGGGATGCTGGAGGGCGAGGTCACCGCGCCCGATTGCCGGCTCTTTCCCTGCGACGTGGTGGAGCGGGCGACCCTGCGCCCGCGCCTGTCCTAGGCGGATCTAGCGGAACATCGGCGGGCGGGCGTCGAGCCACGCGCCGTCTTCCTTGCCCGATTGCGCCACGGCAAACACAGCCGCCATGGAGCGCAAGCCATCCTCGGCCCGGGGGTAGAGATCAGCGGCGGGATCCATCTCGCGGCCGTCCTTGCGCGCCCGGATCGCCTCGGCCAGATCGCTGTAGATATTGGCAAAGGCCAGCGGCATCCCCTCGGCATGGCCGATGGTGACGCGGGTCGAGCGGTCCGCTTCGGGCGACAGGTTCGCCTCGCCCCGCTCGATCACCTGCAAGCGCTCGCCCAGAGGCATCCAGTAGAGCTGGTTCGGATGCTCCTGCGCCCAGCGCAAACCGCCTTTTTCACCAAAGACCTGTATCGTCAGACCGTGCTGCCGCCCGATAGCCACCGAAGACGTCCAGAGCCGCCCCACAGCCCCGCCATCCATACGGAAATTCACCATCGCATCATCTTCGAGCTCACGGCTCTCGATGCAGGAGACCGTGTCCGCCGAGAGGCGCGTGACCTCCTGACCGGTGACAAAGCTCGCCATATGCAGCGCATGGATACCGCAATCGGCAAATTGCGCCGAGACCCCTGCCTGCGCCGGGTCATAGCGCCAGCGCACGCGCGGGTTATCGGCGTCGGCGGCGTCGGCATGATGACCATGGGCGAACTCGGCCTTCACCAGCCGGACCTTGCCCAGATCGCCGCGGGCGACCATGGCGCGCATGTGCCGCACCAGTGAATAGCCCGTATAGCCGTAATTCACCGCGCAGATCCGGCCCGTGTCGCGGGTGATCCGAACGATCTCTTCGCCCTCTTCGACGGTCATGGTCATCGGTTTTTCACAGAGTACGTGAAAGCCTGCCTTGAGGAACTCCCGCGTGATCTCGAAATGCGTCGCATTGGGCGTGGCGACAGTGACCAGATCGACACGATCTTCGCGGCTTCGCTCGCCCTCCAGCATCTCCTGCCAGTTGCCATAGGCGCGATCGCCGGCCAGACCCAGCCGCTGACCATAGGCGCGGCCTTCCTTGGGCCGGTGATCAAGCGCACCGGCGGCGAACTCAAACGCCCCGTCGAGACCCGCGCCCAGACGGTGCGCCGGACCGATCTGGCTGCCTTCGCCGCCACCGATCATGCCCCATTGCAGCTTCATCATGCCTGATCTCCCCGCTCGAAACCGACGCTCTCCAGATAGTCGCGATTGGCGCGCGCATCCTCTATCGGACTGCCCGGCAGGGTCGGATCGCAATCCTGCTCGACCGTGCACCAGCCTTTGAAACCCGCATCCAGAAGCACCTGACGGACTGCGGGAAAATCCACATCTCCCTGACCGAGATTGCAGAAAATTCCCTGCCCGCAGGCATCGTAAAACCCGGTGCGCTCGGCGATCACCTGTTCTTTGATCTTCGGATCGATATCCTTGAAGTGCATGTAGGAAATCCGGCCCACATGGCGCTTCATGAAGGCCACAGGATCGAAGCCCGCATAGGAGTGGTGGCCGGTGTCAAAGCAGATCTTCAGAAGCCGCTCATCCACCTCATCCAGCAGCCGTTCCAGCTCGGGCTCGAAGTCGATGAATCCTGCTGCATGGGCGTGGATCGAGGCGATCAACCCGTATTCTTCCACCGCGATCCGCGCGGCCTCGGCGATGCGGTCGCGAAATGCGGTCCACTCGGCGGCGTCCATCTGCTCGGCCTCATCGGCGCGACCTGCGGTGGGTGCGCGGCGGGGGGAGATCGAATCGATCAGCACCAGATGGCTGGCCCCATGGCTCCGCAGCGCGCGGCAGGTGCGGTGGGTGCCGTCCAGAACGTCATCCCAAGCTTCGGGATCGTGGAACGGGCGGAACACCACGCCACCGATCAACTCCAGCTCATGCTCGGCCAGAGCCTCACCCAGCACCGCCGGATCTTCGGGCATGTAGCCCACTGGTCCCAGCTCGATTCCGCGATAGCCGGCCCCGGCACATTCCGCGAGAACCGTCCGCCAGTCGGGGTTTCTCGGGTCATTCGCGAACTCCACACCCCATGAACAGGGTGCATTCCCAATTCTGATCGTCACCAAGCTTCTCCCCTCAGATCTCAGGTCGCCGGACTTTTTGTTTGCAACCGGTTGCAAACTTTCTATCCTGTGCCAGATCACCGCGCAAGCGACAACCCGCAGGGAGGCAGCATAATGACAGGTCTGATGGAGGGCATCCGCGAAAACAACTTTGTCGTTTTTGGGCGGGCCGGAATGGACATGTATGCCGACCCTCCGGGCACCGCCGCCGATCACGCGGAGAGTTTCCGGGCGGATCTCGGCGGCTCCTCGGCCAATATCTGCGCGGGCCTGTGCAAGCTCGGCGGGCGTTCGGCGCTGGTCACCTCGGTTTCTGACGACGCGGTAGGGCGATTCTGCGTCAACCGGCTGGAGCATTACGGTGTCGATACCCGCTATATTCGCGCGCTCGGCGGCGAATACCGCACCTCGCTCGCGGTCTATGAGAGCAAGATAGAGGATTTCCAGCTGGTGATCTACCGCAACAACGCGGTGGATTTTCAGGTAACCGAAGACGACGTGGACCGGGTCGACTATGCCGCTTATGGGGCGGTGATCACCGCGGGTACGGTCTTTGCCGCGGAGCCCTCGCGCGGCGCCACCTTCCGCGCGTTCGACAACATGAAAGCGGCAGGCAAGCCGGTGATTTTCGACATCGACTACCGCCCCTATTCCTGGCCCTCTGCCGAGGTCGCCGCAGATGTGCTGACCCGCGCGGGCGAGGCCAGCGATCTGATCGTCGGCAATGACGAGGAGTTCGGCTTCATGGCGGGCGGCATCGACAAGGGGCTGGCCAAGGCGCAGGCCCTCGCCGAGACGGCAGGCCGGATGGTCATCTACAAGATGGGCGAAAAAGGCGCCGTGACCTTCTATGACGGGCAGGAGATCCACACCGGCATCTACCCCGTCACGCCGGTGAAGCCGAACGGCGCGGGCGACAGCTTTATCTCCGGGCTGCTGGCCGGGATCGCCGAGGGGCGCGAGTTACGCGACGCGATCCTGCGCGGCTCGGCCTGTGCCTCCATCGTCGTCTCGCAACCGGGCTGCGCGCCCTCCATGCCCACAACCGCCCAACTCGATCAATTCCTCGCCGACCACCCCGGTCCGGTGAGCGCCCTGTGACAAGAGGTTCCGACCATGCATATCCCCCCCTATGACAACCAGAACGCCGCCATCGTCGATGCCGATGATGCACGGGTGCCGCTGAATTACTTTAATATCGTGAAACTTACGAAGGGTCAGGCGTTTGACTATCAGGTGCCGGGCTATGAGACCTGCATCGTGCCCGCCACCGGCACCGTGGATGTGGCGGTCGAGGGCGTGTCCTTTTCCAGCCTGGGCAATCGCGGCGTCGATGTGTGGGATGGCGAGCCCGAGGGCGTCTACATCCCCTCCGGCGCCAAGGCGCGGATGGTCTGTGTCAGCGACGCCGCCGAAGTCTTCGTGGCCGGGGCGAAATATGACACCGTGCTGGAGCCGTTCGACGTGCGCGCCGATGGCATCGATCTGGTGCAGTACGGCTCCGACGACACGAAAACCCACCGCAAGATCAAACACATCCTCGGTCAGAAACAGCATGACAAGGTGGGCCGCCTATTGGTTTCCGAACTGTATACCGTCGGTCAGGGCGGCTGGTCGGGCTTTCCGTCGCATAAACACGACACCGACCGCCTGCCCGACGAGACGCGCCATGACGAGACCTATAATTTCCGCTTTCGGCCCAATCACGGCTCCGGGCTGCAAATGCTCCAGCGCGAGGATAACAGGCCCGGCGACGCCTATCACATCGTCGATGGCTCCACGATTGTGATCGATAACGGCTACCATCCCTGCTGCGTACTGCCGGGCTATGAGATGTATTACTTCACCATTCTGGGCGGCCTGTCGCAGCGTTCGCTGGTGCAGTATTTTCAGCCGACCCACGCCTATCAGGTGGAAACGATCCCCGGGATCAAGGACATGGTGGCCAAGTTCAAATGACACTCGCAACCCTCTCCGATGTGCTGCAACCGGCCCTGAGCGGGGGCTATGCCGTGGGCGGTCTGGTGACGCTGGGCTGGGAAGACATGCGCGCCTATGTGGCCGCCGCCGAGGCGGAGGGGGTGCCGGTGATCCTTCAGGCTGGTCCCTCCTGCCGCAAGCACACGCCCTTGCCGGTTCTGGGCAAGATGTTCCGTCATCTGGCCGAGGGCGCCAGCGTCCCGGTGGTCGCCCATCTCGATCACGGCTACAGCTTCGACGAGTGCCAAGAGGCGCTCGATAGCGGGTTCACCTCGCTGATGTTCGACGGCTCGCAAAAGCCTCTGTCCCAGAACATCGACGAGACCGCCCGCATCGCAGAACTGGCCCACAGCGCCGGGATATCGTGCGAAGGTGAGATCGGCTTTGTCGGCTATTCCGGCGGCGCTGAATCGGCCGGGACGGATCCCGAGGAAGCCGCGCGATTCGCCCGGGAGACCGGGGTAGACGCCATGGCCGTCTCGGTGGGCAATGTGCATCTGCAACAGGAGCGGTCGGAGGGGCTTGATGAGGCGCGCATCCGCGCCATCGAGGCGGTGACCGACGTGCCGCTGGTCATTCATGGCGGCTCCGGCGTGCCCGACGCGCAGCGCACGATGCTCGCCCGCAGTTCGAAGATCTGCAAATTCAACATCGGCACTGAGCTCCGCATGGCCTTTGGCCACGCCCTGCGCGACGCCGTGGCCCGCGACCCGGACCGCTTTGACCGGGTGCAGATCCTGTCGGAAACCCACGATCCCCTGGTCGAGGCCACGCGGCGCGTGCTGCGCGGCTTCAAATCCGCCTGACCCGTCGAAGCGATTGACCTGCGGCCCGCCCTGCTCCATGGCACGGGCGGACCCACGCGCTGACACGGAAAGGCTGCCCCATGGACCGTTCGATCAAGATCGCCCCGTCGATTCTCTCCGCCGATTTCGCCAATTTTGGTGCAGAGATCCGCGCCATTGAGGATCAGGGCGCCGACTGGGTGCATGTGGATGTGATGGACGGGCATTTTGTCCCGAATTTGACCTTCGGCCCGATGGCGGTCAAAGCCTTCCGCCCCCATGTGAAAACCGTCATGGACGTGCACCTGATGATCGCGCCCGTGGACCCCTATATCGACGCCTATGCCGAGGCCGGCGCGGACGTCCTGACCGCCCACGTGGAGGCCGGACCCCATATCCACCGGACCCTGCAAGCGATTCGTGCGGCTGGCATGAAGGCCGGTGTCGCCCTGAACCCCGGCACCCCTGCAGAGGCCGTCGCGCATCTTCTGGACCTCACCGACCTGATCTGCGTGATGACGGTGAACCCGGGTTTTGGCGGGCAGAAGTTCCTCGACATGACCGCAAAGATCCGCACCCTGCGCCAGATGATCGGCGACCGCCCGGTGCATATCGAGATCGACGGCGGCGTGGACCCCACCACGGCGCCCCTCGTTGTAGAGGCCGGTGCAGATGTGCTGGTCGCAGGTTCCGCCGTGTTCCGGGGCGGGTCAGTGGATCAGCCGGAGATCTACGGCCAGAACATGGCCGCGATCCGCGCCGCGATCTGACGAAAAGGGCCCCTCGCACCGCGAGAGGCCAGTTTTAAATTGAAGGGGGCGGACACCAGCCCGTCCCGCTTCGCAGCCGTCGTTGCGACGGCAACGCCCCCATCCATCAAGCCAGTGGCTTATCTTCGGACGATGAAGGGGGCGTTTTCCTGAAACTCGATCAGAGGACCGCAGACGGCTCCACCGCGTCGCGGTTCTGCGCCTCACCGACGGGCAGGTTCGTCAGCTGACCCGCATGAACGTTCAGGCCCGCAGCCAGATGGGGGTCGTCCTGACAGGCTTTCTTCCAGCCCTTATCGGCCAGCGCCAGCATGAACGGCATGGTCGCGTTGCTCAGGGCCTGGGTCGAGGTACGCGGCACGGCCCCGGGCATGTTGGCCACGCAGTAATGCATGATGCCATCCACCTCGAAGCTCGGATCCTGATGGGTCGTGGCTTTCGACGTCTCAAAGCAACCGCCTTGATCGATGGCCACGTCAACGAGCACTGCGCCGGGCTGCATGTCCGAGAGCTGTGCGCGGCTGATGAGCTTGGGCGCGGAGGCGCCGGGGACCAGCACCGCGCCGATCACCATATCGGCCTCGGCCACCATCTCGGCGGTGTAGGTCTTCGACGCGTAGCCGGTCTTGAACTGGCCTCCGAACACATCGTCGAGGTAGCGCAGACGCGGCAGGGAGCGGTCGAGCACCGTCACGTCGGCGCCCATCCCGGCGGCGATCCGCGCCGCATTGGTTCCGACGACACCACCGCCGATCACCACCACATGGGCCGGGAACACACCGGGCACGCCGCCCATGAGTACACCGCGGCCGCCATTGGCCTTTTGCAACGTATAGGCGCCCATCTGCGGCGCAAGACGACCCGCGACCTCGGACATGGGGGCCAGCAGGGGCAGGCCGCCGGAGCGATCGGTGACGGTCTCGTAGGCGATGCAGGTGGCACCCGAGGCCAGCAGGTCCTCGGTCTGGGGTACATCGGGGGCAAGGTGAAGATAGGTGAACAGGAGCTGACCCTCGCGCAGCATCTTGCGCTCGACAGCCTGCGGCTCCTTGACCTTCACCACCATATCGGCGGCGGCAAAAATCTCATCGGCGGTATCAACTATCCCGGCACCGGCGTTGCGGTAATCGTCATCCGTAAAGCCCGCGCCATCGCCTGCGCCTTGCTGAACGATGACCTCGTGGCCGTGGGCGACCGCTTCGGCGGCGGCCGGGGGGGTCAGGCCAACCCGGAATTCCTGTGCTTTGATTTCTGTCGGGCAACCGATTTTCATTTGGGGATCCTCCACTGGTGTTGACGCCGTTATAGCAAAGGCCTGTGACAAGAGCTTTGCAAAGGTCTTGCGGATTTGACGCTGGTGATGAATGATCGTCGACAATAATTTTATTTATTCGAAGGATCTTGCAAAATGTTGAGCCTTGACGAGACAGATCTTCGAATCCTCCGGCAGCTTCAGAGGAGCGGGAGACTCACCAACGCGGAACTGTCGGAGCAGGTCAGCCTCAGCCCCTCCGCCTGCCATCGCCGCGTCGCGCGGCTGGAGCGGGAGGGGGCGATTTCGAGCTACGTGGCGCTGCTCGACCGGGCGGCTCTGGGGCGAAAGACAACGGTCTTTGTCGAGATCACACTGGCAGGTCAGTCAGATGAAGTGCTCGAATCCTTCGAGGCCGCCGTGCGCCGGATCCCCGAGGTACAGGAATGTTACCTGATGGCCGGAACGGCGGATTATCTGCTGAAGGTCGTGGTGCGCGACAGCGAAGATTTCGGTAACCTTCATCGCAGCAAACTCGCCCGCCTGCCGGGCGTCGCGCAGATGCAGTCGAGCTTCGCTCTCAAGCGCGTGCGGGAAACAACCGAACTGCCACTTTAGCTTTTGAACTGACCGAGCTTTGTTGCACAAATGGGGTGTGGGTTTCTTCTGTTGAGTCGAGCGTGGCAGCTGACTTGTATGAGCAGTTGGTCGCCTACAAGATACAAGACCCGAAACTGGGCTTTGTACAGTTGGCCATCGATGCTCAATTGGGTTGATCACAATGGCCGACGCGCAAAAGCTGCGCGGTTGTCTATCGATCTGGTTTGATCCTAGGATGCTATGGCGTGGTGCTCCGATGGGGAGGCGCGGGTGGCAGCGCGAGTTCAGGGACACAGCGATCCAAGTTTGTCTCATGATGAAGGTGCTTTTCGGTATACTGTTTCGTCAAACAACAGGCTTTGTCGAAAGCTTTTCGCGGCTGCCAAGGTAATCTCCCCCGTTTCAATGGGGTCCAGTCGTAGGGTTTAGACAGCTGTTTTCAGTTTTATGGGGCGCTGTTGCACAAATCGGGGTCTGAGCGCGGTTCCCCTTTCCCCGGACGGACCTATCTTACGGCTACAGTCATGGGTGCGCCGAGCGCGGTGTAGCCGTTCAGCACGGCGATACGAACTTGCAGACCGGCGACCTGGCGGTCGAAGTCTCGGGCCATGAGGGATTGGCCGAGCAGCTTGATGCAGTTCATCTTGCTCTCGACCCGGCTCCGGCGGTGGTAGCCAGACCATCGTCGCCAGATGGCACGACCCAAATATTTGGACGCGCGCAGTGCCTCATTGCGGGCAATGGCTCCGGGGCTCGTTGGTTTCCAAGGCTTGGCGTTCTTGCGGGGCGGGATGATCGCAGCGGCACAACGGGCAGCGATTGCCTCGTGGCACTTGCGTGTGTCGTAGGCGCCATCTGCCGTCACGGAACCGATCTCTTCGTCAGACGGGATTTGGTCCAGGAGATCTGGCAGGATGGGC
>NZ_VFSV01000023.1 GCF_007004065.1 Palleronia caenipelagi | reverse complement strand
GCTTCCAGGTCATCGAAGATCGGTTTTGATCGGGATTGCCGCAGCGCGATACGTTCTTCGGGCGATTTGCCACGCGCGTCTTTCTCCACGGTGTAGAGTTCAGCGATCCGCCGGATCGCTTCCTCGGCAATGGCGTTGCCCTGGGATGCGAAGACATCCACAAACTTACGCCTGACATGGGCCACGCAGGCCATCTCACCCGCCTTGTTCTCGCCGAACAGCCCGTTGAAGCCGGAGTATCCATCAGCGTGGACCCAGCCCTTGTAGTCTGCAAGATGGCTGACCGGATGTTCGCCTTTACGATCAATGGTGAACTGATACCACGCGCAGGGTGGCGATGATCCCGACCAGGGTCGCTCATCGCGCACATAGGTCCAGACGCGTGCCGTCTTGGTCTTCTTTTGGCCCGGCGCTTGCATCTTCACAGGCGTATCGTCGGCAAAGAGGGCTTCGCCGCGCCGGACAATCCGTCCGATCTCATCGGCCAGTGGGTCCAGCAGCGCCGTCGATCGGCCAACCCAATCGGCCATCGTCGAACGATCCAGATCGATCCCTTCGCGGGAATAGATCTGGCTTTGGCGATAGAGCGGCACATGATCGGCGTATTTGCTGACCAGAACATGCGCCAAAAGGCCAGGGCCAGGTCTTCCCCGCTCGATAGGGCGAGATGGCAGCGGCGATTGGACAATCGCTTCGCAGCCCGCGCAGGCTTTGCGGGGCCGGACGATGCGGTTCACGACGAAGCGGCCCGGCACATACTCAAGCTCTTCGGTAACATCCTCGCCGAGCGTCTTCAGCTTGCCGCCGCAGCGCGTGCAGTCGTCACCCGGGGACAGCACTGCGTCATGCCGGTCCAGATGATCGGGCAGCGGCTTGCGGCTGTGCTGGCGCGGTGCCTTGTCTTCAGGAGCTGGTTGCGCAGGCTTGGCCTGTTCTTCCGCTGCCTCGGCAATCGCCTCATCTTCTTCGAAGGTCAGGTTTAGCTGGTCGAGACTCTCGGAACGCACACCAAACCGATGACGGTTCTGGCCTGCAAGCTGATGCTTGAGCTTCTCGATCAAGAGCGCCTGCGATTTGACCTCGTCCGCGAGGAGACGGTTCACGGCCCGCAGTTCTGCAGGGTCATCCGGGGTGATATCGAGGTCCTTCAGCATCGCCGATCCTATAGTGGATCAGGGACAAAACGTGAATCCCGAAAGCAATCAAGATGCTGTATTTATTACTCTATCCGACCTTCAGCGGACGCCATGTCTTTTGCGGCATGCGTCAGTCGATCCCTTCCAGCAACATCGACAATTGCGCCGCCGTGACGCTGACCTTGCCGTCCTTGGCGGCGGGCCACACAAAGCGGCCCTTCTCCAACCGCTTGCTGAACAGGCACGCACCCTGTGGATCCCACCAGATGATCTTCAATAGATCACCGCGCCGTCCCCGGAACACAAACAGGTGCCCTGAATAGGGATCAAGTTCCAAAACTTTCTCAGCCTGCGCGGCCAACGTATTGAACCCGCGCCGCATGTCCGTGACACCTGCCGCCAGCCAGATGCGCGTGTTGCTCGGGACGGGGATCAAACTGCCAGTCCCTGTACCAAGCTGACCACAGAGGCCAGCGCGGTCGGCCCTTCAATCAGAAGGCGTCGCCCATCCGATAGGGTGATATCAACCCGGCTGGCAGATAGAGGTGCCGACACAGACGGCATTGGCACGTCAATTGATGCGGGTTCGTGGGCGACATTAGCCTCGATCTCAATCGGCAGAAATGTCGTCTCTTGTTCTGGATCATTGGCCCGTGGCGCAAAACGCGGGTCCTTCAACCATTTGAAAATAAGGTTCGCATTGACCGCATACCGCCGCGCCACCTGCGCAACCGACATCCCCGGCGTCACAGCCTGTGCGCAAATCTCCCGCTTCTCTTCGTCAGCCCAAAACCGCTTCTTCCGCCTGCTCATAGAGTGCTCCAAAGTGTCCACTATCGATGGTGGACACTTAGCCAACCCTAACCACTCGCGTTAGGTCGGGTTCAACGGACGCTTACGAAAAAGCACGGCCTTCCCCGCGTCATGGTTACTGACAAGCTGAGCTCATATTCGGCAGCGAAGAAGGAGATCGAGCCGGGTATTGAGCACCGGTCTCACAAGGGCCTGAACAACCGTGGTGAAAATTCGCACCAACCGGTGCGACGACGAGAGCGGATCATGAAGGGGTTCAAGACGCCGGGACATCTGCAGCGGTTCGTCTCTATCCACGACCCAATCGCCAACCTGTTCCATCTGCCCCGCCACGAAATGACCTCCGCTGAGTTCCGGGAACTCCGTCAAGCCGCGATGAACCATTGGTGAAGCATCGCGGGCGTAGAGGTCGCGTGATTGCAGGGCCAATGCCCCACTCTCCTTATGCGCGTTTACTTTACAGTGCCGTCCAACTTCACCTGCGCGCTACTGTTCGTCCCGTCAAGGTGGTGTAGACAAGGCGTAACCGGCCAATGTCAGACCGATCGGAAGTCCCATCGGAAAGCGGGACTTTTTCCCCCGACCCTGGAATAGAAGAATCAACCCTAAGAACAAAGTCATCAGCCAGAATGCGATCAGGACTGTCACCCAGTCCCAAGGCGCAACGATCAGAGCGGCAGCCGCCAGCGCTTTTGCGTCGCCGCCGGGCAGCAGGTCCGCTACGAATAGTCCGAATCCTACAGTGATGACCGCCGCTCCAGTCGCGGCGGAAATCAGGCTCCGCTCGAAGGGAAAAATTGAAATAGCGGCGAGCAAAAATAGTACGGCCAACCCCGTCGGAATTGCGTTTGGTACTTTGAATTGGCGCGCGTCGTTCAGCGCCATCGCCAACGCAAGAGCTGCTACAGCAACCTGCCACGATAGGACAAGCATCCGGTCGGGACTAGCGCTGCGCGGTCGCGAGGACAGCTGCGGAAAAGGCGTCGGGGCTGAGAAAGGCGAAGTCGGGCGTCGCCGCAAGCGCTGCGATATCAGCATTGGTATCGATGAAGGCCTGCCAATAGGCGGCTTCCTCCTCCGCAATCACACCCTCTTCGTGCAGTTCACGGATTGATTGAGGCAAGGTCCGCGACCGCAGCCGCGCCATGGTTGCCGCATTGCCTTCTTCCTGTGCGATGTCCTGGGACCAGATCAGGATCTCGGCCACTAGCGCACCGCGCCTAGCGACCGGTTCGGCGGCGGTGTTACTATAGCGAACCGCGATATCTTTGTAGCCGGCCGCCGCCACGGAAAATTCGCCGGTCATTAGATTGGCGTAAGCTTGGCGCAGGGCCTCAGCCTCTCTGCCCTCGGGCATCTGATTTCGCACTTGCGCTGACGCGGTCAGAGTGGTCGCGGCCAACAAGAGGGACATTGCGCATATTACAGCACGAAGGCGGCCGAACAGATGGTGCGAAGTTAGTTTCATTTTATTCTCCCTTGCAGATATCGCCCATAGCGACACGGAACCCTGCGCCAGGCGCGCGTTCGTTCTCAGGCCAGCAGCTCGGATCAGCACCAGGGTTTGTGGGATCGATGACGGCTAGCCGACCTCGCCCTGCCCTCGTATCGTCGCAACGGCTGCCTGTAATCTCGGACACCGATCCCAGGAGCCGCCTGCCAGAGGCCGAGGCCAGCGCCTGAAGCGTCAACTCGGCTGGGGCCACACAGACAACTTGGCCGGTGTCGCGGCGCAGGAACTCGACATAACGCGAGGCCAGGTAGTGGCTCGTGTTCACTGCTACTCCGTCCGGCCCAACCTGCGCCGCCTCAATCTGGCGCCGGTTTTCCTGTTCGGTCGCGCGCAGCTTTGTGGCCCAAGCCTGGAGATCCGCGATTGTGACGGGGCTCAGCGAAAGGCAGTGGTGCCCCGCCAGCCTCTGGCCCGCTGCCTGAACATAGCCAGCCGAGGCGACCCTGGCCAACGGGCTTGCCATAAAGTTGCTCACGTCGCGGTCCGACGCAACGATACCTATCATTTCGTGCCCACGAAGGTCGCACGGAACAAATTCGCCTTGTTCGAATCGAGCGATCAGGTCGCGCATCGCCGTGATCCGCGCGAGGAGCTGAGGATTGCCCTGGAACGGATCATTGTCAGCAGGCATCGGGTAGGCTGATAGGCCTTCGGACCAGACTGATAGGCTGGTTAAGTCCATTCTGGCTGCGCGGCTGCGCTCCTCGTCTTCCTCGACACTGAGACGTTCGAACTGCGCCGTGGCGTTGGCTAGAGCGTCGGCGGCGGCGGAATAGCCGTCCGACACCGCCTGCACATCTAGCTCCAGCCGCGACAAGCTGTTCTGGTCCACCGGTTCCTCGCGCGTGATGAGTGTCGCGTAGGCCAACTCCAAGTCTTGGAATTGCGGCACACGGTCGTCGACCCCGAAGGCGATGGCCTTTTTGCGTGCGTCCTCCAAGTTCCGCAGAAGCTTCCGCGCCGGTGCGGCGACAGCGACTACCTGAACCATTTGCATCGCTTCGATGCACTGCTCGAACCCGTCACGGCCAGCCTGCGCGCCCTTAGTGATCGCTTGCGCTATCGATTCAGCGGCACGCAGCGTGTCCTCCTCGGGCTGGTTCGCGACCTCAGCCTCAAGCTCGCCGAAGACCTGGAGGAACCGGGCGCAGGCAGCGCGTCCCTCGCTCCATTCAGCGCTCAGCACGCCGGCGCTGTCCTCAATGCGGCCCGCGATATCCTGCCATTCGGGTAACGCCGGGGCAAGTTTCGGAAGTTGAGCGGCTTGGTCGAGCATTTCGGAGAGCGCCAAGTCGGCGCCGTAGCCCTCGGCTTCGGCTGAAGTTGCGATCTCGTCGATGAGTGCACGCAGGGACGAAAGCTCGGCCAGCGCCGCCTCGGTGCTGGCGCGCAATGCCTCGGCCTTTGCTTCGAGCGCCACCACGGAGGTGTAACGCTCTTGGGTGGCGACCAACGACGGAAGCGCCTGTAGAGGTTCGGCTGCGGTCGCGATCGCTTCACGTAAGGCGATGAGATCCTCGGTCTCGCCAAGACCCGCGGCAAGGGTCTCCGCGACGGCTACAAGCGCCCCGACCCGTTCGCTAATATCGGCGGATATCGTCCCAGCCGCGCTTTCCGCCAGAGCGTCTGTGGCCAAGTGGACGGCCCTAAGGCGGGCCGCGCCGGGCGCTTTCTCCAAGGCCGAAATTAGTGCGTCGCCGGCAGTCAACGTGGCATCATTCGCCGCCGGCACGGACCAGAGGCCGCGCAAATCGGCGACATAATTCAGAAGGGCCGACGCGCGCCCCTCCAGCTCCGTGCTATGTTGAGCGATCAGCGCCTCTGTCTCAGTGCGTAGGATTACCTCGAAGCCGACGAGGTCGTCCTGCGGCGTTTCTGCGACTGCAAGTTGCTCGGCCTCGGCGAGGTTCAGTGCAGGCGCGGCCCCGGTCGCATGGGCGAAATCCAATTCTACCTGAAGTGCCCGGCGCTGAGCGGCGATAGTTTCGGTTTCGACTTTGAAAATATGATCTCTTGCCGCGCGGCAATGACCTTCGGTATCAGAGATCCGGGAATTGTCTTCCACGATTGCTAAAGCCGCATCAATTTCATCGACGGCTTCCTGCCATGCTGGGTGTTCTGTGAATGGCGTGTCTTCTAAGGAATTCAGCCGTGCCTCGATAGGTCGGCATAGCGCGATCATTTCCGTTCGTGCCTCGGCGATTTCGCGCTCCCTTTGTTGCTGCTCGAGCATCAACCAGCCCGCGCCTGCCACAAGCGTTGCCATCACGCCTGCCGCGACCAGGGTCTTTGTCCAAGTATTGCGATCACCGCCGCCTGTGTCCACGCCGCCATTTTCATTTTCTTGTATCTGGCCGACTGTGCTGCGGAAACCTTCGTAAAACAGCGGCACGTTGGGAGGGCGTTTTTCTGGTAGATGCGCCACCGCACGCATAGTCAGGTCGACCAGTTCACCAGACATCCCTGCGGCGCGTGCGCTGTCAAGCGGTGTGCCGTCGGTTTCAGGATGGGCATTTGCGATATTGGTCCAAAGCTGCATATCGCTCATGGCCGCCTCGGGCTCTGCCTCGAGCGCATCGGGCACCGATTTTGTGAATATCCGGAGGAGCGCGCCGGGTCCGGAGGTGGCATAGATGAAGAACTTGCCTAGTGCATACACATGAGGGGGCCCAGATGGGCCGTTCGATTGCGCGATGATCTGGTCGTGTGTAAGATTGGTAAATTCGGGCGCGATGAAGGCGGGCTGGAATAGAAGCGAGGGAGCGACCGCCTCCGGCGCATCGAAGAAGATCTTGTCAAGCAAAAACTGTACATTGCCACCGAAGCGTACGATTTGCACGGCTTTTTCGCCCACGGGCGGTTGCACCAAATCAGCGGTCTCCAACATCGTGATGCTGCGCAGAAGCCGCAACATGGCACCCTGCATATGCGGGTATTCGTCAACGCTTAGACCGGGTGGGATTTGAACGGCCTCATGCCGCGTTGTAACCAGTGCTGCTGCTGATTTCGTCTCCTTTTCGGAGTAAAAATCGAAGGGTTCCGGCAGGCTCGGATCACTGTCAGCGCTGACCCGATCTCGGTAGACCCTGAACTTCGACACCAGCGCTTTTCGCGCTTTGGATACAGCATGGACCTCGGGCCGGGGGACATAGATCCACACCTCGCGCTCGTCCTTGCTGGTCGCCAAGCCGCGATACAGGCGACACGCACCATATTCTATGTAATCGCTCTTTTCAATTTGGTATTCATTTGCTAGATGCGATAGCAGAGCGTTTTCGTCATAACTCATGGTCGTCCCCCAGCATTCGAGACCGCGTGCCGTTCACGCAATGCTTCCTGAGTGGTGCGCAACTCGGCATCATCGTCCATCAGGTCGATGATGAGATCGTATTCCTCAATTGCCTCTTCCTCTAGGCCTATGTCCGCCAGCCTGCGCGCCTTAGCGAAGCGTTGCTCCACAGTCAGTACGAATTTCGCGGCCATAGCGTCCCGTTCTGCCTCAGGTAGGCTCGAAGCCATCACAACGCGCAAGTCTCGAAAGCTTTGAGGCGTGGGATCAAACAGGATCCACTCGCTATTTGCCGCCGGTCCCGCCGCCTCGATTTCGGCCCACAGGATTGCACCGATCTCGGCACGCTGGGCCGTACTGCGCCCCTCGTCGCCGCCTCTTAGGTAGATCGCAGCAAAGATGAACATTAGCCCATAAACAATGCCCACAACTACATATTGCGGGTTCACCTTGCCAAGGTTCAGCGAAACTGGGAGAAGACTGCGGTTTTTGTCCCTCTCGATCTCCACTTCGAGCCGGATCGGTTCCTTTGGCAAAATGCCTGGTACGGCAATAGCGTCTCCCGATTTCAGGGTGTTTCGCCGACCAGGGCGGCGCCCGTTCAGCCGCACCTGGCCTTGCGCGATCTCTTCCAACACCCAGCGACCACGGCTTATTCGGAACTCCGCTGTCTTCAGTCCATGCGCGACACCTGAGACTGCGATTTCCGCGCCGCTACCCTTGCCGCCCAACGAGGCCTCGGTACCAGGCACCTTCAACCGCTCGCCGATCATTGCTCCGCTAAGAACGTTCAAGTAAAGCGTGTCAGTCACGGCGCAACTTCCGTGCCAGTGCCAGGATCGACCCACGTCCGCCTCAACCGAACACTACGCGGACCCATTACAGAAACCCCGAATCAAAGATCAGCGCGATCGCCGGAGATAGGAAAATTAGAAAGGTCGCCACCGTCGCGAGCACCACCGGCCAGTTAAACTTTGCGTTCAGTTCCTCGGCGCGCTTGGCTGCCAACTCCTCACGCAAATCACGCATGTCCTCACTCTGCTGCGCTAACGTCTGTTCGAGATTGGCACCTACGCGAATCTTCTGGGCCAGTTCCCCGACGACATTCTTCAGGTCCACATTTCCAACCCGGTTGCGGAGCCGGTCGAGGCTCTCGGCGATGCCGAAGGCTGTATGGCTTTCTTGCAGGATCGCAAGCTCCCGCCCTATTGGATCGTTTCCGTAGATCGCCCGATAAGAGGTTATGGCATCGTCCAAGTCTCCGCCGGCTTGAACAGTCAACTGGAAGATGTCGAGAAAGAATGGGAACTGGCGCAACTGCTCCAAATGGTTACTACGCAATTGGTCTTGGATTGCGAATTCAAATAGGAATCGAAAGCTAATGACTGCGATGAAGCCGACCAGAATCGCAACCCAACTCTGCATTACTATGACCAGGATCGCCGCCATCGCGAGACCGCTGAGACTGCCAGCCACCGCGAGACCTCGCGCATATTGCCGCTCGGAAAGATTCAGTTGGTCATGCGGCCGGTTAGTCAGGCCAACTCGCCAGTTCCCGGAATCGGCATCCGGTCTTCGGCCGCCGCCGCCGGCCACGACCACAGCTTGTAAGGGATCGTGATAGCGGACTGCCTCAGTCAGGGCCTCAATGAACTCGCGCGTCGGATGCCACAAGATCATAAGGACGCCCGTGGAGATCATGAAACCGGCGAGCCCTGCTACGATTGGTACCAGCTCCGTCATACCTTCACCGAAGATAGCCAAATCGCGACCGAGATCGCGATGATATAAACAAGTACGGCCAGCGCTAGCATGAACTTCCCAACGTTCGACGCCCAAACCCCAGCGGTGATGTCGGGTACAGCCACAAGCGCAATAATGACTACAAGGAATGGCATCACCATGATGATGCGCATCGACATGCGGCCTTGGCTGGTGGCAGTGTCCAGTCGGTCGCGCATCTTTGTCAGCTGCACGAAGACACGCGACAGGTTCATCAGCGCGTCAGCCTCTTTACCGCCCTTCTCGTAGGTTGTCTTCAACACCGCGGCTACAACGTCGAACCAGTCTGATCCGATCCGCCGTCGGGCCTGATCGAGCGCATCGGGAAAGCTCTTGAGGTCGTTCTCCTTCTGCCGGATTAGACGCAACTCGTGATCCATCGGCTTTGGCGCGGTCTCTGCCACCTCCGCTAAAGCACGGCTGATATCGCTAGTGGAGCGAAAATTCGCGGCGAGCTGCTGCAAGACGTTCGGAAGTACCTTGTCGATCTTCTTACGCCGCTCAGTCTTGAGCACCACGTAAAACACCTTGGGCAGCAGTACAGTTGAAGCCAGAAGCGCCGCTGTAATCGGAAGCCCCTGAAGGATGGGCAGGAACACCAAGATGAGCGCGCAGGCAAGAATGAGAAGCACAAGACCCAGTTGAAACACGACCGGCGCGACGGGCGCAAATTGCAGTTGGTCAACAAAGCGGACTTCATAGGTATCCGCGACGCGCTTTGCGAAACGTTCGCCTGCTGGCATGATCAGATTGAACAGCCCGATCGTTGCCATCAGGACACCGACGGCCAAGAAAAGTGGCAGAAGTACAGCCGGCTGGTCTCGCAACAGATCAAACATGGCGCGCACCAGCATCGGAGTGCGTCATCGCCGAGACGCCCCCCATAAGAAGACCTGGGTCAAACCCAGCTTCTACGATCTCGGCGATGGCCACCGGCGTGCGACCGGCGAAGGTGAAGGCGGTCCCGTCACCCGGCCGGTTGGCGTTGTAGTGGGTTTGGAAGATCGGGTTGATCTCCACCCGCTTGCTAATCGGGTCGATGCCGCCAACCTCAGCGATCTCGGCTATCTTCCGGTTTCCATCGGCGTATTGCTTCAGCTGTACCACGAAATCGAGCGCGCCTGCGATCTGGTAACGGATTGCGTCGACAGGCAGGCCTTCACCCGCCGCCAGCACCAAATTCTCAATCCGTGACATAGTCTCGATTGGATTATTGGCGTGCAGAGTGGTCATGGATCCTTCATGCCCAGTATTCATCGCCTGGAGCATATCGAAAGCTTCGCCGCCACGGCATTCACCGATCACGATGCGGTCGGGTCGCATCCGAAGGGCGTTCTTCACTAGATCACGGATCGTGTGACCGGCATTGTCAGGTGTTTTGGCAACGGCCTGCAACGACACCACATGCTCCAGGTAGAGCCGAAGCTCGGCAGTGTCCTCGATGGTGATCACGCGCTCGGAAATTGGGATGAGAGAGCCGAGCCAGTTCACCATAGTCGTCTTGCCGCTGCCGGTGCCGCCGGCCACTACAATGTTCTTCTTTGACACCACGCAAGCCTTAAGAAAACTCGCCATTGCGGGTGACAAACTCTCTTTGACCACGAGTTGTTCCAGCGTCAGGGCGCTCTTGCCGAATTTCCGGATCGTAACAGCAGCGCCCTTCAGCGCGATCGGTGGAATCACCATGTTCACGCGCGATCCATCCGCCAATCGTCCGTCTCGATAGGGGTTGGTGCGGTCTACTGAAGTGTCGCTGTCTCGCGCGATCTTGGCTGCCACACGCATCGACTCCGCCTCGTCCACGAAACGCAGGCCAGTCAGCATCAGCCGACCCTCAATCTCTACAAATATCTCGTCATGGGCAACGACCATTATCTCTGAGATCGCGTCGATTTCTCGCAGAGGCTCAAGCGGGCCGATACTCGTCATAATCGCACGCACCGACTGGCGCACGGTTTCCTCGACCAGCTTTTTTAGCAAGTTGAAATCCAGCGTGTTCGCCTTCGCCGCGAAGACGGTGCTGAACTTATCATTCAGTTTGCGCAGATTGTCGCGGTGGCTGCGCGAGGTCGACGACAGACCGAGCTTGGACTGGAACTCAACATGTAAGCGAGCCATGTCGTCACGGTTAATGTCTTTGACCGAATGCCCCCGCGCTCTTTCGAGTGTGCCTGTATGCCCGAGGATTCGCATGATCAAATCACGCCGCAGGGCTTCCTTGGCGCAGAGCCGCAAATCGCCCTTTTCGACCGCTTGGATCGCATCTGCTAAGTGGCGGTCGATGATAGGCATGATCTTCACGGCGTAGTCTGGATCATCTTGGTCCAGCTCGCCGCGCCCGGCCAGCCGCTCGGTCTCGTCCGAAACACGCAGCTTTGTCTCGTCGATCAAAATATCGAGCCGCGGCATCTGCCCCTGTGACGCTTCGGCATCCAACTCGCCAGCATCGGGGGTCTCGATCAGCGCCAGCTCGAAATCGCCGATGGTGAAGCGCGCATTGGCACGAAACCGGTATTCGGTGTCGATCTCGAGTTCCTCGTTTCTATCGTCCTTGCTGCGAACATCGGCGAATTTCGCGGTCAAGTTCCAGCCACGGGCGCTGTAATCGAGAAAGGCATGATTCTTCCTTACGAACGCAGATTTCAGGCGGATCGCCTCACCATGTTCGCTCTCCGCGCTGCTACCTAGCACGTAACGCTTACGGCCGAGCTTAATCTCGTGAACCTCGTTGCGCAGCGTATGCCGAATTTCCAGAGTTGTGCCCATCGACCGATGTACCTTTCAATTGCAGCCTACCGCTTCGCTAATTGAATCACAGCGATTCCGAAGAAGGATAAAAAAACCGCCGGATTGTTCCTCGCGCCGGGCAGCAAGCATCCGACCATTTTCGGGCAGGACTTCGATCGTGATAGTCGAGAAGCTGCCGCGACGAGCGGCGCGGAATTCCTGGATAGTAAAGTACTCGCCAATGGCGACGATCTTCACGTCTTCTAGGATGGCCTCTGCCAGTTCGGTCGGAATGTCGCGAGGAACGCTCAAGAGGTCGATCCGGTCACCAGGCCGGAGCAGATTATTGAGCGATGACGTGTTGTTTACGCCAATAGTCATCAGGCGCATACCCGATGTGACTTGCTGCGAAAGGCGTTGATCGGACAGATCCTCGAAAAGGTCGAATGTCAGAAATCGACCGCGCGGAACATCGTCGTTGATCGGTCGGAGCTTGACGAAACGCATGTTTTCCGGCGTTGCTTCGATCAGCGGTGAACCCATGCGCTCCTGCGCGGCTATTGGAAGAGGCTCTGCCGTTAGGTCGCTATCGGAAAAAACGGTACCAGCGCGGGCTATCGCCTCATCAGCATCCGTGGCGTAGATGATAAAGGCGCGGTTATCGACGAGTCCTTCGGCTTCGGCGATCCTCTCCCAAGACAAATAGGCTGCAAGTATCGCAAAGGTCAGTCCCACGCTAAGTATGACCAAATTCTTGCGCATCGTGCGGCAACTCCCAAATTACAGCCCACACGCAAGTTTTACACTACATCAATGCTTTGTGAATGCCGTCACTAAATAAACCAATTTGCTCTGTATCAGTCAAGGAACGTAGCACCCTCGTCGAAAATGCGGGGCGCAACTTCACGGATCCAATCAATCACGTCCTTACCGAATATCGCAAGAAACATTACCAGCGGCAGCGCGATAATTCCGATATACATCACCGCTTCAATTGTGCCGCGCTCGTCTCGTGCAAACTGACGGATCCAATCAATCATGTCGATCAATTGCCGAAACCGGATTCGCCTGCTGTTTCCTCAAGAGTTGTTCCGGCTTCTGTTGCTCCTCCAGCGGTGCCCTGGAAATACTCAACGATATCATTCCCGAAGATGGCGAGAAACATCACCAGCGGCAGGACGACTACACCTACTCTTAGCACTTGGCCCATAACACTCTCCACATCTTCCTATACCTAAAATAGGTAGCAATGGTGCAACGATTTTACAACCTTTTCTTATTGGTCAGCTAGCGCCTTTCGCCTGAGCGACCTGCCATAATGTGCCAAGTTTGGCGCCTTCGCCGAGGTCTGCCTCGCCCAGTTTAGGGTCCGCGCCAGTCCAATCCAACGAAAACCCGTTCGGCCCCTCGGGATTAGGGGTTAGCACGAAGATCGGCACCAGTTCATATCGGCCCCGGTCAATGTCAAATCCGCGTACCTCGGTGATGCCAACTACGCGTTTTTTCCCGTGCCAGCGCGCGACCTGGACGATCGTATCGATCGCTGCCGCAGCCTGCCGCTGCAATGCCACCAGCGGGATGTTGACGCCAGCCATCAGGCACAAGGTTTCGAGCCTCGCAAGGCAATCCTCAGGGCTATTTGCGTGAATCGTCGACATCGAGCCTGCGTGCCCGGTATTCATCGCCTGCACCATGTCCAACGCCTCTCCGCCCCGGCATTCGCCGATCACCACTCGGTCGGGCCGCATCCTGAGTGAGGCACGCAGAAGCTCGCGAATAGTTATCCCGCCCCTGCCCTCACGGTCGGGTTTCACCGATTCAAATTGCAGTACGTGGCGGTTGTCGTCAAAGCGGATCTCTGTGGCATCCTCGATAATTATGATGCGGTCTTTCGGGTCAATCAACTCGCTTAACGCATTTACCATTGTGGTTTTGCCTGAGCCAGTACCGCCCGAAACGAGGATGTTCGACTTCATTCGCATTGCGTGTTCGAAGTACTCCGCTACCCGTGCGGGGAAGGACTGGAAGCGTCCGGTGAGATCCGCCATGCGCACCCGGTTCGACGGGAACTTACGGATCGCGATGGACAGGCCTGGCCTCGCGGCGGGCGATTGCACGATATGCACCCGATGGCCCTCGGGCGTGCGAGCCTCGACCGAAAGCTCTTCAGGTACAAGCCGCTTACCGACGAATTGCAGTATCGCGCGAGCCAGAGCGATCAAGTCGCGTTCGGCCGCAAAAGACAATTCTGGCCGCAGCGTCATGCCTTCTTCATTCTCGATATAAATTTCGTTGGGCCCATTGATCATGATCTCCGTTACCGCCTCGGCACGCGCATGCGCTTCGGGGTCTGGATCGTCGGGATCGCAATAGTAGTAAGGCAGTATGGGACCAATAAGCCCACGGATAACACGACTATGATAGGCCTCGTCTAGGTCTGCGGGTTGTTTGGTGGGATCGGTCTGCTCAGTGATGTCCGGTTTCTTGCTCATAGGGGGAGCATCCAGACCATCGCCGAAATTTCGTAGACAAGTCCGACCATATAGGCCAACCGCAGGAATAGGAGTGCAAGCGGTACGCCAATTAGTCCCAGCAATAGGACGTTATCTACCATCGGTGCTGCCCCCCAACCCTACAGTATCACTTCATCAACTCTTCTAGGCTGCGCCCATCCGCCACGCCTGTTCGGAGCATCTGCCACCATGCGAGCGTGCTTGAAGCCCATAATACAAGTCCAAGCGTTTGCGCGACATCCCAGATCGATAGAGGAAGCAAGTCAATCCTACGGCCCAGCACGATCTTCTCGAAATCGGTCGAAAGCGCGGTAGATTGATTCAGCAGGAATTCTCGTAGTCCAATGAACAAGAGCAGTGCCACAACCATCGAGAATAGCGCCGCTAGCACCAGTTGCATCGACACCATGGCGGTCAGCTGGCGCGGCGAGAACCCTGAGGCTAAGAGAAGCGCATAATCGTTTCGCCGGTGGCCGATCAGGGTCCCGATCTGAACCCAAAGAATAGCCAGCAAGAGCGCAAAGAGTGTCCAGCCAATCGGCTTCGTGACTACTGCAAATAGATTTGTCAGGAAGGCCAGACGCTGTAGGCTGTCCTGGTAGGTCTCGCTTAGGCGCAGTCGGCTTTGTACCACCGTTTCGTCCTGCGGGGTCTGAACCGCATAACATAGAGCCTCCGTACTCGCGTTGGAGTCGACATCTCCTAGCGACACATCAGCACAATTTATGACGTCGCGTAGGGCGTCGATCTCAGTTCGCTCAGCGGCGAAGAGCAACATCTCGTTATAGCCGCGACCACCCGGCGTGGCCGAAACATCTGCCATGCAGACGCCGTCAACCTCGCGCAGTGCAGTCCCCGAATCCGATTTGACCACGTCATCAAGCAGGTCGCAGGGCGCGCTGAATCCGTTTCCGCGCAGTTCAAGGCCCAGAGTGGCAGGTAGACTGGCTAGTTCTACCTCGTCCGCAGCCTGAGCAACGCGCCCGTTAATCGGGGTCAGCCCGGCATCCGACAAGTACAGGGCTAAAGTATTGGCTGGGATCAGCGGCGGGCAAGCCGATTGGCGCGACCGACTTTCAGGTTGCCAAAACGACCGAGTCGTTGAGTGGATGATCTCACCGCCGAATTCCGCTTTAATCGGCGTAAGCGCTGCATCGAATTTCGCTCTCGCATCATCCTGGTCGGCAGGCTGCATTGTCAAAAGCCGTGGACCCTGAACCGCGTTCACTCCAGGCAACAGGCCCGGTCCTCCGGTCAGATCGGAACATAGCGCGGGATTTTCATGCTGCGCCGAAATACCCACGTACCAGCGCCGTTCGATCAGGTAGGCGTAATTCCGCGAGCCAACACCCAGGTAGCGTGCCCACACCACCCGAAACGGGGTCAGCCGGCTGCCCTTGGGCGTGCTCATCGACAACCAGATCATCGGCATCCTGGTCAGTCCTGCAGTCTCCTCCGGGATTTCATTGAAGCTTGTATCTGGGATGCGCCCCTCGACGGAGTCACGGTAGGCCGCTAAGTCGAAATGCCGTTCAAACTGGTCGATGTCCAGAACGATGGTCCAGAGTTCATCGGCCAACACCCCGAACGCGGTCGGAGCGGGCGGCAGTCGGATTACGGGAAACAGCGGACCGTCGAAATCTGCCGCGATGCCAACAAACGTGTCTTCATCACTCTCGCCAGCCAAGCTACGCCATACGCCAGCACCGGGCATGGCGAAGTGGTCACGCCCAAAGATGCGCCGGAATGGTTCTGCCGCGATGCCATCTGCTTCGATTTTCTCGACCAACGCCTCGGAAATCAGCGTCGCACCACCGAAACCGACGGTATTGGGCCGCGTCCAGACCGGGATGCCATAGCCTGGTTGATTGCCTAGGAAGGCGTCAACCGAGCGCTCTAGCACTCCTTGCCGAGCGGATAAGAGCACCAGCATTAGAATCTGCAAAAGACAAAGAAGTGTTGCCAACCAGAAGAAATCGCGCCCCCCCGGTGAACGGCGTGAGAAGGCGCGTATGAATTCCTTCCAGCCAAGTGCTGCCACGTTCCTCACAGGTCCGTCACTCCGCCCGCCACCGAAGTTCAAGCATGCATCGCCTCGCGAGGATACCATGTTTCACCGTCACTGGTCTCTTCGAACCGGGCCGTTCCATCGGCCACCCAAAGCCGCCTTAGCACGCCGGTGTCCGCGGGGTCCCGGTCATGATGGGTCACCCAGATCAGTAGCCGCTCGTCTGGGCGCTCAGAGACCCATTCCCTCAGTAGGCTCATCACCTCGCGCCGCGTGTCGCGGTCAAGTGATCCTGTAGGCTCGTCGGCGAACATCACGTAAGGGTCGCGGGCAATCGCTTTGAGAAGAGCAACCCTCTGTCCCTCTCCCCCCGATAGCTCGGCAGGGTACAGCGACAGGACGCGATCAACTGTTGCGGAATCGTTGGCGAACGCCGGCAGCATTAAGTTGTACACCCTCTCACGGGCGTCGGCGGGTTTGTCGCCGTTGTTGATCCGACCGAGGATAAGGTTCTCTTCGACTGTCAGATGCCTGAGTAGCCGAGCCTGCTGGAAAGCATACCCGAAGTAGCGACCGCGGATATACTGTAACGGTATCGTCGCACGCCTGTTACCAGACCAATGGAAACTATCACCATTAGGAAACCTCCATTCCACCTGAGCTGCGTCGGGTGCAGGAAAGGCTGTGGTCGACAGCACGTTCATTAGTGTGGACTTACCCGCACCGCTTCGTCCCATAACCGGAAGCATTGAAGTCGCCTCGGGGCCCGCCGAAATGACCATCGGCTCTGGCAAGGCCAGTTCGAAGCTTATCTCGCCTGAATCGTCGCGCCTACAGATATGTAAGTCCTTGATGCGGCAGCCCCAGGCCGCGCCGGTTAAATCGAGCGTCATGGTAAGAAGACTTCCGGCACCCAATATTCGCGGGCGTTCATGCGGACGAAGTCGAAGCTCATCAAGTCCGGATCTGGGAATCGAGCTTCGGTCTGGAACACAAGCTCCTTGACGTCGCCCCGCATATCCGGGCAGCGATCACTCGAAATCGTATCGCGCTTTACGATCGGAAAATCATCCCGGTAGATAGCGTCGAATACGAGGTTGTGCACTTGGATCCAGCGAGCGACCGCGTAGAGTTCGCACAACTCTACCTCCTGACCACTAAAACCGACATCAAATTCCTCTATTTTGGCCACGAAGTCACGCATCGAGTAGCTCAGGAGTGGAGTCTGCTGGGACACAGGCAATCCCGCTCGCATGTCAAGGTATTCCGGAATACTCATGTCCAAATCTCCTGGCGGCAATTCTCCAACCGAGTTGGCGACACCTTCAAGCATCAAGTTGACGATCATTCGTGAGATTTCGACTTCGTTATCGTCACTCAGATTTCGCAGGCTCTTCAATCGTTCGCGCCAGCCCGCGAACTCTTGGTTGGACAACAGGACGTCTCGGACAATTGCTTCGTTCTCTGCGATGTAGCCCTCGGCCACGTCCGAGACTACACGCTGGGTGCAGCCCGCGCCCAAAGTTTCACAAACGCGCCGCTCGATCTGAGCCAAGCGCAAAGCCGGAACGCCCGTGCTCTTGTCCTGGAGCGCAGTGATGATCTCGACAAGGCTCTCGCCGGTGCGTAGCTCAGCAATGATCTCGTTCAAAGGGCGTTGGTCGCCGTAGATTGCAACCCGGTCTAGTATGTAGGAAACGAGCTCGGCTTGTGCCGCAGGGATACTGCGGTTATCGAGAGTGAAGAAATTCTCGTTAATCCGTCGTTCGGTCGATTGAGCGAGTCCGACGGAGTATGCATCCTGGATCTGGCCGATCATTCTCCGCGCCTGATTGGAGAAAAGGTCGTATGCATCGTTGTACTTTTTACCTGTACGGCCTCGGGGCACCTGAATGAAGAAGGGGATGATCGGCTCTGCATTGCGGTCCACTACCTCCCGCATCAGTTGCACGATTTGGGCTTCGCGGGTAACCGGTACGCCGTCCGTTTCTAGTCGCGCGGAATTGAAACCTGTATCGCCGATCACGAACAGGAGCTTCACATTTGAAGGGCATGCACGCATGTCGTCGATCGCGAAGGCTAGGCCCAGCGAAAGGTTTTCTTCATGGTCGTTGTCCGCACTGTCGTCTCCAAGCTGCGTGTCTGTAGCGGCGATTCCGCGCTGCACTTCGGAACGGTTGCGCGCCAACTCTGCGTCGGAAGGTGCGCAATTGTTATCCAGCGGTAGCCCGTCACCTATGCCAAATGTCTCGCGGGTATAAACATCGCGATAGATACGGTAACCGTAGCGCACTTTGACATTTTTGAATCGGGGATCAGTATCGAAGGCGGATTGGATCGACGGGATCACGCCCAACGAGCTTCCTCGCCCCACCAGCGCGTCGATATGCGGGTCCATAGAGTCCGTGCCATCGATCAAGAAAAACACATCGAGATTGCGTAAACCGCGAAGAGAGGCGATGGCATCATCTAGCCCGTTGAGATCGTCTATGATGTTCTCGCCCACACCGGCGATCGGCAAAGCGACGCGTAAGAATGGATCGCCGTTATGTTCTACCCGGTCGAGGATCGGAATCCGGATCGGGGTAGTAAACCAACGAGGACCACCCAGTATCGGGTAAAGGCAGGGATCGTCGATACGCGCGTCGGCGGCCTCCTGCAATGTCTCGTGCAGGCAAACAACCGTCTCCTCGCTAGCCACCAGCCGGCCCGAGGAATTGTTGTAGACAAGGTTGTCGTTCGGCCGAAGCCCATAGCGGCTGTTCCAGCGGAACCCGTCATCCTCGTCAACCCAGCCGGTTAGCGGGGTATCAATCTCGGACAGTTGCTGCCCCATGAGAAGAATACGGCCCGATTGACTGTCTTCAGCAAAAACATAGAATAGCGAGAACCGCGTCAGCTGCTGGCAAGAATTGTTCAGTTCAGCACAGTCCTCGGTATTCGGACCCGCCGTTGGCACGACAACGCTGGCCTCTTCTTGGCTGAAATTGGCAACTGTGCGCACGTAGAATTTCATGCTCACGCCCTCTGCCGTCTGTAAAGGCGTGGTTTTGCACAGCAGTGCATCGGCATGAATCCAACCAAGCGGCGGTGCCTGTTGACTTGTGCGGCGGTCCTGTTTGGTGCTGATCAGTAGGAAGTCTCCAGATTGCTGACGCAAATAGACCCGTTGACCGAAGTCGACTGTCGCCTCGACCGCACCGGTGCGGTCGGGTTGATCGCGCACCTCAGCCCGGTTAACGATTACCGGAACGGGATCCGAGCGCGAAATTATCCCCTCCTCGTCAATACTGCCGATCTGATCGCGGTTCGTCAGGTCGAAGTGGCCCAGACACGATCCGGTTATCGCCGCTTGAGCTGATCCCGCAGACACCAACACCACGACAAGCAATGAAAGTAGCGAGTAAAGCGCGCCTGAAAGTAGCAATGAACTGCCGGTGAAGCCTGCGGTTGCGAAACCTGCGGATCCGTTGTTTGTCATTGTCCACCTCCCAGAACTCTGGCGACGTTGCTATTAATCTCACTGATCAAAGCCCCTGCCAGGCCATCCGGCGTCGTGTCGATGCAATCGTCGAAAAACAAAAGCGACTTAAATGTCTCGCAGTTCTTTCCGCCTAACGGATCGATAATTACCGCAGGCACGCCCCGCACTTCCCAGGCAAGGGCCTCGGGCGAGTCAGTTATCTCCGAAACGAATACGCTGGAACTATCGGCTATCAGAATTAGCGCTGACAATCGTTCGCCCCATTCACGGTACACCCAGCGAAGATCACGCAAGATCTCGGAGCTGGGGTTCACGAAGGACATCCGGTAAATATTCTCCACGACCGCCTCTGCGTTGCCGAAATGCAACTCTTCGGCTTTTGAAAGAAAATCGCGACGTTCATTTTGTGTGGTAGCTAAATCGACTGGCAAGCAGCTATCTGATTCGCTCAGTTCGGCAACTGCCCCTTCTAACACTTGCAAAGTTGCGCGCCCGGCCAAGCCGTTGAGACTACGGTTCTGCGCGACAACCACTGCGATTCGGTCGGCGATGCAGGAGTCCGGAGGCAATGCGGCCGTCAGCCGCGCCCGGTCTGCCGACAATTTAAGCGGCGCGCAGGCGCTAACCCGCTGGTTATCGCGCTCCACCATGACCGAGCCGCATAGCGGTGCTTTTTGAGTTCCTAACCCGCGCAGAGCAAGATCAATCGAAGCGGTAGGAACGCCCGAACAATCCGGGCCATCGAACAGAAGCGCCGTGCGCCCGACGCCGAACTGATCGTTTGCGATATCTAGAGCCAGTGGGAGATCCGGCAGGGTAGAGGCACGCGCGGCGACCTGCTCGAAGGCCAGTAAACCATTGACCGAAAGCGGAGTGACTTCATCGAGCATTAGTGTGCCGTTCACGTCAACTTGAAGCCGTACGAAGCTTGGAACTTTGTTGAGCCAGCCGGCATCCGACAGCGAAGGTAACCGCCCCTCTGCCGTGAAGCCAACGCCGGGTGCAGGCGCGTCGCAGCTATCAGTATCGGAGGCGGAGCAATAGCCGCCGAATCGGACTGCCACATCGAATTCCGCGCAACTCGCCGCCGCGTCCGTCGCCAGCACCGCTGGCGACAGTTCCAGAGACGGCGCCGCCTGACGCGGCACCATGCCCGCAAGATCAACCTGCTCGTCAGGTTCGACCTCCGACAGATCAACCGAGATCTCGCTCCATATCGAAGTAGAAAAATCGATCTTTGGGGTATCCAGCGTCAACAAGCATGCCAAGCCCGAGCCATCGGAGGTACGCTCGCAAGCAGGGTTCACGGCTCCGAGCACGCCGCTATCGAAGAAGCTGAAGACGCCACAGGGGAATTCCAGCTTGTAAGTCGGCTCTACTTCCTCGCGCGGTTGAAACAGCGCACTACAATTGGGATTGCGATCGAGCTTAAAGGCTAACCCGCCGGCCGGAATTGCTTCTGGATCATATGAGATAGAGGCATAAGAGAATCCATTCTGGCTAAATTTGGGAACCAGATCAATGTCAGGTGGCACAACTAAGTCGTGAAACCGCTCAGGCCAGATCACGAGTGCCGAAGCCAGTTCGACCACGTCCTCCTCCCCTTCAACAGCTTCGTCTTCCGTAATCTCGCCTGTATCCGTCTGGGCGATGACGCTCGGCCGAGCTACCGGTCTCACCGAGACCTTGGGTGGTATCTCGCGCACGCCCGTCGTCCCGTCCAAGTCTTTCGATACCTCGTCCGCTTGTGCGATTATGCCCGCCTCGGCGTCTGGCATTCCCAGCAAAACTGAATGCTCCGCTGCTTCCTCGAGTGTGGCAACGTATTCGACCACCTCCAAAAATGGATACAGCGGCGGTGCTGCAGCCGTGCCAGTCCGCGGCACGACTAGGCCATAGCGCCGCTCTCCTCCAAAAAGTTTCGCTATAGTACCTTCGGTGATATTAACCTCAAGAAAATCGGACAGGCCGCATTCGTAAAGTGCCGAGACACCATCGATATAGGGTTTGACGAAGCTGCAATCCCGAAGCGAGAGCGAAAATGGGCTGATGTTTTCCGGAGGGGCGACGCGGACAACCATGCGCTCTTCGCCTGACGACTGTGCGGACGCGCCAATGCATGCCGCAAAATTTGCTGCAACAAAAACAACCATTAATCCCTTTATCGGCATTGCTGCAAATTCCCCCTTCCACGAGGGTGGACAGAACGACTAATAAAATCAACCCGGTTATTCGAATGGGTGGTATTTGGTAGGTCTCTTCGCTTCATCTTTCGGACTAACAGATTTCTGGGTCCACTCAACAAGTATATCCACCGGACCATTGTTACATGTCGCTCGTGACACGAGGGTCTCTCTCGGGTGGTCAAACGCCAAGCGGTGTAACGCTTAACCTGCTATTGCGACTTCGCAAACAACTGGGCGCAAAAAACGTTCTGTATTGAAAAAACTATGCTAAACTTCTGTGACCGAGGAGAGCAGGCGAGAGGGGGAAGAAGTGCGCGCCACTAGGCTGGTACTGGGCTCCAGTTTGAAGAAGTTCATCCGCGATGATCGCGGGGCTTCAAGTGTAGAATTCGCGCTTCTTTCCGTTCCGGCCATTATCGTGATTATTGCGGTAGTGCAGACTGTACTGTTGGCACGTGCCACGATTGTCCTCGAGCACGCCGCCTACGCCGCCGCGCGTAGCGCTCTTGTGCACCGATGCCGACCTATTTCCCCAATGATAGGGGACGAGAACCTGTTCTCGTCTGCGAGCGAAATTTGGGGAGCTTTCAATTGCGACGAGACCGAGGCAGATGCTAGAATTCTGCGCGCCGCGCAGCTTGCTGTGATCCCCATCTCGACGTCGAATGGCAACTCGCGTCGGCGCCAGGGCAGCTGCCGTCACCCAGACGCGGCCGTTGCCTTCATCATTGGCGCCGGGGTGCGAGAAGGCCTGCGCGAAGCCGTCGATGAACAGGCTTGCTACGCATTCGAACCCGGCAACGTGCAGGTCGAGGTCGATTGGAACACCCTCCCGTCCGGCCTTTCTGTTGTCAGCGCGCTGCCCACACTGTCGGCCACAGTGACCTACCGGATGCCGGTTCTGATTCCCGTTCGCGGCATCTTCAGCGACGGACGGCGCGAAGACGGCACCCACTACCGGGTTATCGAAGCTGCGGTGAACCTACTGTGAGCAAGAGCCCGAAGAACATACCGCACCGCTTTCTCAGCGACCTGCGTGGGCAATTCGCCTTCCTAACTGTTATCGGGTTGATCCCGCTGACCTTCTTGACTTTTAGCATCGTCAATTCCGGCTCGGCCATTCAAGACGCGACGCGTAGCCAAGACGCCGCCGATATGATCGCGCTGGTACATGCGGCCGAGGGTGCGCGCTCAATGAACACGCTGGCGATGAACCATATCAGCCTAACTCAGAATTACGCTACCGCCGTCCATGCCAGCTCACTCGACAATGCGATTGCTATCCACAACGCCGTTTTATCAGGGGCCATAGCAGAAGCTGGCATCTACATCACCGATACTTGCGATTTCTATCCGCGCACATTCGGCGGCAAGATTGGCGGCATCCTATTCGCTATTTGTGCGGCGCCAGCAACCGCATATATTGGAGAACTGGCGCTCGAAATCGACCGGGTACAGGGCATCCGCCGCGACTACCGCCCTGAGGACGCGCTCGCTATATCCGGCGATGCCTTGCGTGCGCTTAACGACCAGAATCGTGAGATCTTCGACCGTTTCCCTGAGGCAGTGTCCGAACAGGCCAGCCTGATCGCCGAAGCTCATAACGTTACCGACATCTACTTTGACGAAAGCTGCGCGCGCGGCGACGCCGCATCCTGCAACCCGCAGGACCGACGACAGGGAATGGAACTACCGGTCACCATCAACGAACCACGCGCGGCCTATCTGAATTTCTGCGCAGGCCTCTTCTTCGGCACGGGCGGGCTTTCGTCGGCCAACGTACCAATCTTGGATCAGGTACCAGGGCTGTCGAGCTTTGCCTCTGTGCCGCTTATGAATGGTTCCTTCGAGCGGCGGCTGTTCCCGCTTAACCAGGGTCCAATGTACGGCGGCGCGGCCAATGGTGACCGATATCTTCCGGTCCATGTTTCAAAGACATCTGAAATGGGCTACGCGCTCGAGGACTACCAGGACATGGCCCACCAAAAGCGGCTGTATGACGGCGTCATCAACGTCTTTCGCACGCCAGCCGAACTAACCGCCTTCATCGCGCGGTTGGCCAGCCGCATCTTTTGGGGGCGGTCCACCAGCGGGATGCAGCGCGATGCCGAGCAGAGAGCGCGCAATCTACTCGATACCTTCATCATCGATGGAACTTCAACCGCCGACTACCACAACGGTTCCGGATTCGCGTACCCGATGGATCAGACGCTGGACACAAACATCTTCACCATCATGGTAGAAGCCCGCATCGGCGCTCAATGCACTGGCCAGATTGGGCAGGCAAATAGCGTCGGCAGCCAGCTGACAAGTTTCGTTACCGGCGTTCCAGGGCTCGGCGGCCTATTTTCGACCGTGCCAGACTTCGACCTCTATCACCCCATCCAAGGCAGCGGGTCAATCACGGCGTTGCCGACAATAACACCCGATCTCGACGATTTTCACGACGCATACCGCCCACTGGCCTTCGTATTCCGTGAAGGCGCAAACCGCTGGTCACCGTTGGCGTTCCGAGATCCCAATCCCGGCTTCGTACGCTATGCTCAAGGCATAACTTACAATCCCGATGAGATCTCGATGTATTCGCAGAACTGGAGGGCGCGGCTGATTCCAGCGACACGGATGCTTGACCGGGCCACCGTGGCACAGCGGATGGAAGGACGCGTTCCGCCAGCATTCGAGGATTTCCGGTCCGACCTGCACGCGGTCGGCGGGGCAGCGGATTGGGCCGACCTTGTCACGCGATGATCCTACCTCTCCCGCGCCGCGTCACGCTGTTGCGCGGCTGATCGCCGATCGCCGCGGCTCGGTCGCGTTCGAGGCGGTGTGGGCCGTGCTCTTCGTAAGCGTCCTCCTGATAATCACGCTGTTCCTGTTTCAGCTCGTTAAGACCGGCGGCTCGGGGTCAATCGATAACCGAACTGCCGGGCGTAGCGCTGCACTGAACGAGATCTGCCAACCCGACGGAGTTGTTCCAGGCCAAATGCAAACCGTCGGCCAACGCGATGACAGTGTTATCCTGATCACCTGCAATCCCGGAGTGGAGGGCGAAGAACGCCTCCCCGAGGATCAGCGCTTCTGGCCCGCGCTGACACGTATTGGCGATGCGCAATTCCCGGATTTCAACCGCCAGCAGGAGGGCGTTGGCAACATTACCCTTGTCCATTCCGAGCAGTTGACTTGGTTCAACCGGGATTTCAACATCGGACTAGGCCTGCTGGCCTCGAACCTGACCTATTCCAACGAAACCTTGACACCGATGGCCGAGACTTGGCGCTTCGACGTGCAGGCCTGGGCCGAGGGGCATGACAAGGTCGTCTGGGATCGCTTCACTCAGCCGCACCGGCGGCTGTTTCCCCGCGTCTATCCGTCGGCGCTGCAACCCACCGAGGACCCCTGCTCGCGGGTCAACCAGCACAATTCGCGGCAAAGCGGCGGGCGTACGGTCGGCATCAACCTATCGAACGGCAACCCGTTCGGTGGCTCGGGCGGCGGCAACAGCGAAAGAGCCGAGACCGACGTCAGGGGCACCATCGAGATCGGCGAGATGGGCGGGAGTCTCTTGGACGTGTCCGAGGGAAGCGACTTGGGAGATGCTTGGGAATGCCAGCGTACGCGGTTTCTTTTTTTCGAGAACACGCTGTCGATCGTGACCAACAAATTCGAGGTTTTTGGCTTGGATTTGCATCTTCCCGCAGGGATCGAGGGCCAGCTTGATGCCGGTATTTACCGAGCTGAGACGGTGACGCTGAACAAGGACAGCAACCTTCTGATCACCGATTCGATCGATCTTGGTACGGTCGACGGCGAGGTTCGCGTCCAGCTTGACGATGGCGGCATCGAACTCGAGGCTGATCTTTCGGGGCGAGCCGGGCGAGCCCGGCGCGAATGGTGCATGGGTGCTGGCGCCGGCACCTCGGGCTGCGCGGGGGTCGACGCCAGCGTGCTCCAAGGCGATATCGGAGGGGAGATCGAGCTCAGCCCCGAAGAGTTTGAGATCGAGGGCTCGGTGGGCGGCAACATCCTTGGCGGCGGCGCGGATGTGAAAGGCACCGTCCAGATTGGCGACATCCCGATCATCGGCGACAGCGTGCCTGACGTAATCGGCGGCACCCAAATCTCCGGCGAAGTGCGAATCGAGGTCGGGGTCGGCGGCGGACAGGTTGCAACTCCGCCCGGGCTCGGCGAAGGTGTTGATATCAAGAGCACTAGCGGCGGGATAACAGCAGGAATCGAAGGCGAGTTTTCGATCAGCAATCAGACGGTCGAGGACGCGGTGGGCGAAGCGATCAACCAGGGAGGCGACAGGGCAAGGGATGCGTTGCGTGACATTTTCCGGCCATAGGGCGTTCGGCGCATGGCTCATGGCGATGATGCTGACGGCGTTTGCGGCGGCGGCCCAGGGCACGGTCGATCTCGACGACGTGCAATACCTGCGCATTGAGGACAGCGACAACGGCGTCAGCTACCTTGTGCCGGACGACGCCGACCTTGGCCGCCCGGCAAAAGGTAGTTATTCGCTTAACGGACTCGCAGGCGAAGGTACGCGCCAATTGCAGGTGATCTGGGACCGGCGTGTCGCCTGGGTTGATACGTTCGACATCGCCTTCGAGTTCATGCATGTCGACTGGCTGCGCGGCCATGCCGTACTGACCGGGCAAAGCGTGCTGGATCTGTCGACGATCGAAAACGAAACAGGCATCATCGGTGGACGGATGGAGGCCACCGTTGAGGGTGACGGCTCGAACCCGCGGCGCAGCTATCTCTTCATGGTGGGAGGCAAAGGTTATCACGTCCACGGCCAGAATGACCGCTCCAATTTCCTCGTGGACATCATCGCCGCACGCTTTGCTACCACGGTTGGGACACCCTGGGGCGATCTCGACGAAGAACAGACCGTCAGCTTCAGACAGGTTAGCTTCGACATCCGCGACGACTTAGTGGTCGAGGATCTCTCCAACGATCGCGGCGAGGTGCTGTTGATCTCGGACCGCGAAGAGCTTGAACAGGCGGCCGTGCTCCTGATCCTGCGCTATGTCGAGGGAGAGAACTTCCCTGACCAGGCCCGCACCTTCTACGACCAGATGGTTCAACTAGGCTTCTTGGTGGATACCGAGAAGGTCACCGAGAAGCAGATCGAGCTCAGTCTCCTGTCTGATGACGGTCGCGATTTCCAAGCCTACCTAACGGGCGCGACTGGAGGTCCATCGGTAGGGCTGCTGACGCCCTACGTCACGGAGAACCCTGCTGTATGGCTTGCCGCACGTCGGGCCTATGCCGCGGCGGTGCTAGCGCTAGCCGCTGAAGCACCGAAATGACCGCCGCGAGGTGGCGCCTAGCCGGTTTTTTGGTATTATCGCTTTCCCTTTCGGGGCTGGCAGCGCCTGCAGCAGCCCAGACAATCGAGCCCACTGCCGATAATCGCTTCACAATCCTGCGCAGTAATCTCGTGGTGCGGATCGAGGACTGGCCGCGCCTCCGTCGGCAGTTGCTGACCGCGTGGGGCCTGACCGAGTTGCCCGAGATACCCTTCGGCGAAATTGGCGCTATGGGCACATCCGAGATGGAGCTCTTCACGGTAATCACGCCCGCGCTGGAGATCCTATCGCTCCGGCGCCCGCCGTTAGACTCAGATATTCTCTACGAGCTTGGCCGCCTCTATACTGATATTTCGCCGGACCGGATCGACGAGTTCACCAAAGGCGTGGTGATCGAGATCACCAACCGTATCGGCGACAGTGCAGAGGTCGCAACGTTCTTCTTCGCGGAAGCGCCAACGCCCCTTCCCTTGCCAGATCCATCGCCTCCGCTCGAAATTGCCAAAGCGAGCGAGAGCATGCGCTGCGCTCTGCCCGAGGATGCTAAGCTTGTGCTGAAACAGTTCAGGCCGGACGGCGGCGGCATTTATCGTTACGAGACCGCCGAGGCGGTCCCTTCGTTGATTGAGCGTCTCCTCGCGTCATTCCTGCTTTTGGGGTTAGTGGCTGAAGTGCGCGATGTCGATGAGGCTACGATGTTGCGCGCAGCTAACCTATTTCTTGAAATCCTCGTGCTGATCGAGGTCGCGGAAGACAGCGGCCTTACCAGCGTGATGTATATCTTCAGACTTCCGATCGAGAACGGCTGAGACCGACCTTCGGAGCGGAGCTCTACGCTACTCAGTTCGCTTGATGCTAAGACAGCAATCCCGAGTTCTGGAAAAGTGGTCTTCCCCCACTGAAGTGGTCCTCCGCTATGTTTAGGGAAACGGAGGAAACAGATGGCAAACAAGCGACCAAAGCCCGAGGAAATTGTGACGAAGTTACGGCAGGTTGAGGTTCTGACGGGGCAAGGCATGCCGCGTCTGGATGCGATCCGTCAGATCGGTGTGACTGAACAAACGTATTATCGCTGGAAGAAGAAGTACGGTGGAATGGGCGCGGACCAATTGAAGGAACTGAAGCGTCTTCAGAAAGAGAATGAGCGGCTGCGCAAGGCCGTTTCGGATCTGACCTTGGACAAGCTGATCCTGGCAGAAGCAGCAAAGGGAAACTTCTGAGCCCCGCTCGTCGCCGTACCTGCATTGATCGTGTTCGAGCGGAGCTGATTGTCTCGGAGCGCCGCGGCCTGTCGTGTTCTCAGACAACACCGATCGACACCGCGTAAGGTGCCTGCTGGTCGTCCAGACGAAGAACGCCTGGTGGCCGACATGATCGAGCTGACCCGGCAATATGGACGGTATGGCTATCGTCGGATTGCAGCACTGCTCAGAGATGCTGGCTGGCATGTGAACGACAAGCGCGTCGAAAGACTGTGGCGACGAGAGGGGCTGAAGGTGCCAATGAAACAACCAAAGAAGGGACGGCTTTGGCTGAATGATGGATCGTGTGTCCGGTTGCGGCCTGAGCATCCAAACCATGTTTGGTCATATGACTTCGTGCATTGCCGCACGGACGATGGGAAGGCGTTCCGGACATTGAATATCATCGACGCGTACAGCCGGGAGTGCCTGACCATCCGCGTGGATCGCAAGCTGAACTCAGGCAACGTCATCGATGTGCTGAGCGACCTGTTCATCCTGCGCGGTGTGCCTTCGTTCATTCGGTCTGACAATGGCCCGGAGTTCGTTGCTCAAGCCGTACAGGACTGGATCAAAGCTGTCGGCGCGAAAACGGCTTACATCGAACCTGGATCGCCTTGGGAGAACGGATACTGCGAAAGCTTCAACGCCCGTTTCAGGGATGAGTTCTTGAATGGCGAAATCTTCTACAGCCTGCGCGAGGCGCAGATACTGATCGAACAATGGAGGAAACACTACAACACCAAGCGGCCTCATAGCGCCCTGGGCTATCGCCCGCCTGCCCCAGAAACCGTCGTCACGATGGACCGGAGGCCAGTCATGCACTAACAATCAAATTGGACCACTCAAGTGGGGCTGATCAAAAGCTGCCTCTCAACCCTCGGCATAGCTTAAGCTCAAGGGCGCTCACCCAAATTGGTCCCAACATGCTGGCGCTGCCCGCTTGGGCTGGCGCGTGCTTGGCTCCAACTTGACTCAATGCGACGCACTCGGGCAAGGTTTTAGGTATCGGGTCCTCATTCTGTCATCCCATTTCGATCAGATCTAACATGGCAATTGCTCTGATTTCCAATCGCTGGCGCGAAGCTCGATCTGGGCTGTCGATAGCCCTACAAGTATTTTTTTCAATCCTTGCAAGCCCGGCCTCTGCCGAGTGCGGTCTGACAGATGACTGCCAAAGCCCAAGCGGGGAAATCCTTCTGGCGCAGGCAGAAGCGTCAGGAGATCAAGTGTTGACCTGTGCTGACCGGTTTAAAACGGTGTTGGAGTCTTGCTCTGTCGATCTGATCTCGGCCTATATGCGGGAGTGCGGGACAGATTCCTCCCTCGGTCAAGCTTTCGAGAGGTTCAGGCAAATTGAAAAGGGCGAAATTTGTGAGGAGGAAATTCTAGCCGAACAGGCGGGGCTGGCTGAGCAACAACAGCAAATCGCTTGGCAGCAGGCACAGTCTTCAGACACTAGGGGGGCGTATGAGTCGTTTCTTGAGCGCTTTCCTTCGGGAGAAAACGCTCCATTCGCTGAGGCTGCATTGCGACAGAGTCGCTTCAATAAAAAATACCGTCAGGTAACGGCAGAAATACAAACGCTGCTATCGGAGGAAGCTTGCTTAGATTCAAGTCAGATTGATGGTTTTTTTGGAGAAAGTTCTCAACGTTCACTCAAGACGTTGATCGAAAAAAATGCGGAACAGAGTAGGTGTACGGACATCAACGTTCCAACTGTGGTTAGAAGTAGATCGGAAGTACCAGCAGGCTGGATACCTAATTCTGAGAAAACACTATCAAGGCTAAAGCAATGTTTGAGCACTGTTGAAAGACCAGCCTGTAAAGCGCCGGACTACTTCGTGTACGTACGTTCCACCTGCAAGTACGCATTCAGAATATTCGTAGTAGTCTATGAGCCTTCTGGAGACTGGGCTTATCACGGCTGGTATGATATCGAACCCGGCCATAATCAATATTCTCCTCTGGCACGAGATGACGGTAGTCCGATCGTTACGCAAATAGACCGTCTGTTTTACTATGCGGAGCTCATAGACCGAGACTATAGCTGGTCTGGAAATCTCGTGAGGTCATTTCGTGGGAGTGAATATGGTCTTAGAGAAGAAACTTTGTCGAGTGCTAAAGATCCAGCTAGAATTTCTTTAGGCTGTTCAAATTTGTAGACCCCAATTGACCGTTTAATAACGATACTTGTGATTGCATGACCTGCTTAACTCCGCTTCGACAGGCATGATGTTTGTTCTCCGTGGCGTGATGAACTCACCGTCGTCAGATCACTTTGGCGCGGAACAGTTCCTTCGTGTTGACGACCGGGCTGCACGGCCCGTGACGAGAACATCGGTGGCTTTGGGGCCACCAATTTCAGTTTAAGTCAAAGTCCCGCTTCGCCACGCTCAAAGGCGATCCGTCCGGATCCGAGCGAGCACGTGGGAGTGGTGGTCCTGGCCACCGTAGAAGACGGCGAGAACCCGGAGTTCCTCTACCGCTTCGGTGAGGGTGAAGTAAAAGATCGCCCGATCTTTCGTGACGTGTCTCATACCGCTCAGGATATCGTCGTGACGCTCGCCCTGAAACGGAGCCGTGCCCAGCGCCTCCATTGTGGTTTCAACCTTGCGCAGACGATCTGCCGCCCTGTCGAAAGCCTCGGATGGGCTGTCGCCAAAATCCTGATAGGTTAGAAAGAGATGATCGAAAATCGCCTCAAGATCGTCATCACAGGCGGTGCTGCGGACAACCCTAAAGGCCATGTTGGAGGCGCTTGCGGGCGAGCATTTCCTCGGTCCGGCGGCGGCCGTCCTCGGCCGGGACAAAATCGCCATCCGCCCGCGCCTGGAAAAAGGCCCGAAGCGCATTCAGCTCGGCCTCTTCCCGCTCGGCTTCGGCCCGCAAAAGTTCCAGACCGCGCTGCACCACCGCGCTGACGCTGGCATATTTGCCATCCGCGACGAGGGCGCGGGCGAAGCAGTCCTGTTGCTCGGATAAGGAAACGGAGGCTTTGACAGACATGGGCGAGCTCCTTTTGTGCTACTCAGTAGTAGTTCCATTCCCTCCTCCATTCAAGGGATCTGGCCAACCGGCGCCGTTTGCGATTTGTATCAGGCGGAGCAAACAGGGAGTCCTCATGAGCGGCCGCACCGATCTCTCCGCACTCCTCAACTTCATTGCACAGGAGCAACTGTGGCACGACCGTTTACAGGAGGTGGTCGGCGAGCATGCGCATCCCATGATGGAGGAGTTCGACCTCGGGTCAGAAGAGCTTGAGGAGCTGCTGGGCGAGTCCGCGACGATGCTGCTCTGGGGCTGCGGGTTTGAGGACTTTCTCGCCCGGCGCTACCCGGACGGAAATATCATCGATCTCTATCTCAAGCGCCGGGGTTGGGCCGACACGGCGGCAAACCGCGCCTATTTTGCGGCGCTCCGGGACACGCCTGTCAGCCTTTACGAGGTCAGTGACGTGCGTCCCGGACACTCCATGGTGCTGCGCGACCTGCTGACCAGCGCGGATCCGGTGACCGTGCAGGAGAAGAGCGCGACCCAGAGCCTGCATCAGTGGGACCGGATTGCGGTGCGCGTGGTCCCTTGGGAAGATCACTTTGTCATGTCCGGAGCCGCCCTGCCCTACTCCGCCGACGCCACCGCGATGCTCCTTGACGCACTCCGCGACGAGGATGGCAGCCCCGTTCAGGTCACGCGAGAGACCTTGTTCGGCTTAGCACCGCTCTTCACCGGGATCTGGCTCGGAACCGAGCTGGAGCGGATGCTGGATCAGGAGGAGCCGGAAATCCTTAATCGCGACGGCGATCCGCTGATGTTCCACGAGCTGCGCTTTCCCTTTGCCAAGGGCGTCACCCAAAAGCAGATCGCGCCTGTGCTGAACAAACGCCGGGATATGATGTCGGAGGGATCGAAATCATGGGTCTGGATTGAGACAGGCAAGACCCGGCACAGCACCGCCAGCGAAGGATATCCGGTCTTCGGCCCGGTGGAGCTGAAGGGCAGCGCTCTGATCGTGAATGTCGATTCTGCGGCCCGCGCCGCGAAGGCCGAAGCCTTGATCACCGACCTTCTGGGCGAGGTCCTGCGCCCGCCTTTGACAAGCATCGAAACCGTTGGACAAGTCAGCGCAGCGAACGACGCCACTGCCGATGCCGACGACGCGATCCCGCCTGAACTGGTGGAGCAGATCCTTCAGGAGCAGATGGACCTGCATTATCGCAGCACCCTCGACAGCCCGCTGCCGATGCTCGACGGCTTTTCTCCCCGAGAGGCCGCCCGCGATCCGTCAACGCGGGATAAGGTGGTCGGCTGGCTCAAGCACCTCGAAAACGGCAGCGCCCGGAGCAACGCTGCCATCGCGGGCTATGACTTCACCTGGATGTGGCACGAGCTCGGAGTGATGGATGCGCGCCGGTAAAACCGCGATGCAGTCGCTCCGCCCCGCGAGTCACCGCGGAAAGGCCAAGACAGGGCGGAGTCGCTCTCTGCCCGGTATCCCCTGTCCAGACTCCTTACTGCGCCGGAAAAACGCGGATTTCTCTGATGCTGCTATCTGCCGCTGAAAGAGCGGCCAGCAGACGGAGGGACAGGTGGGTCTGGACGTAGTCCGCCACAAACCGCGATGGAGCGGTGAAGGAAAAGACGCCTCCATCTTGTCCAACCGGGACGAGCTTCACAAACCAGGCCTCGAACAGCTGAGCGGAATGATCCCGCAATGCCCGGGCCGCAGACGGCCAGATTGTGCCGTCCTCGGAAGGTAACGCGGCAGGGTCCCGCCGGATCGGGACAACATTCGTCTCCATGGCCTGTGGGTCACAGGCATCAGGGTCCATGCGCGCAGCAAAGTCCGGCCCGATTTCAGTCCAGAACGGCCGCGTGCTTTGGAGAATGTTTCGAAGATCAAGGCTGTATTCCGCGACCCGCCCTCTTGCGGGGGGAGCCGCGATAGCGATCCAGCCCATACTGCGCATGACTGACAGTTCGCGCTTCACCGTCCGCTCAGTCACGCCCCACATGCGGGCCAATTCACGCTGGCCCACACGGAAGGTACCGCGCCGCCAGTTGAACCGCGCTGTGAGGATCAGCGCAAGTCTGGGGGCAAGCCGGGCTTCGGCGGTGTCAGAGCAATTCCCGGTTACAAGAAGCGCTGTCAGGATATCGTATTTCAACGACGACGCACCTGGGCCGACGACCTTCTTTGTCGTATGGATGGGATGAACCGCCTGCATATCTGCTCCCGATCCGAACCCTGATGTAGGATTCGGCTACACTGCTCTGCCTCGATCTGCCCGGTGGGCGCGTATGCGCTTTGTGCGGACGCTTTTCTTATCGTTGAGCTGATTAACGTTGGTTTGGGGCTGTCTGTCAAGGATTCGCGATGCTGGTGACCCTTGACCTGAAAATGCGCAATTACAAAATTGGTATCAATGGTATTGGGTGACGTTATAATGTCCCCCTATTGTGGCTCGACGTCCCCCCATCGGGATGCGAGTCCTTCTTTCGTGTCCCCTAAATGCCGACATGTTCGCCGGGGTGGGGCCGGGTGTCGGGGTTTGGGCGATTCGGCGAGCCTAGACCGTCTGCGGTGTGGGTTAACCTGAATATAAAGATATCGACAGAAGTCGCAACTTCGGCGTAAATCAGAATGAGGCAGGAAATAACGTCCGAGGCAAAATGCTTACTTACGCAGATCTGAGAGACCTTCAGAACAAATCCCTCAAGATGCAGGGGTGGATCCGACAGCAGACATTTTCTCCTGAGAACGTGAAGACGCTCCGGCGGTTCTCATCTTGGGAGGTTGCCGAGCTGATCCTCGGGATGAACCAGTCCACCTTCCGGGGGCGCATGGCGGCGGATCCGACCTTACCCGCGGGTAAGGTCGAACCGGATGGTCGGCAGCGCTGGTTCAGTCTCGAAGAGATTAACGTCCTGCGGCGCAAGCTGCGGCCGAAGGGCAAACCGCTGATGCCGGAGCGTCCGGCGGGTCGGGCCTTCCGGACGGCGATCGCCAACTTTAAAGGTGGTGCAGGCAAGTCCACGGTCGCCCTGCACTTTGCCCATGCGGCGGCGCTGGATGGCTACCGTGTGCTCTGCGTGGATTTCGACCCTCAGGCGACCCTGAGCCATTCCATGGGTCTGACGGATGTCAGTGAGGAGCACACGGTCTGGGGCATCATGGCGCGGGATCTTGTGCGGGAGACGAACGCCCAGAACAGCGCGCCCAGCGGTGCGGCCAGCGGCACCGCGCTGCCCCGCCGCTCGATCCCGTCGAGCATCACCGACCTCGGGCTACAGGATCTGCGGCTGGCGGATTTCATCCAGCCCACTAACTGGCCGACCATCGATGTCATCCCCTCTTGCGCGAACGCGGCCTTCGTCGAGTTCGCCTCCGCCCAGTACCGGCACCTGAACCCGGAGTGGTCGTTCTTTGCGGCGGTCAGTCGGTTCCTCGACCAGTTGCCGGACGACCAGTGGGACCTGATCTTTTTCGACTGCCCGCCGGCCATTGGGTACCAGTCGATGAATGCGGTCTTTGCGGCGGACATGCTCTATATCCCCTCCGGTCCGGGCTACTGGGAATATGACAGCACGACGAGTTTTATCGGCCAGTTGTCGGAGGCATTGGAGGATCTCTCCTATGGATTCGAGGGCACCTTATCCGCGGATAAGGTCACGCTGCCCAAGGTGTTCCACGACATTCGCTTCCTGCTGACCCGCTATGAGCCGGGGAACGACCTGCACCGCGCGATGTATGACGCGTTTGGTAAAGTCTTCGGTGACAGGATGGCAGAGAGCCCAATCGAGATGACGCGGGCGGTCGAGCAATCCGGACGTTTCCTCAGTTCGATCTACGAGATGGATTATCGCGATATGACCCGGGAGACCTGGCGGCGCGCACGTGGCAGTTTCGACAAAGCCTATGGCGAGTTCCGCGACACGATGCTGCCCCACTGGCGGGCACTGTCCGACACGACCTTACCCGCGGATAAGGTCGCCGAGAAAGGAGCTGAGACATGACGCGCAAACGCAGGATGTTCGACATCGCTCTGCCCGATGACGCGCCCGAGGCCCCTCCCCCGGACACGAGCGCACCTCCGCGCCGTGGTCCCATGGCCAGTGCCATCGCGGAAAATGCCGAGGCGCTCAAGGCGCGTCAGGCCGCTCAGGATGCTATCCGCGAAGAGAACGATGCGCTCGCCCACGAGTTTGTGGCGCTGCGGGAGGCCGGCCATGTGGTGCAGGAATTGCCTCTTGGCGATATCCACACCTATATGCTGACCCGTGACCGGATGCCCGGCGAGGATGCCGAACTGGCCGAGCTGGTGACGTCGATCCGGGAGGTAGGTCTGTCGAACCCGATCCGGGTTGTGCCGCGTCCGGATGGCAGCGGCTACGAGCTGGTCCAGGGTTACCGGCGGCTCGCTGCATATCGCGCGCTGGAGAGCGAAGGGCAGGGCGGTTGGGACAGGATCCCGGCGCTGATCATGCCGGGCGAAGCCGACATCGCCGGGCTCTATCGCCGCATGGTCGATGAAAACGTGATCCGCAAGGACCTGTCCTTCGCCGAGATGGCGCAGGCCGCGATGAATTATGCGGCGGATCCGGCCACCGAAGCGATGGACCTCTCCGCCGCCGTTGCCGCGCTATTCCAGTCAGCGCCCTATTCAAAGCGCAGCTATATCCGCTCCTTTGCCGCGCTCCTGGAGCGTCTGGGTGATGTGCTGGCCTACCCGACCGAAATCCCGCGCGCCCTCGGTGTGGCCCTGGCCCGGGAGATCAAATCCCGGCCCGAGATTGTCGCGATGATCCGCGAGCGACTGGACGGGTGGGATACGCGTGCCGTGGCGGATGAGCTTGAGGTGCTGCGGAGCTTTACAGTGACCGACGCTCTTGGTGACGTCGTGGAGCAGCTGGAGGCACCGGATGTCAAAGCCCGAACCGGGCGCGCTGCGAAGACGAAAACGACCTTTCACCTTCGGTCCAGCGCCGGTCAGGTGAAGTGCACAGCGTCGCAGGGGCGACTTGAGATAAAGGTCGACCGCGACTTCTCCGCTATCGAACGTGCGCGACTTGAGCAGGCGATCATGTCTCTCATCGACGGTCTGGGGTAGGGCGCCCGCTCACTCTCCAAGGTTTATCTGACCCTCAGAGCATCCCCAGATTCTCAGCCCTTTGCAGGAGCATCCGCACCGACGAAGGCTGCCATGTTTTGCGGCCTCTTGGTGTGGGTTCGCGCATGGCTTCGAGCCGGTCGCAGATGGCTTGCAGGGGGATGTCGGGGTCGGCGCCCTTGATGGCGGCGACCAGGGCGCTGAGGCGGTCGTCCGTAGCGCGGCGGTCTGCGTGGGTCAGGGTTTCGGGTAGCAGAAATCCGGCGCGGACATAGACATTTGCGGTGCGCAGGAGACGGCCCTGAGTCCAGCGGTGCGCCTCGTTTAGCCCCGAGCGTGCTCATCGTGGATCTCGGAGCATCCGGCGGCTTTCAGGGCCTGCACCTGGGGCAGGGGGGGTCTGAACCTCGGTGGAGACGCGGGCATAGCCGATCTGGGGCATGGGGCAGAGCTCTTTGCAGTTTAGGGTCCCACTAATAAACGGTCGATTGTAAACGAATGCAGGTGAGTGTTCTCTCGTCGTGCTGGCGTACAATGCCTTGGTTTCCTTGCGCTGAGCGCGATCTGAGAGGTTCCGCCGGCAGTCGCGTGCGCGTACTATATAAAGGGCGCAGGCAGCAGCCACAAAAATGCTTTGGTAATGTGCAAAAAATCATTATTTTGCACACATGAAGACTCAAGCCTCTACTTTGAATGATGATTACGACAACCCCCTCATCACCAATGAGGAGGATCAAGAGGCTCACGAAGACGATCTCTGGTTCCTGCCTGGGCCACTCGAAGAAGAACCGGATGATTTGCCTCCCGGACCGCGTGCGGAACCCCCCGACACCGCTGTCGCCCATGACTGGGCAAAGGCAGAGGGGCTTCACGCTGCGCGGCTGGCACGCGTGGCTGGACGCCTAGGTGCTCTGGATGACAGGCTGCTGCGTGGCTCGGAAGGCTGGCGACATCGCCTCGCTCTTATCGAGGCAGCGGACCTTAGCTGGTTCGCAGGGGATCGGGTGAGTTCTGATCTTCTGGCGCTTTGGATGTGGATGCGGCTATCGGGGTCACAGGATGACCCAAATGCCTTGACACGGATTGGATGGGCTGTTCGGCGCCTGACAGGCGGTCCCGGGCCAGAGATAGACCTAGCAGCCTTTCTGGATCGCCGTGATCCCAAGAACATCGAAGGCAGTGCCGAGCGTTTCTAAGATCGCGCGGGCGGATGGCTGGACGTAATGGCAGCCGCGGCCGAGCTCCACCCGATCACGCGTGCTTGCATGGGCTTTCATCTTTGGGGCCTAGCGGGCCTCGGACAACACGGTGACCGAGTGGAAGCAGCTGTCACTGCTGCGCGGATCGCGGCCAGTGAGTGCAGGGGAGCGGCATTCGCGCCTGTGGCCATGGGCGGAGCAGGGGGGCTGCGTGCCGGCGGCCCACCCACTGACCGTCTGATACGGTGGCTAGACGGGATGGAGGCGGGATTCCTGACAGCGATGCGGCACCTCGACGATATCGAAACGTGGGCGACGCGGGCGGAAGACGAGATTAGCGCGCTCTCGGGCCGCACGCCCCCGTCCTTGTGCACGGCACTGACCGAATGGCCACTTGTCTCCGCACCGATGGCCGAGACCCTGACCGGCGCAAGCTGTGCCGCCGTTCAGCGCAACCTCAACTGGATGGAAAAGCGAGGCTTAATCCGAGAAGTTACGGGGGAAGGGCGGTACCGGATGTGGCGTGCAGCGAGCTGAACGCTCTGTGTGAAGCGCCTGCATGAGGGAACAGGTTTGCCTTCCTATCCTCCCGGTGTGCAAACGCACTTTTCGGCGTGCCGCGTCAGCCCGGCTTTAGCGATATCTGAAGCTCCGATAGTTCTTGGACAAATTCGTCCATACCCAAGAAGAGGCTGATCAACTCATCTTGGCGCGGCTGGCCAAAGGCCAGCCGGTAAGTGGCCAAAGATTTGATAAGATCCTTGTAGCGCTCCGTCTCGCGGCTGAATGGCGGGATGAGGACGATCCGCTCAATCTTGTGGTTACCTGGGTAGACCCAGTACGGAATGATGTCTCCCGGGCGACCGTTTGATAGCTCATAATCTTGTGCGTCCTCAAACATGGAGACCCATGGTGATTGACTGGTCTGCGTCATAAGCGGAGTTGCGGAAAAAGCAGTGGCTACATTGCGCCGAACTGCATGGTTCTTGTAACGGTGTACCCGACCTTCACGCTGCTCAATATCAACAGGATTCCGAGGGAGATTCCAGTGCACAACCCGAGAGCAGTAGGGATGAAAATCCAATCCTTCCTGTCCAATTGATGTGGAAGCGAGAACAAACGGCCTGAACGGCGACTTGAAAGCCGCCTGGACTGCGGATGTTCGGCGCACCCCCTTTTCTTCCTCAGCTTTTGTTGCAAAACGCATGGCGAAACGGGCACGCACTTCGAAGGTCTGTTCATACAGACGCCCCGCTTTTGTCGACCAGTGGTCCAATGTGATCTGTGCAGGGCGCAAGGCGACCACAGCAATAACGTTTGAAGCGATGACCTTCGCACGATCCTTCGGAGCTAATTTTTCGGCGCGTTCGGTTTCCAGGACGAGTTGAAGATATTCGTCCAGAACCGCAGGAAGGTCGCTTTGCGCGGCGTGCTTAATGATGTCGCGCCAATAATTTAGAGGCGAGGTTTCGGCCAGCAATGCGCGGGTTTCAGGCTGATTATATAGGCTCCGAAAACCGAGTGCGATCCCGATTGATGCGCTGATCAATTCCGGGTCGTCTACGGCGAGCTCCGGGCAAAGTCGCGAAAGAGCTCGAAGTGCACATATCGCAGGCGAGCCAAGCGCAAGGCTGGCTAGCTTTTCGACAACTGTGTCAGGGTCGATTTTACCCTGACGCTCATCAGCTTGGAGTGCCTCTCGAAGTGTGGCGATGGTTCGAGCCATTGCTCCATGTTCATCGTGACCATCATGGTCAACGACTCCGACTCTGGACCAGCCCACTTCGCGCCCGAGCGTTCTGTCAAGTGCGAGCGCGAGGACTCGGTCGTTCGATTGAGCGAGTTCTGCGATTGCATCCACCGCAAGCTGCTCACGCAGAGCCATGCAGGCCTGAGCGTGCAAAATCTCATAGCTTTCAGCTCGGCCGAACCGCCGCTCCAACACGAGAGGATCAACAAGTGCCGCCAACGAGGGCGACGGGTAGAGCATCGGCATAAGTTCATCGACACCAATTGGCCTACTAGTCCTGCTGACAAGGTCCGGCGACATACCCATGCGCCGGCTCGCCTCGTGCGAAAGCAAAGCAGCGATCGCATCTGGCACCATCGACCAATCTGAGAATACCAACGCCTTGGTACCGGACTTTGGCATGCCGAATGAGGGGCGCGACGGCGGGATCCAGAGCGATCGATCAAGCGCCTCATTGAACGCTAGATCCGCTAGAGCACGCATCCTCCCGTTGCGAAATGGTAGCTCGGCATAATCTTCAATCTGTTTTTTGCTGATGAAGTGTGGGGAGGCCTCTCGAATTGCCTTGCGCAGCGCGGCGGCCGGATTTGGTTTCAACGCTTGAAGCCGATCGCGTAGCTTGTACCCCCGCATGAAGTTCAGCAGATAAGGCGCCGATTTCCAATACTCGATGATGCTGGGGGCCCCAACGAGTTCTGCAACTCTTGCTACTGCTTTCGCCTCTCGAAGATCATCGGTGTCGATAGCTATTTCGGGTATGACTTCTTGGACAAGAGAATTGCGATCTTCGGTAGAATCGACGCGCTCAGTGCGGGCAATGACCCGGCTCAGGATACCATGTAATCTATCCCGTTGCTCTATTGCTATCGCTCGAGCACTCGGCATCGACTGGAGCGATCGCCTGAACTTGGCAAGTTCGCTTTTCAATTCCCGTACGCGCGCTGGACCTTCAACATCGCCGAAAAGGAAGCGCATCGTCCGTAAAAAATCGGCGTAGTGCTCGCCCTCTTCTGGTGCATCGCTACTAAGCGTTAGCATGCGATAAGGCGTGGCGGACAGAAGCAGAAGCCGCGCCTTCGATCCATCCTCCCCATTGTATGAAAACAATGCTCGCGCCAATTCAGCGGCCGCTGCCTTTTCAGGCGCGACCTCGTCATCATGATCGTGCAGGAGTTCAGCGAAGCGCTGGAACTCGTCGAGAATGATGAGATCCGGTGTCAAAGCATCCACACAGATCTTCGCAAGCATTCGTCGCAGCTCACCGATCATCGCGGCAGGGCGCTGGTCGTCGGGATAAGTGGGATGCTTGTGCCGCCTGGCAAGGTCCGCCGCCTCACGAAGCCTTTCTATGAATTTATCATCAACCACCCGGTTGAACTTATCAGCGATGTCTTGCGAGATCCGTTCACCCCGGATCCATGTCGTCCAGCCCCGCCAGTTCTCCTCAGAAACGCCGCCACGGAACACTCGTTGGATGCCGCGATGGCGCAAACCTATCCGCGCACGGAGCATTTCAAAAATCAGCGCCCGTTCAGGCGCAGTTCCAAGGGAAGACTTGAGGTCTAATGCAGTTCCAGGGGTGAGGCTGATCAAATTTATGGGTCGGGAAGCAATACCGCCTTCCTTCTCGATCTCAAGCGGCAACAGCGTAAGGCGGGTGTTTAGAGGTTTGGTTGCAGAGCCCACCACATTGAGCGACTTGATGTTCTGTTCAGCAATAGCCTGATTGGAACAGATGTAGACGATGTCGACGCGATCGACTTTGCCCTGCAGTTGTTCGATGGTCTTTGCAATCACACCGCGGGCAACCATGGTTTTGCCCAGCCCGACTTCGTCAGCGACTAAGAACTGATCTGTCGGGGACGGATCTGTAAATAGTCTTCGAAAAACGTATTCTACGGTCGCTTTCTGAAACGGTTTCAACAACGCAAGGTGTTCGTCAGCACTATAGGTCACCTGCGCCCCCTCTTTCTCGTTATAAGAGGCTCGAAGCTTTTCCACAGCGCGAGAAAATCCTTTGGAACAATGGTTTCGTTACCGGCCGGGTCATCGAGCCGCTCGATCAGGCGGCCGATCTCGTCTAGCTCGCCACTTTCCAGATTCAGCGCCCGCACCATCGGCTCGAGAAGCGAAGTGGTTCCATCGCCCAAGCTGCGAAGCCACTGACCTTCGCCACCCGTATCGCTTTCCAGAAAGCTTCCCTCACCAAGCGTGCCGAGCAGCAGACTGAGATAGCGTAGGAAGTTGCCGACGTTCGCGATGTGGGCACGAAGAACGGCTGCGTCACGGCCCTCTGGAACGCCGACCAAGCGCGCTCCAAGTGTGAACGTCAGTTCCACCTTCGTCTTCTCATGGAGCAGTCGAATTCCGAGCCAGCGTGTAACATCGCCAAGAGGTACAGCACCCAATGCAAGCACTGTATCAGAACCAGACAGCAATCTGCTCGCATCGTATCCCTGTTCATTAGGAACTGTGATCGCCCTAACAAAACATCTGACGCCATCCGGCAGCAAAACGCGCTTGTCTTTGGTGGCCAGTTGCAGCTCAAGTTGGATCAGGTCGTCCACTTCAGAACAACAGAGATCAAGTGGCAGCGCCGAGATGCCCGCCCTTATTTCCTCCAGCTTCTTTTCCGCCTTTACGGCCTCGTCCAGGATCGGTGGATCGCTCGGCGTGTAAATCGCAAGCAACCTCTGAAACGCTTCGGAGAAAAGGGCATCGTCGATTGTACCCATGCGCGTCTTCGGGCCGTCCAATGTTGCCATCACCTCGACATTTTGCGTCTTCCCCCCCTTGGTTGGAATCGTCGCAGCCGTGGTAGCATTTGCCGAACCGAGGTGTATCTGAAGCCGGGATCCTCGTTCCACGAGGTAGGCTTTTGCATGAAGACCTTCGAGATCTGACGACTTCGGCCCATCCGTCGCCTCGGCTTCATACTCAGTTGCACGTTCATCGAGCGTCGAGACCGAGAAACGCTCTCGCACTTCCGGATCTATGCCGTCGAGTTCCTCTGCCCGCGAGATGAGTTGGCGATTCTCTCTCGATCCGTACCCCTTGGCGAGCCTTTCGAGCACGGGAGCGGTGACAAAGGGAGAAAGAACCGCAAGCTTTTCGCCGTGGGGAAGCACCCAACCGTCACCATCAAGGCCATTGACCGCAAAGCTGACCTTTGTTGCACCCGCAGGGAGACCCTCCCACCAAGTTCGTTCCAAATCCGAGATTAGCGAAGGCAAGAATTTCGGAGGTGCAGGTCGGGTGGCTGGATTCGTTAGCCTTGGTAGGGCGCGCAGCAACTTTGTGAGTGGGCAGTTACCATTATTCTCTTCATCGTGTACGGCACCATCGAGAGCCAATGCGAGGTCCCAACAGCGATCATTTGTGAGATTCCTTGAAAGGATAGCTACTCTCATTCGAACAGGATCGGACTTCTTTTGGGGCTCAAATCGAATGCACCAAAGCTTTGGATGGAATGCGCCTCCACCCGGGGCCGCGACCTCCACAATGGTCTTCTCGTAGAGTGCCATCAGCCTCGCAGTATTCGGATTTGCCTCCTTTATGCGGCCTCGATCGCAGTAGACGGCGATGCGGTCGGCCATCCGCTCGACACTCTGCAGCAACGCGAGAGGGCTTCGCATCATTTCGTCTCTGTTCTCCGCATCGCGGAACACGATGCTAATCGGAATGGCAAGCGCCGTCTCAAAATCGAGCGAGTACGTAGTGGCAATGGCATGCCCGAAGCTGTAGCCATCCGGTGCACGCACGAGTGCAGTATAGAGTTCACGGTTCTCAGGGTCGAATGGCGAGTCAGCCGACATCTACAAGCTCCCCTAGGTAGCGGCGCGCAACTGCCCAGCGGAAATCCAGCCGTGCGAGACCTGAAGCGCCTGACCAGCGTTCTAGGGGTGCATCGTGAAGTAACCGGCCCTTCATCCGCTTCAACGTCTGTTCGCGCTGCCTCAGAAGATCGATGGCTTCTTGGTCTCTCTCCAGTGACTTGTTGCTTTGAAGCGTAATTTCGAGCCAGGTTCGAACGAAATCCCGAGAGGACTGGGTAAGGTTGTGACTAGTCGTTCCAACGATCTGGAAAAGGTCGTCCAAGTCCCAACTTTGAAGCGCGAGATGCTTAAGCTCTCCGCGCCACGTCTCAAGCGATTGTCGGTATTCTTCGACCAATGTGGCTGCTTCGCCATGCGCCTTGGCATTAGGGCGCTCCGTCGCTCGCAATGCAAGCAGCAGATTGTAGAGGATGCTTGCGCCGTGCATCACACCCGAAAAGCGCTCCGCATGACGGATAATGGATCGATTCCGGTCGGACACCGAGTCCTCGTGGACTTGCCAAGCCCAATCCTCGCTGAATTTTTTCTGTTTCGAGGCCAGTTCGTTCAGCAAGCTTGTTTTGGCACTAGCAGCAATTCGATCACGCAGGAAATCTGCCTCTTTGGTCAAAAGTTTAAAGTTCACTTGCTCGAATAGCTTTTCGGGCACATCGGGGAGACTTGTGCACCATAATCTGAGGTCATGATCCTTTAGACTCTCGCTCCCATAGGACAAGAATGTCGCCTGATTACCCGCTAATGTGCGGATGCCTAACGTATAAATGCCAGCCCAATAGACGCTCGACGGGAGCCTCTTTAGGCTCCGTCCAGCGAGGCGGCCGATCACATCTTCGCGCTCTCCGCCGCGCAGAAGCGCTTCGCTCAGTTCGAACTCGAGCTCACGAGCGATCATCGTCCGCTCTGCTTGACTTGCCCTTCGCTGCTGTGCTTCCCGATAGATCCAAGGAACGAACAGCATGTAGCGTATCCGTGTTTGAATAGTGCTGGTGCCCGGAAAGAGGAGATCAGCCAGCCCGTCGCGGATCGTACCCAGACCAAGCTCATCACGTGCTTCGGGCTGCTTGAACAGATCTATGAGGGTTTGAGCTCTACGCCGTTCTTCAGGGTCAAAATCGATCCAGGCAAGGTAGGACATCGGCTACTCACGTATTAACAGGATACGGTGAGGTCAGATTCCTCCCCGAGATATTGTGGCTTGGCCAATTCCAATAGACCATGGTCAACCCAGAACACGGCCACTCCCCGAAGCGGATGCTGCGGGAACAGTCTTTCCACCAGTGCGGCGTAGCTGGAGAGCTGTGGCCAGTAGAGTCCAAAACCCTCACCTGCACCGCCGGTCTTGTGATCGATCAACAGGCATCCCTTCGGCCCAACTGCCAGCAGGTCGATCATTCCGGGAATTTCCGCACCCTCTTTAGTACGTCCTAGAAGAGGGATTTCACAAAGCAGATCGGTGTAGCCATCGGCCGCAAGCCAGGCGTTCAGCACTGTCGCCCGCTCCGCGACCAGTTCCAGAGTTGTATCGTCCAACCCGGTAGCCGCGGGCAGGGATTCAGTAAGATCAGGCCGCGTCAGGCAAGTACGCAAGGCAAGATGGATCGCTGTCCCACGGGCCGCGTCACTAACTGTACGGGACCATGGTGTTCCCAATTTGATACCCTGGCTTTCTGGTGCAGACAGGGCCGTGGTAGCTTGCGATGGCTGCAACCTCCAAGGGGTCAAGTCCACAGCAGGCAAGGGGGTATCGCGGCCGAGCCGTGGTGTATCCGTGATCTCGGCGTCCGAATACGCGGTGAAGCCCGCGTGTTCGGGCAACTGCCTGATGATGGCCGGACACTCAATCCCGCCGATGCGCAGTGTATCACCACCGATCTGCGGCGCGCAGGCATCCGTGAAAACATGGAACAGGCACTTGGCTTCCGGAGCTTCCTCATGACGATCTTTTAGGAAGCCTGGCCACTCCAACACCAGCCGATCCCGTGCTCGCGTCATGGCGACGTAAAGAAGGTTCTTCGCATTTGCCTCGAAATCCGAGCGCCGATCCTCAATGAACCGCCGCTCGGCCTCTGGGGCGGCAAATCCCGGTGTGTGGATCAGTGCGGCCGAGGCCAGCACGGCGTCCATATCGTCGATCATGTGAAGCGCGGTGAACCGGGTCGCGGTGCTGCCCGGCCAGTCTTCGATCCCGTGGTCGAATTCCGCAACCACGGTGATCGGCCATTCACGCCCCTTGCTGGCGTGCCATGTGACGATCTCGACCGCCTCGGCGCTGTTGGCGGCGGGGTCGGGACGGCGGTCGAAATCGCGCTCACTGGCGCGGGCATCCAGCCAGCCAAGAAACACCTTGGCGCTTTCGCCGTGGAAACCGGCTGCCGCCTTGAGATCACGGTGCGCGGATTCGAAGTCGTTTGCTTCGGCTTCAAGCCGCAGAAGGTCTGCACGCGCCTGTGCTGGGTCGGGCTGACGGTCAGCCCAGATACGCAGCCCAGAAGCATTGATCACCAGGCCCACTGCATCGGAAATCGGCAAGCGAGCAAGTCGGTCCGACAGCGCCGCCAGGCGCAGGAGGACCGGATCATCCTCCAACCGCCCTTGGATCTGCGCTTGCATGGCGGCTTGTAGGCTGAGCGGATCGGGGCCGAGGGTGCGCAGGACCAGCGCGGCATTCGTATCGTCTGGGTTCGCGGCATAGCTGAGCGCCGCGCGAGCCGCCTGAACAACCGGGCTTGTCGCCCAGCCATCCTCGGCAATGCGGACAGGTACGCCGCGAGCGCGCAATTCCTCGGCATAGCGGGCTGCGGTCGCGTGCCGGCAGACCAGAAGAGCGATGTCAGAGGGGCGCACATTCCTCGGGGCCTTGCTGTGCCGGTCGGTGATCGTTTCCCCCACCTGCAAGATCTGGGCGATGCGCTCTGCAACATGCTCTTGCGGCTTCGAATACTTTCTTACCCCGCGGCCTTTGACGATGTTCAAAACCTCTAAGGCAGGACCGGACACAGGATCACGCGTCGGGGCTAACGGGTTGTAGCCTGCGCCAAACAACCCGGCGCCCATAGCATTGACGAAGTCCATCACCGCCGGTGTAGACCGCCAATTGCGGTCAAGGGGCTGCGTCGCATCGGGGTTGGCCGCCGCCAGCGCCTGAGACAGGCGCGGATCAGCGCCCTGAAAACCCATGATCGACTGTTTGACATCCCCCACCAGCAGGGTGCGCGGCGCGCGGGCACCGAGCTGCCAGAGCAGCGCGAATTGCACCGGGTTGGTGTCTTGGAATTCGTCGATGATGACGCAGTCGATTTCATCCAGCACGGCCTGTCGCACTGCCGGATCGGTCCGCAATAGCCGCTCGGCGCCTGCAATCATGTCGGCATAGTCAATCAGCCCAAGCGCCTTTTTGCGTGTCTCATAAGCTTCCATCACTTCCTGCGCACAGGCGATCAGGCACTGAAAGTGCAGCTTCGCATCGGCCAAGGGGCCGGGATGTGAAGGCAGCACCTCGGCAGCCTGCATGATCGCAAGAGCAAGGTCATCGTAGCCCTCTGGCGTTTTCGTACGGCTGTTCGAAGTGAAGAGACTGCGCAGGGACTGCCAAAGGCTCCAGTCCCGATCCAGCATCGCCGGATCACGTTCGACACGGCGAAACAGGGCCAGATTGTTTTCCAGCGTCTCGCGGGGGCCCTTGGCTGTGACGCCGTCCATGCCACCGACCGGAAAGGCCGTGAGCATGGTAGCAACCGCCTTCGCCAACGCATCACGGGCGGCTGTGGGGTCTGCGATCACCTTGCCGTAGATTTCATCGAGCCGCGTCAATGCGGGTGCGATCAGCCCGGGATCACGGCCTTTGTCGCCGAGCCCCCGTAACAGGTCGATCATCGACAGAACTCGGCCCCGTAGTGAATCTTCGACCGTTTCGCCTTTTTGCCAGTTGGGCTGATATCCGAACCGCTCGGGTTCAGCCTTGATATGATCAAGCGATTTCGCATGGGCCAGCGCCTGCCGGATCAGCAGCTCGCGTTCAGCATCGCCAAGGTGACGGGGTTGCAGCGATGCACCTGCTGCCAGCGCATGTTCCGTCAATAAACGCAGGCCCAAGCCATGGATGGTAGAGACATATGCGCGCTCCACGGCCATAGCCTCGGTGACCAGCCCGTCCGCCAGAAGACCCGCCCGGATACGTTCGCGCAATTCGCCCGCAGCGGCTTCGGTAAAGGTCACCGCAAGGATGCGTTCGGGTAGTACGATCTTGCGCTTCACCCAGTCAGAAAGCTGGGTCTTGATACGATGGGTTTTTCCCGCGCCCGCGCCGGCGGGAACGATGACCAACCCTCGGTCTGAATCTGCTCCGTCCATGGTCATACCTCCTCGATCTGGCGGATGAACGCGGTAACCAGGGTCGAGCCATCGGTCAGCGCATAGGGCGTGAATCCTGCTTCTTTCTTGAAAAAGCCCTCATCGGCTGAGGTATTCAGCACCACCCGGCCGGCCCCTAGCTGAGCCAGCCGTTCAGCAAGCATTGCAACAGCCGCATCGTTGACGGCGTCGCCCATGTCGCGGGCGGGAGATCCTTCTGCAGGCACATGCCCGGAAGTTAAGAGCCCACCATCATTCATAAGGTGATAGGCAATACCGACCTGTCGGCCAATCAGCGGGTCCATCCCGTCGCCGTCGCGCCGGATAGGACGGGCGAGCATGTCGCGGTATAGCCCTGCTTGCAGATCCCACCCGGCATCCATTCGCCTGCGCCGGGCCGATGTGCCGCTTTTCTTGTGATCGACGACAAGCAGCGTACCGTCTGGCAACTCAAGGATCGCATCAGCCTTACCGTGCAGGTTGATGCCATGCGCCTCACCCGCCAGCCAGATCTCGTTGCCGATGATTTTTGCGCCGAGCGCCAGCAGATGTTCGCGCCAGCGCAGCGCCGCCTGAAGGATCTCACGCTCGAGCCCGCTGCGCTCCATTTCCCATGATGCGCTACGCAGAAACCCAGCATGGCGGGTCAGCGCTCGATCATAGGCCTCGGCAACTGCAGCGGTCAGTGCCGCAGGTTCTGGCAGGGGTTGGTCCTTCAGGAACACATGTTCAAACACGTCATGGGCAATGTTGCCTTTGGCCATCACATCGAGTTCCTCAGCGGACCAAGACATGTCGCCCGCGCCAACCTCGTCCAGAAGCCATGCCAGCGGGCTGACCAGAAGTGTTTCAAGCCGTGAGGGCGACTGAGGTTTGCTTGTTCCGTCATCTTTGCGACGGAGCGCCAACAGGTCGAGGCCTGGGAACGAGAGCGCCTCGGGGAGTTCGTCCGATTCCGGCAACGGTGGCAGACGGTGATGTGCCACAGGCCAGTCGCCAGGCGGCAGGCGCGACAGGTCGAGGATCAGATCATGAGCTTCTTCTACATCCGATATTGCGCGTGCGACCAGTGATAGCCCAGCTGAAGGTTGCTGCCGCACGCCCGACAGATCGCGCCACGGGACCAGAAATGTCACAGACTCCGCAACCGCCTGAAGCTGCTGGTCAAAGAGGAAGAGGCTTTCAGCCAAACCCTCTGCCCTCCCGCGAAGCTGCAAACCGGTGGTGGTTCGAATTGCAGTGATTTCGCTGTCCAGAAACAGCGGGTTGGCGCGAGGCCGGGTCGGATACCGACCGTCGGTGAAATCCGTGATGATCAGATGTCGGCATTGCCGCCACGGAGTTTCGTGCGCAGACCAGAGGCTTACACCTTCAAGGTTGCGCTCTGGATCGGGACTTGACGGGGATGCAATCTGGATACCGCGCAGAATAGCTTCCCAGTCTGGGCTACCCTCGCCGGGCGGGATCGACAGACGGGCTCGAACCTTGTTCCCTTGCGCAATGCGCTCACAGATACGGTCGATCAGGAAACGCAGTTGCGCAAGGCTGCCGGCTGAGGCGCGCATGTCCGTCCAGAGGTCTTTGTGCGCTTGGGTGGGCGACAGGACATCGCCGCGAAAGTCACCATTCATAATGCTTTCGGCAAGGTCGCGCCCGGTTTGGGCTGACCATGGCATCAGCGGTGACAATGCGAGACTTGCAAAGACCATCGCAGGTGTGGGTGTGCGCTTGGCTAACGCCAGTTGAAGTGCTGTTTCACCAACGATGTCGCGCTCTGGCAGGCTGGCGGGAAGTCCGGAAATCGGCACGCCCTGCTTGGCAAATGCACGCGCGATCTGGCGTGGGTCACCAGAGGCCAGCACAGCAATCTCCCGCGCCGCGATACCGCTTTCGATCAGGGCACCCGCGCGGGCGGCGGCAAAATCAGCGCAGGCAGCCACATCGCGCAGACCATAAAAGGCGAGACTGCCATCCTTTGGCCTGGCCTCGATTGCTGCCTCGGCTACCCCACCCTGCAAAGCGTGCAGCCGCGATCCTTCACGCGCCGCGCGCGCCTTGGCCGGCGCAGCCACAGCCCCGAATTCATCCTTAAGTCTTCCATAAAGTGCCTTCATCGCGGCTGGTGCATGCGGGTCAAGGGACCCTTCAACAACCTGCAATGGGTCAAGAAACCGCCCATGCGGCAGGTCCAGAACATGGCGGACCGCGGCCAGCCCCTCGGGCAATGCGTCACCCAGCTTGCGCCAAAGTGCGATCAGAGCATCCAGATGTCGTCCTGCACGGCTGTCGCCCATCGCGCCCCCTGATGGAACGCGCAGATCGGCAGTGGCCAGCACCAGACCTTCCAACGCCGCGCTGACGGCCGACATTGTCTCGACCGGTGCATTGGCCAAGCTCTCTTGCCACACCGGGTGAGGCTCTTCCGCCATCACTCGCCCCGGCGCCCATTCTTGGGCTTTGGGGGCAAGTGATAGCTCTGCAAGACCGGTATCGGTCAGACGGTAATGTAGGCCGGAGCGGGGATCGGCGACGAGAAAAGGGTAGAACATGGATTTCGGGCTCACTGTGCAATTTGATACTGTAATGGGAAATTATTTTGAATCAATGGCTTGTGTGACTATTGTCATTCTCTTTCGAAGTCTCAATCGATACATTTCGGATATTTCCCCATGTGTCTAACCGCCCGGATAAACCTCGAAGAGATCCTCTGCCGCACCACTGTCAGATGAAAGCTCCCTGTAATCCCGTACCAGCTGCGAGATGATGTCTGCCCCTTCAACGATTTCGGCCCAACGGTGTTGAAGCACAGCTGCAGGATCAAGCAGACCCAGCATATTCCCGGCAACCGCCGCTGTTGAATCGCTGTCTCCACCATGGGTAGCCGCAATCAGTAGAGCCTCTTCGAAAGAGCCTCCAGCAAGGCAGGCATAAAGCGCGATGGACAGCGCTTCCTCGGCGATCCAGCCGCCACCGAGAGATTCAACGGTTTCTCCCGAACCGTCCCGCGGCGCGCGGAGCGCAGCCTGGATTGCCCGCGCAGTCTCTTCGCCCTTGGTCAGTCGCGCATAGGTTTCTGCAGTCCGGGTCGCACTCTCCTCAAGGTCGGCACCTGCCGTCACATCGGCAAGCATTTCCGCCCAGGCTGCAGCTGCAAGCTGGCCGGTTGGGTGGCCATGCGTCAGAGCAGATGTCTCGATAGCCATCGCACGGACCTGTTCGCGGGGGAACATCAATCCGATCGGGGCCACACGCATAATGGTGCCGCATCCTTTGCTGTTGTTTCGCGCAGGGTCCCCAAAATGCGCGCTCGCTGCCAAGGATGACAGGCAGGTATTGCCAGGCGCGCGGCAGACCCGCAGGCGCGGGTCGTTGACCAGTCCCACATCATCAGTCTGAACCTGCGGTTTGCCACCTTGGGTTTTGAACCAACGCAGCAGCGCGTGATGGATCACGGACGGCGGGTGGCAGATACCCTTGAGAATGCCGCGGACCTGCGCGCGGATGATCCCTTCGACCGTGAACAGGGTCATCTGGGTGTCATCTGTGATTGCGCCGTGCAACCCCATGTGTCTTGGCAACTCCGAAATGCCGGTCGGAAAACGACGGCGAATTTCGGTTAGAGAAAGGAATTCGATATCGGCACCCAAACTGTCGCCGATCGCCCCACCCAGAAGGCTGGCGTGCAGTCGGATAAACGACAGCCCGTCATGTCGGGCGTAGTCGCGAACAAAGCGTTCCTGTACCGGCGTTTCAATGGCTCCTGACCGCGCGGCACGGACGAGGGCCATGGCCTCGCCTGCTGGATGCCCGCGATCAACCAGCAGAAGGGCTGCAACGGTTCCCGCACGCCCCAGTCCCCCTCGGCAATGGACCAGCACACGGCCGCCAGTTTCCAGAATGCTATGAAGGCGGGGCGCCAATTGGCGCCAGCGCGCCTTGGCCTTTGGCGTTGGTACATCCAGATCGAGGATCGGGAAGTGGTGCCAGTCCATACCTCGTGCCCTGGTCGCATCGCCAAGACCCGTGACAGAAAGCAGCTCTAACTCCGAGTCCTCGACTAGGGTCACAACGGCTTGCGCGCCCCAAGCCTTGATTGCATCGAGATCAATGTCCAGATCGCGGTCCCATCCCGCGCCAAAGACACTGTCGCCTTTTTTACCGGGACACAGGGTCAGGCCGAGATGACCGTTGCCAACAGGCAAGCTGTCGATGCGAAGGGGGTGAGATGTGCTGTTCCGAAGCAAGCGCGATTCTTTCTTTGTTGATTCGACTTGAGACTACTGCCCGCACACGTCACTTTCGGTCGTATCAGACGAAGATTTACCCGAGATCTCCAAGAATTGCGCCTCAACCTGATCTCCCCATCTTGCCAGATACCAGTCCATCTCCTGCCGTCCTCCCGCGCGGAAACGGACGATCAGTGACCCGTCCTCCATCCGCCTGGTCTGCTGTTTGGGATGAAACAGATATCCCGCAGCTTCATCGGCAACGTCAGGCAGAAACCGCCAGACGACATCAAGCGGTTCTTCCCGCCACACACCAAAGCTCTCTGATAGCCATTCCTGCAGATCGAACCCTTTGGGGCGCTCATAGACCTCAGGTTCCAACGAAACCCGTTCAAAACCAAAAAGCGCAAACAGTCGAAGATCGTCCTGATATTCGCTCCAAGCCAAAAGGTATTGGCGCCCTTGACCAAATAACATGGCAATTGGGCCGAGCCGGGTATTGCGTGAAAGCTTTGCCGAAGCACGGGCGCGATGATCAGCAGAGACCATAACCCCTGCAAGGATTGCTTCGCGAATTGTAGATAGAGTCTCGGGCGAAATTTTTTCTCGTGGTCCGGGCCGGAATGCAACGCCGTCAGCCAATAATTGTGCTTCAAGGTCAGCAGCAATTAAACGGCAGCGATCCTCGCGGAACATTGCCTGCACCTTCACCAAAAGGCGCTCCAATGTTTCCGCTGTTAGCTCATCGCCCTCACGCCGCGCAATAGCGGCGGCGCGGTGGCCGGCGGTCAGTTCATCCAGCGTCGGTTCAGCCATTCGGCCTAATGATCCCGGCGGAAAGCGCCAATATTTTCGACCACTTTCGCCGGAGATTTCCTCAATTTGAGGGTAGGCGTTGCGTACGGCATCACGCATGCGTTCTGCCGTGCGACGGGATACGCTGAATTCTCGCTCTATATCAGAAAGCGAAATCCCCTCGGCTGACCCCTGCATTATCAGAGCGAGACGTTGCAAATCTTCTTGGCGAGCGTAGCGCATAACTCCTCCTAGGGTGTTGTCACATTAACTGTTCCAAGTCGCCTGAAGGCGATTGTGTTCGCCGTTCAAGCGATGCTCGCAGCGACCTTCCACGCGTCGAAGGCTTCCAGTCGGTGGTATCTGATCTGAACTGCGGAACGGCGGCGGGCGGGAACGGAGAAGCGGTTGCGTACGGCTGAGTGGCAGGACACATATCGTTGCAAGCCTCCCGGAGATCGGAACCCCTGCATGCATCGCTCTCGCTTGCGGAATGGCAAATGGCTGTTTTCGGAACGATTGTTCAGACCTTTGTGGGACCGGTGCTTGAGGCCGGGCGCCACCTCGCGTTTCGCCGCGCCGTACGATCTCAATTTGTCCGTCACGATCCGCCGGGGAATTCCGTAGCGCTTGATCAGCGACTTCAGAAGCCGTTTCGCAGCCCGTTTGTCACGTCTGGATTGCAAGATCTCGTCCAGAACCATCCCATCCTGATCCACAGCTCGCCAGAGCCAGAACACACGACCCGAGATCTCGACCCGGACTTCGTCCAGATGCCAAATGTCGCCCGGGTGCGCCTGGCGGCGGCGTAGATTTCGGGCGATGCCGGGGCCGAACTTCACCATCCAGCGTCGGACGGTCTCGTATGAGACGTCGATCCCGCGCTCGAGCAGCAACTCTTCGACTTCGCGCAGGCTCAGATTGAAACGGACGTAGAGCCAGACCGCGTGGGCGATGATTTCGGGCGGAGAGCGGTGGCGTTTGTAGCTGATAGGCGATGTCGACATCCGGGCCGACTATGCCGATTTCGGCAAGTTCGCAAACCTGCAACTGTTAACGTGACAACACCCATTGCTCTGCTCGCTCCGCAGGACAATGACGACCTCCTCGCCATCATGGAGATGACCCGCAACGAGATCGAAAAGATGCGCCTCTATCCCGACGCGGAAAAGAGGAAAGAACAGCTCGAGCTGGATCTCGAAGAGGACCGGGAAGTCATGGCCCGGCTCGAGCGCGAGCGCGGGCCCGACGTAGATCGCGACCACGAGCAGGAGGACGAACATGAGCGGTGATCGTATAGTCATTAGGAGCATTTCTGATGCGACGCAGATGCGACATGGATGCGACATGGGTGCGACGCAGATGCGACACGCCCCCTCCAACTCTCTGAAAACGTTTGAGAAAATTTTTCCGGGCATCACTCGTTACCGATTTTTGCCGTTTTTTCGTTCCAGAACAGATGTTTGGGGGAAATACAGTATGCTGCGTTATGTGTGGATCCGCTCATGAGGCCCGAAGGGCCGACGGACGATCCATGTCTCGCTCTAACGGTTTGATCTGGCGAAGTTCCCGCCGGATCAACGGGAGCCGAAGCGGCGATTGAACGGGCCTCGTTGTCCTTTCCCAAGTTTTCCTGGGGCGTTCCCGGGTGTTTGCGAGGATTTTTTCCTCGCGGGAAAGGAGACGAGACGATGACCAAATCCTTGATGTCCGGGGCCAAGGGCGCACCAGTGAAACCCCGCCGCGTGAG
>NZ_VFSV01000022.1 GCF_007004065.1 Palleronia caenipelagi | reverse complement strand
AAATCCTCGCAAACACCCGGGAACGCCCCAGGAAAACTTGGGAAAGGACAACGAGGCCCGTTCAATCGCCGCTTCGGCTCCCGTTGATCCGGCGGGAACTTCGCCAGATCAAACCGTTAGAGCGAGACATGGATCGTCCGTCGGCCCTTCGGGCCTCATGAGCGGATCCACACATAACGCAGCATACTGTATTTCCCCCAAACATCTGTTCTGTAACGAAAAAACGGCAAAAAATCGGTAACGAGTGATGCCCGGAAAAAAATTACCTCCGCTTTACAATGGGTTGCGAGGGGGGTGGCTTTGCCAAAGCCAGGCGAAAGCCAGGGCAAAGCCAACCAAGAGCCAAGCCAAAGCCAGCAAAAGCCACCGGAAAACCAGCCCGTTCCATCACCTGTTGAATCGGAAATTACGCGTGACGCGCAAAAAGAGATGACCAGATTACCTTTCATGTTCGTCCTCCCGCTCCACTTCCGGATCGCCATCTGGACCGCGCTCACGCTCCATGCGGGCCATGACCTGGCGCTGTTCTTCGAGATCAAGTTCGAGCTGTTGTTTGCCGAGATCATGGTCAGGCGAGAGACGCATCTGCTCGATCCGCAGGTTGGTCCGTTCCATCAGCGCCGACAGCTCTTCGTCAGTCGTCGCGGCCAGCATGGCGATCATCGCGCGCGTGGCCGACATCTCCTCGTGGAGCTGGCGGTTCCAGTCGGACTGTCTCCTTCCAAGGGCGACGATCATCCGTGTCAGGGAGGAGAGCGACGGCGCGACAGCCGCCTTCACCGCGCTTGCAATCGCGTCTTCAGAAGCCTGATTTTCGTCTCCGCCTGCGTCGCTGATCGCCGCTGTGAGTTCGTCCCGGAAAGGGGTGAGGACGTCAGAAAGGGCAGTTTGGAGGTCTCTCGGAGACAGGGGGGGAAGTGTGGGCCTTGGGCCGCTTCAGCCTCCTGCCGGGCGGCCTGAAGATCTGATCTGAGCTGGGAGATGGCAGCGTCAAGATTGGCTGCACGATTGGACTCGTCACCCTCAACAAGGCCGCTTGCAACCGGGCCAAGATAGATACGAATTCGCGAATTACTTTCGGTCGTCATCTCGTCATATCCTTCTGTCGGTCTCTGTGGGCGTCGACCAATTCGGCGGCGTGTTCGAAGGGGTCTTTCCGCTCGCGGGCGGGCTCGATTTCAGCCGCGTCTTTCCGGCTCTCACAGGGCTCGGAGCGGGCTTCTTTTTCCGGCTCCTGTGCAGGGTCCTCGGGGGCAGACTTGTCGTCCTTGGCTTGTCTCCGGCTCTCCTCGGCCTTCTTGGAGAGCTCATCGGACATCTGCTCTTTCCAGAGCCCGAGCGCGTCTGGTCGGACGCCCGTGGTCTTCTCGATCCGGGCCGCGAGCTTGTCGGAATCGGAGGTGAACAGGAGCGCCTCGTCGCGGGCGCGGCTGATCTGGACGTAGAATGATTTCTGCGAGGTCAGCGCTTCATCAGGTCCCATGGCGGCGATCACACGGTCGACGGTCGCGCCCTGATCGGCGTGAGTAGTCGCCGCATAATTGTGTTGAATGCCACGGGCGACGAGCGTGTGAAGTTCGAGTTCGACGCTGTTTCCGGCATCCCTTTGGACCGTCACGGAGTTTGGAGTGATGCCCGAGATCCGCCCGGTTTGCCCATTCATGATCCCGGCCTCCTTGTCGGTGATCTTGAACCGGATGGCGTCTCCCGCCGCCAGTTCACGGGTCTCGGGCTCATAGGCGAGCAGGCTCGATCCGGCGCGGTTGTGGGGCGACAGATGGACCCTCAGGGGATCTCCTCCGGACTCGGCGCGCAGGATGATCTCGCTGCTGGTCTGATCGATGCCGTCGACGCGATAGGTTTCGCCGCGGGTAATCCCGGCCGTCTTGATCGACCGAAGCGCATGGACCACATCGCCGGTCTTGTAGGAAGCGACGTCGGCGGCTTCGGCACGGGTGAGCTGAAGCGGGGTCAGAGCCTCTGCCGTGATGCCCTGACCAGAGATCTTACCCTCGGACTTCAGAGCGTCGCGGATGGTCTCATTCATCTTTGTCCGGGTGTCATTAGTCAGGGTGATGAGGCGGGTCCTGTCGCGCTCCTTGTCGCTCAGAGCGAGCCATGCAGCGGCTGCGTCTGACCTGTAGTCCTCGCTCACCCACACATTGTCTCCGATCTTGAGAAGGGCCGCGTGGGCCTCGCCCTTGATCGCGTGATTGACCGCGTCCAGAAGGTCAGGGTTTCTCTGGCGCTGGATGTCATTCATCACAGCGGTAGGGATACCCGCCTTCTGAAGCTGCTCGAACGGTGTCCCTGCATTCACGGCATCGAGCTGCTTCAAGTCGCCCAGAAGGACGACCCGGGCAACGCCCGTCCGTTCTGCATGGTCCATCAGGGTCCGCATGTCCCGCGACGAGACCATTGAGGATTCGTTGATCACCATGATCGTCTTGGACTTGTCCCGCTCCACCGGATGGGTGCGTTCCCGCGTCGTGAGCATGGCCAGCGTCGTGGTCTGTGAGATGGGTTCCTTCAGGACCTCGACGGCGACATGGGAGGGCGCATAGCCATCGATCTGGTAGCCGTGCTTTTCCGCATAATGGGCAAGCCGCTCCATGGCGAAAGTCTTGCCCGTGCCGGCATAACCCTGAATGGCCACGTAGCGCCCTTTGCCGGACGATAGCCCGAGCGCAACAGCCTCCTGCTGGCCCTCGGTGAGCGTCGTCTTGGCAAGTTGGCGATTCAGGGCGGCATCGCCGGTGAGACGCTGCACCATCCCCTTCTCCACGCCCCCTGCCCGACGTGAGGCCCGCCACGTACGGAGATTGTCGCGCTCGATGGCGAGAGTGTGCATGTCGGTCAGGGTGTCCTTGTCGGGACTAGATGCGATGAGGACATTGGCCTGCTCAAGGCGGGCGATCTCCCGCTCGATGTCGGAAAGACCGCCGACCTTTGACGCCTTCAGAGCGGTCTCGACGAGATCCTGGCGCTCGTAAACCGAGGCGCGCTCGCTCAGATGGGTATAGGCGAATTTGACCGCATCATGGGCATCTGACCTGCGGTCCTGTGGCTGGGAGGTCGCAGGACCCTCGGCATGACGCTGCTCGGCACGTGCAACGGCGGCCGCAAGCACCTTTTCACTAACACCAAACTCCTTTGCTTCCGCGCGCCAGCTTTCCCGCAGCTCGGCCCGATCGATGCCGCCTTGCTTTGCCGCCCGCGTGGCGAGGGCGGCTAGTTGCGCGGTATGGGGGGTGACGGGCATCCCGCGCTCTTTCAGCGCGTCAAGGATCTGCTGGCGGCGCTTGGAGAAGCCCTCGACGAGGCGTTCATCCACACCCTGAATGTTGACCTCATCATATTTGCCCCGCTCGGTCTCATAGCCCAGAGCGCGGATGTTGCGATCAAGCTCAGTGCGTTAGACTTCGGTGATGATCTTGCGGTTGCGAAAGATCGCATCCTTATGCAGCGCCGTGAATCGACCTTCGCTGTTCTCCACCATATTGGCGATGACCGCGTGGGTGTGGAGCTGCGGATCGAGAGCCCGGGACGTGTCATGGCGAAACAGCCCAGCCACGATTTTGCCGCCGGTTTCCGTCTCCATATGGCCATTCTTCTGCACGCGGGTCTGGACGTAGCGCTGCTCAACAACCGTCATGGCCGCTTTGACCGCCTCGTCATGCGCCTTGATCAGGCGCTCATCCCCGTAAACGAGTGCGGCGACTGAGACAGATTTGGAGGCGGAGAAGGTCAGATCGAGGCCGGGGCGGTGCTCTCGCTCGCCATCCTTGATGCGGCCCAAGACCTGCTTGCCATCTGGCGTTTCGCCGTCAAGGATCTTCGCAAACCGTGCCTCATCGACCTGGCCTGTCAGATTGTGGCCCTCGGCAGACTTGCCGAACCACGCGGAGGCTTCCCGTGCTTCCTTGGAGCCGTCCACATAGACCGTGTTGCATAAACCATTCGCTGGTCGCAGCTCCCCCTTTCCCCGCCGGTTCAGATGACACGCTCGTAGGCCGCGCGACCGAGGTCGGTCATTCGGTTCAGGGCATTGACGGCGATCGCGGTTTCGAGTTTTGGCTCTCCATATTTCGACCTCGTAGCGCGGGTCCGATCACCTGCTTGTAGCGGCCGATCTGGGCTTCGACACGAGAGCGCTGAGCGTAGCCAGTCGCCTTTTGCCATGCGATCCAGCCGTGGTTGGCGATCATCTGGATATGGGCATTGCGGGTAGCGCAATCGCCCGGGACGGCGTTGCCCGGTTGGTGAGAGGCGATAGAGAATTGATCCGGTGGATCAATTCAGCCTCGAACGGGCGGAGCCCCGGAGGAATAGCCAACTCCACATCCGGCCCGAAGACATCTCGGATCATCGCAGCCGGCGGCGCGCCGTCATAGGCGCCATCGCCGATGAAACAGCAGACAAAGTCCGCCACCTGAGCCAGCAACCCGGGCAGCGCGCCGGGATCGCCGACATGCTCGGTGGTCAGGCGGGACGTGACGATGTGACCGCTCTCGGGATCAAGGCCGATATGCAGTTTACGCCATGTTTTGCGAGCCTTCGGCAGCCCGTGCTTTTCACTCATCCAGTCCCGACCGCCGTGGATCCGAAGCCCATTCGCCATGGTCGCTCGAACCGATGGCGCGACATGGCTCATTGTCCACGATGAGCGTGATCGGGCTGCCTGTGGGTTTCCGGCCCGGCGCTATCTTCAAGGACGGCGCGCGGCGGCAGAGCGTCGAGAAATCCGGCACGGGCAGGTCAATCCGCATGAGCCTCAAAAGACTTCGAACGAAGCCCTGCGTTTGCCGAAGCGCCAGCCCGAACACGACGCGCAAGGTCAGGCAGGCCTCGATCGCCAGGTCCGAATACCGCCTCTGCGCACCGCGCTTGCCAGCAGGCGGTGGGCTCCATCTGGCCATCGCGTCTTCGCTGAGCCAGATCGTCACGTCACCGAGCCGGCGAAGGCTCTCGTTGTATTCCGCCCAGTTCGTAACCCGGCACTTCGCCTTCGCAAACTTGTCCCGTCGTGACGCGTTGTGCTTGAATGGCATTGGGTATCCTGTCGTCAGACCGACCGCCTGCTACCCCGTGAGCCGAATTCATGCAACACGCTCGACGGACAGGCACATCTGGGCCTGTCTTGCTGATTTGAACCGGCCAAATATCTTCTCCCGTCGACGGGTATGCCGATGCGATGCCTCGCTGCGATTGTTCAATCCCTTGTGTGATCTGTGATCGACTCCTGGGCAAAGCTTGCGCGTGGCAACGCGATAACTGCGCAGTTTGTCCGTCACGATGACTCTAGGTGCACCCCATCGCTTCATGAGTTTCCGCAGAAACCGCTTTGCGGCTCTCGCATTTCGGCGTGATTGCACAAGGATCTCGAGGGTGTCTCCATTGCCATCGACCGCGCGCCAGAGCCAGTGCTTCGTCCCGCTGATCGTAATCACAACTTCGTCCAGATGCCACTTGTCGGCGGGCTTCGCTCGATCACGTCGGATCTTGGCAGCAATCTGTGTTCCAAATTTCGCAACCCAATCTCGGATCGTCTCGGGGCTAACCGTGATGCCGCGTTCTGCCAGAAGATCCTCGACGTCCCGCAGGCTGAGAGCGAAGCAGTGATAGGCCCAAACGGCATAGCCAATGACCGAACGTGGAAAGCGATAGCCCTTCAAGGCCGACGACTGGACTGAGAATATCATCAGCCAGCGGTAGCCTCACAGCCGGCGACAGGCAACCTGACAAAGCCCCAGATGTTCCTGTCCGTCCATGATCAAACTGCCGTTCTCTTTCGCCCGAAACGCCACCGTCTATCAGCAGCTGACTACCGCCGCAAACGAACAGAGGCTCAGGGCCTCTGGGTTGGTTGCGTGGGCGGAATAGTGGCCTGATGCTACCGCGTCCGCTTCTTATCCAAGCGTCGAGAAATAACCTGACAAAGCCCATCAGACAACTTGGCAATGCCCGTCGCCACCGTGTCGGGTAGCGGCAAAACGCGTGATGCGGCTTCAGTCGTTTGCCTTTTCCAGATCGGCTTGCTTCAGCGCCATGGCGCTGAGGACAAATCCGTTGTCGCATCGGATCAGACCGCGTGCGCTCCATCCCTTGCGGAACGGCGGAATATCGTGGGTTAAATAGGCCCGGAATTCCCGCGGTTTGCCAGACATATCACGCAAGAGCATCACTGTCGCGGCATCGAACCAGAACCTTTGACCAACCAGCGGATAGAGGCACTTGAGCAGGCTTTCCTTGGCCGAGAAGATCGCGGTCACATAGAGCGCGCGGTAGCGAAGGGAGGTAGGCAAATTTTGGCGCTCTGACGGGCAAACATAGACCTCAATGTCGCGCGTCAGTTCTGGCGTCATGATCCGTTCAATATCCACGCCAAGGCTCAGCACTTTGTCGGAAGGTGCCACAACGGCCGTGGCCTGCCCGCGCGCATGGCTGATCGACCCAACCAGACCCATGGGCCATGCGGGAGCGTCTTCGGACGGACCCGGCACGGGAAACGGTTGTCCCGTGGCATCGCGAAAGCGGGACATTGCCGCCCGGGCACAGTAGCGCCCTGCGGTGTATTCCGCCCTGCGACGCTGGGCCGCCTGAAACAGTCCCTCGGGCACCGGAAGGCCCAGAGCTAGCGCCCCCGCGTCCGAGAAAGCTGTCACATCATATTCCGCCCGCGCCATTGCCACCGATGACCCAAGCAAAGATGTGCCGGGTATATTGCGTAGGAACGTAGGCGGAACAGGGATCGCAAAGTCATAGTGTTCGCCAAGCCGCGTCATGTCGCCACCGCGCCAGAACCGTGGCCCGTTTCCTGTTGGGTTTCGCAACGGCGGCGCAGTGCCTCGTTGAACGCGAGGAACGCAGGGCGCGTCCGCTTGTCGAGGATCTTCCAGAGTAGCGGCACCAGAATGCCGCTGAATACTTCGCTGTGAGACAGACGGGTTTTGCCACCCTCGAGGTTTGACAGAACAAAACGGTGTTCGCCGGAAAACAACCACGACGCGGCCATCTTGCCACGCCAGATCAGCTTGTGAGGGTCTTCATGTGCGACAATGCGGGGGGTCATCTTCATTTCCCCGCCGCCATCGTTCAGACGCACCGCTACGATTTTCCCCGTCACCACATCCCCTTCGATCCCAAGAATGAATGCACTCCATTCCGGGAAGCGGTCGAAGTCGGTCAGTGTGCGCCAGACCGCGGTTCTTGGCGCATCAATGTCGATTGTCGTTTCTATTATTCGTGCCATTTGACTGAGGTCTCCTTAGCTTGAGTGGGCGCGGATTGCAGGGCTGCGGTATGCGAACCCATGTGCGCCAGGTCCTGGGCCATCTGCCGGCCAAGTGCCGCGCAGCCGCCTTCGGCGAAGTAAAAATGCCCGCCCTCGAACAGGGTCATTGCAAACGCGCCATAAGTTTCCAGCTCCCAATCCTCCATAAGCCCGGGTGGCGCCCAGGGGTCATCCACCGCGGCATAGGCATTCATGGGGCAGCTTAGCCGGATGCGGTCCGGCCTCGCGAAAAAACTGTCGACGGCTGAAAAATCAGCCCGGGCCAGCTTGAGGAACATGCGCACGAATTCGGGTTCTTCTAGGATGCGCTGCGGCGTCCCGCCCAGATCCAGCATCGTACGCAGGAATTCATCATCTGGCAGCAGGTGCAGTTCGGCGGCGCGCGGCGTTATGGTCGGGGCCTGCCGCCCGGATACGCCCAGCCAAACCGGCGGGCGCCCTTCGGACGTCAACTTCCGTGCCAGTTCCGACGCGACGATGGCCCCAAGACTGTGCCCGAAAAGTGCCAGAGGCACGTCGTCCTTAAGATCGTCAAGATCGCGTGCGACGCCGTCGACCATATCGGGCATCGTCACGAAGGCATGTTGCGCATGACGTCTACCACGACCCGGCTGTTCGTGCAGAACAACCTCCACATCGGGCGGTAGATGCCGGCACAATTGAAAAAAAGTACTGCCAGAGCCACCGGCATGGTGGAACATCACCAGCCGCAGGTTTGGGTTTTCGACGGTGCTTGGGCGCAAAAAGGCTGTCATCGTAATAATCCTCTTCTGGGTTTCGCCGCACCCGGTACTCTGTCAGGACGTGCCTGGTGCAGCATGAATCACATCTTGGCGTCGGGGTCTTTGTTGCGGCGACATGCCGTGCCGCGAAAAGCCCTTGGAACTCCGGAGTTGCTTTGAGACGAGTCATCATTCCGCCGCCTCGATGATCGGGGTTCCCTGAATGAAACGGCTGATCCCGCTGAACATGACCGACAGGGGAATCGTCGCATCCACGATCTCTGCGGGCACGTCGACCTGGAACTTCTGCTCGACCGCCTTTTTCAAAAGCATCGCGATAAAACTGTCCCCACCCGCTTCCAGAAAGCTGGCGGCAAGATCAAGCGGTTCATCCGCCCGCAGCAAAGACACAAGTTCGGCATGTACGAAATCGGCGATCTCATCGGTTTCGGGTTGCAGGTGTTCGACCTGCGCCAGGGGCACCTCTGCCGCAATCGGCAGGTCGATGACATTTGGCTCCTCTATCCAGAAGCGCTCGGCGGCGAAGGGGTAGGTGCCAAGCCCTGCGTCCGCGGTGACCCCGATGGCGCGCAGCGCATCGAACCGCAGATCGGCACCGGCCTCATAGAGTTGCGCAAACAGGCTCAGCAGATTGTCACGCAAGGCAACGCCATTTTCCAACGTCACCGCACTGTCGTTCCAGTGCAGGGTCACACCGGGCGCATCACCCCGCTGAAGGCGCAGGCGCGGAATGACCCAGCCCAACACACTGTGCAATTGAGAGGCCAAATCCCGTTGATCCGAGTTCGTGATTAGCGCGGGGAAAGCCGCACAGATCCCGTCAATCAGCGTCTGAACCTCTGCGGTGTCCGCGCCAACCGAGAGGCGAATGCGCGACGGCGCGGTACCACTATTCTGGCAACTTGCGGTTTCCAGTTTGTGCGCGATGTCCTGCGCCGATGTGCCGACCACCGCGACGCGGAACGCCAGCGGCGCGCGACCACAGCGCGTGGTGTGCGCGACAGAGCCAAGCCCCTTTTGACCAACCGCGCGCAACCGTTCGGCAGTCTGGCGGGCCTGTTGGGTCAGGGTCTTTGCGTCCCGGGCCGAGGCAACGACCAGTTCCGACACGGACCCGGCCGCTTCGGGAAGTGCGTCGGTGTTTGCTGGCGGCGCTTCGAAAATCGCATGGGCATTGGTGCCGCTCAGGCCGAAGGCTGAAATCGCCGCACAACGCCGGGAATAGGCCTCGGGCCATGGCATGGTCTGGCGCGGCACCTCTATCGGAGCAGCGTTCCAGTCGATTACATCGGACAGGGCACCATCGCTGTGACGCAGCGCTGCGGGAATCACGCCTTTTTGCAACGACAGGACCAGCTTGATGACACCCGCGATGCCGGCGGCAGCCTCCAGATGACCAATGCGTGTCTTGACGTTGCCAAGGGCCAGCGGGGCCACCCGCGCGCCCGCGCCATTGCCAAGCACGGCATCCAGCGCGTTTACCTCAATCGGGTCGCCAAGCGCTGTACCGGTGCCGTGGGCTTCAACATAACCGATGTCGCCCGGTGCAACCTTGGCATCGCGGAGCGCGGCTTCGATAACGTCACGTTGCGCCATGCCGTTTGGAACGGTCAGTCCCGAGGACGCGCCATCGTGGTTGGTGGCCGTGCCGCGCAACACTGCAAGAACGGGATGCCCGGCAACCTGAGCATCCTCAAGCCGCATCAGCGCGATGCACCCGACGCCCTCGCCCCGGCCGTACCCATCCGCCTGCGCGGTAAAGGTCTTTGACCGACCATCGGGCGCTAAGGCACCGGATTGGCAAAGCGACACCATCAAGTCGCCTGAAAAGAGCATGTTCGAGCCACCCACGATGGCATAGCGGCATTCTTCGCGCCGTAGGCTTTGCGCGGCAAGATGCAGCGCCACGAGCGAAGACGAACAGGCGGTGTCGACGCTGATCGCAGGCCCGGAAAATCCCATGACATACGACACACGACCCGCCGCGAAACAATGCCCACCACCGGTACCGTAATAGGGATCGATGCCAGTCTTGTCGCGCTGTCCGGACTGGCGTTCACCATACTCGGACGCCATGATCCCGACAAAGATACCAACCGGAAGACGGTCGCTGCAGCGCACGCCGATACCGGCACGTTCCATCGCTTCCCAGGCGGTTTCCAGCAGCAGGCGCTGCTGGGGATCCATCGCTTCGGCCTCGCGCTTGGACAGTCCGAAGAAGCGGGCGTCGAAGCATTCCACATCCGTCAGAAACCCTGCCTTGTTGACGTAGGACTTGCCGGGTGTGTCACGCTGCGGATCATAAACCGCGCGCAGGCCGGGACGATTGTCGGGGATCTCGGTGATCGCGTCCCGGTCGCTGTTCAGGAAATCCCAGTAACCGTCAGGCGTCGTGATGTCTCCTGGCAGGCGCAGCCCCATGCCGACCACCGCAAGCGGTGCATTGGCCTTGGCTTCGAGCTGTTGAATACGGGCCTTCAGGCGACGGGACAAAGCCAGTTGCTGTTCGACCAGAGGGCGCAGGTCTTGGGCGGTCATGAGGTCTCTCCTTCGATCCAGTTGAGGTCGTCCTGAACCGCGGCGATGAGGTCGCTCATGGCGATGCTGGTCAGGTCGTCGGTTTGGGGTTGGGTGGGCGTTGGTTTGGATTGCTCAACCCGAACGGTGGGACCGGGTTGGGCGATGGCGGGCGCAGGCTCTGCCTTGGGAAAGCAGGTCTCGGCCACGAATTCCGCCAGTTGCGCGACAGTGGGATAGTCCATGGCCACAGTCGCGGGCAGGTCACGGTCCAGCGCGTGGTTGAGTTGAGCACGCAGGTCGATCGCCATGATCGAGTCGAGCCCAAGCTCGACAAGGCCTGCGTTGTGGTCCACCGGATCAGTCTCACCCAGCGCCCCGCCGACCATGTCGGCCAGGGCTTCGCGCAGTCCGTCGACCCGCTCTTCAACGGCTTCGGACTGGGCCATATCTTTCAGCCAGCCTCGTGCCGATTCAGAGGTCCTTGCCTTAAGCGTGGCCACCGGGCCATTCGTGTTCAGCGCCGACAGGAACGCTGCGCGCGGGTGGCTGCCCAATTCGGCACGGTAGCGGGCAAAGTTTGCCGCAACCGCCACCAGACGTCCGCATTGAGCAGAGGCGGCAATGGTCACGAGCTCGGACGCTTCGGCATCGTTTAGCGGACGCACCCCGTACCGTGCCGCGGCCCGCAGCACCACATCGGAGGCGGCCATGCCACCCTTGGCCTCAGGCACCCAAGGCCCCCAGGCCACCGCGCAGGCACGCATGCCACCCACACGCAGGTATTCGGCCAGACCTTCCAGATAGCCGTTCGCGGCGGCATAGCTCACCTGCCCGGCCGATCCCAGCGCACTGGACACCGACGAGAAGAAGACAAGACGCACATCCGGATCGCCCTGCAACGCACGGACCAGAACCTGAGCGCCGCGTGTCTTGGCGTTGAAAACCCGCGCGTACGACTCCCGCGTGATGCTGTCAAAAGCCATGTCTTCATTCGCACCGGCAAGGTGGAACACACTGCCCAGCTGGCCAAAGCTGCGCGCGGCATCAACGGCTGTTGCAACATCGGAGTCGCTGGTCACGTCGCCCTGAACGACCTGTACCGGAACACCGCGCCCTCGAATGCGGTCAATGACCTTTTGTGCGATTGCATCCGGCCCGCGCCGCGCCATCAGGACAATCCCTGCCGCGCCATCGTCGGCCAGCATTTCGGCCACGGACAGACCCAGCGCACCCAGTCCACCGGTGATCAGGGCGGCACCTTGCGGCAGACCCTCGAGCTGAACGGCGGCTGCGGGCAGCAGGCGCGCCACGCGCATCCCGTCATGATCGACCGACAAACGCGTTTCGGAGACCTGCGCCAGAACCGTGTCTGCCAGCACACCGACTGATGCACCCATCCCGACGCTCACGCGCACAAGGCGTCTGTCGCCCTGTTCGGCCTCAAGAGCCGACAGCATGCCCCACAGCGCTCCGCGCAGCGGTCCGGCCTCTGGGCTGCCGTCGACCAGCAGGATGTAAGGCACCGAATGCGGCACCTTGCGCAGCGTTTCGGACAGCAGGCAAACCGCGTGCTCCACATCTTCGGCGGCAACACCGTCTGCCGATGCAAAGCGGGCATCGACGATGCGCACACCATCCGTATCTACCGCGTTCTGCGCCGGAAGCGTGTCGACCTGGGTGGTCACACCACGTGCCGCAAGCGCCGGAACCAGCTCGTTGAGAAGCGGCACACCGTCCGTCAGCAGGCGCATTTCGCGCACGGTGTCGTCCCGCATCATCGCATTTTCCGGCGTCACATAGACCGGTTCGAACGCATGGTCGGGCGCCTTGCGCAGACCACGCTCCAGCACGTCGCGCGGGGCGTGACGCACCCGGAACGTATCGGCTGTGAACACCGGCTGCCCATCCGCATGGAACATGGCCAGATCGGCGGTCTCGACGCGCAAACGGCCATTGGGCAAGGGATCGGCGGTTTTGATCCGTACGTGTCCCCACAGGTCTGCCGCTCCGCGCGGACGCCCCGCAAAGGCCAGACGCCGCGCTGCGAACGGGATGGCAAGCGAGGGCGCTTCCTCGGCCGCGTCATCCACCATGAAGCCCGCGATGCTTTGAAAACAGCTGTCGATCAGGCCCGGGTAGATTTCGTAGGCCGACGGATTTTCGGGCAGGTCCGGTTGAGTGTACCGGATCAGCGCCTCATCGCCGTCAATCCAGACATCGCCGATCCAACGGAAGGACGAGCCCAGCGTGTACCCAAGCGTCCGGAAGTAGCTGTAAAACGCCTGGCCGGTGATGTGACGCTCTGCCCCCGCGATAAAGGCATCGCGATCAAGCTGAGGCGCGCGTGTCGTGCCGTTCGAACTCAGGCGGCACATGGCGTGGGTTTGCCACGTCCCTGCCTCCGGATCGACGAGGCTTTGCACCGTCAGTTGCGGATTGTCGCCCTCTCCGGTGAGGATCTGTGCGTCGTAGCGTTCGCCGTCCAGCAAAACCAACGCACGCGGGCAAACCAGATCCTCGATGGCAATCGGTGTGCCGTCGCGTCCCAGCGCCGACAGGATCGTCGCCAGATGCGAGGCCACAGGGGTCACCACCGTGCCATAGAGCCGGTGATCGCCGAGGTAGGCTGGAAATGCGGGCTCGCGTTCGAACTGGAACACGCGACCCGACAAAGCGGGCGAGCGCAGCTCGTTACCCCAGTGGCGACGGGTTTCCGTGCCCTTCGCAACCGCGGGCACCGGTGGCCGCGCCTCGGTCCAGTACTCTGTCCGGGCAAAGGGATAAAGCGGCCCATCGGCCCGGCGTGCCTGCAAGGCCGCCTGCGCGCTGGCCCAGTCAAGGGTCTGACCGCGATCGTAAAGGTGCCCTGCCGCAGTCAGAAGCATCTTGCGTTCCGGCAGTCCGCGACGCAGCGAGTTGGTCATGCCGCCCTCGGGCATCAGACCCGCCCCACGCATCAGGCTGACCAGTGTCCGGTCCGGCCCGACCTCAAGGAGGATGTCCACACCATCGGCCAGCATCGCCTGCGCACCCTCATGGAACCGCACCGGCGCCAGCACGTGGTCGCACCAGTATTGCGCGTCATAAGTGGTGCTGTCGGCCAAAGTGCCGTGCAGGTTGGCAATGATCGGAATGCGTGCTTCGTGGAAGTCGTAGGTCGACAACTGCTCCATGAACTCGCCGATCATCGGCTGCATCATCCGTGAATGGAACGCATGGCTGACCACCAATGCCCTCGCATCGATACCTTTCTTCTTCAGGCTGGCAGCAAAGGCGTCGATCTGGTCCTGCGGACCTGCCACCACAACAGCCTCTGGCCCGTTGATCGCGGCCACGTCCAGCCCGGTGCCGTCCAGCAAGTCTGTTACCGTGTCAGGGGTGGCGACGACCGCCAGCATTGCGCCTGCCTTCATGCCCTGCATCAGTGTGGCCCGGTGCGCGATCAGCTCCAGACCGCTGCGACGGTCCAGCACACCGGCATGAATGGCAGCAGCCACCTCGCCGACACTGTGGCCCATGACGATTGTGGGGGTCACACCCCAGCTTTCCCAAAGCGCGACCAGCGCCAGTTCCAGCGCAACAAGTGCGGGTTGGGTAAAGCGTGTCTGCGTCAGCAGCGCCTTGTCCGCGCCATAAAACATAACCTGCAACAGGCTCTGGCCCAGGATCGGCTCCAGCGTCCTGTCGCATTCGTCGATGACCGCGCGAAAGACCGGCTCGGTTTCGTAAAGGTCGCGCCCCATGCCGAAATACTGGCTGCCCTGGCCGGAAAAGAGGAAGGCCACGCGCGGGCTGCTCGACGCGGGCTGCCACGCCTTGACCTTTCGCAACGCTGCGGCCAGTTCCGCGCGTGTTTCGCCCAGAACGGCACGGCGGGCGGGAAGATGCGCGCGGCCCGATCCAGCGGTCACCGCAAGACCCGCCAGTTCGGTATCGTCGGCCCGTTCAAGCCGGTCTGCCCAAAGCTCTGCCAGGCGTGGCAGCGCCTCGACCGTGTCGGCCGACACCGGCAGCAGGACGGGCATAATCGCCTCGGACTGCTCTTGCGGCACCGCTGGCGCCTCTTCCAGCACCACATGCGCATTGGTTCCGCTGAAGCCAAAGCCCGACACGCCTGCGATGCGCCGTTCTGCCGTCCATTCGGTCAGCTGGCCGAGCACCGAAACATCCATGTCCGACCAACGGATATGCGGGTTGGGTGGCGTGGCGTTTATGTTACCGGGCAATTGACGATGGCGCATCGCCAGAACCGTTTTGATCACCCCGGCCATGCCGGCTGCGGACTCCGCGTGACCTATGTTGCTTTTGACCGAACCCAGCATCAGCGGGTGATCCTGTGCGCGGCCCGATTTAAGGACCGACCATGCGGCGGCCACTTCGATCGGATCGCCCAGCGACGTGCCGGTCCCGTGCGCCTCAAGATAAGACACCTCGGCCGGTTTGACCTTTGCATCCTCCAGCGCGTCGCGAATGACCATCGCCTGTGCCTTGCCCGACGGCACCGTCAGGCCGGACGAGGCACCGTCGTGCCCGACCGCAGATCCGCGGATCAACGCCAGCACGCGGTCGCCATCAGCCTGCGCGTCCGACAGGCGTTTGAGCACCAGCGCCCCGCAGCCTTCGGCGCGGACAAATCCGTCCGCATCCGCCGAGAAGGTCTTGCACCGGCCCACCGGCGACAGCATATGCGCGCGGCTCACGGCGACGGAGCAATCCGGCGCGGCGATCACGTTGACACCGCCCACCAGGGCCTGACAGGATTCGCCGCTGCGCAACGAGCGCACGGCCTGGTGAATAGCCACGAGTGAAGACGAGCACGCCGTATCCACCGCCATGGCCGGTCCATGGGTGCCCAGCACATAGGCGATGCGCCCCGGCAAGGTGTTCAGCGATGTACCCGTGCCATAATACGCGTCCAGCCCGGCCAGCCCGGCCTTGTCCATGATGCGAGCGTAATCGACGTTTGTCGCCCCCACAAAGACGCCGGTCCTGGTGCCGGCCAGCGCGTGGGCGTCGATGCCCGCGTCTTCCAGCGCGTGCCAGGCCGCTTCCAGCAACAGGCGTTGCTGCGGATCCATGCTTTCGGCCTCGCGGCGTGGCAGATTGAAAAAGTCAGCGTCGAAGGCACGGATATTGGTCAGGAAGCCGCCCTGATCAGAGCTGATCGTGCCGGTGCTGCGCGGGTCTTTGCTGAAGAGCGCCTTGACATCAAAACGGTCATCCGGCACGCGGCCCACCAGATCCTGCCCGGTAGCAAGAATGTTCCAGTAAGCCTCCAGATCGTCTGCGCCGGGAAAGCGCCCGGCCATGCCGATGATGGCGATGGGTTCCGCTTCGGGCTGCATCGCCTCCACGTTGGCGGCCGTAGTGATCGGGGTGGAGGACGCGCTGACCCGAATTTCGGGCACCGCTGTCTGCTCGGCCGGGGCCTGGCGCGCGGGCCGCCCTGCCACCTGCGCACCCAGATGTGCGGCCAGCGCAGCAATCGTCGAATTGTCGAAAATATCCGAGATGTGGACCGGCGATTCGAAGATCGCGGCCAACGCCGCCGCCATGTCGACGGCCATGATCGAATCCAGCCCAAGGTCAAAAAAGCCCTTGTCCTCGCGGATAGCGGCCGGATCGGCGTGACCCAGCGTGTCTGCCAAAACCTCGCGCACCTTCTGCACGATGATGCGGGGCTGTGCCGCCACAGACCGCGTGCTCAGCTCGGTCAAGAAATCGTTGGCGCTGTCGATTGTAGCGGGCATCTCGACGCTGTGATCGCATGTCAGCTCGTCGAACAAGGCCCGCGACCGGTGCGCCGACATTACCTTGACGAAACGATCCGCATCCAGCCCACAGGCCACGATGCTGACCGCGCCATCGGGTAAGGCTGCATTGATGGCCGCGAGGCCCGGCGCGGTTTCTACCGCCTGCACACCCAGACGGGCAAAACCCGCGCGGGAGGCCTCGTCCGCCATGCTGCCGTCCAGCGCCCAAGGGCCATGGGCCACACAAGCCGCTGGTTGACCCAACACCTTGCGTGCGACGGTGACGGCCTCCAGCCCGCCATTGGCGGCACCGTAGGCGCCAAAGCCCTCCGTCCCCCAGACAGCGGTGACGGACGACAGTGTTGTGAAGTAGTCAAGCTCCATGTCGCGGGTGGCGCAATGCAGCCACCACGCGCCAGAATACTTGCCGCGTAGCGCGGCGGCAAAACCTGCGTGATCCAGCCCGTCCAATGCGGCGGGGGCCAGCGCCCCTGCGGCATGAACGATTCCGGCGATCCGCGTGCCCTGTGCGGTCGTGGCCCGCATCAAGTCGATCACCTGGGCGCCGTCGTCGCAATCAATGGCGGCGTAGCGAACGTCGGTCCCTTGTTCGCGCAGCGCGGACAGCGCCTGAGCCGCGGGGACAGACAAGCGGTCCTCGGGCGTACGCCCGATCAGCAGCAAAGCCTTGGCACCGCGTGCCAAAAGGTCACCGGCCACAGCGCGGCCGATCCCGCCCAAACCGCCGGTCACGATATGAATGCCTTCCGGACAAGCTGGCAGAGGCGCCTGCGGCGCACGCTCTTCCACCAGCCGCGCACCGAACACATCGCCGTCGCGAATGGCAACACGGTCTTCGGCACCAGCCCTTGCGACAAAGGCTGCAAGGGCGGCGCAATCCGCCTGCGTTGGGGCGACTGCCACGTCAATCGTGCCGCCCCATGCGTCTGCGCATTCCAGACCCAGAACCGGGGACAGCCCGTTGATCAACGCGTGATGCGACGCCGCTTCGGGCCGCATTTGTGTGCCGCGTGTCGTGGCAAATACGCGAATGCCAGTGAGTTTGGCCGCGTGCACCGCTGCGTTGAGTGTGGCACACAGCGCAGCGCCTGCGACAACCGGGTCACCAACTTCGGGCGCGTCGGGCAGCGCGTCGGCCTTCAGCGCCAGAACAGCGGTTCTGACACCATGGGCAGCGATCTTGGCCCAGACATCCGCCCAGCTTTGATCCTGGCCCGGCAGATCGGCGGTCGCAAGCGCTCGTGCCTGCAATCCCGCGATCAGCGCGGCATCGTCGCCAACCACGGCAAAGCCTGAACCGGCTTTGCCTTCGGTCAGCGCAACAGGCACCCAGCGGGTCGCGAACAAAGGCACTTGGTCGATATCGCTCGGACCCGTGCGATCCAACGCGTCCATCGCCGCAAGCGCCGTCTCGGGAGCGCACAAGGTGCGCGACAATGGATAGCCCGGAACGTCCAGCACCTGTCGGGGCGAAACGTCGGCATCGCGCAAGGCGCTGGCGTCGGCCCCCGTGACCACGCGAGGATCGCTGCGTCCGTCGGAAAGCGCAAGCAAAGCATCACGGGCCGCGTCGGGCGCGTCCGCGCGAATAAAGGCCCCCACGTCATGCCGTGTCCGGCCATGGGTCGCGGTCCAGGCAAACGCCGGATAATCCTTGGCCTTCACGCTTTGCATACGCGCGGCATAAAGCCCGGCCAGTTCGGCCAGCGCGGCGTGGGTACGCGCGCTCAGATAAAAGCCATCAACAGCCGTGATGTCCTGCGGCGGCTGCGTTGTTTCGGCGGCCTTGACAAGCACATGGGCATTGGTCCCGCTCATTCCGAACGAGCTGATGCCGATCACGCGCGGCCCATCGGAAAAGGGTTCAACCCGCGTGGGAAAGGCCACTTTGGCACCGGCCAGATCGATGCGCGGGTTGAGCGTGCTGAAATGCGCAATGGGGGGCACGAACCCATGGCGCAAACAGGCCACTGCCTTGAGGATGCCCGCGATCCCGGCGGCGGATTCTAGGTGGCCAAGGTTTGCCTTCGTCGCACCAATATGCAGGCAACGGCCGTTGTTGCGGCGCGCGACCGCCTCGACGATGGCCTCCATTTCAACCGGATCGCCCAGTGATGTCCCCGTGCCGTGCGCCTCGATCATGGCAAGATCCGCAGCCGTCAGCCCGGCGTCCGCAAGCGCCGATTGCAGCAGCGAAATCTGGGACAGAACGTTGGGCGCGGTAAAGCCAGAGCTGCGTCCGTCCTGGTTCAGCGTCGACCCCGCGATCACCGCATGAATGCGATCGTTGTCACGCAACGCCGCATCCAGCGGTTTGAGGAGGATGACGCCAGCGCCTTCGCCACGGGTAAACCCGTTTGCGCTTGCGTCGAACGCCTTGCAAAGACCATCGGGGGACAGCGACCGGGTCTCTTGTACAAGCTTGGTCGAACGCGGCGACAGCACGAGGTTCACCCCCCCGGCCAGCGCCATGTCACATTCGCCACGCCGGATCGACTGCATCGCCTGATGCACCGCGACCAGCGATGACGAGCAGGCGGTGTCGACCGCGACGGCCTGACCGGTCAGACCCAGCGTGTAGGACACCCGGCCCGCCGCGAAGCAATGGCCGTTTCCGGTGGCCCAGACCGCATCCTTGTCTTCGCCTTGCCAGTCACGGTAATCCTGTCCGGTGATCCCGACAAAAACCCCGACCTGCGTGCCTTCGGTGGCCTCGGGGGGGATACCCGCGTCCTCGAACGCGCGCAGCGATACTTCCAGCAGCAACCGGTGTTGCGGGTCTAGAGCGCGGGCTTCACGCGGCGAGATGCCGAAATGCTCGGCATCAAAGGCCAAAACCTCATCAAGATAGCCGCCCCGCGTGGGCAGACCCTTCCACTCTTCGGCGAACGGTGCCTTGCGGCGTGCGCTCATCTGGTCCACTTTGCAAGCACCAGAGGCGACGTTTTCCCACAATTGATCCAACGTCTGGATGTCACCGGGCAGGCGCATGCCCGCGCCGATGATCGCGATGGGCTTTTGCCCGGTCTGAGCATCCACCTGTGCCTTGAGTTTTTTGATCGTGTCGAGCGCACGGGACAAGGGTGTCGATGCGGCTTTGGGTTCGGTCATGGCTATGGTCCTTTTGAGCGCGTAGGCATCTGGGTGAGTGTGTTGGAGGGCCGCCGTCAGGCCGCCTCTACGAAGACCCGGTCGACAAGCACCGGCGCGATGGCCTTGGTGTTGCCATAGGTCCACAACAGGGTGGGCGAGAGCTTGAGGCCAAAGGCGGTCTCAAGGCGGTTGCGTAGTTCCAGCCCCATCAGGCTGTCCAGCCCAAGCGCCTTGAAGGGCGTTTCGCGACCGATGGCAGCGGGGTCGAGACGCAGGACGCGACCTGCTAGTTCGCGCACCTTTTCTTCGGCCATGCTTTCGCGGGTCTCGGCGTCGGCACTTTCCAGTTCGTTGCGGAACGCTTGTCCGCCAGCCGACGCCTTGGCGTTGCCACGCGAGGCTTCGCGCAGAACGCTCCAGCTCGGCAGAGCCGCTGTATCCGGGTAAGCGTCGAACCACAAACGCAGGTCGATGGGCACGAAACCAGCCACGGTATCACCGTTTTGCAAGAAGCGGGACAGCGCCAGCCAGCCATCCTCGGCGCTGAAGTTACCCATGCCGCGTTCGTCTAGACGATCACCGCGCTTTGCATCAGCAGCCGCAAGGCCGATGTCGGCAAAGGGCCCCCACTGCACGCTGAGCGCGGGCTTGCCACGGGCGCGCCGGGATTCTGCCAGTGCATCAAGCGCCGCGTTGCCCGCCGCATATGCCCCCTGACCGGCATTGCCGAACAAGGCTGCCGCGGACGAGAACAACACAAACAGATCGAGCGGATCGTCCTTTGTCAGCGCATCCAGCGCCAGCGCCCCGTCGATCTTGGGTGCCAGAACACGCGCCAGCTGATCTTCGGCCATGTTGTCAATCAGCGCGTCGTCCAACAGTCCTGCGGCATGGATCACACCACGCAAGGCCGGCATGGTGCTGCGAACCTCGGCCAGAGTGGCGGCCAGCGCTTCGCGATCCGACACATCAACCGCAAAGCTGCGGATGTTGATCCCCTGCGCCACCAGAGCATCCATACGCGCCTGAGCGTCGGGTTTCGGTACGGAGCGTCCCAGCAGGACAAGCCCGCCTGCGCCAAGTTGCGCCATGTGTTCGGCCAGGGACAGACCAAGCGCGCCCAGACCGCCGGTAACGAGGTAAGTACCGTCGCTCCTCAAATGCCCATCAGCAAACGGCGTGGGTGCAATGGTCGTCACGCTGGACGGATTGATAAGAACAAACTTACCTACATGCTTGCCCTTGCCCATTGTGCGGAACGCCTCGCCCGCAGCCGCGAAGCTGTAGGGCAGGATCGGCAGCGTTGTCAGATCACCGGCGTTCACCGCGTCCCACACATCGCCTAGCAGCCGGCCGAAACGGTCCGCGCGGTTTTCCATCAGACCGGCAATATCGACGGACGCGATGGACAGGCGATTTCGGAAGGCAGACAGGCTGATCGAGCGCCCGCTGTAGATGTCCTTTTTGCCGACCTCGATGAAACGTCCATCTGTGGCGAGCGCCTCCAGACCCAGTGGAATGGCCATGCCCGTCAGCGAGTTGAGGATCACATCGACGCCATGGCCCTGCGTTGCCTTGCGGACACCATCGGCCCAAGACAGATCGCGCGAGTTAAACACGTGCTCGATGCCCATGCCGCGCAGCATCTCGCGTTTCTCCTCGCTGCCCGCAGTGGCGATGACCGTGGCCCCAAGATGGCGCGCCACCTGGATCGCGGCCAGACCAAGCCCACCCGCAGCGGAGTGGATCAGCACCGTCTCGCCCTTTTCGAGACCAGCCAAATCGACCAGACCGTACCATGCGGTGGTCATCACCAGCGGCAGGGCCGCCGCATCCGCATCGCTCATATCGTCGGGAATCGCCCGTACATGGTCCGCCGGGACGGAGGTATGGGATGCGAATGCGCCAAAGCCGCAACCGACAACCCGTTCGCCGACATTCACTCCCGATACACCTTCGCCCACCGCAACAACACGGCCCGCGAACTCGCCACCCAGACGCGCGCTACGCGCATCCAGACCGGGATAGGTGCCCATGGCCTTCATCACGTCGATGAAGTTAAGCGCGGCGGCCGAGATTTCGACCTCGACCTCCCCTTTGTCCGGGGCCTGACGTTTCAGCGGGCGATATTCCAGCCCGTCGTAGAAACCTGGCGTGCCCGACACCAGACGGAAAGGCTGCGCTGGTGTCTGCCAATCCGTGACAGTTGCCGGGGCATCGGAGTCACCGCGCATCAGTCGGCCCACCAGACGCGTGTCCGCGCCCAGAACCACCTGGTCGTCACCGGACCACGCGTGCAGTTCTGCGGCCACCTCGGCCCAATCGAGCCCGGGTGCGGCGTCAACGATCATCGGCTCAAGTTCCGGATGCTCACGTCGCAGAACCCGCACGAACCCCCAGAAAAGGGCGGCTCCCGGATCGGCGACTTCTCCGTAAAGCTGGGCCTGCGCCCCGCTGGTGATCACCGCCAGCCGGGGCAAGTTCCCGATCGCCGCGCAATCACGCACCAGTTGAGCCAGTACCATAACGGCGGTCTTTTGAGCAGCCATCCCTGCGGCCGCATCCGGCGCGACAAACGCCACCGCCGTGTGGCCGTCGGCAGGCGTTTGGCCTTGTGTGACCTTGGCCCCCAAAGCGGTCAGAGCATCGACAAGCGCCTTGAACGGCGACATGCCCGCGATCAACCAGTTGCCCGCCACTTTCGGCGCGTCGCGACGGTCAGCAGGGATAAAGTCCAGCCGGTGGATGCGCTCGTCGGTGTCGGCGCCGCTGTCCAAAATTAAAACCTCAAGTTGCAGTCCGAGGATCGCCGCCAGGGGCAGTCCCTCAGCAGTGAAGAGTTCCAGATCGAACCGGCCTTCGCCGCTGCGGGTGGCGTGAACGGTGATCTCCGTCACCGGTGCCTCGGGGTCAATGAACAGGCGGAATTCGTCGACAGAGACCGGAAGAACCGTTGCATCACTTTGGGCAAGCGCCAAAGTGACCTGCAACGCGCTGTCCAGAAGTGCGGGGTGCAAGCCGTGCGCCCTCGCGCTTGCGATGCAGGGCTTGGGCAGCGAAATGTGTCCGAGCGCCGCGTTTTCCGCCACGCTCAGGCTGGTGATGCCACGGAACGCATCACCATAAATCAGGCCCCGTGCCGTGCAGGCATCATAGAACGCATCCGCCGAGAGCTCCTGACCAAAGCCCTGCGTCTCGGGGCATATCGGTGCCGCCACGGGGGGCAGCGACTGCTCGACAATTGCCCTTGCATGCGTAACCCATTCGGTCGTGCCCTCAGGCAAAGAGGTCAGCGCCACGTCACCGCCATCCGACAGGGTGTCGCGCAGTATCAGCGCAGCACGACGCGGGTCTTCGCCCAATGTCAGGTCAACCAGCAACTGCACCTGGCGCAGCCTGCGCGGCAGCGCGCCGAACCGTTCTCGTCCGGCGGCAAGCATCACGGCAATCATACCCGCGCCGGGAAAGACCGTCGCTTCGTGCACTTTGTGATCAGACAGCCAGGGGTTGTCGGCCACGGCGAGATCCAGATGGCCTTCCCATGTGTCGCACTCGGCCGGGGACGGCGTCAGCGCCAGTTCCAGACCTCTGCGCGCCGATCCCTTTGGCCGCGCCTTGGCGGCCCAGAACGATTGGCGTTGCCACGGATAGGGCGGCAGCTTGACCAGCGCGCCGTGCGGACGCAGGCCCACGGGCAGCAGGCCCGAGACATAGGCCCGCGCGCTCATGCTCAGCATGTCGACCATCGTGTCCTTGTGGCGCTTCATGCTCGACAGGATGCGGGCGGGTTCGTCCTTGAGGGCTGCAATCTGCTGCAAAGACGGAGCTAGAGCGGTGTGCGGACTGACCTCGATCACGTGGGTCACGCCGTCATCCATCAGCGCGGACATCGCGTCGTAGAACAGAACCGGCTCACGCAGGTTGCGCACCCAGTAGGTCGGATCGAGGGTCGCGCCGTCCTTAACCTCCAGGTCCACCGTCGAATAGAACATCACCTCGCTGGATTGCGGCGCGATGCCCACAAGAGCCTCGCGCAACTCCTCCTTGAATTCGTCCATGTGGTGGCTGTGCGAGGCATAATCCACCTTGACCAGACGGTTGAACACCTCGTCCGCATCCAGAAGCGTCGTCAGCGTGTCGAGGGCGTCGGTGTCGCCGGACAGAACGCAGGAGCTTGGCCCGTTATTGACCGCGATCGAAATGCTGTCCTCAAACCCTTCAAGCTGGGCACGGGCCTCTTCCAGGCTCATGTCGACGGACAACATGCCACCCTTGCCCGCCTTGCGGCGGATGATCTGAGAGCGCAGCCCCACGATGCGCGCGGCGTCGTCCAGCGACAGGATTCCCGCAACTGTCGCTGCCGAGACTTCGCCCTGACTGTGCCCCACCACGACATCGGGCTGGATGCCCTGCGCCCGCCAGACAGCGGCCAGCGCAACTTTCATCGCCCAAAGCGCCGGTTGCACCTGATCAACGCGATCCATCCAGTCGGTGCCAAGGTCACCGCGGATCAAGGCGTCGAGATCCCAGTCAACATAGCGGCTCAGCGCCTCAGAGCAGGCCGCTATGGTTTCCGCAAAAACCGCGCTTTGCTTGATGAGCTGTGCGCCCATTCCGGCCCATTGCGAGCCCTGGCCGGGGAAGACAAAGGCGACACGGCCTTTCGTCCGCGCATTTTGCGGCTCGGCGTGGTCTTCGCTCAGGCTGGCAAGGTCGCGGCCTTCGGCTACGGCGCTCAGCGCCTCTGCCAAGTCCGCGCGGGTAGTTCCGACCAGCCCGACACGCTCGGAAAAATGCGCGCGATGGTGGCCCAACGTTGCAATGATGTCGTCAAGACGGTTGGCATTATCCGACACAATCGGCAAAAGATCAGCGGCGCGAGCGCGCAGACGTTCGGGGTTTTGCGCCGACAAAGGCAGGAAAAAGGGCGTGCTGTCGACTTCGGCTGCGCGTGAAGCGGGAGACACCGCCTCGGGTGCCGGGGCCAGAACGGCATGAGCGTTGGTGCCGCCCCAGCCGAACGAGTTCACGCCAACAAGGAAGTCACTGCCTTCGGGCAGCGGCATGGGCGCGCGCACGACCTCAAGGCCAAGCCCGTCAAAGTCAATGGACGGGTTCAGCGTTTCTGAATGCAGGCTTGCGGGGATCTCGCGGTGGCGGATCGCCAGCACGGCCTTGGCCAGACCGGCCAGACCAGCCGTCGCTTCAAGATGGCCAATGTTGGTCTTGACAGATCCAACGGGCAGCGGCCCCTTGGCCGGGTCGCGGCGCGAGGCCAGCGACCGACCGATGGCCGAGCTTTCGATCGGGTCGCCAACCTTGGTCCCGGTGCCATGCGCCTCGACATAGGCCAGTTTGTTCGGGTCCAGACCGGACTGGCCATAGATCGATTGCAGCAGGTCTTCCTGCCCAGCCTGACTGGGGGTGACAAGGCTGTCGCCGCCACCATCGTTGTTGACGCCGGTCCCGGCGATTACGGCATGGATCCGGTCTCCATCGGCCTGCGCCTGATCAAGCCGTTTGAGGTAGAGTGCGATGACGCCTTCACCGCGCACAAAGCCGTCGGCATCGTCGGAAAACGCGCTGCAACGGCCCTTGGGCGACAGGCCACCAAACCGTGTCAGGCCGACCGATACATCAGGCGCAAGAATGAGGTTCACGCCGCCGACAAAGGCCGCGTCGATTTCGTTTGTCGCCAATGCGCGGGCCGCGAGGTGCAACGCGACCATGGCCGACGAACATCCGGTCTCGACCGTCAGGCTCGGCCCCTTCAGACCGTAAAAATAGGACAGTCGGGCCGCGATCACGTCCAGCGCGTTGCCCACGGCGGTGTGTTGCGACGCGTTCAGCCCGCGATCCTTGCGCAGAATCTCGTAGTCATGCCAGGACGCACCGACGTAAACTCCCGTGCGGCTGCCGCGCAGGGTATCGGGGCGAATGCCCGCGTCTTCCAAGGCGGTCCAGCTGGCTTCCAGCATCAGGCGCTGCTGCGGATCAATGTCTTCGGCCTCGCGCGGGGAAATGCCAAAGAAACCGGGGTCAAACCGATCGACACCGTCGATAAAGCCGCCGACGGCCTGCACGTGTTTTTCCGGATCAAGTTGTTGGCTGGCGTCCCAGCGGTCAGCAGGAACGGGACCAATGGCAAAGCCGCGATCTTTGAGCAGCGACCAGAGGCCGTCCATATCGGCAGCGCCGGGGAAACGGCCGGCGATACCGACCAGGGCGAGAGCGGTGTTCTGAGGAGCGAGGTACGTCATGACAGACCCTATTTTCAAAGCGTGTGGAACAGAGACGGCTGCACGGAAAAGCGCAGACGCAGGACGGATTGGAGAAGCCGGCTGGCAAGCGTGTGCCCGCTGTGCCGCAAAAGCATGGCAAGGATGATCAGGCGCACGGTGCGCAGGTTGTTGGGTGCACCGTGAACGTCGTCAAAGCTGTGCAATCTGAGGTTGGGCGCTTGTGGTGCGACCTCTCGCCATTCGGCGGCGGGAATAATGTCGTCCCGCTCTGCGGCGATGTACAAAACCGGCGTCTGCAATCGGTGCAGCTCGTCGGGCTGCATGGATAACGGAGGCAAGTGTTCGGGCAGATCCGGCACGGCCAGTCCCATCGCATGGGCAAGCGCGACCCGCGTGATCAGCGGGATTTCATCGCTGTTGCACTGTGCAGCCCGTTCAAAGAACGCCCGGATCGGCGCGCCTATGGTGATAATCTGCCGAATGCGCGGATCGTCATTGGCGTGCAGCATCGCAAGATGCCCACCAAAGCTGGGCGCGATGACCATCGTCTGGCGCACGTCACAGACATCTGAAACGCTGTCCATGATCGCGCCGTAGATGCGCGCTGCTGACCGGCTGTAGGGCAACGTATTGCACCCCACCCCTGGGAAATCGGCGATGACAACCGCGCATCCCAGCTTGTGCCCGAGGTTCAGAAACGCCCCCCATTGCTCTTTGAGCGAGACGATGCCGCCCATCAGAATCAGCAGCCCCGCCTTGGGGCTGCGCGCGGCGCGAAAGAGGACCGACACCTGATGCCCGTCAATCTCGACGAGGCGGCGTTCACCTTGGCCGATACGCTCAATGTGTTCGCCGAACACCTGTGCGGCGGAGCGTTGGGCGTTCACCTTGGCCGGGCTGTCCGAGACGGGGAACCGCGCAAGGTTGAACAGGTTCGCAGCCTCGGCAGGTTTGCCCGAGGAACTGGCGGCCAGCGCCTCGCCTGAAAAGACCGATACCCACGCGGACGGGCCTTCACCTTCGAGCGTGGTGATCCGGTCCAGCAGCCCCGGAATGCGCCGTTCGTCGAACCCCATGTGTTTGGCATGAAGCTCGACAAATCCGCGTGCCTCGGACAGCGCCCGATCCGCCTGATCGAAGTTAGGCAGCGTTGACATTGACCGCGTCCTCGAACGCCGCCGAAGCGGGTTTCACGGGCTGTGGCGAGGGGGTGACGCTCGTCACCGGAGTGCTGATCGGGATCAGACGTTCCAGCAGCGACACGTATTCCTCCGAACTGCGCAGCCCGTGCGGCGCGTTCAGAGTCCGGTTCAGCACTTTGTACTTGACCGGCGAATTATGCAGGAACCGCATCTTCAGACGGCGCAGGAACGTACCAAACCGTGTATGCTGGGCGAGATTAGCTTCTTGCATCCGCTGGAAACTGGTGATCATCGCCTTGTGCTTTCGGCGTTCCGCCATCACGGCACGCATCGCGGCGGCCGGAACGGTTTCGGTGCCTTCGGTGATCGCGTGATAGATCACCGGCGCAAAGCAGATCGCATCCTGAATGGCGAGATTAACCCCTTGCCCCAAGATTGGCGTGACCGTGTGCGAACTGTCACCTATCAGCAGCAGGCCATCGCGGGCCCACTCGTCCAGCTCGGCGGTGAAGATATCGAGCAACGAGACATCGTTCCACGAGGTGACGTGTTCGCGCACCAGATCCGCCAGACGGGGATCAAGCGCCGCGATGCCGTCGTGAAACGCTTCGATCCCCTTCTGACGCTGGTCGCCAAAGCCGCCCTTGGGCACGTTGTAGCCAACGCGCAGCAGATCCGGCCATGTGGGCAGGATCACAAGATGACGGTCGCTGCTGACCACAAGCTGCGAGGTCTGCTGCCAATTGTCCGGGCGTGGCAGTTTGAACCACAAAAAATCGCGAGGCATCGGCGTCACCTTGGCCTCAAGGCCGGACAGCTTTCGCACGCGCGAAAACCGCCCGTCGCATCCCACTGTCAGACGGGCGCGCACCTCGTAGGCCTCTCCGCCCGCCCGGCGCAGCACCGCACCCTTTACGACATCGCCTTCTTCTATGAGCGACAAGAACTGCGTGCCGGGCAGGAATTTGAAATCCGTAGCACTGCGCGCCGCATCAATCGCCACGCCAAGCAATTGCGGCTGCGGCATGTCGATCGGCAACTGTCCGATGGGAAAGCGCCTATAATCGGCAGACAAAAGCTCTTTGCCATCTTCGCGAAACGCGATCCCTTCCAGCGGCAGGTAACCCGATTCTCGCAGCCGCTCTCCGTATCCCAGATCTTTCATGATCTTGACGGACAGCGCCGAAACGGTCTCGCCCCGGAACGAGCGTTCTGCGGAGGTCGCGCGTTCAACAAGGGTCACGCGAATGCCCTGCCGCGCCAATACGTCCGCCAGAATCGCACCAGCAGGGCCAGCGCCGATTACAAGGACGTCCGTGTCATAAAGTTCAGTCATCTCAGCTATCCCAAGTCTCGAGTTTCAGTTTGATTTCAGTCAGCAGATCCGCCGCGAGCGCGCCGTCTAGAACGCGGTGATCAAAGGCCAGTGACAGTGTGAATTGCGGCGCAACGACGATGTCGCCGTCTCGCACGACCGGGGTGGCGGCGATGCGCCCCATGCCCAGTCCAATGGGTGTTGCGATCATCGGCAGGATCGAGCGCACGTCCCTGTGGCCCACCGATGTCACGGAAAAGGTTCCCTGGAACCGGGCGCGGCGTTCCGGCTTGCCCAGCAGCAGATTGTAGATCAGGCGCACCGCCCAAAGCGGTATCCGGCGCAGTTCCCAAAGCGGTGCAAACGGTCCGTCGGCGTCAATCGGGGCGGTCTTGTAGTGGTCAATCTGCGACTGGATCACCGCGACAGACGCCTTGTCCGGTGCGCCGATGGTGCCCGCCGCCACGCAGCGTGTCCCGTCGAAATCCTTGTCGAACAGCACCTTTGCCGTGACGTCCGACAGAGTCACAACGCGTGGAAGCAGCCCGTCACGCAGCGTGCTGCGCGCTTGGGGATACTGGGCCAGCACATCAGCCGCAGCCTTGACCACGTAGGACACGTAACTGATCTCAGCGTTAGAGCGCGCCCGGGCGTCCCGCAACGCGGTGGCATCCACATCCGCCGTCAGGAAGACATGAGCCGTGCCGCGTGCGTCGCGCAGAAACGCATAGGTATGCGCGCGCTCGGCCGGGAAGGATGCCACCAGCGCGGTCACGATGCCACCGCGACCGGCTGGACCTCAAGCGCGGCAAGATCGCCAAGCGACTTACAGGCCATGTAGGCGTTGTAATCCAGCTTGCCGCCGGTCTCGCGCTCCAGAAACACCAGCAGGCGCAGGGCGTTCACGGAATCCCAGCCGTCGATCTCTTCGAAAAGCGTCTCGGGTGTCAGGGTCGTTTCGTCGAGGTCAAGCAAATCTGCCAGCGCCTCTGCCACGGTGATTTGCGATACGGTCATTGGTTTCACTCCTGTTCTGTCGCGTTGATCCAGTCGGGCACGACGAGGATGTCGCCGAGGTCATGGCGCCAGCCATCGCCCGCGGGCACAAAGCCCATGTCTTTGAAGAAGGTGGCGCAGCGCCCGTTCTTCGGGCTGGGCACGTAGCGGCCCGTCACGTGGGTCCGTCCGCGATGCAGCGCATCGGTCAGCACCATCGACATGACGGTCTCTTCCACACCACGCGAAAACGCGCGGCAGCTTAGTACCGCGTTTTCGATGTTCGTACTGCCATCGCGCTGGTCAACCAGCGTGATGGCGGCAATCAGCCCGCTGTCGCCAAAGCGATCCGACAGCCGCGCACCATAGGTCCGGCGGGTGCCGTCCTGCAACGCGATTTCGGAATAGCGCACATGTGTCAGGTTGAACTGATTGGTCTTGCCGAAAAGCTGCGTGATGCGCGTGACGTTCAGAACGCCAAGAGGTTCGACAACGATGCGCGTGTCGAGCGTGCGCAGATAATCCTCCAGGCTGACGCCCACTGCGGCCTCTGCCCTGTCAGCCTGTGCGCGGTAGAGCTCTGTACGCTGACGATCCTCGTCGGTCAGACGGATCAGGTTGAAGGCCCCGCAGGTCGCCAGCTCGCTGGCATAGGCCGACGGATCCTCCTCCAACTCGACCGTCAACACCTCGGGGCAAAACTCGCGCATGGCACCGCGTTCGACGGGGTGGTCATCCATGAAGACAAAGGCATCTGTCCCGATGTTCAGAGTCTTGGCCTGCGCCTTGAGGTTCTGTGCCTTCGGTTCCCAGTTGGCGGAGATCATCGACAGATCGTCGCCGGTCAGCACCATTTCAGGGTGGTTCTTCAGCGCACCGCGCGCCACGTCATCGTCATTCTTGGAACAAATGGTCAGAATGACGCCCTGCGCCGCATAGGACCGAGCCAGGGTCTGCAATTCGTGGTGTGGCGTGCCGGGCCACATGCGGCCAAGGGCCAGCGCGCCCACTCCCGCATCGCCCACGACGCCGCCCCAAAGGGTGTTGTCCAGATCAAGCGCCAGCGCCTTGCGCACCATTCCCAGATCCGCGCGCGCAAGGCGCGTGATCTCCTCGGCGTATGCCGTCAGAAACTCTGGCGCAAAAGCATGTCCCGCCGCCTGGCGCATCCTGTCAGGTGCGTGGCAGATACCCGCGGTTTCCGACAGGATCGCCGCATCCAGAACCGAAACGCCCTCAACACGCTCGGAAAGTTCCAGAATATCGGCATTCATCCGCGCCCAGGCCGCCGACAGGCGTGCCTTGCCGGCGTAGTCCAGCAAATGCCCGGCCCGGCGCCGCGACAGCGGCACGGTGCTTAGCACAACGCGTCCACCGGCAAGTTGCTGACACCGCTGCGCCCAATCGGCCAGCTCTTCGGCGAACCGTTTGCAGCGCGTATCCAGTGCATCTACGTCATGCGGTGTCAAAACACCGTCAAAGACGGCCTCTTCGTCCAGCAGGCACAGCGTCAGGTGCGGCTGAAACGCCGCGAGGTTCGGCGCACCGGTCATGATCTCCATGTGCCACTGGTTGAAATCGGTGGTCAGCGTGCGCGGCAGAATGCCCTCGCGGATCAGCGTCGCGCGCAGCAGGTTCGGCACCATGTCCAGTGTGGAGCTGCCCAGCACGGCAATGCGCTGTTCCCGAAAACCGGGGACACTGGCAAGCTGTTCTGGCAGGCCCTTCGCTGCCAGCAAGCCGCCGGCCGCATCCAGATCAACCGGGCTGGTCATCTCGGCCAGCAGGGCCCGCAGGGCATCGGCGGTCTCGCCAAACCCCTCGCGGCGCAGTTGCCGCAGGCGGGCAAGGCGACTGAGCGGGCGCGCGTTGGTGGTGTCGATGGATTGAAAGTCACTCATGGAGCTGTCTCCTGCTCAACCGTGGCTCAAAGCCATGCCGGCCATGATCCATTTCGAGGATTCCACGTTCGCCACGAAGGCCCGCCTCGGCAGGGTCTGGTCCTCTTTGGCCAGTCGCTCGGACAAACGGTTCATCTGGATAAAGGGCAGCGCGTTGCCGTTGTTGCCGGTCTCAGACACGCACGAGACCGCCTGATCCTCGACCACGTTCAGGCCCACGCGCAGCTTTTCGGTCATCACCCCGTTCAGCTGCGGCAGCAGAACATAATCAACCTCGCCACGCGGCCAGCCCTGTTCGGTTTCCAGCTCGCTCAGGATGGCTTCGGCGATCTCAGGAACATGGCGCTCGATAGCCTTGTAATCCTCGTGACCCATGGCCTCGCCCTCTTCGGCTCCCTCGGCCCCGAACCACTTGACGATCTGGGCTGGCTTGCGGCCCTTTCCGATGCCCCGCAGGAATAGGTGTTCCACACGGAACCCCTCGCCTTCCGCGCCTGCCTCGACCGCCGCCGCCCCTGCACCGTCGCCGAACATGGCGAAGTTCACCATTTCGGCAGGCTTCATCGCCTTAGCGTCGCGCTTGGACGGCCACATTTTGATGCAGGTGTCAGCACCGATCACGAGCCCGCGGTTCAGACCGCTGGACAGGAGCGCTCGCGCCGCGAAAAGCCCTTGCAGCGCACCAGCACAGCCCGAAGTGATCTGCAGCGCGGGCACGCCATTGATGCCCAGCCGGTCCGCCACGATATTGACCGTAGCAGGCATGAGGTGATCCGGAGACGCTGTCGTCAGGATCAGGAATTCCACCTCTTCCGGGGTCCAGCCTGCCTTGTCCAGCGCGCGCTGACCGGCTTCCGTGGCCAGATCACCGGTCGAACACGGCACGTCGGGCGCGCTGTCATGACTGCAAAAAAACCTCTGCCGGTTCCCGGTCATCTGATCGAGCCATTGCTCGTGCAGTCCGAATTTCTCAGCCAGATCACCGTTCGTAATCGGGATACCCGGGAGAACCTCGCTGAGAGCCAGAATACGCATGTGCCACCTTTCGTCTTTGTGTTTCGTTGACTCCGATAAGGCGCTGGAAAGAGGCGCGTCTCAATTCGGCGGAAATCAGTACAGGGTTTTTCCCGGGGGAAATTTGCAGGCCACGGTAGGGTCCAAACCGTCCGTGTTTCAGTGTGCCTGGAGGTGTTGGAAGCGAGAGTTGGTGGCCGCACCGGCCGCGCCAATTTGCGCAATGGCGGCCAGACCGATGTCCTTGAACGGTGCTTTCGACCGGGCATGGGTCTTGAGCAAGGTGTCGTGGGCGCTTGTGGTGCCTGCCGACATGACCGGAACGGACGTTTCGGACGTAACAGAGGCAAGCGACAGATCAGCGGCGAGGTCCGGGTCGATCTGGCCCTGGCAACAATCGCGAATGTCAGAGGCAATCTCGAACTGCAGCGCGACGGATTTGCGCCCGGCAATGGGTTGCACCGCACTCAGCCGCTGGAAGCGGCACCCGGAGTGGCGCAGCAGACGTTCCATACCCAGATAAGACAGCGAGACGTAGCCGGCGACGCCGTGCTCCAGGCCCCATTGCATCAGGCCCCAGATCAGAACCTTCAGATAGGCGCTGGTGCTTTTTTTGCGGGCCGCATCGGGGTCAACGGCCAGACGTGTCACTTCGTAAACGCGGGAATGGCGCGGGGCTGTACCGTCGATCATGTCGCCAAAGCAATCACCCAGAAGATAGGGCCGATCCGTCGGCAAAAGCCGCAGGCCAGCGACGACTTCGCCACTCTCGTCGCGGTGCAGCATGTAGACGGCCGTATCGGTGTCGAACTGATCAACCTCCTCTCCGTCATCGTGGGACAAACTTGGCATTTCCCAGCCCAGACGCTCGCGGAAAACCCGGTGACGAAAACGGAAAAAATCGCTTAGATCGTCGAGGTTTACGTGGGTTTGATTGCAGTCGATAACTTGGATCATCGAAGCGTTCCTAATCGCGATTTTGTCACGACGATGGATACTCTTTCGGCTTTTTCCGCGCTATCCGGCGATCTCTTATAGGGGTTTTCCCCGTATAGTTCTCGCCGCTGATTTTGGGATCATTGAGTGCGGGGTGACCTGCGCGTCTGAGCGTCGGAGCCTCGATCACAGACGACCGAAAAACCGACCGAAAAAGGCCGTCCAACCATGAAATCCGGCCCGTATGCGCGTCTGTTCGGCGCCGACGGGGCTTGCGACGAACGCGCGCTCAACTGCGCATCTTAAGGAAGAAAAATGCCCAGAATCATACGTCGAAACGACCAGTCGACCGGCAACGACACCACGATGGAAACCATCACCGGGACACGTGCGACTGTCAGCAATCTCACTTTTCTTGGAACACAAACCCTTGCCACTGGGATCGAGGTGTTCGGCACCACGCTCGGCGGCTTGTCCGGTATCGGCTACAATCCCTTTTCCGACACATATGCGGCCATTTCGGACGATCCCACCGACGCCCGCGCTCATGGACTGCGAATCGACTTGTCCGACGGAAGCCTCGATGATGGCGACGTAACCACTGCGGGTATGGCCCAACTTCTGACCCCCGACGGCGGACAGTTCGAAACCACCGGAGCAGAGCTTCAGGGTCTCGCCTTCGATGCCGCCACTGTCTATCTGGCCACCGACACCGACGCGACCGGCAACCCGGCGCTTTATATCATGCAAGCCCAGGGTCTGACCGTGAGCCAGACTGGCGCCTTGCCGATTGATGAAAAGTTTCTTGTCAGCACAGATGGCAGCACCGGCATCCAATCCGGTGCCGGATTTGAAAGCGTGACATTGTCGACCGACAAACAAACGCTTTGGACGGCAACGGGAAATGCCCTGATCCAGGATGCATCCGCAGCGTCGGGTGAATTGGTGCGAATCTTGCAATACGACACCGTGAATGGCGTCGCGACCGGTGAATTTGCCTACAAGCTTGATGCCGCGCCCGGAAGCGCGGCAAACGACGAATCAGTTGGCAGCGTCGGGCTGATGGAGCTCGTGGCGCTCGACAACAACGGCTCGCTTCTGGTTTTGGAGCGCGGGATTGTCGAAGATGCGGATGGCATCTCTTACATCGGTAAGATTTATCTGGCCGATTTGCGCGTGGCCACCGATGTCAACGGCCTCGAATCTCTGACGGACGGGCCCTATCAGGAGGCGCGCAAAACGTTTTTGGTGGATCTGTCTGATTATGGGATCGACGTTGCAAACGTCGAAGGCATGGCGCTTGGCCCCATGGTTCCGGTCACGCAAGCCGATGGCAGCGTTGCCGACCAGCAAAGCCTTGTCATCATTTCGGACGATGATTTCGGCACCACCGGTGCCGCAGGCACGCAGATCATCGCGCTTGGACTGACCGTGAGCAGCGAGCAGGCAAGCGATTACATCGTGCGCGGCACCGACGGCAATGATGCTATCGATGCAAGCTACATCGACGTCGATGGCGACATGGTGACGGACGGCGACGATCATCTTGAAGGCCTTGCCGGCAATGATCTGATAAAAGGCGGGTTTGGGTCCGACCTTTTGCACGGAGGCGCCGGCGCGGACATGTTGTTTGGAGAAGCGGGTCAGGACACGCTGGTGGGCGGGTCTGGCAACGACCGGCTGTTCGGCGGCGCTGGCAAAGACGATCTGCAGGGCGAAGTAGGCAACGATCTTCTGCTCGGCGGACAGGGCGATGACGTATTGTCCGGCGGTGAAGGTGCCGACCGTCTGATCGGCGGGTCCGGTCGCGACACGGCAGATTATTCCACCTCCGCCGAAGGCGTTCATGTCATCCTTGGCGGAACCGGCAGGGGACTATTGTCGCGGGCCGCTGTGTCCGGCGGCGATGCCGCGGGCGACAGCTTGGTGTCTATCGAAAATGTCTCCGGCTCCGCGCATGACGACCATCTGACCGGTGACCGGTCTGCCAACGTTTTGCAAGGCGGCGCGGGCGCAGACATGCTGACCGGCGGTCACGGCGGCGACACCTTTGTCTTCAATTCTGGCGATGGCGCAGACGTCGTGACCGATTTTGAAAGCGGGTACGACGTCTGGCGCTGGCATGTTCCGGGCGACCAGATCTTTCTGGGTGTCGATGGCATCGAAGATTTTGACAAGGTGGCGGCCGCCGCAAGCCAAACTGGCAGCAATGTGACGCTCGATTTCGGCAACGGCGACAGCCTGACGCTGGCCAATGTTCAGCTTTCGGCACTGGATCAAGACGACTTCCTGTTCGCCTGACAAAATACGGGAGCTGCGGTGGCAGCCCCCGATCTTTCGCACAGAAGGTATGATTCCGCTTGCCCCGCATTTTTCACTCGATCAGGCCCAACATCATCGCCTTGACGACCGCATGGGTTCTGTTGGACGCCATCATTTTGCGCTTTGCGGAATCGATATAGAATTCTACCGATTTCTCCGCAATTTCTAGGATTTGCGACATTTCCCAAGACGATTTTCCACGCGCCGCCCAGGTCAGCACCTGCGTTTCGCGAGGCGACAGGATTGACGTCTTGCGCCGCGAATTGCGCTGATATTCAGCGCATAAAATAAACTCCAAGGCTTGTCCGTGCAGAAACTCGGCCAACAAGCATTCCAGGCCAATGGGCCGGTCCGCTTCGACCTCTGAACCCTCTTTAGCAATAAATGTGAAACCGGCCTGTTCGCCGTTGCGCGACTTGAGCGGGACGGTGACGCCATCAAAAATACCCGCATCGCGTGCATCTCCCATGACCTCAGTCTGACGTCTGTCGAATTTCGCATCCCGGAAAGCATCGCTCCAGCGGAATGCTTGTTTTTGGCTCATCACCCGATCAACCACCGGATCTTGGTTGACGTAACCATAATCACGATAATGCTTCAGCCACTTGTCGGAATATGATGTCAGGCCTAGCGAAGACCGGTTGGTTTCGTTAATCAATGCCGGAGAGCAAACAACGTGGTAGGCAAACTTTGAATAGCCAAGCCGCTCAATCGCTTTTTGAAAAATATCTGTAAGCTGAGATTGCGAAGTCGCCTCGACAACCTGCCTAGCAAGATCACTGAACTGGCTACCTTCATCAAGAAGAATTTCGGAATTTTTTATCAACTCTTTAATCCATCTTCGGGACCATGTGGCCCGTTTTGTATAGTTTGCAGGTGTCAGGGCGCGCAAGGATGAGCCAGTTTTGAACTCTTCTAGCTGCTCGGGACGACCGACCAATACATGGCACGAAACCCTCTCTCGTACCCGAAATTATGCTTACATAAATAAGCGAAACTGACAATAGAGTTGCAGCCTTAAGTTGCAGAAACTCAAATTACCAGCGTGAAACAGACTGTTGGGCATTACCAACTTGCTGACACACCGTGGTGCGTCTAGCATTTTGTCATGAAAATTACAGCCGAGATGTCACGCCTGAAGGGCTATTGTTTCCCCCGTGAAGTCGTGGCCTATGCCGTATGGGCCTATCATCGCTTTGCGCTCAGAGCGGCGGATGTGGAGGATTTTCTAGCCGAACGCGGTGTAACCGTCAGCCGGGAAACCGTACGCAACCGCTTCTCCGTTCCCGCCCGCCGCCGTTCCGCAGTTCAGATCAGATACCACCGCCTGGAAGCCTTCGACGCGTGGAAGGTCGCTGCGAGCATGGCTTGAACGGCTAATACAATCGCCTTCATGCGACTCGGCACTGTTAATGTGACAACACCGGCCTGGCTCATGAAGAGGTTCCGTCGCAAATTTTGGGTGTGATCTTCCGTCTTTCAGTTGACGTCGGTATGTCGCCGGCTCCACGTGACCGCTGACGGGATGATAGGCTGATCGACTTCAAGGGCAGTCATTATCCCAAGGACGCCATCCTCTACGCGGTGTTCTTCTATGTCCGCTACGCTGTTTCATGTCGTGACCTGGATGACTGAGCCTGCAAACGCCAATGGTCCGAGTGAGCAGGCGAAGAGGGCCGAGCGTGGCGTCCCTGTCGATCACGCGACACTGAACCGCTGGGTTGTGAAATATGCGCCGCTGATTGCAGACGTGGCGCAGCAGCGCAAAGCGGCAACTGCCGGGTCCTGGCGCGTCGACGAGACATACACAAAGGTGAAGGGGGAGTGGACCTATCTCTACAGGGCTGTGGATCGGGACGGTCAAACCCTTGATTTTATGCTGTCTGAAAGGCGAGACGAAGACGCAGCTACCCGGTTCTTCGAGCGGACGATCGACTGGAACGGCTGGCCGGACAAGGTGGTGATCGATAAGAGTGGAGCCAATCTTGCTGGCCTCGACAACATGAACATCGCACTGATCCTGGCCGGCTGGTACTGGCTGATCGAAGTCTTGCAGGTGAAGTATCTGAACAATCGCATCGAGCAGGACCATGTTCCCGCCACAAGCCATCCCCCGGATGGTTTGCCGCTTCGCGGACAGGCGCTCACCATCAAGAAGATCACCCGTCCGATGAAGGGCATCAAATCGTTCAATGCGGCGCAGGCGACCCTCGCGGGAATTGAGACAGCTCACATGATCCGGAAGGGGCAACTTGGCGATGCAGGCTCAAGTCCGTTCCAGGTCCTCGCTGACCTCGCTGGCTAAGTGCGTCTGGCCAAAGAGCACTCTGCTCGCGCCAGAAAAGTTTGCGACAGAACCTGTGTGGAGACGGCGGTCATGGCGATGGCGGTCTTCACGTCGCGGGCCTGGAGGATCTGTTGGCCCTGCTGAACGGTCTCGGAAGCGGCGTTGCTGAGCTTCGACAGGATCAGCTTGTCGACCTCGATCACGCCCTCGGCGAAGCTGCGCAGCGCGGTCGTGTAGAGCGAGGCGAAGGTGCGGGCCTCAGAGGTCGCAGTTTTCAGGTTGGCGCTGGCGCGGTCGGCGAGTTTCTCGACTTTGTTCTCCACCGTCTCGGCGGCGTTTTCGACTTTGGTTTCGACTTTTTTAGCAGTGGCAGCCATCGTTGCCTCCTATCGGTTGGATCTGTGTGTTTGCGTCCTTGTGAGACACAAGATAGGGACGAAATGCTGCGCTGCAACAGTGTGATGCTGCATTGCAGCATCTGACGCGGCTGCACAGGGCTTAGGAGGGGTTGAGCCCCCTGCCCCATTCAGTCGACGCGACTCCAGAATGCCTGCTTGCGGCCATGGGCGGCGCGCAGGGACTGGACAAAGCTCTGGTGATCCGGGTGGCTGCCGTAGTCCTCGATCGCGCCATCGGCGGCAGCGCAGGAGGCGAGGTGGCGGGCGGCGTGGCCGTAGCGGCTGGAGCGGGCGGCGTCCAGCGCGAAGAGGATCATCGACCGCCAGATCAGCACCGCGGCCAAGGGATGCTCGGGGGCCAGCGCCTCGGCGGCGGGGGTGAGGATCTCGTAGGCATCGCCGTCGAGTTCCCCTGCCCGGCTGAGCACCAGCCGCGCGCCGAGGGCCGGATCAGGCCACTCGAGGCAGAAGACCAGCGCGTCCCAGAGCAACGGGTGGGCCAGCACGTGCTCCTGCGCCCGGATTAGAGCCTCATCATCCTCGAAATCGGGCAGCTGCTTGAGATAGGCGCGCAGGGTCGGCACGCAGAGGCGGGTCTCGAACCGGGTCCAGAGGGCGGAGTGCAACTCCTCCTCCCGGCCCAGCGCTTCGAGGCTGGCGAAATGCGCCTCGTCCAGATCGGGCGTGTCGAGCGCGCGCTCCCGCGCCTCCTGCCGGGCGAGGCACGTCTGCACGAGGCCCAGCGCCTCCTCCGCCCGACCAGCGGCCAGCAAGCGCAGGGCGGCGGCGGGGGCGATGGTGTGATAGGTCAGCTGCTCTGCCGTGTAGCGGGCGAGCCAGGCGTCCACGTCCCCCTCCAGATCGGCCACGTCCTGCAGGATCATCCCCAGTGTCAGATCGCGGCTCTGCTGCACGACCTCGGCAATGCGGGCGGGGTCGCCGAGAGTGCCGTAACCCTCCACATCCACCGCCTTGATCGGCGTAGAGCGGGCCGCCTCGGCCAGCGCCTTGAGCCGAGTGCGCCCCTTGGGTCCCAGCGCCTCGCCCAGCGCCGGGATCGCACCGTCATATTCGCCGTAGCCATTATCCATCAGCGCCTCGAAGACCATCTCGGCGAGCATCTCCGGGTCGGTCGTCAGGCGCGGCGCCAGGTCCGCGATGGCGTCCATGGCCGCGTCCATCACATCGCCGATGACGCCGTAACTGTCATCGGTGCGCTCCTGGATCGGCGGCGCAAGGCCGAGCAGCGTCCAGAGGAGCTCGAACCCGGTCTTGGCCTCCTCCGTCCCGATCCGCTGTCCGATCAGGTCGATAAGCCCCGTCAGTTCCCGGGCAAGCTTGCGCTGGGCGGGACCGTCGAGCCAGCTCTTCGCGCGGCGGATCTGGGCGAAGCGCTTGCGCACCTCCGCCGCCGCCTCGGCTGGGCTTTGTTCGGCGTTCAGCACCATACGCACCCGCCGCTGCCGCGCCGCATCACCCTTGACCGCCTCCAGCAGAAGATCGGCCAGAGCCTCGGCCCCGAGACCCACGAGGTTCTTCTTGTTCAACGCCTTCGCGGCCATGGCAGGGGCCCTCCTAGTGCTGAGCGATACCACCGCGAGAGGACGGTGAGGTCAAGGCGGGATGGTCCGGACCCGATACCGAAGCCCCCTGCCCTACCCTCCGGTCGCCCTATACCCGCGCCGCGTCTTCACCGCCGCCAGCTTCATCAAAGCCGTCACCGCCTGCCCTTCATCGGCGTGGCGCTCAATCAGCACCCGACCCCGACACCCGATCCGCCCCCACTCCCGTATCAAGCTCGCGCCCCCAAACAGATCCGGCTGCACGCTCATCCGGTAGAACCGCCGCATGTTCAGGGTTAGCTCCACCCGCTTGAGATCAAGCGCCGTGGGGAAGACCTCCAGCTGGTTTGGTTCGTTAGACATCACGGGTGGCACCTCCATGAGAGAGGATATCAAGACTTGGTTGATGGCGCTACTGGGAGGTCGAACTGGCAGCATCTCGGCCGAGTGGGTTACGGGCAATCGCGCTGCAACAATCAGAGTTTTAACCCATTTTCCGTTTAGGTCGATGCAATGATGGTTCACAGCTGTGAACTTTTACTGGACTAACTCAATTCCAAGAAGTTCACAGGTGTGAACAACCCCGTCACAAGCTTTCAACAGATCGCTCATGTGAAGTGAACCACTAACGGATGGCGTCGGTAGCATCGTGTTCGAACTAAAACTCCCGATACTGACGGATGATATCCCGGACGCACTTGCGCATCGAACCTCACAAGACCTTGCAACGAAAATTCGTACACCACATGCCGTGGTATCACCGGCTGAGGCCGATGGTTTGCGTCAATTAGGTGGAAGATAAATTCCGAGCCCCAGGTTAATCGCGGACAAACCATTGATCCCACGGCTCTGAACCTGAACCCCAACCACGACTGGCACTCTGATCGCCCCCAAAAACTATGCTGCTTCTCGTCGCATTTGGGCCATGACCATTGGGCCACAGGAAAATGCTCCTGCCGCTGCTTTCGACGTCAGTGCCCTCAAATACCCGCCCGGTGAGCGGATGTCGTTGAGCCGATCAAGCATCGCAACCAACACAACAGACGCTTGCTCTGGCCCCATATGCTCACAAGCTTCATCCCACGCCGTGAGCGTGATTCCGATCATCGGACGGAGCGTTGACGCCAGATGAACCAGTTCATGCCAGTGTCGGATTGGTTGCTCGGTGTAATTCAAATATTCCTGACACACGGACGTAACCAGACGAAGCGGCACATTCGGCAGATTTTTGTCCTCTGCCATTTTCGCATCAGGAGTATCATCGGCAACCTCCTCATCATCAGATGCTGCTGTTACGACGCCCGCTTCCTGGGGTTTTTCTAAGCGATGTTCAGAATCATAATGTTTTGTATTTGAATTCTGATGGTGCTGCTCATTTGGATGGTCATTGATGCTCATTATTTCTGCACCAGATGGTTCAATGATGTTCCGAGCGCTGTTCAGAGCCTGTGAAAGGTCTGCTTCCAGAAGTTCGAGATCACCCACTTCCAGCTTACGACGCAAAGCCCGGGCCGAAAGGGTCGCGAGGTCGGAGAAGGCGTCCCAGATTGCCAGATCAGGCCGAACGTCGACGCCATAGGCTGCGAGACCCGCAAGATCGCGGCGCATGAGGCTGACGCGCTCGCGCAGCCGCTTGAGCTGCTCCGCTGCGGCCCGGATCTCCTCGGCGGCTGCGCAGATCTCCTCGTTGCGGCGGGCGAGGGGGGAGAGGTCGAAACCAAAGACAATCCGCTCGCCGCCTGCGCGGCGCACGTAGCGCTTTCCGTTGGGACTGTCGCGGCGAAGGATCACCCCGCTGGCCACCAGGTTCCCTAGGTGGCGCCGCATGGTCGAAGTGGGCATGCCATTCAGTCGCTCACAAATTGCGCGGTTGGAGGGATGAACGACCGGATCGGCATCATTCTCGCCCAGGATTGTCGTGGGGTGAAAACTCACCAGCGCCTGAAGCACTGTCACGTCGCGATCTGACAGGCCGAACGCGACACGCGCCACGCCGAGTTCGCGCAGGACCTCCCATTTGTTGACCCCGGACGGGGGCAGGGGAGCGCTGGCGGCCCGTTGGTGTGCCAACAGGCCAGCATCTACCGGTCGCCGGAACGGCGTTATCGGGGTGTAACTCATGGTTTTTTGTCACGAAGACAAAGAAATCCCGTTCCGCGAATCACATGAGACTTGCGGATGAAAGCTCCGGGGACTAACTTGAAGGTGCTAGAAACAAGTCAGGGTCTCGTGGAGCTGTGCTTTGCGGGACCTTTTCTTTGGCCGGTCGTGCCTCCTTTTTGTTGTCTGCTCGGTTTCCTCACTCTTCCGCGCGCTGTTTCCAGCGCCCGTGAAGCTCTGCCAGTATCTCCTCGACCTCCGCGTCCAGCCAGTCGGCAAAGGCGCTGTCATCGACGCGGATCGTCAGCCCCTTGGCGCCACGCGAGACGGCCCCGCTGCGGGCGCCATCCAGCACGAGCGCGCGGCTCTTCGATTTCGCCGCCGGAGCTGGTGTCTGGCGGCGAAGGGTCTGGGTTACGGCCTTGGCCACCGCCTCAAAGGCGTGCCGCGAGGTGTCGGCCGGATCCTCATTGGCCTCACCACGGGCCCGTGCCACGTCGGCGGCGGTGAAGACATCCTCGGCAATGCGGATCAGGCCATCCCGGTCCGCGCTGCTCTGCTCCATCTCCCGGCCCAGTGTTTCCCATCTCGGGCGACCGATCCCGTGAGCGGCCCCGATCATGCGGATCAGGTCAACGCCAACGGCCTCAACCACGGACAGGGCCATGGAAATCGAGGATTTCGTCACCGTCAGAACTTCGGCCACCTGCGACTGGGTGCCAAAGCCATTCTGGACAAGTTCCTGAGCGAACAGGGCTTTCTCGATATAGGAGAGATCCCTGCGGGCCATGTTCTCAGAGATCTGCGCCCGGAGTGCGTGATCATCGTCGAGACTGGCCACAAGCGCGCGAACCTTATCGACCTTCTCCGACAGCCGGATGGCCTCCAGCCGCCGCCGGCCATACACCAAGAGATACCGGTCAGCCTCACTCGGGTGTCGCCGGACCAGGATCGGCACCGTCTGGCCATTGGCCTCGATGGCATCGCGGAGGTCAATGACGTCGCGGGGGTCGAGACGGTCGGCCAGCCGATCATCGAGGATTGTGTCCGGATCCAGCTCCCAGACATGATGCGCATCGACCGCATTCCGGGCCGAGCGCAAGGCCCGGTTGCTGCTAACCATAGACCCGGTGGGCGCCGGGGCAGGGGCCTCCGCCGCCGAGAGCGAATCGAGCATCGATAGCCGCTTTTTCCGTCCTGTGGTCATGGCCGCCCCCATGTCTTCTGGATCAGCTGGGAAATCTCGTCATTCACCGCGTTGAGGCTCTCCATTGCCCGGTCATAGGTGGAGCGGGTGAAGGCGTTGCGTTCAACTTCGTAGAGGGTCTGCTTCGTCAGACCCGCGTCCGAGATCGCCGTCGATTTCAGCATCGGTGCGTTCAGGACAGAGTCCCCGTACATGGTGCGGAGGAACGCGACGATGCGGTTCTGCGGAGCGTCCGAGGGCTCGTAGCGAGTCAGCAGGTAGCGCATCCAGTCATGGGACATGTCGGCGCCACTCTCTGCGATGACATCCATAAGATCAGCCGTCATGCGCAAAAATTGCGACATGGACATGACGTCGAGCATTTCCGGGTGGATCGTGACCAGCACGCCGGTTGCGGCCGAGAGGGCTGACATCGTCAGAAAGCCGAGTTGGGGCGGGCAGTCGATCACCACCACGTCATAGCGCTCATCTACCTGCTCCAGCGCATCGCGCACCCGGAAAAAGAACAGCCCCGCGTGGCCTTGGGACAAGGCGCGTGGCGTGTCATGTTCAAACTCCATCAGCTCGAGATTCCCCGGGATCAGGTCGAGATTGGGGATATAGGTCGGGCGGATGACGTCGTCGATGGGGCAGGGATCGTCGAACCGGATCGCATCGTAAAGCGTGCCGCCCTCCGCCAGATCCAGCTCCGGCTGCACCCCGTGCAGGGCGGTCAGAGAGGCCTGTGGATCGAGATCAATGGCCAGGACCCGGTAGCCTTTGAGTGCAAGTCGTTGCGCCAGATGGGCGGAGGTCGTGGTCTTGCCCGATCCGCCCTTGAAATTCATCACGCCGATAATCTGCAGATGGTCCCCATCGCGCCGACCGGGCAGGTAATCCCCCGGTTTGCGGGCCGTTTTCTCAAGGAGTACGCGGAGGTCCTGCACATCCGCCGCCGAATAAAGCCGCCGGTTGCCTGGCGTAAGTTCCGGGGAGGGGCCTTTGCCATCGAGGTGCAGCTTGCGCAGGTAGCTGTCATTCACCCCGAGCAAACCAGCCGCTTCGCCTGAGGTGAATTTGCGCATCGCCTTGGTGGCATCGGGGGGAAAGAGGGTCTCTCGCTGGGCGTGAAGCTGTCCCGCAAGCCGTTCGGAATGCTGGCGGATCACCGCATTCAGTTCACCCACTGTCCCAAACTGGTCCATGCTCTCTCTTCCCAATGTGTCACTGGCCCCGGGACGACGGTGACGCTATATCTGCCTCATTCGACGCTCTCGCGCCGATGCCGCTCTTCACATCTCCGATGTTATCCGGGTCGTGTTCACGGTCTATGGCGTTTTCCGCCTTGTTTCCGTGACTATTGAGCAAGCAATCCGAGTCGCGCAAGTCCTTTGACGCTTGATCGCCTTATTATTGCCGAGATCCGCCACCCCCGGCGCCCTGTGACCGGGTCTCCGATGCCGAATTCTTGAATTTGTCTCTCAATTGCGATACATTCCTGCCAGCAGAGGAGGACTACCATGCCTGCCCAGACGTCCATGCTCCACGTCCGAGTCGATGAACAACTGAAAAGCAAAGCCTCGGAAGCGCTCGCCAATGTCGGTTTGACCCTGTCCGATGCCGTCCGCATCCTGTTGACCCGTGTCGCCTCCGAGGGCGGGCTGCCCGCAGGCCTGACGACGGATCCTGACGCCTATGACGCTTGGTTCCGCGCCAAGGTGCAGGAAGCACTCGACGACCCAACCCCCGCAAAACCTCATTCGGAGGTCATGCAAGACGTTCAGGCGTTGATCGACGAGACGCGTCTTGCCCGATCCTGAGCACCCGGATCTTCGGTGGAAGACCGCAGCGATCGCGGACCTGATGGCAATTATAGGCTACATCGCGGAGAACAACCCGGATGCGGCTCAGGCGCTTAAAGACGAGATCGAAGACAAGACATCGCGCCTGCCAGAGCATCCGCAGATCTACCGCCCTGGACGGGTCGGGGGCACGCGGGAGATGATCGTCAGGCCGAACTACGTCGTGATCTACTCCGAAACTCCCGATACGGTGACCATCCTGCGCGTCCTGCACGCGGCACAGCAATGGCCCTGATGACCCTCACAGCATCCCTAGTTTCGCGGCTCTTCGCAGGAGCATTTTGACGGAGGAGGGTTGCCATGTTTTGCGGCCTCTTGGTGTGGGTTCGCGCATGGCCTCAAGCCGGTCGCAGATGGCTTGAAGGGTGATGTCGGGGTCGGCGCCCTTGATCGCGGCGACGAGGGCGGGGAGGCGGTCGTCCGTCGCGCGGCGGCCTGCGCGGGTGAGGGCCTCTGGCGGCAGGAACCCGTCGCGAACATAGGCGTTTACCGCTCGCAGGAGGCGGCCATGGGTCCAGCGACGCGCTTCGGGCAGGGGCGCGTTGATGATGCGCAGGACGTCTTCCCATGGCGTGTCGGGACGCAGGCGGCGGACATGGGGCACCCAGTCGGGCGCGGTCCGGGCGAGGCGCTCCATATAGCCGTCCTGCCGGGCGAGGCGCACCTTGCGCAGGGCGTCGGGGTCGCGGGCGCGCAGGCCGGGATTGCCGCCGATCCGGCCCTCGGCGCGGGCGCTGGCCAGACCAGCCCTGGTGCGCTCGCGGATCAGGGCACGCTCGAATTCGGCTGCGGCCCCAAGGACCTGAAGCGTGAACTTGCCCTGTGGCGAGGCCGTGTCGATGGGATCCTCAATGGAGCGGAAGAACGCGCCTTTGGCCTCCAGCCGCTCGATGACCTCCAGCAGATGCGAGAGCGAGCGGGCCAGCCGGTCAATGCGCACGACGACGAGCGTATCCCCGACGCGCACCCGCTCCAGCACGCGGGTCAGGACGGGACGCGCGCGGTCGCCGCCCGAGGCGTGCTCCTCGTGGATCTCGGAGCATCCGGCGGCTTTCAGGGCCTTCACCTGGGGCAGGGGGGTCTGATCCTCGGTGGAGACGCGGGCATAGCCGATCTGGGACATGGGGCAGGGTGCTTTGCAGTTAAGGGTGCCACTAATAAACGGTCGATTGTAAATGGATGCAAGGGGTGGCTCTGGCAGGTTTGCGTCCTGTTTCCTTGGGCTCAGCGGGATGAAGGCGCTGGCCCGGGCGAGCGCATTTGCTCATAACGCTTCCCTTCTTCAATATCGCTTTAAATTCATTGGGTGATCGGCAAAAACTGTGTATTATGCACATATGACCTCCCAACGCCCCACATACCGGGATAATTCCGACGATCCCTTTGAGGACGCTGAAGACGCGACCGAAGAAGATCTGTGGTTCCTGCCGCCGCCCTTGGAACAGGAGCCGGATCTCTTGCCGCCCGGACCCCAACTGCCGCCTGACGAGGCGGATCTCCTCCGCGACTGGCGCGCGGCGGAGGCGGGGCAGGCGGCGCGGCTGGCGCAGGTGGCGGGGCGACTCGGGGCGCTTGGAGACCGGCTGTCGCGGGGGCCGGAGGGCTGGCGGCAGCGGCTGGCATTAACCGAGGCGGCGGAGCTGAGCTGGATCGCGGGCGACAGGGTTGGCACGGATCGGCTGGCGCTCTGGATGGCGTTGCACCTCGCGGGTGTGCAGGACGACATGGCGGCGCTGGCGCGCGCGGCCTGGGCCATGCGGCGGCTGACGGGAGGGCCGGGGCCGGAGGCGGGGCTGGCGGGTTTCCTCGACCGGCGCGACCCGGGGGCTGGCAGGGGCGAGGACCTCTTTGCCGACCGGGCCGGGGGCTGGGAGGCGGCCACGGCTGAGGCCAGCGCGCTGCACCCGATCAGCCGCGCCGCGATGGGGGTGCATCTCTGGGCGCTGGCGGGGCTGGGCGAGACGGGCGACCCGCTGGAAGCCGCAGTCACCGCCGCGCGCATCGCCGCCAGCGACAGCGGGGCGGTCTTCGCGCCGGTGGCCATGGGCGGGGCAGGGGCCTTGCGTCCCGGAGGCACGCCGGGGGAACGGCTCGGGCGGTGGCTGTCGGGCATGGAGAGCGGGGTGCTGGCGGCGATGCGCCATCTTGACGAGATCGAACTCTGGTCCCCGCGCGCCGAGGCCACCATGTCCCGCCTCTCAGGCCGCACGCCGCCCGCGCTGCGCAAGGCCTTCGCGAGCTGGCCGCTCCTGTCGGCGCCCATGGCCGAAGACCTCACCGGCGCCAGCCGCGCCGCGGTCCAGCGCAACCTGACCTGGATGGAGGAGCATGGCCTCATCCGGGAAGTCACCGGACAGGGCCGGTTTCGCATGTGGAAGACCGCGGGGGTGAAGGGGACCCTGTTGCAAAGGCCGTCGTCGGGCGGCACTATGAGGCGATCAGAGGTGGAGTCAAAACGCGGTCCCGAAGGTCTGTGCGCACAACCGGGCTGGGCCTCCTGAACAGATCGGTTTCACGGAAATGGCATCATTTTTTGCGGGGGTTCTGGCCGCGCTCATAGAATTTCTGGCCCGGATTATCACCGCCGTCCGGGCGATTTGGGATGGCGTCGGTCCGATACAGGCCCAGCGGATCTATTTTGCGAACCACACCAGCAATGGGGATTTTGTCTTGATCTGGACGGTCCTGCCCCCATCGCTCAGGCGCAGGACCCGCCCGGTCGCTGCCGCCGACTATTGGCTCAGTTCGGGGCTAAAGCGTTTTGTCGGGCGTGAGGTCTTCGATGCGGTGTTGATCGAGCGCGACCCGACCCACCGCCAGACCGACCCTGTGTCGCAAATGGCGGCCGCGCTCGATGGGGGCAGTTCGCTGATCCTGTTTCCCGAAGGCACGCGTAATACGGGCGAGGAGCACCTGCTCCCGTTCAAGACCGGTCTCTATCATCTGGCACGCCATCGTCCGGCAGTGGATCTCGTGCCGGTCTGGATCGAAAACCTGAACCGGGTGATGCCAAAGGGCGAGGTGATCCCGATCCCGCTTTTGTGCACGGTGCGGTTTGGCGAAGCGATGAGGCTGAGCGATGGTGAGACACGGGACGATTTTCTCGCGCGCTGCCGGGCCGCATTGTTGATCCTCAGCGAGAAAGGCCCTGTTACATGAGCCCACCGGTGGAATTCTGGCAGCTCCTGGCGGGGGTGCTCGCGGTTCTGATCTTTGCGTCGCTGATCGCAGGCATCCTGTCCCGCCGGGCCGGACCGGACGGCGCCGATCCGGTGATCGAGAACCTGGTGGCCCGAATCCGGTCCTGGTGGGCGATGGTGGCGCTGCTGACCCTCGCCATGGTCTTCGGACGCGCCGGGGTCGTGGGGCTCTTTGCGCTCCTGTCTTTCGCCGCCTTGCGGGAGTTCCTGACCCTTACGGCGAAATCCCGCGGTGACCATTACGCGCTCGTGGGCGCGTTCTTTGTCGTTCTGCCGATGCAATACTACCTGATCTGGATCGACTGGTACGGCCTCTATTCGATCTTCATACCAGTTTACGCCTTTCTGTTCCTGCCGATTGTCGCCGTGCTCAGGGGCAATGTGGAAAATTTCCTGACACGGGTGTCGGAAACCCAGTGGGCGCTGATGATCTGCGTCTTTGCCGCAAGCCATGTCCCCGCGTTGCTCAGTCTCCGGATCCCTGGCTTTGAAGGAAAGTCCATCCTGCTGATCGCCTTTCTCGTGGTGGTCGTTCAAGGATCGGACGTGCTGCAATATGTGTTCGGCAAGCTCTTTGGGCGCCGCAAGATCGCGCCGGTCTTGTCGCCGTCCAAGACCTGGGAGGGCTTCCTCGGCGGGGTCCTCTCGGCGAGCCTTCTCGGCGCGGCGCTCTGGTGGATGACCCCCTTCGCCCCGTGGCAGGCATTTGTCATCGCGCTTTTGATCGCGGTGATGGGCTTTTTTGGCGGGCTCGTCATGTCTGCTATCAAGCGTGACAAGGGGGTGAAGGACTGGGGGCACCTGATCGCGGGCCATGGTGGTTTCGTGGACCGGCTGGACTCGGTTGTGTTCTCGGCACCGATCTTCTTTCACGTGGTCCGCTATTTCTGGCCGCCCGTATGAGCGCGGTGCAGGGCAAGGCGGTCCATGCGACCGGCGGCTTTCTCCTCATGGGAGGATGGGCGGCTTTTGCCAACGGTGCGCACCCAATGCCAGCGCCCCTCGTTGCGGGTCTCGTTCAGGGGGCACTGACCGCCGGGATCACGCTGTTTCTGAAACAGGTTATCGAGCGCCTTTTCCGGCGCGTCTCCGGTCCCGCGCAATACCTGCTGCCGCCTCTGGCGGCCTTTAGCATCTCTTTGACGCTGCTGACGGTCGCTCATTCCCTTGCCGGTACGCCCGCATTCTGGACCACGCTCTCTGTCCCGCTGATGATCTCCACGACTTATGCTGTCATTTACACTGTGATATTGAAGCGCCATGCCTAATCGCCGTCCCCTCGCCACACGTGACACGAAACTCGCCAACCGGGCCGCCGCTGCGCTGGCCCGGCGCGGCGTCTCGCCGAACCGAATATCGCAACTGTCGATCTTGTTCGCCGCGCTGGCAGGCGGAGGCTTCTGGGTGTCCGGCGTTGGTGCGGGTTTTGCCTCCGTGGCCGGGCTGGTCGCCGCGGCGGCAGGCTGTCAGCTCAGGCTGCTCTGCAATCTCCTCGACGGTATGGTGGCGGTCGAAGGTGGACAGGGCGTGGCGGACGGGCCGTTCTGGAACGAAGTTCCCGACCGCGTGGCCGACGCGATGATCCTCGCGGGGCTGGGGCTGGGCGCGGGTCAGCCAGCCCTGGGCTGGGCAGCGGCGGCGCTGGCCATAGGGACTGCGTATCTCCGGGAATTTGGATGTGCCCAGGGAGTGCCGGCCGATTTCCGGGGTCCCATGGCCAAACCTCACCGCATGGCGCTGGCAACAGGCGCGGCGCTGGTGGCCACTGTCGCCCCCAACCTCGCAGGGGTCCCGACCCTGACCCTCGCGCTGTGGCTGCTGATCGCTGGTACGGCACTGACCCTCCTGCGCAGGAGCCACAGCCTTCTCATCCAGCTGCGCGCGCGCGGATGATGATGCTGGGCATAAGGAAAGCATCGCAGGACATGACCGAAATGAATGTGTCTGGAACCTGGAATGGGAATCCAGCGGTCATATCGCTGCGTGTAATGCACTCCGATCGATGCCGTACTGAGCGTTCAGGCTGGTGGCAGCGGCACCGATAGCGCGGGCGAGGGGACCAAGTTGTCCGGCGCGAAATTCGGGCAGAACAAGTCCCTGCAGATCCTGTAACACAAATTCAGCTCGTGTTTGATCGACGATGATGCTCCGGATCTGCGGAGGGATCGAGCCGTCGATGATGACGACCTCGAAGTCGATCAGTAACAGACTGGACAAGATCGTCTGGGTCAGAGCGGCGGACGCATCCTGCAACCACGGGCCTGTCAGGTCAGGATGATTACGCCAGAAGTCCGACCTCCCGGGGGAAACGGGGGTTATCCCACCTGCCCGCAATCGCTTTTCCAGCACAAAAAGCGACGCCTGATCCAGTAGCCTTGATGTGCTGCCTCCGGGACGGGCCACCCAGAGGGGACCAAGACCGCCAGCACGTCCTGAGCGGCCCTGAAACACACTGCCGTTCAGGACCAGTCCGCCGCCGATCATCGCGCCAATGAAAAGGTAAAGGATGTCCCGGAGCGTGTAGCATAGATCAAGCTGAGGGCGCATTTGCCGCTTTCCCTGCCTGAACAGATGACACGCTCATAGGCCGCGCGACCGAGGTCGGTCATTCGGTTGAGGGCTTCGATGGCGATTAGAGGCTCGGTCGTCTGGCACTCCATATTTCGGCCTCGTAGCGCGGGCCCGATCACCTGCTTGTAGCGGTCGATCTGGGCTTCGACACGGGAGCGCTGAACGTAGCCGGTAGACTTTTGCCATGCGATGCGACCGTGGTCGGCGTTCATCTGGATATGGACATTGCGGGTCGCGCAATCGCCTGAGATGGCGTTGCCCGGTGGCGGAATAACCAACTCCACATCCGGCCCGAAGACATCTCGGATCATCGCCGATGAAACAGCAGACAAAGTCCGCCACCTGAGCCAGCAGCTCAGGCAGCGCACCAGGGTCGCCGACATTTTCGGTGGTCAGGGTGGACGTGACGATGTAACCGCTCTCGGGGTCGAGGTCGATATGCAGCTGTCGCGTTGCCCATAATTCTGAAATAGCGCTCTAGCCAACTGCGTTAAAAAATCCCAATAGGGTCATGGCGATAGATAAAAAGTCTCATATTTATGGGTAAAATTTTTGAAAGAATGGGCGGCCAAAGCGTACTGTCTCGTATTTAAGAGAAACGCGACAATGGTGGAGAACAGCGAAGGTCGATTCACGGCGCTGCATAACGATGCGGTCTTTCGCAATCGTAAGATCATCACCGAGGTCTACCGGACCGAGCTTGATCGCAACATCCGGGCTCTGGGCTATGAGACGGAGCGGGGCAAATATGACGAGGTAAACATCCAGGGCGTCGATGAGCGCCTTGTGCAGGGCTTTGCCAAGCGCGGTCAGCAGAACCTCAAGTCCCTTCAGGAACGCGGCCTGCCTGTGACACCGCACACCTCCCAGCTGGCCGCGCTGGCTACGCGGGCAGCCAAGCAAGGGGCCATTGATCGGGCCGAACTCCGCGAAAGCTGGCGGGCCGAAGCCCTCAAATTGGGCGTCAGTGAAAGGGTTCTGGCCGCCGCCATCACACAAGCCGAAGCGCGTCAGGCCGAAGGCCTCGGGGCCACGCCTGCGCTCGATCCGCGCAACGACGCCCGGCAGGCGGTCAAAATGCGCCTACACCCATCTGAGCGAGCGCGCCTCCGTCTACGAGCGCGTGGATCTGATGGAGACCGCCCTGAGATCGGCCAAGGTTGCCGGGCTGCCGGAGATCGAGCGCGAGGTTGCGCGACTGGAAAAGGCCAAGGTCCTGATCGCCTCCGGCGAGGAAAAAGAAAATCTCACTGACATGCACACGGTCGCGATCGAGCGGGAGAACCTGCGCACCTGGCGGGCCTCCCGGCGCTCGGGAGGGGTGGAAAAGGGCATCGTGCAGCGCCTGACCGGCGACGCGGCTCTTGCCCGTCAACTCTCCAAAACCACCCTGACCGAGGGGCAGCGCGACGCTGTGGCCCTCTCACTCTCCTCCCGCAAGGATCGCTACGTTGCCGTCCAAGGCTATGCCGGCACCGGCAAGACCTTTGCCATGGGGAAGCTCCAGCACTACGCTGAAAAGCACGGATACACGGTCGAGGGCTATGCCCCCTCCCATGTAGCCGTTGCCGCCCTTCAGGAGGCCATCCCACAAACCACTACGCTCGCCTCACTGACCACTCGTGAACGGACCCATCCCGTCGAGATCGACAAGTCGAAGACCATCATGGTCGTCGATGAAGCCTCGATGATCTCGTCGCGCGAGATGCGGACGCTGATGGATCACGCGACCCGCACCGGGGTGGCGCGGGTCGTCTTTCTGGGCGACGTGAAGCAGCTCGACGCGGTCGCCGCCGGCACGCCGTTCGACCAGCTTCAGAAAGCCGGGATCCCGAACGCCGTGATGGATGACATCCAGCGCCAGCGTGATCCTGCGCTTCGCGATGCCGTGAACCACGCGATCAAAGGTGAGGCCCGTGCGGCGATCCACAAGATCGGCGACAACCTCCGTGTGTCGGAGGATTTCAAGGAGGCCGCTGCCGAGGCCTGGCTTGGTCTCAGTGACAGCGACCGCGCCAAAACCCGTCTCATCGCGCTCACCAACAAGACGCGCAATGAGATGAACGAGACGATCCGCGAGGGGCTGAAACATGAGGGCAAGATCCGGGGCAGGGAGGTGACGATCCGGAGCCTTGAGCCCCTTCAGTTCACCCGCGCCGAGGCGGCTGATGTGCGCTCCTACAAGACCGGCGACGTGGTCTATGCGCTGCGCTCCGTGAAGGCGTCTAGCATCTCCCGCGGCGAGACCTATGACGTGGTGCAAGTCGACCTCGACAAGGGCTCTCTCATCCTGCGCTCCGAGGCAGGTGGCACCCCCCTGACGGTCCCCATCAGCCCGGCAGCCGGGCCGCGCAAAGCCTCATCGCCTACGACACCGACCAGCGTAATGTGGCTGCTGGAGACGCTGTCCGATTCAAGATCACCGACAAAGAGGCGAACGTCACCAATGGCGAAACAGGGCGGATCACTGCCGTCAGCCAGAGCTCGATTTCGATTGAGAAAGAGGACGGCACGAAGCTGGATCTGGACCCGAACGCGCTCGCAGCGCGCGGCATTCAATACAACTATGCAGCGACTACTCACGCTGTTCAGGGCGCCACCGTCGACCGGGTGATCGCCGCCATGGGACCTGATGAAGCGCTGACCTCGCAGAAATCATTCTACGTCCAGATCAGCCGCGCCCGCGACGAGGCACTCCTGTTCACCTCCGATTCCGACAAGCTCGCGGCCCGGATCCAAGAGACGACCGGGGTTCGTCAGGACGCGCTCTCTACCTGGCGCGATGCCATGAAAGACGATCTCGCCGAGGCTTCGCGCGCGGCTGACGCGGCGCGACAGGAGGCCGAAAAGGCGCGCAAGGATCCGGAGCAGACGCCCGAGAAAGACGCCTCCCAGGAGCGGTCACACGAGCCCTCGGACGCCAAAGACAAGACCCCCGAAACCGAGCGCAAGGACCCGTTCGACCATGCCCGCGAACTGGCCGAAACCGTGCGTGAAAGACAGAAGGATATGTCCAGATGAGTACCGACAAGAATCCACGCGTTCGCCCCTATCTCGGACCCAAAGCTCTCTCCCTGATAGACCCTGACGACGGCAACGTTTCCGCAGCTCTTGAAGAGGCGATCGAGACCCTCTAGCGTGACTTCGAGAAGGCTAAGCTCCGGGTGGAAGAGCTGGAACGCCAGGCAGACAAAATCGCCGATCCCGAGCGCCTCGAAGACCCGATCCGCCAGACAATGGAAGCCAGCTTTGCCGCTCTCCGCGACGATCTTCTTGGCGCATCGCAGCCATCCGAAAGCACCCCACCACCTGTGACCCGAGATGAGCTGTCCGCAATGTTCGCGGACCTCGCCTCGAACCTCTCGACTCTCAATGAGACGGTCATCCATCTTGGCAAGCGGCAGGCCGCATGGAGCCAGCAGCTCTTCGATGAATTTACCGCAACCCGAACACTGATCGCGATGCTCTCGCCGTCCGAGGAAGAAGAGATGCTTGCACTCATGGATCGGGCCGAGCGTCAAATCGGGGAGATGCGGAAGTCTCCCGAGCGGGACCGGCGGAGCCGACAGCTGGAGTTGGAGCTCGAGCAGGAAGACCGCGAATTGATGGCGCGCCTCGAGCGTGAGCGGGGCCCAGATGGAGATCGCGACCATGAGCAGGAGGACGAGCATGAGCGGTAATTTTCACCCTCCCTTACCCGATAAATCCCTCGAATCTAGCGTGGCACAGCGTGGCACGGCGTGGCCACCCCCCTCGCAACCCATTGTAAAGCGGAGGTAATTTTTTTCCGGGCATCACTCGTTACCGATTTTTTGCCGTTTTTTCGTTACAGAACAGATGTTTGGGGGAAATACAGTATGCTGCGTTATGTGTGGATCCGCTCATGAGGCCCGAAGGGCCGACGGACGATCCATGTCTCGCTCTAACGGTTTGATCTGGCGAAGTTCCCGCCGGATCAACGGGAGCCGAAGCGGCGATTGAACGGGCCTCGTTGTCCTTTCCCAAGTTTTCCTGGGGCGTTCCCGGGTGTTTGCGAGGATTT
>NZ_VFSV01000021.1 GCF_007004065.1 Palleronia caenipelagi | reverse complement strand
CACGGCGTTGAAACAGTGAAGGTCTTCATCAGCGGTGTAAGGCGCGGTGTCACCAGGACCATCGCGAAACTGCTGCGACGACGAAGCGCCATCGAACCAATGACGGGCCATATGAAAGCCGACGGACGTCTGACCCGATGCCCACTCAAAGGAACCGAAGGTGATGCCCTTTTCGCGGGCCTCTGCGGCTGCGGTCACAACATCCGCATGATCCTGCGAAACCTGAGGGTCTGTCTGTGCCATTTCATCTGGCTGATCACACTGCTCCGAGGGTTCACCCCCGGCGCCGACCGCCATCAAAGGCCGCAAATCGCCGCCGGAGCCCGTTGACCAGCATCGACTACTTTTTTGTTCCAGAAAATCACGAGCTGCTAGGCTACCGGCTGCATGACGAAGTCGTGGCGGTAAATCTCGCCATACACAACGAAGGCAGCGGCGGCAATGGCGTGATAGGTTCCGGTTTGGGCGAGCCGCTGGGCGATCAGGGGCAGTTCAAAGGTGCCGGGGACGTCGAAGGCGTCGACCTGTGCCCCGGGCGCGCGCTCGGCCAGACAGGCGACGAAGCCTTCGTGGGCGCGCTCCACGATCTCCGCATGCCAGCGGGCTTTGAGAAAGGCGAATCTGAGCGCTTGTGACATGGTCAATGTCCTTTTCCTGCGGGCAGGTCACGCCCGAGCCGGTTGGTGGTCCCGAGCCGCCCGGAGCTTTTCGAAATCGCTGCCGGCATGGTGGCTCGAGCGTGTGAGTGGGCTGGCGGAGACCATGAGAAAGCCCTTGCCGGTCGCCGCACGGTCATGGTCGCCGAACTCTTCCGGAGTGACAAAACGGGCGACGGCATGGTGGCGGGGCGTGGGCTGGAGATATTGGCCGATGGTCAGGAAATCGATCCCGGCCGCACGCATGTCGTCCATCACCTGCCGGACCTCGCCCGTGTCCTCGCCCAGTCCGACCATGATGCCGGATTTGGTGAAGATAGCCGGGTCCAGCTCCTTCACTCGTTGTAGCAGACGCAGCGAGTGGAAATAGCGCGCGCCGGGGCGAACTGCGGGATAAAGGCGCGGGACCGTCTCGAGGTTATGGTTGAACACGTCTGGCCGGGCGGCGATCACGGTTTCGAGCGCCTCCGGGCTGCATTTCAGAAAATCTGGCGTCAGGACCTCGATAGTGGTGCCTGGCGCCTTGTGACGGATCGCGCGGATCGTCTGGGCAAAATGCGCCGCGCCCCCGTCCGCTAGGTCATCGCGGTCGACCGACGTGACCACCACGTGGTTCAGGCCCAGCTTGGCTACCGCATCGGCCACACGGCCCGGTTCGAAGAGGTCAAGCGCGTCGGGACGTCCGGTGGCGACGTTGCAGAAGGTACATCCCCGCGTGCAGATCTCGCCCATGATCATCATTGTAGCGTGGCCCTGTGACCAGCATTCTCCGAGATTGGGGCAACCGGCCTCTTCGCAGACCGTCGTGACACTATGGGTTTCTACAATGGCGCGGGTGCGTTTGTAGCCTGCGCCCGTGCGGGCTTTGACCCGGATCCAGTCTGGCTTGGGCAGGCGGGGAGACGCGCCGCGATGGGCCTTTTCGGGATGGCGCTCCGCGGGGTTGGTCAGATCGCGTGGCATGGGTGTCCTCTCCGCATCAGCGGTTCCAGAGGCCACGGGCGGCCTCCACCGTGTCGAGATAGACGGCAAAGCCGTCTTCATAATGTTGGGCCGCATCGCGGTTCGGCTCGATGATGCTTTCGGCCCTGGTCCAGAGGTCGGCGTCATAGGCTAGCCCCACCGCGTCCATGGCGGCGATGGCCGCACCGCGGGCACCGACCTCGGGCCGGGGGGCAATATGAAGTGGGCGTTGCAGCACATCGGCGACCATCTGGCTCCAGGTTTGAGAGTTTGAGCCACCACCGCAGACCAGCACACGGCCTGTTAGCCCGGCTGCTTCGATGCAGTGCCGCGCGGCATAGGCGACGGATTCGCAGACCGCCCGCACCAGATCGGCGCGGCTGGTGGCTGTGCTGAGCCCTGCGAGCTGCCCCCGGGCGCGCACATCCACAAAGGGCGCGCGTTCGCCGGTGGCCGAAAAGAAGGGCAGGGCGGTTACGCCATTGGCCCCCGGAGGGCTCTGGGCCAGCAGGCCCTCCACATCCGTGTGGGATGCTCCGACGAGGTCCAGAACCCAGTCGAGGGTCGCCGTCCCGACTGTGGCGGGCATGGAGCGAACCCACCGCCCGTCTTGCGGCATACAGAGGGTCATCCCAACCGGCGCACCTCTGGTGTCGACGTGGTCGGTCAGAACTTCGCAGGCCAGAGTGGTTCCGATGATGATCAGCCCGTCGCCGACCTCGCGCAGACCGGCTCCCATGGGGCAGGCCACCAGATCGAATGGTCCGGCATGAACCGGCACGCCTTCGGGCAGTCCGGTCAGGGCCGCGCCCTCCGCGTTCAGAGCAAAGCTCCGACCCGGCGCGGGCATCACCGGCGCCAGCAACCTCCGCATCTCACTCAGGCCGAGAATATCCAGGATCTCCGGATCGTAATCGCGGCGGGCAATATCCAGAAACGGCAAAGACGCGTCCGAAGCATCCGTGACGCGCGCGCCTGTCAGGCGTTGGAGAATTCCGTCCTTCAGGTAGCTCGCCGTGTGGGCGCGTGTGAGCGCGTCCGGATCGCCGTCCCGCAAGGCTGCCATCAGAGGGGCGTGGCTGCCGGGGAAGATGGCATTGGCATTTCGGCGGAACACGGCCTCGAAAGCGCCACTGTCGATCCAGCCCTGAAGATAGGGATTGCCCCGATCGTCCAGCCACGACACTGCGGGGCGCACACCGCGACCGTTTTCATCCAGCAGCCAGAGCCCGTCGCTCTGTCCGGTGATGCCGATGGCGTCTGGCACATGGCCCGGGGCACCACAGACCTCGCGGACCACGTCGCTGACAGCGGTGACGATCTCTTCAAAATCCTGCTCAATTCTGCCGCCGCCGAGCGCCTGCGGAGAGCTGCGGCGAGAGGCAACAGCGAGACAGCGCCCCTCATCCGAGAAGATAACGGCCTTTACCATCGAGGTGCCGAGATCGATGCCAAGTATCATGTGTCCTCCCGAAAGTGCACCAGGTCGCAGGGCGCGGGACCGCGCCTACGGCATCAATGAGCCACATGTTCAATGCAAGATCAAGTGTATCATTTATCAGATGCCTTTCCGCGCCTCTGCAAGCAGCATGGCGGCGCTCCCCTCATCGGTGATCAGATGGGTCGCATATCCGCCGCGCAGGCCCGCCAGAATCGCCTGATGCTTTGACGTACCGCCCGCCACCATCAGCCGCTGCGGAATGTTGCGCAGATCCCCCATGGACAGGCCAATGGGGTGAATCGTCGGCGGCAGATCCACGGGCGCGCCGTCGCCATCAATCCAGCGGCACGCAATATCGGCCACGGCCCCCTTGTTCTCAAGGAACTCCTTTTCGGTGGCGTTCACATAGCCTAGTCGCAGCATGGTCGCCTGCTCTGACAATGAGCCGACGCTAAAGACCACGAGCGATGCGCGGCGCGCCATATCCAGCGCTTCGGCCAGCCCGGGATCGCTGATCAGGCCCGCGGCGGTCTCCGTGTTCCGCACGTAAACCGGCGCGTAGAGAGCGCGAGCGGGTGCCTTGAAGAACTGGCCAACGATTTCGGCAACTTCATAGGGATTTGTTCCCCGGTCGGCATTGTGCAGTCCGCCGATCAACGCGACGGTTTGCATTCCTGGCACTGTCACATCCCCATGCAGTGAGTCGGCCATGGCGCGGAGTGTTCGCCCCCAGCTGACGGCCATGATCGAATTGGGTCGCGCCATTTCCTGCAAAGTCACCGCAGCAACCTGACCCAGCCATCGGCGCTGGGCGATGCTGTCATCGGCTTCGGGAACGATCCTCACGGTTTTCAGGCCGTACAGCTTTTCCAGGTCCCGTTCGACCTCGAAGGTTTCCTGGGGCACGCCAAGCGAGATGGTGACCAGCCCGCTCTGCCGGGCGCGTTGCAAGAGGCGAATCACTGTGCTGCGGCTCACTCCCAGCTTCTTGGCCACATCGCTCTGGGTCATTTCCTCGATGTAGTAGAGCCAGGCCGCGCGGGCCGTATCGCTCGACTTCTTTTCTATCTCCTGCATGGATGTGCCTCTCTGCTACATTTGCTCTATTACCACGATAGATGGCGCATTCCACTCCATGCGTCCAGCCCCGCACCGGTATCGGCGCGACCTATGTGCGCCATTATTCACCTGTGATTCGGGTGGTTCTTGCAGACTGGAAGTGCGGAAAGCCCATATTATTCGGGGTGTGAAGCAAATGATGGGTATCTGGACAAATAGTTCTTGATCGCGGTTTGTGTCATTGATACAAAATACCCAATCTAGGACAAAAGGTGCAAAAATGGAATTGAGCCGAAACCTTCCCAGAGAGACGCTGCTTGAGATGCAGCGCAGGATGCTGCGCATCCGGCTGTTCGACGAGCGGGCCTCAAAGATGGTCAAGCGCGGGTACATTCCCGGAACCGTGCACACGAGCATCGGGCAAGAGGCTCAGGTGGTCGGCGCTTGCATGGCGCTGAACGCGGGCGATCATATGACCGGCAACCACCGCAGCCACGGCCATCCTATTGGGATGGGCTCGCCCCTCGGGCCGCTGATGGCGGAGCTGGTTGGGAAGGCGACCGGTGTATGCGGCGGTAAGGGCGGCTCGCTCCATCTGGCCGATTATGCGGTGGGTAGCCTGGGCGAGTCCGGTATCACCGGGTCGTCGATTCCGATCGCAGTCGGCGCGGGCCTTTCCGCTCAGGTGCTGGGCGAAGACCGGGTGGCTCTGACCTTTTTCGGAGACGGCACAGCGAACCAGGGCGTGCTCTACGAGTCGATGAACCTCGCCTCAGCCTACAAGCTGCCGGCCATCTTTCTCTGCGAAAACAACTTCTACGCCCTGTCTACGCCGTCCCACACGGTGACTGGTGGACGGATCGTGGACCGGGCGGCTGGGTTTGGCATGCCGGGTGTCCGGGTCGAGGACGGTCAGGATGTGCTCGCGGTCTATGATGCGGTGGCCGAGGCGGCCGACCGGGCGCGGCGCGGTGAGGGGCCAAGCCTCGTCGAGGTGATGACTTACCGCTTCCGCGAGCATTCCGAGGGTCTGCGGATCAACGTGGATTACCGTGACGCGGAGGAGAAAGCCTTCTGGACCTCCCGCGATCCGATCATCCTGTTCCGCGAGGCGTTGGTCGCGCGCGACATCGCCTCAACTGAAGAGATGGACGCGCTGGAGGCCGGGATCGAGGAAGAGGTCGAGGCCTGCGCGACCTTTGCACTTGAAAGCCCGGACCCCGATCTCTCGGTCGCGTTCGAGCATCTTTACACCGACCCATACGAGCTGGAGGCTGTGCTGTGAGCATTATGACCTACATCGGCGCAATTGGCGCAGCGCAACAGGAAGCGATGAGTGCCGATGAGCGCGTGATCATCATCGGCGAAGATGTCGAGGCCAATGTATACGGCACCACCGGCGGTGGAAAGCAGCGGGCGGAACAGGGGGATTTTGTCCAGCAATTTGGCCAGAACCGCATCCGCAACACCCCGATTTCCGAAGAGGCTATTGTCGGGACCGCCATTGGTGCAGCGATGACCGGGCTCCGTCCCATCGTTGATCTGTCTTATTCCTCGTTTCTCTACATGGCGATGGACCAGTTCGTGAACCAGGCGGCCAAGAACCGCTATATGTTCGGTGGTCAGAGCTCGATCCCGGTCGTGTTCCGTTCGGCGATGTTCTACGGACTGAACACCGGTGCCCATCACTCCGATCGGCCCTATCCCATGTTCATGAACGTGCCGGGGCTGAAGATCATGGCGCCGGCGTCGGCAGCTGACGCCAAGGGTCTGCTGCGCAGCGCCATCGACAGCGATGACCCGGTGCTGACCTTCGAGGCGGTTCCGCTTTGGGGGCAGAAAGAAGAAGTCCCGGAAGAAGAATACCGTATTCCCTTTGGGGTCGCGCGTACGCGGCGCGAGGGGGCGGATGTGACCGTAGTGGGTATTTCCGGCTCGGTGCCGCTGGCCTTGCAGGCTGCGGAGGACATGGCTGCGCGCGGTGTGTCCTGCGAAGTGATTGACCCACGCACTCTGGTGCCGCTCGACAGTGACGCCATCGTGAGGTCGGTTGAGAAGACCGGCCGGCTGGTGATCGCCGAACCTGCACACCGAACCTGCGGTGCCGCCGCTGAGATCGCCGCCCTCGTCGCGGACAAGGCGCACCACGCTCTGGTGGCCCCGATCAAGCGGGTCTGCGCGCTCGATATGCAAGTGCCCTTCAGCCCTGCGCTGGAAGCCCAGATCTATCCCACCAGAGAGCGCATCGTCGCCGCCATCGAGGCGGTCTGCGCGGACCAGTTAATGTCAGAAAATCGGAGAGTTGGCTGATGAAAGTCGAAGTTTTGCTGCCCCAGTGGGGCATGGGCATGAGCGAAGGCACCGTGACCGAGTGGCTGAAGAATATCGGCGACCGTGTCGAAGAGGATGAGCCTCTCGCTGAGATCGAGGCCGAGAAAGCGACCCAGGAGCTGGAGTCGCCAGCGACCGGGGTTCTCTCCGAGATCCTCGTGCAGAGCGGCGAAGACGCCAAGGTCCGGACCGTCATCGCGATCATCGAGACCGACGACTGACCTTGCACCGATCTGCGGCGCGCCTCCCGCGCCGCAGATCACCCAAGCGCCCTCGTGGGCGAAACAAGGGATACCCACGCCATGTCCAGCCCTGATCAGAACACTGCCCCACGCCCCGGTCCGGGAGCCGTCTACGATCTCGTGGTGATCGGCGCTGGGATCAATGGTCTGGGCATTGCCCGCGATGCCGCTGCGCGCGGTCTGCGTGTCGCTCTGATCGAGAAGGAGGATATCGGCAGCGGCACATCCAGCTGGTCGGGTCGGCTTATCCATGGGGGTTTGCGCTATCTGGAGCAGGGCGATGTGGCACTGGTGCGGGAGTCTCTGCGAGAGCGGGAACGCCTGTTCCGCCTCGCGCCCCATATCGTCAAGCCGGTCCCACTGATGATGCCGTTTTACGCCCATAATCGTCGGTCAAGCTGGACAATTCGGGCCGGGATGCTGGCCTATGACGTGCTGTCTTTCGACAAGTCGCCCCCCAATCATACGGTGCTGTCCCGTGAGGACACCTTGCGCCGTTTTCCGGAGATGAATGGTGACGGGCTGGTGGGCTCTGCGATCTTCTATGACGGACAAGTGGTCTGGTCTGAACGGCTCTGCGCCGAGGTCGCGTTACAGGCCGCCGCCGAGGGCTGTCACATTTTTACCCACTCACGGGTGGATGGCTTCACCCAGGAGGGCGAGACCCTGACGGGTGCGTCCTTTGTCGACGAGATCACCGGCGCGCGAGCCACGCTGGCAACGCGGCTGGCGGTGAACGCAGCCGGCCCTTGGGTCGATACGGTGCTCAAGGGGCAACCCGCTGGCGGCAAGCGCCATATCGGCGGTGCAAAGGGCAGCCATCTGGTGGTCGACCCCTTCCCGGGCGCGCCCGCAGATGTCGTATACTACGAATCTCGCGCCGATGGGCGGCTGGTTCTGGTGATCCCGTGGGGCGAGAAATACCTGATCGGCACCACGGATAAGAAGTTCGACGAGGACCCCGATCTGGCCCGCGCTGATGACGCGGAAGTTGAGTATCTCCTCGGCGAGGTGAACAGTCTGATCCCGACGGCGAACCTGACCGAAGAAGATATCCTCTACACGTATAGCGGTGTTCGTCCGTTGCCTTTTGTCCCGGCGCAATCGGAGTGGAAGGTGCCGCGCAGCCACGTCATTCACGATCACGCACCCCAGTGTCGGGGGCTTCTGTCGATCATAGGCGGCAAGCTGACGACCTATCGCAGTCTCGCCGAAGAGACCGTGGACGAGGTATTCGCCCAGCTCGGTCGTAAGGCGCCTCCGTGTACTACGGCGCGGGCGGTGTTTCCCGGCGCGCGGGTGGCGGATTGGGATGCCTATCGCACCCAGCTTGTCGCGACCACGCAGGTCCCCTCCGCGACGGTGGAGCGGCTCGTCGGGATCTACGGGGCCCGGGCGGGAGATATCCTCGCCATTGGTGCCGAAGATCCCCGCCTGCTGGAGAGCTTCGACCCGGAAACCGGCGCTATCGGGGCCGAACTGGTCTTTACCTATGAGACCGAGTTCTGCCGAACGCTGACCGACGCGCTGATCCGCCGGATCATGGTGGGGCTGAACGGCACCTGTGGCCGCGCCTCACTCGACCGGGCCGCCGCGATCCTCGCCGAACGGCAAGGCTGGAGTGATACCCGCCGGATCCACGAAATCGAAGATTACCTTCGTTATATCAGCCGCTTCGATGTGCCGGGCCGCACCAGTCCCGCCTCAACTGCTGCTGCGGAATGACCTCAAGCTGAACCCTGGAGACAGTGCCATGAACCCCCAGTCCGATCCCCGATCCTTCATCGAGAATGCCCGCCGTGGCGGCTATGCCGTCGGTGCCTATAATATGCATAACGAAGAGACTACCGAGGCGCTGCTCTGGGCGGCAGAGCAGGCCGATTCTCCGATCTTCATGCAGGTCGGGCGGGCGATCATCCCCCATATGGGTGTGGCCCGGGCCTTCGAGATGACCCGCCGCATCGCCGAACGCTCCAATGCGAAATATGTCATCCATCTGGATCACGGCTCTTGGGACGAGGTGCTCGAGGCGATCAGGCTTGGCTTTACCTCGGTCATGTATGACGGCGCCCATCTGCCTTTTGAGGAGAATATCGAGACCACCCGCAAGATCGTCGAGATCGCCCATGCGTTCGGTATTCCGGTCGAGGCGGAACTGGGCAAGATCCCGGATGCCGACGAAACCGTTAACTGGGAAGATTACTATACCGACGTCGAAGAGGCCCGCCGCTTTGTGGCCGAGACGGGCATCGATTATCTGGCGATTTCGGTGGGCATCGTGCACGGCGTTGTGCCGGGTCTCCAGCAGCAACCGATCAGCATCCAGCGCATCCGTGAGATCAAGGCCGCGACCGGGATCCCCCTGGTGTTGCACGGCGCATCCGGTCTGACCGACCGCGAAGTACAGGAGGCCAAGGCTGCGGGGGTGCACAAGTTCAACGCTGACACCGATCTGCGCCACGCCTTCCGGGCGGGTCTGGAATCGGTCTTTGCCCAAGGCGACCGCCAGCTCGAAGAGGCCATGGCCGAGGGCCGCGCCCGCATGGTGGACGCGACTATCGAAAAGATGCGCCAGTACGGTTGCGCTGGCAAAGCCGCGCCCGCCCGCGCCGCGTGAGGGAGAGGATCCGATGACTGACACGCTCCTCGCGGACCCCGAAGGACGCCTGCGCCCGCTGGGAAAAACCGAGAAACTGATGGTCCGCGCCATGAATGCAGCCTGGGCGGCGCCGATGTTTCAGGTGACCGTCGAGGTGGATATGTCCGCCGCCTCGTCCCGTCGCAGCCCGGGTGTGACGCTCACGGACGTGATCCTCTCCGATTGCGCTGCAACGCTCGCCCGGCACCCTGGCATCAACGCCCATTGGGGTGAGGCGGGTGTGGTCGAATTTGACAGCGTCAATCTCGGCCTCGCCGTCGCCTCCGAGCGCGGGCTCACTGTGCCGGTCATCCACGGCGCCGAGACCCTGAGCCTCAGCGGCATCGCCGAGCGGCGCGGCGCTCTGGTCGAGAAAGTCCGGGCCGGGCGTATCGCTATCGCCGAAGTGATGGGCGGCACGTTCACCGTCAGCAATCTCGGTATGTTTGGGGTCGCGCGGTTCACGGCGATTATAAATCCGCCTCAGGTCGCGATCCTTGCGGTTGGCGGGACGACCATGCGGCAGGTCTGGAATGACGGCGCGCCCGAGTGGCGTCCGATCGCCGAGTTCAGCCTGACCAGCGACCATCGTGCCGTGGACGGCGCCCGCGCGGCGTCTTTCCTTGCCGATCTGAAGACCCGCCTCGAAGGGGGCGATGCAAAGTGATGTTCTCCGGGCAAAAAACCTTGCCCGGGAAACGCTCGATAGACCTAAAATAACCTGATGGAGGATTTGGTTATGACTGCAAGCACACTGCCCCGTCGTCGTCTCGTTGCCACTCTGCTTGGGGCAACCTGTGCCCTCGCGCTGGCCCCGTCGCTCGCGACGGCTGCGGATAAGCCAGTGATCGGCGTCGCCGTGGCGGACCAGAAATCCCTGTTCTACATTGCCGCCGTCGACGGCATGAAGGCTGCCGCAGAAGAACTGGGCTACGAGCTGAACGTCCAGTCGGCGAACAACAATGCCCGCCAGCAGATTGATCAGGTGAACAATCTGCTCGTCCAGCAGATCGGCGCGCTCATCTTTACCTCACAGGACAGCACCGCTGCCGCTGCCGGGGTGAAGGCTGCCAATGCCGCCGAGGTTCCAGTCATCGCCGTGGACCAGCGACCTGAATCCGGCGACGGGGTGCTGGCCACCTATATCGCCACCGACAGCGTCAAGGCTGCCCGTGATCTCTGCACCTGGATGTTCGACCAGATGGGCGGCGAAGGTCAGATCGCGATCCTGCACGGTGTTCTTGGCTCGACTGCCGAGCAGCAGCGGACCCAAGGCTGCAACGAGGCGCTGGAGAATTACCCGGGCATCGAGGTTGTGGCCGAGCAGACCGCCAACTGGGACGAAAACGAAGCGTTTAAGGCGACCCAGAACATCCTCACCGCCCATCCCGATCTTGACGCGGTGTTCGGCGAGAGCGACGCCATGTCCCTCGGCGCCGCCAAGGCTGCTCGTCAGGCCGGTCGCGAGGACCTGATTTCGGTGGGCATCGATGGCTTTCCGACCCAGCTCACCGCGATCAAGGAAGGCCTGACTCAGGCCACCATGGCGCAGGTTCCCTACAAGATGGGTCAGATGGCCGTCCAGCAGGCGGTCCAGCTGATCGAAGGCACGGGTGAGCTTCCCGAGCTGCAGTATCAGGACGCGGTTCTGGTGACCGGTGACACGGTCGGCTCTGTCAAGCCGTCGGATTTCTACGGTCCGGCTGCCGACAAGATGTGACGACCCCGGCAGGTCCGGCGCGTCTCCCACGCCGGACCTGCCACCCATGTCCCTGCACGTTTCGGCTCGGAGGAGGCGGGAATGTTCGATCAACACTCAGAAGAGACCGGTCTGGTCTGCCGGGGACTGGTCAAGTCTTATGGCGAAGTCGAGGTGCTGAAATCCATCGACCTGACCGTCAGACCGGGCTCGGTTCTTGGCCTCATCGGTGAGAACGGGGCGGGGAAATCGACTTTCAACAATATCATCGCCGGGGTGGTCCCTGCGAGTGGCGGGGCGATGACCCTCGATGGCACGCCTTACGCGCCCCATTCACCTCATGACGCTCTGGCGCGCGGCGTGGCGCTGATCCATCAGGAAATCCGCCGGCTGCCCGACCTGTCCGTGGCGGAAAACCTCTTTCTCGGGCGCCTGCCCCTGCACAAAGGCCGCGTAGACCGGGCCAGCATGGAAGAGCAGAGCCGCTCGGTGCTGGCGGATCTGGGCGTCTCCCTGAACCCGCGCCGGCCGGTGCGCGGTCTTTCCATGGCACAGCAGCAGGAGATCGAGATCGCGAAGGCGCTCCTGCGCAACCCCCGCTACATCATCTTTGACGAACCGACCGCGTCACTCGGCGAGGCCGATGCCGAGCTGATCTTTGAGCAAATCTACCGGCTCCGGGCCGAAGGGCGTGGGGTGATCTATGTCTCGCACCGGCTGGATGAGATAACTACGCTGGCCGATCACGTGGCCTGCTTCCGCGACGGTCGCAAGGTTGCCGAATGGCATGAGACTCCGGTGGCGAAGCAGGACATGATCAACGCCATGGTCGGGCGGGAATTCACCTTTGCCCATCAGGCGCCCCAACCCAGCCGCACCAAAATCGCGCTGAAGGTTGAGGGGTTAGGCCGGGCGGGTGCGTTCAGTGACATTTCCTTTGAGCTGGCAGAGGGTGAGATCCTCGGCTTTGCCGGTCTGGTCGGAGCGGGCCGCACCGATGTGGTGCGGGCCATCGCAGGTGCTGACCGGGCCGACACCGGCACCATCGAGGTTGATGGCGCTGCGGTTCGCGCCAAATCGCCCAGAGCTGCCATTGCGGCGGGGATCGTCATGGTTCCCGAAGACCGCAAGGGGCTGGGGCTGAATCTCGACCGGACAGCATCGGCGAATATCACGCTGCCCTGGGAGCGGACGCTGGCCCGGTTCGGCATGATCCGCCCGGCGGATGTGCGCGACCTCGGGCAGTCGCAGCGAGAGCGCTTCGATATTCGTGGCCAGATGGGCATCCCGGTGGGTTCGATGTCCGGGGGCAACCAGCAAAAGGTCCTCCTGTCCAAGTGGCTGGTCCGCGACCCCCGCGTGTTTATCGTCGATGAACCCACGCGCGGCGTGGATGTGGGCGCGAAAATGGCGATCTACCAGATCCTCCGCGACCTAGCCGCCAGTGGAATGGGGGTGATCGTTGTCTCGTCCGAGCTCGAAGAGGTGCTCGGATTGTCGCACCGGGTGCTGGTCATGTCCGAAGGCCGCCAAAAGGGCATCCTGTCCCGCGAGGAGGCCAGTCCTGAGCGGGTAATGGCCCTCGCCGTGGGGGACACCTCCCCCATTCTGCAACCCTCAGCATAGGCAGATACCATCATGTCCGATACCAACCATACCGCTGATCTGTCTGGTAAAAGTGTTGCCTTCGCTGCCCGGGAGCGCGAGGGGCACACGACCGTCACCGACCTTCTCAAATCCATCACCCGTGCGATCCCGGGCCCACTCCTGGGGCTCATCCTCGTGTGCATCGTCTTCTCCTGGCTGTCGCCTTACTTTCTGACCACTCGGAACTTCATCAACATCTTCAGTCAGGTCTCCGAGATCGGCATCATGGCGGCCGGCGCAGCCTTGGTGATCCTGATAGGTGGTATCGATTTGTCGGTGGGCGCTGTCCTCGCCGTGAGCCTGATGGTCAATGCCTGGCTCTACCGGGATTTCGGCGTGCCCTTTGCCCTGTCGACCCTCATCGGCCTTGGTGTCGGCGCACTGGTGGGGTTCGTCAATGGCGTGCTCTCGACCTATGGGCGCATCCAGCCGTTCGTGGCGACGCTGGCGACCATGTCGGCCTGCTCGGGCATTGCGCTCTTTGTCACCAATGGCGGGCCGGTCACGGGTTTCCCCGACTGGTTCACCAATCTGGCCACGCTCCGGGTCTTTGGCATCCCGCTGGAGATGATCATCCTCGTCGCAGTTTATCTCTGCGTGGCATTCTGGCTGAATTTCCGGCCCATGGGGCGCGCGCTCTACGCGATCGGCGGCAATGAAGAAGTGGCAAGGCTTTCGGGGATCGACACGCGCAAGGTCAAGGTGCTGGTCTATGTCATCGCCGGACTCCTCGCCGCTCTGGCGGGGCTGATCCTCGGGGCCCGTCTCGACTCGGCGCATCCGACGGCCGGCATCGCGGATCTGTTGTCGGTTATCGCCGTGGTGGTGATTGGCGGAGCGAGCCTCGCAGGCGGGTCGGGCGGCATGTTCGGCACCTTCATCGGGCTCCTGATCATCGGGGTGCTGCGCAACGGTATGGCACTGCTGAACGTCTCGCCCAACCTGCAACCTGTCGTCATCGGCGTCGCCATCATCCTCGCGGTGATGCTCGACCGGCGCTCGCAACACTGACCTGGCGCCTCCGGGCGCTCCACATATCCGATACAGGAGGCTCCTATGGCCCTTGATCTCGCCTTGAGCGATCTCTCCAGACTTGCCCGCGTCCGTAATGTGCTGGCGGAGAACGACCCGAACGGGCAGTTCGCCGAGCTGGGTATGGCGGAGGTCCATATCTCCGACGATGTCCTGCCCTCGCTGACCGAGGTGATTGATCGCCATCTGCGGGCGGCGGGCCGGGTTCCGGGACCCCGGACCCGCGTGTGCATGATCGTTGATCCGGTACGGATCACGCGCGCTGGAACCGATCTCAAAGCCCGCGTCGAGGCGCTCCTGTCGGGTCGCTATGATGCGCAACGCATCATTATCGATGACGGTCATCCAATCCTGCACGCCGACGAGCGGAGCCTTGATGAGGCAGCCGAAGCGAGCGTTGGCGCCGATGTGATCGTCTCGGTTGGGGGAGGCACAATCACCGACATGGCCAAGATCGCCGCCGAGCGCGGCGCGGTGCCGGTGCATGTTGTGGTGCAGACCGCCGCTTCGGTGGATGGTTACACGGATAACTTCTCCGTGGTGCTGCAAAACGGCGTCAAGACAACGCTCCTCTCGCGCTGGCCCGAGGCTGTTCTGACCGACACGCAGGTGATTGCCGAGGCGCCACATTATCTAAACGCTTCCGGTTTCGGGGAGCTCCTGTCGATGTATGTGGCCCCCGGCGACTGGTATCTGGCTGCGCGCATGGGGATGGACCCGAAATACGCCCCTGTCCTGTTGGAGATGCTCAAGCTTTGCGGTGAGGGCGTCGAGGACTGGTGCGAGGGGATCGGGCGCGGCGAAGCTTCGGCCTGTGCCAATCTGGCCACCGCGCTGGCCATGCGGGGCATCGTGACCGGCGTGGGCGGCACCACAGCCTCTTTATCGGGCATGGAGCACCTGATCAGCCACATGTTCGATATGGTGAATGGCGAGTTGCACGAACCGACCGGGCTCCATGGCGCGCAGGTGGGCGTGGGCTCGGTGGTACGTGCCGCCGCATGGGAAGTCTTCTGCGAACGCCGCGATGAGGAGGGACTGGACCCTGCCGCGCTGTTCCCCGAGATTGACGGCTGCGAGGCGCGTGTGACGGAGGCCTTTGCCTGGCTGGACCCCACGGGCCGGATCGGGGCCGAATGCTGGGGCCGCTACCGCAGCAAGCTCAGCATGTGGCACGCCGGTCGTGCGCAAATCCTCGGGGCATTTGACGACTGGGCCGGCCTGCGTGCGGGGCATGATGAGCTGGTCTTTGGCTCCCACGCCATCGCCCGTTACCTGCACCGCGCCGGGGCGCCCAAGCGCTTTTCCGATCTCGACCCCGCCCCCACCTCCGAGCGGATGCGTTGGGTGGTGGCGAATTGCCAGTTCATGCGGGAGCGCTTTACCGTCGCCGATCTTCTGACGCTGGCCGGTTGGTGGGATGAGGCCGGCGTGGCGCGGGTCATGGCCCGCGTCGAGGAGGCTTGCGCCGCTGCCGAAAGGGCAGGGTGATGGGCGATCTTGTCCTTGCCGTCGATTGCTCCACCACGGCCGCCAAGGCGGTGGTCTGGAATCTCGAAGGCCGCGCGGTCAGCATGGGTCGCTCGGGCTTTACACACTCGGCGCCGCATCCAGGCTGGGGAGAACAGGACCCGGTCGACTGGTGGACCGCCACCGTCGAGGCCATCGGCAAGGCTTGCCGGCAGATTGATGTCGCCCGGCTCGCGGCGCTGTCGATAACCCATCAGCGGGAGACGTTCGTCTGCCTCGATGAGGCCGGTCACGCCCTGCGCCCGGCCATGCTGTGGCTCGACACCCGCGCGACGGCGGAGGTGGAGGACTTTGGCAGCGATGCCGTGCACCGGACCACGGGCAAGCCACCCAACACCGCAACAAGCTGGTATAAGCTGCTGTGGCTCCGCGCCCATGAGCCACGTATCCTCGACAGCACAGCGCGGGTTGCGGATGTGCATTCCTATCTGGTCAACCGGCTGACCGGCGAATGGGCGACCTCCTGGGGCAGCGTCGATCCGCTCGGCGTGCTCGATCTGGAGCGCTTTGCGCTGGATGACGGGCTGATTGCGGAGTCGGGCCTCAGCGCCGTACATTTCCCGACGGTCCACGCCCCCGGCACCGTGCTGGGCAAGCTGCACCGTGATGTCGCTGATCTGCTGGGTATCACCCCGGGTCTGCCGGTGGTGGCTGGGCTGGGCGACGGGCAGGCGGCGGGGCTTGGGGTCGGGATCACCCGTCCGGGCGAGGCCTATCTCAATCTCGGTACAGGCATCGTGTCGGGGACGTTTAGCGCAGAATACCGCACCGACCGCACCTTCCGCACCATGACCGGCGGGGTTCCGGGGACCTATCTGCTTGAGACGTTCTTTGGCGGCGGCACCTATAATGTGACCTGGTTCAATGAGCGGTTCTCCGGCATCGGACCGAAGCCATTTGGTCTCGATCTGTCGCCTGAGCAGATCCTCGAAGCGGCGGCCGCGGATTTGCCCGCCGGATCCGAGGGGCTGCTGGCCCTCCCGTACCTCACCGGCGTGCTGACGCCCTATTGGGACAGCAACGCGCGTGGCGTCCTCTTTGGTCTCAGCCCCCGCCACGGCAAGGCGCATATCTACCGCGCGATCCTCGAAGGGCTCGCGCTCGAACAGCGGCTCTCGACCTTTGGTGCCGAAGACGTGCTCGGCGCGCGGACAGCGCATTTCCGGCTGATGGGGGGCGGGACCCATAGCCCGCTCTGGTGTCAGATTGTCTCCGATGTGCTGGAGCGCCCGGTGGAGATTGCCCGCGAAGCCGAGGCCACCTGCCTCGGCGCCGGAATGCTGGCCGCTGCCGGTGTCGGGCTTTTCGACAGTATCGAAGACGCCGCCGCGACCATGAGCGGGGGTGGGCGTGGCTATGCGCCCGACCCGGCCCAAAGCGCCCGATACGCCGCATTGTTTGAGGTTTACCGGGACCTCTATCCCTCCCTCCGCGACCAGTTCGCGCGCCTCAAGGATGTGATGAATGAGCTTCGATGACCGCCCGACCGCTGTAACCGATACCCCCCCGATGCTGCCCCTCGCCGAAGCCTGGGCGCGTTACGAGGCGATCCGTGACCGCCTGCCTGCCGCAAAATCCCCTGGCGTTCCGTGGCGCGTCGGGGGCTTGTTGGAGGTGGCAGGCGAGTTCGATGGTTTCCTATTTGACAGCTTCGGTGTCCTGAATGTGGGTGAGACCGCCATTCCGGGCGCTGCTGCCTGCCTCGACGCTCTCCGAAGCCAAGGCAAGAAGATCCGCATCCTGACCAACGCGGCGAGCTACATCGGCGATGCGGCGCTGGCCAAGTATCAGTCCCCTAGCAACTGTATTTCTCAATCCGGCTGAGAAGCCCATTTCTGGCGAGATTTGCACAGCGCGTTTGCGATTGTGACGAGCTTTCGCGCGACGGCCGTGACAATGACTTTGTGTGGCTTCCCCGCAGTTTGAGGGCGTTGTGCGAGTGTTTTCAGGATTGGATTGTGGTGACTGGCTACCAGAGCGGCCTGGAACATCACATGACGAAGAGAACGTCTCCCACCTGCGATGGCGCGTTTCCCGCGCAATGCGCCGCTTTCATGTGCGATGGGGGCAAGTCCAGTCAGTGCGGCGGCTTGTTCGCCTGTAATCTGTCCAGGTTCAGGCATTTCCGCGATCAGCATTGCGACTGTAACCGGGCCTGTCGCTGAAACAGAGCGCAGGATTTCGGCGGTTTGGAACATCTCGTCATCTGAGATGATGGTGTGTTTGATCTGTGCTTCAATTTCGGCAATCTGACGATGAACTTCGTCTCTGTTTCGGGGCAGTCTGATTGTTGATCCTACGCGGCCATTTTCGAACTCATTTCTGTGAACGCCTGAACCGGTGTCTGGTAGCCGATGGCTGAATGGCGGCGTTGGCGGCCTGTAGAAGACCTCGATGTACCCGAAGATCGCGGCCCTGGCCTGTTCCCGGGGTCCGAACCGATGGCGATGGACCAGCTCCTTCTTCAGCGAAGAAAAGAAGCTCTCCATCGGGGCGTTCTGCGCCTTCAAACGATCCCCCGGTTCGTTCGATCCGCTGGCGCGGACCAGCTTGAACCCGAGGCACTGACCCTTGCGGCTCATGGATTAAACCAGCTTGGCGCGGTGGATGATCTTGCGATAGTCCCCACTGGCATATTGCACGCCGCGGTCCGAATGCAGGATCAGCCCCGGGACCGGGCCGCGCTGGTCCAGGGCCATCCGGTGCGCGTCGCAGCAGAGCTCCGCTTTCAGATGTTCGGCCATGGCCCAGCCGACGATTTCGCGGGTCGCATGCGCCATTGTCCTTGGAGTTGCCCATCGCGGCGCCACCGGTCGGAGCCCGATGGGCGACGGCGGACAAAGGCACATTCCTTGACGGCCGCGAGGTAGAGCCAGCCCTCGCCGGTACCGACATAGGTGATGTCGGCCAGCCAGACGGTGTTCGGGGTGGTGCAGTGAGACGCCCGCTGCAGCAGGTTCGGCGACGGGGTCAGCTGGTGATTGCTGTTTGTGGTCACCGGTTTGCGCGGCTTGCGCGGACGGGCTGAGATCCTGTTTTCCTGCATTATTCTGGCTACACGACGTTCTGAGACGCTCTCCCCGTCAGCGCATGGATCCCGGTGGATGCGTTTGGACCCGTAGCGCCCCTTGCTGGCTTTGAAAAAATGGCTGATCCGCTCCAGCAGAGCCTTGTCCCGTGCCGCACGCCGCGCCTCCCGACTTTCACGGGCTGCCTCACCGGCGCCGTGACCATAAAACCAACTGCGTGACAGGCGGACCAGCCGGCAAAGTGTAGAAACCGCGTTCTCCCGCTTACGCGGCCCCACTGGGGCCACGGTCAGTCGAACTGAGCTTTGTGGGCAGTGATGAAAGCGCGCTTGTTCATCGTGGTTTCACCGCCCGAGACGCGAAAAAAGCGTTCGCAGGCGCCCTCGGACCAGTGGCGTTCGCCTGCTCACCCTTTTGAAGAATTTCGCTCTCCTCTGCCAGCCGCTTGTTCTCCTTGCGCAGTCACCCCAGCTCGGCGGCGTCCGCCTTCTGGCGACGTTTGGCCTCCATCGAGCCGAACGCCTCGATCTCCGACCGCCAGGTTTTCAGCTGGGTGCCGGTAATCCCCAGCTCGTTCGCCACGCTGCCCTGCGTCGCTCCCGGTTCGTAAAGCCGCTCAACCGCTGCAGCTTTAAACTCGTCTGAATACTTCCGTCGATGTCGTCCCATGTCGCGCTCCTCTCATGGACAGGGGTAAAGTACCCCGCTGTCCAGAGACAGGGACGAAGACCACCTCAGACGATGTGGGCGGCACCTACAATAACGACTATGTGGAAGGCGGTGGCGGCTGCGACGTGATCTTTGGCGGCACGGGTCAGGATGATCTGGTCGGCGGTTCGTCCAGCTTCTTCAGCCTCGTGACCGCTGACCTCCGTCCTGACCGTGAAGATATGGTCTTTGGTGGAAACGGAGATCACTACGCCCGCAACGATGGTTGGGAAGAGGGCAGCTATGCCCCGACCGACGCCAGCGGCGTCCTGCTTCAGGAACTGCCTGATCGCAGCCATTCGCGCGACGCGGATGTGATTGCCGGCGATAACGCCGACATCATCCGGCTTGTTGGCATCAACTCAGTCGATCTGATCGCCGACGATGGCGTGATCGCGGATTACGAGGCTGCCTATCTGGCGGCAGATCCGCAGGATGCGCTGTATCTGCGCTTTGCTTACGACATCTATCCCGATGCCGAGCGGATCATCGTCCGCGGCGTTACCCTTCTGGACTACACGCCGGGCGGGCCTGACATGCAGACGGCTCTGTTCGACAAGGACACGCCGATTGATGTGGATCGGAATGCGTTGCTTGATCCCGGGGCCGACGACCTCTGGCGCAATACCTACGGCTTCTGGTTGCAGGTTGATATTGGCGGCAATGACGAGATCCACGGCGAACAGGATGATGACGTCATCTATGTCGGTGGAGGCAACGACATCGCCTTTGGCGACGCTTCGGATGATGACATCATCGGCGGATGGGGCAATGACTGGATTTCCGGGAGAACGGGAATCGACGGGATCATCGGCGATGACGGTCAGATCTTCACCAGCCGTAACACCGGTTTGTCGAGCGATGGCGCCGTCAGCCTCAAGGGCAATACGCACAGCTACGGTAACTACACCACCGAATATGCAGAGTCGCTGTATGGGGTGTTTAGCCTCTTGAACAACGACCCTGATACACGCACCAGCCAAGGCAATGTCCTGAACGAGGTCATCTATACGCCGGGCTATGTCCAGCAGACGACGATCAACATCGAGGGCGAACTGGTGAAGTCGGTCGATCTGACGCCGTTCGACAACGTCGAGGGGGCGATCCTGGTGCCGGTCTCGTCTGCGGACCCGACCAACCACAACCCGCAGCACGCGGATGACATCATCTTTGGCGGACTCGGGGACGATTTCATCCATGGCGGAGGCGGTGATGACGCCATTACGGGAGGCGAGGCGCTGGACGAAGCCTACGCACCTATGGTCGTTGGCACCTATTTCGAGGAAGGGATCGAGAAAGACGCACTGATGCTGGTGCGATCCGACTTCAGCCGCCCTTGGAATTCGGGCGATGTCCTGATGTTCGGCGATGGCGATCCCCATTGGAACGAGCCGAAGCCGGTTCAGGAGCGGACGGGCGAGTTCTATCTTTACGACGAGTACGACTCGCCTCTGGTGATCCTGTTCCACGACAAGGAGGTTGACACCGACGGGGATGGCATCTCCGATACCACTGTCAGTGTTGTCTGGCAAGGAGAGGTGCCGATCGATGATCCGTCCCTGAGGCATTGGATACTGAATCAGGCCGATGATGAGGGGGATCTGGTCGAGAGCTATGTCGACTTTACCCCGAATGGCAGCGCGCCAGCCGATGGGGCGGTTCTTGTTGCGGTTCAGTCGGATGGCAATGACGCGATCTTTGGCGACATGGGCAATGACTGGATCGTCGGCGGGACCGGGCGCGACCATATCTACGGCGGCTTTGGCAACGACCTGATGAATGCCGACGATGTCATGGGGGGGCCGGGTTCGGCCTACGATACCGGCGCATTTGGTGTCGATGCCGGCGGCACCGGCGATCGGGGTCTGAACGATACGCCCGAGACGCATCTGAGCTGGGAAGACCGTGTCTTTGGCGGTGCCGGTCTCGATGTCCTGATCGGGAACACGGGCGGAGACCGTCTCATCGACCATCTGGGCGAGTTCAACTCCTACATCGTCCCGTTTGCACCGTTCGGCATATCAACAGTCAGCCGTCAGGTTCCGCCGCACCTTTGGGATTTCCTCGCCGGGCAGGCGTATAGCGATGGTGTCGACCTGACCCGGACGACCGATATCGGCCAGAACAACTTGCGATCACGCTATTCCTGGGTCTTCGACCAGCAGGGTGAGCCTTATGGCAAAATGGGTCTTGTCGTCCAGCAGGATCACGGCTTCTGGCAGGATCAGCCCGGCCCGTCTACCGATCCGCAGGCAGGAAACATACCCGGTGGTCGCCGTGATATTCTGCGGACGGCGGACTTCAACAACCGCTCCCTTGACGGCTTTGCGCCGGATCGCGGCAAGTTCACCGCGACCGGGGGGCGCTTGCAATATCGGCTGCCTCTGGCGAAGACACCGCAGCCGCAGTGTTCCTGCTGGATGACTGGAAGCCAACCTATTTTGAGGTCGTCGCGACCTTCAATCTCGACAAACCTACCAAGGGCTGGAAATCGAACGCCTATGTCGTCTTCGACTATCACAGCGACGTCGATTTCAAGTTCGCAGGCATCAATGTCTCAACCAACAAGATCGAGATGGGCTATGTCGACGAAACGGGTTGGCACTACGTCAAGCAGTCAAACAAGCCGGTCCGCATCAAGCCGGGTGTAAACTACACTGTGACCGTTGCGATCAATGGCAACAACGTGACCGTGGCCGTCGCGGGCGTAAACTGGTTCAGCTACGACTACACGCCACAGCTGGACTCGCGCGGCGATCTGATCCCGATGAACGCCGGCATGGTCGGCGTGGGCATGGATGGTTCTCGGGGGCGGGTCGACAACTTTGCGGTGCAGATCCTGCCACCGGACTGGACGCTGGACGTCACGGACGACTTCATCGCCATGGCCGAATTGCCGCGTCAGGTACAGTCGATGGCGTGGATGGAAAGCTCTGGCAAATTGATAGGATCTGCCGGGGCATCCGAACCCGCCGTCCAGACGGTCGAGCTGGGTGTCGGCCTCAAGTCAAGTTCGGTGCTCGAAATGGAGGTGGATCTGTCCACAGCAGGCAGCAGCGGCTTTATCTTCGACCGCTACGGACCGGATGACTACAAGTTCATCGCGCTCGATACTGCAAATGACGCGGTCATCCTGGGCCATGCGACCGCGGGCGATGGTCGTGTCACCGATGCCAGCTTTGCCGTTCCGCTGGATGCCGGTCTGACCCATCATCTGCAGATTACCCTTCAGGGTGCAGGTGCGACGATCCGTGTCGATGGTGTGATCGTTGCCGAATACGAGTTCAATTTGGCCCTCGTGGATGGTGGCTTTGGGGTCATTGTGTTCGACGGATCGGCCACATTCGACAATCTGCGGGTCGCCACCGACGACGACGCCTTCAACGCGGCGATGGTCCTGTCGGCGCAAAGCGCGCGTCTGGTCACCAGCGATGAAACGGTCGAACCGCTGGATGCCGGGCAGGTGGAGGCGCTCTATGATGCCGCGCTTGAGGACTGGGCCGAATCCGGTCTGGTCACGCAGGGTCAGATCGCGGCGCTTGCCGATGTCGAACTCATCGTGACGGTTCTCGAAGGTGCCTCCGTCGCCCGCGCGACAGAGGGTGGCCAGATCCTGCTGGATGTCACGGCTGCGGGGGCTGGCTGGTTCCTCGACTGGACGCCGGAAACCGATGATGATCTGGGCTCTGGTGTCGATATGCTGACCGTTCTTCGGCACGAGATCGGCCATCTGCTCGGCGATGGCCACGGCGACATCGAAATTATGGACTCCGATATCGACACCGCCACGCGGATCGGGGTCGACGGTTCGATCAGCACGTCGGGGGACACTGAATATCAGGACCCCGGGGTGCAGCCGACAGATGACACCGACTCCGATGTTCTGGCGACGATGACCTCCGGCATGGCCACTATATTGCCCAGCGAGTATGACGATCTGACAGCGATGGCCGTGGATGAGGGCGCGGTTCTGCTGTCTGGTGACACATCCGCCACAACGACCCGGGGCAACAAGGCCGGCGACCGGCGCCTGGTTTCTGTGGGGCAAGGCTATGTCTTTGACCCTGCGACGGGGACGCTGATCGACGCTGCGGATGCCGAGTTGTTGTTCGCCGCCGAGAACCGGGCCGGGACCGTCACTGTCGTCGCGCTGACTGCCGCCGCCGTTGCCAGCAGGTCAGCAGCACCGGCGAAAGAGACGGACGGCCTTCGGTTCCGGCTGAATCGCTGGCTGCGGCGTGCGTGAGCAGCATGAACGGCGACCGCGCAGGATTGTAGTGACCTGTTGATCCGTAATCGCCCGATTTCCACCGAGGTGGCTGGTCCCTGATGCGTGTGATGAGTTCGGGATAGTCGACGAAGTCCTGGAGGAAGGTGTTCGAGCGCCCGGGCGACGGTTGCTCGTTCGGGAAAAGTGGTGTCGTTGTGACCGGGTTGGCGCGGCGGATGGGTTTGCCGAAGCGATCCCGGTGGCTGAACAGAAGGAACGCGTGCCGGACGTGCCAACAGAAGTCCCGGACCTTGTGGTGGAAGTCGGAAGGTTCTGACGCGAGCGGATAGCCCTTTGGTCAGACGCACTTATCCTGCGAGGTTTGCGAAAGTCTGAAACGGACTGGAGCCTGCATCACCAAGCTGCCCCTTCCGGATCATGTGAGCTGTCTCATTTCCCGCAAGCGTCGCTGGCACCGCATAGAGCGATTTGAAACCCATCATCGGACGGGTAATCTTCTTGATGAACCTGTGGTCCTGCTCGATGCGATTGTTCAGATATTTGACCGGCATTGTCGGGTTGTTTTAATTGGGTAAGAGTTGCTTGGCAGGAGCCCATCAGGCAGCCAATGCGGCGGCACGGGCATTCCAGTGCCCGAATGCAAGAGCTCGTTTCTGGCGATAGGTTGATGCGGAGATTTTGTGGCGGCGACACGGAATAAGTTTGCGGTTTAATCATGAGCTGTCAAAAAGATTTGTGCCTGTCTGGGTGACTTGAAGCGACCTTGTATTTTCTCTTGCTTTCGGGTCGGCCTGTGAGACCCTTCGATCAGGTTATTCAGCCCTTTGTGTGCCCGGTGATCAACATCCAGAACCAATTTACGCAATGCTGCGCCATAGCTGCGCTGCTTGTCCGTTATGACCACCCGGTGTTTTCCCCATCGAGCCAACAGCCGGGTGAGAAACCGCTTTGCCGCCTCCGCGCTGCGGCGTGTTTGCACCAGTGTGTCAAGCACCTCACCGTTACTGTCGACAGCAAGCCAAAGCAAATATTTCACGCCACCAATCTGGATGACAACCTCGTCCAGATGCCATTTATCCGACGGATGTGTTCGCGTTTGCCTGAGACGTTTCGCCATTTGAGCCCCGAACTTTGATACCCAGGTCCGGACCGTCTCATGACTGACCACAATCCCTCCTTCTGCGAGCAGATCCTGAACATCGCGAAGGCTCAGCGCAAAGCGATGATACGCCCAAACTGCATACGAAATAATGGACCGCGGGAAGCGATAACCTTTCAGACGGGGATGCGTTCGCTTCTTGATCATTGTATGGCGCTGGACATGGAACGCCACGGCGTCAACAACCTGACAATGCCGTCTCGATGCCTGCGATGGACCACCAATGGTCCATTGCAGTTTTACGGAGATCGCGGAATTCGGCGGAGGTCATTTCATGGCGGGGCAGGTGAAACAAATTGGCAATTGAGTCATGGATCGAGACGAAGCGCTGCAGATGTCTCGGCGACTTGAAACCCTTCATGACCCGCTCCCTTCGTCGCACAGGTTGGTGAGAATTCTCACCACGATTGTTAAGGCCTTTATGGGATCGGTGCGCGACACCCGGCGTGATCTCCCTCATCGCCGCCGGACAGGAGCGCAGCTTGTCGGTGATCATGACGCGGGGAAGGCCATGCTTTTCAGAAGCTTACCGAGAAGACGCTTGGCGGCTTTTTTATCCCGGTGGCTCTGGGTAAGGACGAAGCCCTCCTGATCTACGGCGCGCCAGAGCCAGTGTTTCCGGCCCCGGATCTTTACCACAACCTCATCAAGTTGCCACTTATCGCCCATCTGCCCGGATGACCGTTCACGAATCTTTCTTGCTTACTGCCGTCCAAATTTCTCAGCCCAGGCCCGCACAGTCTGGTGCGACACGATGATCCCGCGCACGGCTAACAGATCTTCAACCATCCGCAGGCTTAGCGGAAACTTGAAATACAGCCAAACTGTATACGCGATCACGTCCGGTGGAAAGCGGTGGCGGCGATAGAGGTCGGTCCTGGTCATGCTGACAGATCGCATATCTCACCGACCACCGCCTTAACTTTACGGTGCCCGTGTGTCCTCTTAGCAGAAGGCATGCCGGCAGTTTGTCCGCAGCGGCGGTTGCCCGTGACCGTCTTGCCGGGATACCCTCCTTGGCAGAACCGGGTCGAGACAACCCGGCAACCCAACTGACAGGGGATCAGGCGATGACAATCCGAACGACAACGGGCCGCGGCCAGCGTTATAACAGCATTCTCGACACAGTGGGCAATACACCCGCCGTCCGGGTAAACCGCATCGCGCCCTCGCATGTGAATGTCTACGTGAAATACGAGGCGTTCAATCCCGCAGGCTCTGTCAAAGACCGTCTCGCTCTGAACATTATTGAGGCTGCCGAGCGCGACGGGCGGCTTCAGCCCGGTCAGACCGTGGTGGAGGCAACCTCGGGAAATACCGGCATCGGGCTCGCGATGGTCTGCGCTGCCAAGGGCTACCCATTGGTGGTCACGATGGCCGAAAGCTTCTCTGTCGAGCGGCGCAAGCTGATGCGCTTTCTCGGCGCCAAGGTTGTGCTGACTCCCAAGGAACTGAAAGGCTTTGGGATGTACACGAAAGCCAAGGAGCTGGCCGAGGAGAACGGGTGGTTTCTCGCCAGCCAGTTCGAGACGCGCGACAATGCCGATATTCACGCGGCCACAACCGCCCGGGAGATTCTCGCCGATTTCAGCGACACGCAGCTCGACTATTGGGTGACGGGTTACGGCACAGGCGGCACGGTAACGGGGGTGTCCCGTGTGTTACGCAAAGAGTCGCCCGAGACGAAAATCATCCTCAGTGAGCCGGCCAACGCTGCTCTGGTCGCCTCGGGTTACGTGAACACCCGCAACGACCAGCATCAGCCGACAGAGGGCCATCCGTCGTTTCAGCCACACCCCATTCAGGGCTGGACCCCGGATTTCATCCCGTGGGTTCTCCAGGAAGCGATCGATAACAATTACTACGATGAGCTGATCCCCGTGGTCGGGGCAGACGGGATCGCATGGTCGCGCAGGCTTGCCGCCGAAGAGGGAATCTTTACAGGCATCTCCGGTGGATCGACCTTTGCCGTGGCCATGCAGCTTGCCGACAGCGCACCCGAAGGGTCCACGTTCCTTGTGATGTTGCCTGATACGGGCGAGCGATATCTCTCGACCCCTCTCTTTGACGGAATTGCCGAGAGCATGACCGAAGAAGAAGAGGAGATGTCCCGCTCGACCCCCTCGGCGCAGATGCCATCGGCGTGATCCGCCGCCCCTGCGCGGGCGACGCCCTGTCGGCGGCAGGTGGGCAGGGCGGATGAGGGAGCGCTCACATGCCGCTGGAAACACAGCGAGATGCGTGATTAATAAGTCTGACTGCGCATCTCGAACAAACAAGAGGTTTTCCATGGCTCGTCATAAGATATCGTCCGCCGCCCTGCTGATCGGTGCCGCCATGAGTGTCGCGTCAGCCGTGAGCGCCGAGACATTCCGTTGGGCAGGCACCACCGACCCGCAGACCATGGACCCCCATGCGGTCAATGCTGCGCCGGTGCTCTCATTTCTGAACAACGTGTATGAGGGCCTCGTGCGGCGGAACGGAGAGATGGCGGTAGAGCCGTCCCTCGCGACGTCATGGGAGCCTCTGCCCGAAGGTGCGGGCTGGCGGTTTATGCTGCGCGAAGGCGTCACCTTCCATGACGGTGCGGAGTTCAACGCTGATGACGTGCTCTTTTCCTATGAGCGCGCCGTCTCCGAGACCTCGGACGTGAAGTCGTGGTTTGCCTCTGTGACCGCCGTGGAGAAGGTCGATGACTACACGGTCGATTTCAAGACGTCGTCGCCGAACCCGCTTTTCCCGGGCTCCATTGCCAACTTCATGATCCTCGACTCCGGCTGGGCCGAAGCCAATGACGCCACGGCCCCGGCGCGGGAGTCCGAGAACTTCGCCACCCGTAATGCCAACGGCACCGGGCCGTTCCGCCTGACGGCCCGTGATCCGGGCGTTGAAACCCGTCTGGCTCCGAACGACGGCTGGTGGGATAGCCTCGACAGCAACGTGACTGAGGCCGTCTGGACGCCCATCGGTAATGCGGCCACCGGTCTTGCGGCGCTTCTTTCAGGGGAAATCGACTTTATTTCGCCGATCCCGCTGCAAGACGTGGAGCAGGTCGAAGGGCGTGACGGCTTCAAGGTGCTGTCCGGGCTTGAGACCCGTGTCATCATGCTGGGCTTTGGCCATGACCACGACACGCTGAAATACTCTGACGAGACCACCGACAAGAACCCCTTCCAGGATCCCCGCGTGCGCCTCTCCGTAGCGCAGGCCGTGGACGTGGCGACCATTGACCGGGTGATCATGCGCGGTGCCTCTGAGCCCGCGAGCCAGCTGTTGCCCGAGGGGCTCTCCGGCTGGTCCGAAGCCCATCCCGACCGCCCTGCCTTCGACGCCGACGCGGCCAAGGCGATGCTGGAGGAGGCGGGCTATCCCGACGGGTTCTCCTTTGGCCTGATGTGCCCGAACGACCGCTACATCAACGACGAAGCGCTGTGCCGGGCCGTGGCTTCCATGCTGGCAAAAATCGGCGTGACGGCCAAGGTGAACGCCATGCCGGTCCGCGGGTACTGGGACGAGCTCCGGGCCGACAACTTCGATATGTATCTGCTGGGTTGGTCCCCGGGCACGTTTGACGCGGAGCACCCGATCCGCTTCCTCGCCCATACGCCGGGCGAGCGTCTCGGGACCTGGAACTTCGGCGGCTATTCCAATGCCCGTATCGACGAGCTGCTGGAGCCGATCCAGTCCGAGGTCGATCCTGCCGCGCGTCAGGCCATGATCGACGAAGTTGCTGGCATTCTGCAGGACGAGGTGGCCTATGTGCCGCTTTACACCCAACCGCTGATCTGGGCGATGAAGGACAGCGTGGATGTGGTTCAGCGGCCCGATAACTTCTTCCTGCTGCGCTGGGTTTCGGTGAACTGAGCGGATCGGGGCGATGGCTGTGTTCATCCTGAAACGGCTGATCCAGTCGGTCTTTGTGATGCTGGCTGTCGCCTTTCTGGCCTTTTCGCTGTTCAGCTTTGTGGGCGACCCCATTAGTCAGATGACCGGGGTCGAGACCTCCCTCGAAGATCAGGCGCGGCTCCGTGAGGAGTTGGGCCTGAACGACCCGTTCATCGTGCAATTTGCCCGCTTTACCGGCGACATGCTGCAAGGTAACTTCGGCTATTCCTACCGGACCCGCGAGCCGATCGGAGCGATGCTGCTCGACCGTCTTCCCGCGACGCTGGAACTGGGAACCGTGGCACTGATCATCTCGCTGATCGCAGGCATACCGGCGGGGATCTACACCGCCCTGAACCCGCGCGGCGTGCTGAGCCAATCCATGCTGATCGCCACCCTGATCGGCGTGTCGATCCCGACCTTCGTCATCGGGATCCTGCTGATTTTTCTGTTCGGCGTGCAACTGGGCTGGCTGCCTACCTTTGGCCGCAGCGGCACTGTGGAGATTGGCTGGTGGCGGTCATCGCTCTTTACCGTCGATGGCTGGCGGTCACTGGTCCTGCCCGGACTGACTCTGGGCCTGTTCCAGCTGACCCTGACCATGCGGCTCGTCCGGGCGCAAATGATGGAGGTCATGCGCACCGACCACATCCGCTTTGCCATCGCCCGTGGTATTCCATGGAGAAGCATTCGCTATCGCCATGCCCTGTCCAACACGATGATCCCTGTGATCACCGTGATCGGCCTGCAATTCGGCGGGGTCATCGCCTTTTCCATCGTCACCGAGAGCGTGTTTCAGTGGCCGGGGATGGGCCTGTTGTTCCTCGAGTCCATCCGGTTCGTCGACATCCCGGTCATGAGTGTCTACCTCGTTGTGATTGCGTTCTTTTTCGTGGTGATCAATCTGCTGGTCGATCTGCTCTACCTGCTGATTGACCCGCGCCTTCGTGTGCGGGAGGCCGCCTGATGCTGGCAAAAATCCGCGAGTCTGAAGCGCTCTGGCTGTTTCGCCGCAGCCCGGCGGCGATGCTGGCGGCGCTGATAGCCGTGGTGATCATTACTGCGGCAGTACTGGCCCCCTGGATCGCACCGACGAACCCCTATGACCTGTCGTCCTTTTCCCTGATCGACGGCCTCCTGCCGCCGGTCTGGCAAGACGGCGGCGATCCGCGCTTTCTGCTGGGCACGGATGATCAGGGGCGCGACATGCTATCCTCGATCCTCTACGGGGCGCGGCTCTCTCTGGCGATTGCGGGCATGGCTATGGCGGTGGCGCTGGTCCTCGGCGTGGGGCTCGGCCTCGCGGCGGGGTATTTCGGCGGGCGCTTCGACGCCATCGTCATGCGCATCGCCGATATTCAACTGGCCCTGCCGGCCATCCTGACAGCCTTGCTGATCGATGGCATCTCCCGGGGAATCCTGCCGCGGGAGCTGCATGACGACCTGCGCCTCGGGGTGATCACGCTGGCTATTGCTCTGTCTCTCTGGGTGAATTTCGCCCGCACCGCCCGGGCCTCGGTGTTTGTCGAGCGGAGCAAGGATTATGTGCAAGCCGCAATCATGATGGGACAGCATCCGCTGCGGATCATGCTGCGCCACATTCTGCCCAACATCCTCGGACCCCTGCTGGTCATCGCGACGGTGGACCTTGCCTCCGCCATCCTGCTCGAAGCGACCCTGTCCTTCCTCGGCGTCGGGCTGCCGGCGGACTCGCCGTCGCTCGGGACGCTGATCCGCATCGGGATGCAGTACCTCCTGTCCGGCGAGTGGTGGATCCTGTGGATCCCGACGATTTTCCTCGTGGTGCTGGTGGTATCGATCAACCTGCTCGGTGATTTCCTCCGCGACCTGTTCAATCCGGGACTGCGCTGATGCTCACGGTCGAAGACCTCACTGTCCGCTTCCATCACCGATCCGGCGCGGCCACCGCCGTTGAGGGCGTGTCGCTGACGGTGGGGCAGGGCGAGATCCACGGCCTTGTGGGGGAGTCGGGGGCAGGGAAATCAACGATTGGCGCCTCGATCATGGGGCTTCTGCCGGCTGCGGGTGAGATCGCTTCGGGACGCTTAATGCTCGGTGAAACCGACCTGCGCGCACTGACCGCAAGCGAGGCTCACCAGATTCGGGGCAAGCGCATCTCGATGATTTTTCAGGACCCGCAGACGAGCCTGAACCCTCTCATGACCATCGGCGACCAGCTCATCGAGACCATTCAGGCCCATGAGGAGATCAGCACCGATGCCGCCCGGGCCCGTGCGATCGCCCTGCTGGAAGAAATCGGCATCACCGACGCGACCCGCCGCATCCGCGCCTATCCGCACCAGTTTTCCGGGGGCATGCGGCAACGCGTCGTCATCGCGCTGGCGCTCTGCACCAACCCGGAGCTTATCGTCGCAGACGAACCCACTACGGCCCTCGATGTGTCTGTGCAGGCGCAGGTGCTCAAGCTGCTGCGAAGCCTCGCCCGCGATCGGGGAGTGGGCTTCATTCTGATTACCCATGATATTGGCGTCATCGCTCAGGTTGCGGACCGCGTCACGGTTCTGCGGGGCGGTCGGATCGTGGAACAAGGTGAAACGCGGCAGGTCCTCACCGCGCCGGAGGCGCCGTATACGCAAGCGCTCATGGCTGCTGTACCTCCGCTCGACCATCGCCTCGACCGCTTTCATCTGCCGGTCGTCGTGGGCGAGGAAACGGAGACCGCCGGCGCAGAGGCCGCGCGCGAAGCAGAAGACTGGCTGCGCGAGGGGATCGGGAGCGCGGCAGGACCGGAACTGGAGCTGTCGGGTATCACCGTACGTTTCCACGGCGAGCGGCAAGGGTTCTTCGGCGCCCGTGAGAGCTTTACTGCGCTCGATGACGTGTCGCTCACGGTCCGGCCCGGCACGGTGATGGGTCTCGTCGGCGAGAGTGGCTCCGGCAAATCAACGCTGGCAAAGGTTGTCGCCGCGCTGGTTCAGCCAAGCTCCGGCGAGATGCGTCTTGGGGGTGCCCAGTTGCCATTCATGCGAACCCGCCACCGGCACCATCCATCACGGCGATTGCTGCAAATGGTGTTTCAGGATCCGTTCTCAAGCCTGAATGCCCGACATCGGATCGCCACCATCCTCGGCGAGCCGCTCTGGCTCTATGGTCTGGAAACCGACCGCACACGCCGCGACCGGCTGGTGCGGTCCATGCTGGCACTGGTGGGTCTGCCGCCGGAAGCCGCTGACCGCTACCCGCACCAGTTCTCCGGAGGTCAGCGCCAAAGGATCGCGGTTGCCCGCGCGCTCCTGTCCCGCCCCGGCCTGCTGATCTGCGACGAGCCCACCAGCGCCCTCGATGTCTCTATTCAGGCCCAGATCTTGAACCTGCTGAAGGATATGCAATCCCGGTTTGGTCTCACTACCCTCTTCATCAGCCACGATCTCGCAGTGGTGCGGCAGATGTCCGACGACATCGCCGTCCTGCAAGGAGGAAAGCTGGTGGAAACCGGCCCTTCCGAGCCGTTTTTCACCCGTCCAGCGGCTGGCTATTCCCAAGACCTGCTCGCCAACACGCCTCGTGTTCGATTCGATCGAAGTGTCGCCTGAGCGCTCGATTTAGCCTACGGTTTCAGCCAAGAGGGAAGCCGATGGTTTCCAGTAGAGATATAGGGTGGTCGTGGAAGACGAAGCGGTTAAAAATCTCACGAGGTAGGCGGTCCGTGGGACCCGGTCCACTCTATTTCTGTCCGCAGAGAAGCAGCTTCTACCTCCGTCGAGAGGGATTTTCGGGTCGACCTGACGACCAACTCGCGTGAACCTTTCAGACCTCTAAGACGATGAACCGCCACCGATCTGCAGCCTCGGTCCTGGGCGGGCTGCAGATGTCGCCCTTCGTACATTCGTGAAGGGCAACCCGTACGCCCTCTTTCGGCGCGGTGAAGAAACCTCGAAACTTTACGTCGCAAGCTTTGATATTGACGCGGACCAAATTCTTGCGCTTCATGTAAACATGTCTGAGCAGAAGATCCGCAACATGGAAGAGTTCGCGGCGGCCATCGGTGTTTCCAGGCCGACCGTTTCGAAGTTTTTCAACGACCCTGCAAGCGTCCGTCCAAAGACTCGTGAGAAGATCGAAGAGGCTTTGGAGCGGCACGATTATCGGCCAAATGTCTTTGCGATCAATCAGAACAGACGGTCGACGAAGAATATAGGTGTGGTCGTCCCCAATCTCGCAGATCCGTTTTTCCTCGAACTGGCGAGGCGGGTCGAGCTGGCTTGCATTGATGCCGGATATACGCCGATAGTGAGGAGTTCGCATGGTGTTCCGGAACTGGAATCAGCTAACCTGGAGACCCTGCGCGATCTCAAACCTGCGGGCGTCCTTCTCGCTCCGTTTGGCAGGGAGTCCGACATTCGCAGCATAAAGAAGTTCGATCACGACTTCCCCCTTGTTCTGTTTGACGCAGATCTGTCGGGTGTCGGCCAGGCGTTCTGCGGTACAGACAATTTTCAAAGTATCAATCTCATGGTGGAATATCTGTGCCGCAGCGGAGAGCCGCCATGCTTCTTTGAAATGAAAACTCCCGCCAACCCAAACGCGGATACACGGAGACAGGCGTATATTGAGAGCATGGAGCGCCACAATGAGAGGCCGCGCGTGCATCAGGCCATGGGGCAGGGGTGGGATTTTGAGGCGATCGGGCTGGCCGAAGGTGGACGCCTGCTGTCGGCGGGTGCTTTTGAAACCCAGACAATCCTGTGCAGCAATGACAGGCTTGCCATCGGTTTGCTCGCCGCGGCTTACGGTCTCGGACGGCGTGTCGGTCATGGGGCGGATTGCAACCTGCGGGTGGCTGGCCACGACGATCATCCGTTTTCACGCTTTACATGTCCGGCGTTGACTACGATTTCGCAGGATTATGACGGAATTGTGAGTCGCGCAGTCACGTCTCTCCTGCAGGCCATCGAGCGAGATCGGTCTCGCAGCGAAAGAATCGATACGACGTTCGAAGGTCGCCTTATCATGCGGGATTCCGCATAATCTGATAATATCTTTAGCGTTTCTGTTTTTTTCCGCGCGTCAATTTGTAATTGACTTCGGTCAGGCGCGAGCGCTATTTTGATAGCGACAACACAAACAGGAGGAATGTGGATGTCTTTCAAGACAACGCTCTTTGGCGCATCGGCCATGGCGCTGGTGATGACCGGCGCTGCTTTTGCTGAGAACCTCGTGATCGCGACCGTGAACAACGGCGACATGATCCGGATGCAGGGCCTCACCGATGACTTCACCGAAAAGACCGGGCACACGGTCGAGTGGGTCACGCTGGAAGAAAACGTGCTGCGTCAGCGCGTCACGACCGACATCGCGGCGAAGGGCGGTTCTTTCGACATCATGACCATCGGCATGTACGAAACGCCGATCTGGGGCGCCAATGGCTGGCTCGTGCCGCTGGATGACCTTTCGGAAGAGTACGATGTCGCTGACATTCTGCCCGCGATGGCCAACGGCTTGAGCCACGAAGGCACCCTCTACGCCGCGCCCTTCTACGGCGAAAGCTCCATGGTCATGTACCGGACCGATCTGATGGAAAAGGCCGGGATGGAAATGCCTGAGGCCCCGACCTGGCAGTTCATCCGCGAAGCCGCTGCGGCCATGGATGATCCCGAGAACGACATCAACGGCATCTGCCTCCGCGGCAAGGCCGGCTGGGGCGAGGGCGGTGCGTTCATCACCGTGACCGGCAACTCCTTCGGCGCGCGCTGGTTCGACGAAGAGTGGAACGCTCAGTTCGACCAGCCCGAGTGGAAAGAAGCGCTCGAGTTCTACGTGGGCCTGATGAATGACTACGGCCCCGAAGGCTATGCCACCAACGGCTTCAACGAGAACCTGTCGCTGTTCCAGCAGGGCAAGTGTGGCATGTGGATCGACGCCACCGTGGCGGCTTCGTTCGTGACCAACACCAACGACTCGACCGTTGCGGACAGCGTCGGCTTTGCTCTGGCGCCGAACTCCGAGGGCGTGGACAAGAAGTCCAACTGGCTCTGGGCGTGGGCTCTGGCCGTTCCGGCTGGCACCCAGAAAGAAGCTGCGGCCAAGCAGTTCATCGAGTGGGCCACCTCCAAAGACTACATCGAGCTCGTTGCGTCCAAGGAAGGCTGGGCCAACGTTCCCCCGGGTGCGCGGACCTCTCTCTATGAGAACCCCGAGTATCAGGCGGTTCCCTTTGCCAAGATGACCCTCGACTCGATCAATGCCGCCGACCCGACGAACCCGACCGTAAAGCCGGTGCCCTATGTTGGCATCCAGTTCGCGGCGATCCCGGAATTTGCGGGCATTGCAACCGAAGTCAGCCAGGAGTTCTCGGCTGTCTATGCTGGTCAGCAGAGCATCGACGAAGCGCTTGAAAAGGCGCAGGCGCTGACTAACGACGCCATGGAAGCTGCCGGCTACCGCTAAGCTTCAGGCCTAAGATCGCCGGAGAGCGCCAGAAATCAGGACGCTCTCCGGTTCATTTTCCAGAAATTGCGGTTCTGAACGCGACTGCCCACTGGGCGGTCAACAGAGGAGGCTTGCCCGATGGCAACCCAACACTCCCGATCAGCAGCGCGCCTCATGATGGCCCCGGCAGTGATCCTGCTCCTGGGCTGGATGCTGGTTCCGCTGATTATGACCCTGACCTTTTCATTCAAGAAATATCTCCCGCTACGGGGCGGTGATCTGGGATGGGTCGGGTTTGAAAACTACACCCGCTTTGTGACCTCCAGTGCGTTCTGGCCGTCCGTCGTCGCCACACTCGCTATCGTTGGCGGCGTTCTTGTCATCACCATTGGTTTTGGCATTTTGCTCGCGATTTTGCTCAATCAGCCGATGTGGGGGCAGGGGATTGTCCGGATCCTCGTGATCGCTCCCTTCTTCGTTATGCCGACTGTGTCAGCGCTGGTCTGGAAGAACATGTTCATGGACCCGACAAACGGTCTGCTCTCGCATCTTTGGCGGTTCTTCGGTGCAGAGCCAGTCTCATGGCTGTCCGAAGCCTCGATGACCTCCATCGTCATGATCGTGTCATGGCAATGGCTGCCCTTCGCGACCCTGATCCTGCTGACGGCCATCCAGTCCCTCGACAGCGAACAGCTCGAAGCCGCTGAGATGGACGGAGCGCCGACCTTCAAGCGCTTCCTCTACATCACGCTGCCTCACCTCAGCCGCGCGATCACCATCGTGCTCCTGATCCAGACGATTTTCCTGCTCGCCATCTTTGCCGAGATCTTCGTCACCACGGGCGGCGCCTTTGGCACCCGGACCCTGACCTACCTGATTTTCCAGCGCGTTCTCGAAGCGCAGAATGTGGGCCTTGGCTCTGCGGGGGGTGTCTACGCAATTATTCTCGCCAACATCGTTGCGATCTTCCTGATGCGCATCGTTGGCAAGAACCTGGACGCGTGAGGAGGACATCATGGCACGCGCAGTCACGCAACAACGCAAGCTCATCAACACCGCCATCGCCTGGGGCATCGGCCTGCTGATCTTCTTCCCGATCCTCTGGACCATCCTGACCAGCTTCAAGACCGAGGCCACCGCGATCGCGGATCCGCCGGTTTTCCTGAACTTTGACTGGACTCTGGAGAACTATACGGCGGTGATGGAGCGTTCGAATTACGCGAAATTCCTCTGGAACTCGATCATCATCGCCGGTGGCTCGACCCTGTTGGGCATTCTGGTCGCTGTACCCGCCGCATGGTCCATGGCCTTCGTGCCGTCCAAGCGGACCAAGGACATACTGCTTTGGATGCTCTCCACCAAGATGCTGCCAGCGGTGGGTGTGCTCTATCCGATCTACCTGATTTGCATCAAATTCGGCCTTCTGGACAGCCGGCTCGCACTGGTTGTCATCCTGATGCTGATGAACCTGCCGATCATTGTCTGGATGCTTTACACCTACTTCCGCGAAATTCCCGGCGAGATCCTCGAAGCCGCAAGAATGGACGGGGCGTCTCTGAAAGAAGAAATTCTCTACATCCTGACGCCCATGGCGGTTCCTGGCATCGCCTCGACGCTCCTCCTGAACTTCATTCTGGCATGGAACGAAGCCTTCTGGACGCTGAACCTGACCGCAGTCAACGCGGCACCTCTGACGGCCTTTATTGCGAGCTATTCCAGCCCCGAAGGTCTGTTCTTTGCCAAGCTCAGTGCGGCCTCGACCATGGCCATCGCGCCGATCCTGATCCTTGGCTGGTTCAGCCAAAAGCAACTTGTCAGCGGCCTGACCTTCGGCGCTGTGAAATAAGGACCTAGATCCATGGGACAAATTAAACTGAATCAAGTCACGAAGTCTTTTGGCGACGTCAATGTGATCCCGCCGCTGGATCTCACCATCGAAGACGGGGAGTTCACGGTCTTTGTTGGTCCGTCGGGCTGCGGTAAATCCACCCTTCTGCGTCTGATCGCCGGTCTCGAAGACATTTCCAGCGGGCAGATCCAGATCGATGGTCAGGACGCAACGAACGTGCCGCCCGCCAAGCGCGGTCTGGCGATGGTGTTCCAGTCCTACGCCCTCTATCCGCATATGTCGGTGCGCAAGAACATTGCCTTCCCGATGAAAATGGCGGGCATTGACGAGGCCGAGCAGAACCGGCGCATTGAGAGCGCAGCCAAAGCCCTGAACCTCACCGATTATCTGGACCGGCGTCCCGGCCAGCTTTCGGGCGGTCAGCGTCAGCGTGTGGCCATTGGTCGGGCTATAGTCCGCGAACCGGCGGCGTTCCTCTTCGACGAACCGCTGTCGAACCTCGATGCCGCGCTCCGCGTGGGAATGCGGCTTGAGATCAGCGAGCTGCACAAGCGCCTGAAGACCACGATGATCTACGTGACGCACGATCAGGTCGAAGCCATGACCATGGCTGACAAGATCGTCGTCCTGCGCGCGGGCAATATCGAGCAGGTGGGTAGCCCGCTCGACCTCTACCACAACCCGCGCAACGAGTTCGTGGCAGGCTTCATCGGCTCTCCCAAGATGAACCTCGTCACTGGCGCTGAGGCTCAAAAGCACGGGGCCACCACCGTTGGCATCCGACCCGAGCATATTGATGTGAGCACCACCGAGGGCACCTGGAAAGGCCGTGTGGGCGTGGCCGAGCATCTGGGCTCTGACACGTTCCTCCACATCCACGACACGGGTCTGGCCGACCTGGTAACGGTTCGCATCAACGGCGACATTCAGGTCAGCCACGGCGACGACATCTATCTGACGCCTCAGCTGGACAAATTGCACAAGTTTGGGGCCGACGGTCTTCGGATCAACTGATCCCGTCAGAGCTCAGTCCCCCACGCCGCCCGGGTTGCTTCGGGCGGCGTTTTTTCTTTGCGTGTGACAGATCACCTTGGGCACCGTATCCTCGGTCCGAGCAGCCCGTCACGCGGAGGAAGAGATGAACCTAGCCAGATTAGCCCGAGAGGCCGAAGACCGTGGTCGTCCCATTCGGGCCGGGTTGATCGGGAGTGGTAAATTCGGTTCGATGTTCCTCAGTCAGGTCCCGACGATTCCGGGTCTTGAGGTCAGCGTCATTGCCGATCTATCTCCTGATCGGGCGCAAGCGGCGTGTCGGAACGTGGGCTGGGACGATGATCGCATTGCAGCGACCCGGTTTGTGGAGGATGGCAAAGCCCTCGCGTGGTCAGATGATGTAGACGTGGTGATCGAAGCCACCGGTAATCCCCGTGCCGGCATCGACCACGCGGAGGCGGCTCTGTCGGGGGGCAAACATGTGGTCATGGTCAACGTTGAGGCCGACGTGCTGGTTGGGCCGCTCCTTGCGCAGCAAGCCCGTGCGGCCGGTCTTTGTTATTCCATGGCCTATGGCGACCAACCCGCGCTGGTCTCCGAGATGGTGGACTGGGCGCGTGCATCGGGGTTTCACGTCGCCGCAGCAGGCAAAGGCACCAAATACCTGCCAGCCTATCACGCGGTGACCCCGGACACGGTCTGGACCCATTACGGGCTCACTCCAGGTGAGGCGCAGGGGGCCGGGATGAACCCCCAGATGTTCAATTCCTTTCTCGACGGGACCAAGAGCGCTATCGAGATGGTGGCGATCGCCAATGCCTGTGGGTTGGATGTGCCCGATGACGGGCTGAGCTTTCCACCCTGCGGTGTCGATGATCTCGCCCATGTCCTGCGCCCCCGTGATCTTGGCGGACAGCTCGAGCGGCGGGGATTGGTCGAAACCGTGTCCTCGCTGGAACGCGATGGTCGGCCGGTGTTTCGGGATCTGCGCTGGGGCGTCTATGTCGTCATCGAGGCGCCCAACGATTATGCGGCCGCGTGCTTTCGCCAGTATGGCTTGCCTACCGACGCGACGGGTCGGTTTGCCGCCATGTATAAGCCCTTTCACCTGATCGGGCTGGAACTGTCGGTCTCGGTCTTGAGCGCTGCTTTGCGGTGTGAGCCGACGGGGCAGGCGCGTGAGATGCGCGGCACTGTCGCGTCTGTGGCAAAGCGGGATCTGACCGCTGGCGAAACTCTTGATGGAGAGGGCGGATATACTGTGTGGGGCCGTGCCATGCCTCGGGCGAAGGCCGGTCACGCGCTGCCCATTGGCCTCGCGCACGGGGTCTGTCTGAAACGGAACATCAAAGTCGGTGGGATGCTGACTTTGGATGACGTCGATCTCGGAGATGATCCCACGCTGAAAATGTACCGCGCCGCGATGGGTGCCTGACAATCATCCTCTCTCAGCTCTGCCAGTTGGACAGAGCTCTTGATGCAAGTGTCGGTCACGCATGGCTCAAGCACGGACAGTTGACGACATGCGCCCTATTTGGATATACAGATGTATAAACTTAAGGGGCGTTCCATGATTCAGTCGAAGATCCGCAAGGTCGGGAATTCCGCCGTGATGACCCTGACCGCTGATATGCTCGCGCTCCTTGATGCCAAGGAAGGCGATACTCTGTACGTTGTTCGCACGGATGATGGCGGGTTGAAGCTGATGACGGAGAACCCGGAATTACAGTCTGCGCTGGCTGCCGCAGAGGTGGTTATGGATGAGAACCGCGAGCTGCTTCAGGCTCTTGCATGACATCCTGGGTGTGGGTGCCCTTGGCTGCCCTGCACATTGTCCACGACCGCCAGATCGCGCGGCACGGCGGCGCGCCCGGGACGCGTGATACGGCATTGCTGGAGATGGGCTGCATGCGGGCCGTCAATCTCGCCACCTATGAGACACCGGATGTCTTCGACCTTGCAGCGGCGTATGCCTACGGGATCGCCAAGGCTCACGCTTTCGTCGACGGAAACAAACGGACCGCTTTCGTTGCCGCTTTTACCTTCCTGCGATTGAACGGCATCGCTCTTCGACCTGATCCGGGTGAGGGCGTCCGGATGATGGAAGACCTGGCGGCCGACCTGATCGCCGAAGCGGATGTCGCAGATCTGCTCCGCGACTTGTGGTCCGCCTCGCGGACGGACCGACACCGAAGTCACCCGGAGCGTGACTCCCGGGGTTGACCGGTGGCGGGCCAACCTGGCTTTAGTATCGCTCAGCGAGAACGGCCGGTATGCCACTGCGGAGGATGTTGTGCTGGCGGAGGCGGCTGGCGCAATCCTCTCCAGCCGCAAAGCTGCCGGTCCATTACCCGCAGGATGCATGTTGTTCCACGGGGCAAAAATAACTGCGGGAGGTCGACTGGCGTGGCGAGACAGAAGATATTCCGTCTCCGGAGACCTCTCGGCATAGTTCGATGCCCGGCCGCTGGCTCTGGGTGAAAAGCGGTTCTTACAGGCAGCAATCGCACTCACAGGGGATTACAATGGTCTTTTTGACGGATCTGGGGGCCGCGGGAGCCAAACAGCGCTGGAGCGGTTTACCAGGAGGGAATTCGATATCGCGAAATCCGCCAATGCCCATGTCGGATTGCTGACGCTACTGACGCTTTCACGTATGGAGGAGGAAGGTTGCCGTCCGAAATATGCGCCGAAGTTGGGGATTTCTATGCTCCTGCCCTTGGATCGGCTCGATCGGACACTGCGCGCCGATGTGATGGAACGCGGGATGCATCGCGACAAGGATCTGACGGTCATTCTCGAAGACCTTGGCAGCGCTGCTCTGATTGAGCTGCACGATAGGCTGGAACGATCTCCGGATCGACCCTGGCGGGCCTACATGCTCTGCGACGAAAAAGATCTGAATAACATCTGTCGAGACGCGCAGCTGACTCATGTATGCCCGCAGCAACAGGATCGGGGGACCATGGTCAACGGTCGTCATCATTGCGGCCCGTGATCTGCAGCCTGACGTCGCTCTGGTCTCGGGAAGTCTCCAGATCGGTGAGGCGACCCAATTTCTACGCGTCGAAACCGGGCTGCTGACGCGCTTTGCGTGGGAAATTGCCGAGGCTCCCGGCGAGCATCGCGCCGATGTGGTGGCAGAACCGGCCGAGACAGCCCCTGCCGGCGGCGAGACATCAATGTGGACCGCGTTCTTCGTGACCGACGACGGTGTTACACAGACAAATCCGCATGTGGTCTAAGAATACAGCATCGTGGCGCGTGCCGGCAAGCCAGCACAGGTCCAGAGCGTAAATTCAACCTTCAATCTCACCGCTCTCGCATTCACAGCATCCATACAAGCAAGGGCTTTGCCCTTCGGGAGAGACGGCGTGGCGCTCAATGCCGACATCAAGATTGCCGGATTTCCTGAGCGGGATCTCCTCGACGGATTGACGGTGGGCCGGGGTGTCGTCTCCTCGATGAAGAGGCTTGGCAGAGATGAGACAAGCATCCAGATCTCCGCACCGGTGCAGCCCGGCAATAGCGGCGGACCGGCGATCAACAGTTAGGATGCCGTGATCGGCGTTGTCGTTTCGAAGCTGAACGCACTCGCAGACGAGACGGGAGATATCGCGCAGAATGTGAAATTTGCGGTCCGCGGGACTGTGGCGAAGCTCTTCCTGTCCGCAAATGGCCTCTCCTATACCGAAGTTGATCGGGGGGATCCGCGGTCGCCTGAGGCTGCGGCTGAACTGTTGCCGTCCACTACGGTTCTCGTGGAGTGTGATCGCCGCTTGGTAGCGATCCCACAGGGTCTCTCTTGCGACTGATGGGGCATACGGATCCCCGACGCTGAGCGACCTGAGCAAACGGCAGATCTGGCGCTACACGAGACCTGCATCCAGAGTACCACTGCCGGTCTCAGACGAGACGTCTCTCAGAGCGACCCTTGCAGAGAAGACGCCGTCGCTGTAAGCGAGCCTACCGGTCGCAGCCTACCCGGTTATCAAAACAAGGGTTAAAAATGAAAACACTCGTGATTTGCTCGGGCGGGCTCGACTCCGTGTCTCTGGCCCATATCGTCTCCGCAGAGCACCAGCTGACCCGACTCGTGTCCTTTGACTACGGCCAGCGCCATCGTAAAGAGCTGGACTACGCCGCGTCGGCCGCTGTTCGACTGGGCGTGCCGCATCACCTCATTGATATGCGGACCATCGGCGCTGCCCTGACGGGCTCCGCGCTAACCGATGACATCGACGTCCCTGACGGGCATTATGCCGAAGACACCATGCGTATCACCGTTGTTCCTAACCGAAACGCGATCATGCTCGCGATCGGTTTTGGAATCGCGGCGGCCAATGGGGATGACGCGGTCGCGACGGCTGTTCACGGGGGAGATCACTTTATTTATCCCGACTGCCGTCCCGAGTTTACAACAGCCTTTGACGCAATGCAGCGTCAGGCCCTCGACGGCTATGCGGATGTGCAACTCTATACCCCGTTCGTCACCCGCTCGAAGGCCGACATCGTTGCGGATGGGGCGAAACATGGTACGCCATTCGCCGAGACATGGTCCTGCTACAAGGGTGGCGCCGTTCATTGCGGGCGGTGTGGGACATGTGTCGAGCGGCGAGAAGCGTTTCATCTCGCGGGAGTCGAAGACCCCACATCCTATGCCGACCCCGATTACTGGACCACGGCCATTGAGGCGAAGGAGGCATCCTGATGTACCGGATTCGTAAGGAATTCCACTTCTCCGCCTCGCACCAACTGACCCATTTGCCGGACGATCATCAATGTGCCCGTCTGCATGGGCACAACTATATCGTGGTGGTCGAGCTGGCCTCAGAGACGCTGAATGCGGATGGGTTCGTGCGTGACTACCACGATCTGAAGCCGTTGAAGGTCTATATTGATGACACATTCGACCATCGTCACCTGAACGACGTCATGGATGTGCCGTCCACCGCAGAGAACATGGCCAAACATTTCTACGACTGGTGCAAATCCCGCTGGCCGGAAACGAGCGCCGTACAGGTCAGCGAGACGCCCAAAACCTGGGCCGAATATCGCCCGTGACGGTTCTGCGCATCGCCGAGATCTTCGGCCCGACCATTCAGGGCGAAGGCGCTCTGATCGGGGAACCAACCCTGTTCGTTCGCGCCGGTGGGTGTGATTATCGCTGCGTGTGGTGCGATAGTCTTCATGCCGTGGAAAGCCGCTATCGCCACACATGGGCGCCAATGTCGTCAGAGGACGTCTGGGCCGAGTTGCGGCACCTGTCCGGAGATCAGCCGGTCACGATTTCGCTCAGCGGTGGTAACCCGGCAATTCAGGACTTTGGACCGGTCATCGCACTTGGACGCGCGGCGGGTTACCGTTTTGCCTGCGAAACCCAGGGCTCGCTCGCCCGGGGCTGGTTCGGCGCGCTCGACACACTGGTTCTGTCGCCCAAGCCGCCTTCCAGTGGCGAGACCGTGGACTGGAGCGTTTTTGCCGATTGTGTCGAGGCAGGTCGCGCTGCGCGCAGCACGGTTATGAAGATCGTCGTGTTTGACCAAGCCGACTTTGACTGGGCCAAAGACGCCCATGCGCGCCATCCGGACCTGCCGCTCTATCTCCAGCCCGGGAATCCTGAGGTGGACCCTGAGATACCGGTCGATCCCCAAGCGCTGGCGGATCGACTGGGGTGGTTGACCGGACTCGCTATGGAAGACCGGTGGTTTACCCCCCGCATTCTGCCGCAGCTTCATGTTCTGATCTGGGGGAACAAGCGCGGCGTCTGACCGTCTTTCGGCGTCCGATCAGGCGGGTTCTATATCGCTTTCAACCAGTCCGGCCAGCGCAGCGGCAGCTTGTTTGAGGTTGTCGAGGCACGAGAGCGCCTGATCGGCGTCGAAGCGCTGCGTCGGCGCGTGGAAGGACAGGGTGACCATCAGCCGCCCGTTGGGATCCTGCACCGGAACAGCCAGTGCGACCATTCCATCCATAAATTCCGAGCGATCGAGCGCATAGCCCTGAGACCGAATGCGCGACAGTTCGTCCATCAGTGCGTCGGGGTCGGTGAGGGTGTTTGGCGTGTGCGCTTCAAGACGCGTCGCGGCCACGTAACTCTTGAGATGATTGCTGGCCAGACTGCTGAGATAGAGCTTGCCACTGGCGGTGCAATAGAAGGGCACGCGCGTGCCGATGGGCAACTGGATCCGCAGCGGCCATTCGGTCTCGACGCGCTCCAGATAGATCATCGCGTCGCGGTCGGGCAGAGCGATGTTGCAAGTCTCGCCGATCTCGCGACTGAGCCGGCGCAGGATGGCTTGCCGGGCGGTACGGATCCGGAGCGAAGACAAAACACCCCCGGCCAGCGTACGCAGACGCGGGCCGGGGGAATACGTACGACCGTCGATGTCCTGTTGTAGGAAGCCCTCGTCCGTGAGGGTAGAAAAAAGGCGATGGATGGTGGGCTTGGGCAGGCCCAGGTGAGCGTTGACCTCAGTCGGGGTGACAGGTACCCCGGCCCGGGCGATTTCCTCGATCACCAGCAAGAGACGCAGATTGGTCGGGATCGTCGCACTCTTATCCCCATCCATCGCGTATCATCCTACCGTTGCGGTAGCAGGGCTGTGGACAGCGACGGCACCAGTGCCACGATGATCCAGACAGTCAGCAGCGCTACCAGGTAGACCATCGCATAGCGGAGCAGGCGGAAATAGGGAACACCCGTCACCCCGGAAGCCACGTAGAGGTTCAGCCCGTATGGCGGCGTGATGAAGCCAATGGACGCGCCCACGAGGAACACCACCGCGAATTGCACCGGCTCGATTCCCACCGAATGGGCGATAGGGGCGAGGATCGGCGCGAGGATGATGGTAACAGGCAGGCTTTCGAGCACCATCCCGGCGACGAAGACGATGGCCATCGAGGTGAAGAGCACGGCGTGATAGCCGCCCATGGAGGTGACGAAATTACCGATGGTTTCCTGCGCGCCCAGCACCGACAGGATCTGCTGCATCACCACTGAAACGGCAATGAGCGGCGCGAGGATGCCCGTGATCTGCGCTGAACGCATGGTGATCGAGGGCAGTTCCAGCGGGCTGAACCCTTCGACGACCAGCATCTCGGCAAAGGATTTCTCGCTGACGGGCTTTTCCTTGGCGCCACCAATGAGCTTATAGAGCGGCAGGCACAGGAACCCGACGATAACACAGAACCCCACGGTGACACCTGCGGCTTCCGTGGGCGAGAATTTCCCTGTGTAGATGCCCCAGAGCACGAGCCCGATGGCGAAGAAACCCAGCCACGCGCCGATGGCGGTCTTGATGATCCGGGACGGGCTGAGGGCGATGATATAGCCCCAGCCGTTTTTCCAGCACACGAGGAAGCAGGCCAGCATCATGCCCAGAACCATCATCGTGCCCGGGATAATCCCCGCTACGAAGAGATCGGAAATCGGCAGGTTCATCAGGAACCCGTAGACGATGAAGATGATCGAGGGCGGGATGATGATCCCCACCGTACCGCCTGCGGCGGCGGTGGCGGCGGAGAAGCGTTCGTCATAGCCGCCCTTGACCATTTCCGGGTGGAGCATGGAGCCGATGGTGGCCGTGGTGGCCGAGTTCGACCCGGAGATCGCCGCAAACAGCCCGCAGGCCCCGAGCGACGCCATGGCGAGGCCACCGCGGATCCAGCCAAGGCAGGCATAGGCAAAATCGCTGAGCCGTCTTGCGATGCCCGAGCGGTTGATCAGATCCCCGGTGAGGATGAAGAGCGGCATGGCCAGCAGCGCAAAGCCGTCGGTGAACACATCCGCCAGCGCTGCGCCGATATTGTCCAGCGGCATCCCGAGGAGAAAGGACATGCCGATCACCCAGTAGCCGATGACGAGGAACACCGGCACGCCCAGCATGAAAAGAACGGTGACGCCGATGGAGATCAGGGTCACGATGGTTGAATCGGCCATGTCAGTCGCCTCCGATCACGGCTTGCTGCAAGAGCGGCGCGCCGGTGCGGTAGTTGTCAAAGTCGGTCAAGAGGTTCTCCAGAACCCGCGCCACCAGGACGGTAAAGGCCAGCGGGACCGAGACAAGAAACCACCATTGCATCACGTTGTCGGTGCCCAGCATGATCTGGAAATTCGAGGCCGAGTTCACCGCGACCCGGGTGGAGGTGACGACGACAATCCACGAGAACCCGATCCAGAGCGCGGCATCGAGGATCAGGCAGGCCATTTGTCCGACGCGAGGCATGGCCCCCCGAAATTCGGCAAAGGCCAGATGGGTCCGGAGCTTGACGTTATAGCTGCACCCGAACCACGTCATGATCAGGAACAGGAAAGGGGGCAGGGTGGTGGACCACGGTGCCTGCTGCGACAGGACGAACCGCCGGAACACTTCGACAAAGATGATGCCGCCGATCGCCAGATAGGAGACCACCATGACGGTGGACTCGAAATTACGCTCCAGCCATGGGCTCAGGCGATAGGCGAACAGGATCAGCACCGCCACGGCCATCATCGCGATCAGGCCCAGCGGCCAGATGGCGGGCTGGGTCATCGCTTCGCTCAGCATCCATGAATCGCCGTCGGCCAGGGCCGAGAAGATCTCTCCCGCACCCTGAAATAGTCCGGTCATGCCCCATTCCTCCCTTTGGGTCATAAATCCGGGTCACGTCGTCACGCGGCCCCGGGTAAGGCCGGCGCGTGATCTCGCGCACCGGCCGGTTTTGACTTTGCTCAGGCCGAGCGCCACCAGCGGGTGGGGGAGACGTTCTCGGGCTTCGTGTCCGCTGGGATCTGCCGGGCGACGTCGTAGATCGTCTGATAGGTGTCCATGCCACCAGCCCACTTATCGAGACGGTCGCGCCACTGGGCCCACGGATCGGGATTGAACTCGGGCGAGCACATTTCCTCGGCCATCTTGATCTGATCATCCGCGAGGAAAGCCGGGGTCACGTCATTCTCGGCGAAGATCGTGCCGGGCAGTTGCGGATCGCTGAAGCCCACGGTTTTCACCAGCGCGGCTTCATTGGCGGCCTGCACATGGACCTGCGCCAGATAGGCGGATTCCATCACCGCGTCCTGAAGGTGCCCTTCGAGGCCGTCGAAGACCTTGGCGGACATGGAGGTGTGCTCGGTGCCGCAGAAGAAGCGCAGATCGACCGACTGGCTGACCACCGGCGCCATGTTGGCATAGGCCACTGCAGAGGCCCAGGTCTCGGCACCGTCGATCAGGCCCTGCTTTAGCCCGTCTAGGGTTTCTTCCCAGGCGACCGGCACCGGGTTGAGGTTCAGAAGTTGCATGGCAATCCGGCCCAGCTGGGTGCCGGTGACGCGGTTTTTCGTGCCGAACAGCTCTTCGAGCTTCGTCACCGTCGGCTTGCCCGCAAAGGACTGGCCCAACTGGATGCCGCGCAGTTCGCAATGGCTGAACAGGAATTTCAGCCCGTGACGCTGCTCCAGCGGCTCGCGCAGGACTTTCATCGACTCGGGGCTGTAGAGGAAATGATACTGCGAGGCACGGCTGGGGAACATATAGGCGTAGTCCAGCACGTTCAGATAGGGCGCGCCGCCAGCGGAGTTCTGGGTCGAGGCCGCATACATGTCGACAACGCCGAGCTGGGTTTTCTCGACGCAGTTTAGCTGGCCGCAAATCTGGTTGTCCCCGATGAATTCCACACGGATCTCGCCCTCGGTGCGCTCCTCCAGATCGCGGGCGAATTCCAGAACACCGGCCCGCTCGATGAGCAGGTTGCGCTCGTTAAAGCCCGACGCGCCGAGTTTGAGCGTGTGCTTTGCTTCCTTCGCGAATCGCTTTTCCGCGGTATGCTCGGCTGCCTTGGCGAGCTGCGGCAGCGTCGCCGCGCCCGTCAGGGCGCCAGCGCCGAGCAGAACGGACGACATGCCATACTGGCCCGACAGGCGCAGGAGATCCCGGCGCGAGATGCGGCTCAGAGTTTTTGATACTTTCATTTTTTCCTCCCGGTTCGCAAATATTGATACTTGCAGTCTCAATAATGATAGTATTATTGCTTGCGTGGCAAGAAAAAGATTTCTTGGCGCAGAGGTTCGGGGGGAGACCGGGACATGGCGGAGAGGATTGCGGATTATGTGATCGTTGGAGCGGGCTCTGCCGGATGCGTTCTCGCGAATCGCCTCTCGGCCGATCCACAGAACAGCGTCGTGCTGCTAGAGGCGGGCGGGCGGGACTGGAATCCGTGGATCCACATCCCCGTCGGCTATTTCCGCACCATGCATAATCCGAGCGTGGACTGGTGTTACCGCACCGAGCCCGATCCGGGTCTCAATGGCCGCCAGCTCGACTGGCCGCGAGGCAAGGTTCTGGGTGGGTCGTCCTCACTGAACGGACTTCTCTATGTGCGTGGCCAGCCACAGGATTACGACCGCTGGCAGCAGATGGGCAATCCGGGCTGGGGCTGGGATCAGGTGCTGCCGCTCTTCAAGCGGTCCGAGCGGCAAGAGCGCGGTGCCAGTGAGTTTCACGGCGCGGACGGGTCGCTCTCGGTGTCGAATATGCGGCTGTCGCGGCCCATTTGCGATGCCTGGGTCGAGGCCGCGCAGGCGGCGGGTTACCCGTTCAATCCCGACTATAACGGCGCCACGCAGGAGGGCGTCGGGTACTTTCAGCTGACCGCTCACAAAGGACGGCGCTGCTCCAGCGCTGTAGCGTTCCTGCGTCCGGTGAAGGATCGCGAGAACCTCACCGTGATCACCGGTGCGCAGGCCAGCCGGTTGACCTTCGACGGGCGCCGGGTGACCGGGGTCGTCTATCGCGACCGCTCAGGGACCGAGCAAAGGGTCAGAGCAGGGCGCGAGGTGGTGCTGTCCTCCGGAGCCATTGGCTCGCCGCATCTCCTGATGCTCTCAGGGATCGGGGAGGCGGAACAGCTCCGGGCAGCGGGTGTGGAGGTGCGTCACGATCTGCCCGGCGTGGGCAAAAACCTTCAGGACCACCTGCAAGCCCGGCTGGTCTTCAAATGTAACGAGCCCACGCTGAATGACGAGGTGCGCAGTCTGGTGAACAAGGCGCGCATTGCCCTGAAATACGCGCTCTTCCGCTCCGGGCCGATGACCATGGCGGCGAGTCTTGCCACCGGCTTCATGCGCACCGGCCCCCATGTGGAGACGCCCGACATTCAGTTCCACGTCCAGCCTTGGTCAGCGGACAGTCCGGGCGAGGGGGTGCATCCGTTTTCCGCCTTTACCATGTCGGTCTGTCAGCTCAGACCCGAAAGCCGGGGGGAGATCCGGATCGCGTCGTCCGACCCGCGCACCTATCCGAAGATCCACCCGCGGTATCTGTCGACCGAAACCGACTGCCAGACCGTCACCGCCGGGGTAAAGATAGCCCGCAGGATCGCAGAGTTCGAACCGCTCAAGGGCAAGATTTCCGCTGCCTACCGGCCCGACAACACCCTGGACATGGAGGATGACGCGGGCACTCTGGAGTGGGCGCGAAATTTCTCCACGACGATCTACCATCCCACCGGCACCTGCAAGATGGGCCCCGGTCCCGACGCCGTGGTCGATGCCCGATTGCGGGTCCATGGGATTGAGGGTCTGCGGATCGCCGATTGTTCCATCATGCCAGAAATCGTTTCTGGTAATACCAACGCACCTGCGATCATGATCGGCGAGAAAGCCTCGGATATGATCCTCGAAGACCACACCGCCTGACCCCGGAATACCCTGTTTGAAAGGACGAGACACGCCATGAAGATGACCACCGAAGAAGCCTTCGTCAAAACCCTGCAAAAGCACGGCATCCGCCATGCTTTCGGCATTATCGGCTCGGCCATGATGCCGATTTCGGACCTGTTCCCAAAGGCCGGTATCACCTTCTGGGACTGCGCCCATGAGGGCAGCGCCGGCATGATGGCCGATGGCTACACCCGCGCGACCGGCGAGATGAGCATGATGATCGCCCAGAACGGGCCGGGCATCACGAATTTCGTCACCGCTGTAAAAACCGCCTATTGGAACCACACGCCGCTCCTGCTGGTCACGCCGCAAGCCGCAAACAAGACCATCGGTCAGGGGGGCTTTCAGGAAGTCGAGCAGATGAAGCTGTTCGAAGACATGGTGGCCTATCAGGAGGAGGTGCGCGACCCGACCCGCATCGCCGAGGTTCTGGCCCGTGTGATCGGCAAGGCGCATCATCTCTCCGCCCCTGTGCAGATCAACATCCCGCGGGATTTCTGGACGCAGGTCGTGGATATCGAGCTGCCCACCGCCGTTGAATTCGAGCGCGCCGCCGGTGGTGAAAAAGCCGTGGCCGAGGCTGCCAAACTGATGTCCGAAGCGAAGAACCCGGTGATCCTGAACGGGGCCGGTGTCGTGCTTTCGGATGGCGGGATCGCCGCAAGTCAGGCGCTGGCCGAACGGCTCGATGCGCCGGTCTGCGTGGGCTACCAACACAATGACGCGTTTCCCGGCTCGCACCCGCTTTTTGCCGGACCGCTGGGCTATAACGGATCGAAGGCCGGGATGGAGCTGATCAAGGAAGCCGATGTGGTCCTCTGCCTCGGAACCCGTCTGAATCCGTTCTCGACCCTGCCGGGCTACGGGATGGAGTACTGGCCCGCCGACGCGAAGATCATTCAGGTGGACATCAACCCTGACCGCATCGGCCTGACCAAAAAGGTTTCCGTGGGCATCGTGGGGGATGCCGCCAAGGTCGCCCGGGGTATCTTGTCTCAGCTCTCCGATACGGCCGGGGATGCGGGCCGCGAGGAGCGCAAGGCGAAGATCGCCGAGACCAAATCCCGCTGGGCACAGCAGCTGTCCTCTATGGATCACGAAGACGACGATCCTGGCACCTCCTGGAACGAGCGCGCCCGTGCCGCCAAGCCCGACTGGATGAGCCCCCGCATGGCGTGGCGCGCGATCCAGAGCGCCCTGCCGCGCGAAGCGATCATCTCCTCCGACATCGGTAATAACTGCGCGATCGGCAACGCCTATCCCAGCTTCGACGAGGGTCGCAAATACCTCGCGCCGGGTCTCTTCGGTCCGTGCGGCTACGGTTTGCCTGCCATTGTTGGTGCCAAGATCGGCTGCCCGAATGTGCCGGTGGTTGGCTTTGCCGGGGACGGCGCCTTTGGCATCGCGGTGAACGAGCTGACCGCCATCGGCCGCAAGGAATGGCCCGCCGTCACCCAGATCGTCTTCCGCAATTACCAGTGGGGCGCGGAAAAGCGGAACTCGACCCTCTGGTTCGACGACAATTTCGTCGGTACCGAGCTGGATGAGCAGGTGAGCTACGCGGGCATCGCCAAGGCGTGCGGCTTGCAAGGCGTCGTCGCCCGGACCATGGACGAGCTCACCGCTGCGTTGGAACAGGCCATCGAGGACCAGATGAAGCACGGCAAGACCACGCTCATCGAGGCGATGATCAATCAGGAACTGGGTGAACCCTTCCGTCGTGACGCGATGAAGAAGCCCGTGGCCGTCGCTGGCGTCGACGCGAGCGACATGGCGGCAGAGTAAACTCCCCGGCCTCCGGCCCTATGGGGTCGGGGGTCGTTCCTAGCGTCCCCAAAGGCACCTCCCATGACCGACGCGTATCTCGCCCTGAACGCAGGCAGCTCCTCGATGAAGTTCGGGCTCTCCGAGGCCAGCGACCCGGCGGAGATCCTCCTGTCCGGCAGCGCCGAGCGGTTGGGCTCGGATGCGGCCACATTGGCGATCCGTGACGCGTACGGCAAACAGGTACAGGGCAGCCTCGGAGCCGCTGGTCATGGCGAGGCGCTGACCGAGCTTTGCGCGGCCATCTCCCGGCTCCGGCCAGAGCTGCGCATCACCGGCGTCGGACATCGCATCGTCCACGGCGGGACACACTTTAACGACCCGCTGCCGGTGACGCCTGAGGTGCTTCACGCGTTGCGCGAGCTGATCCCGTTGGCTCCTCTGCACCAGCCCCATGGCATTCTCGGGATCGAGACCGCGCAGGCGCAATTCCCCGAGGCAACCCACGTGGCGTGCTTCGACACAGCGTTCCACGCGGGCAAACCGTGGGTGCACGAAAGCTTCGCCCTTCCGCGGCAGTATTTCGACGAAGGGGTCCGGCGTTACGGGTTCCACGGTCTCGCCTGTGCCTCGATCTGCGATGCTCTGGAGCGCGGTGGCTATCCTCTCGCAGACCGCAAGATCGCTATAGCCCATCTGGGCAATGGCTGCTCCGTAACGGCGGTGGCCGGGGGGCGGTCGGTGGCGACCTCCATGGGATTTACGGCGCTCGACGGCCTCACCATGGGCACCCGCTGCGGGCGGATCGACCCCGGCGTGCTGCTGCATCTGATGAAGAACGGCTCGGACGCTGATGAGATTGAACGCGTTCTGTATCACCAGTCGGGGCTGCTTGGCCTGTCAGGGATGTCCAACGACATGCGCGACCTTGCCACCTCGGACGCCCCTGAGGCGGCCCAGGCCATCGCCTATTTCATCGAGCGGGTAATTGAGGAGATTGCCCGAATGGCGGCTGCGATGCGCGGGCTGGATTGCGTCGTGTTCAGCGGTGGGATCGGTGAAAACGCTGCCGATCTGCGCGACCGTATCACAGCGGGTCTGTCGTTCCTTCGTCGGTCTGACGGCAGCGCGCTGGAGATTTGCGTGGAACCTGCGAATGAGGAGCGCCAGATTCTGGTGACTCTTCACAGACTGGCACGCTGATCCAGCCGGGTGCATAACGGGCCTGCAGAAAAAGGCCGTCTCCCCCTTGAGATTCCAGTGACTGGAAGCCTTATATCCTGTCCGAATAAGGAAAAGGCGATCATCATGACCGGACAAGTTGAAGCGACACTGAGCATCGACGGAATGTCGTGCGCATCTTGTGTGGGCCGGGTCGAACGAACGCTGACAGCTCTGGACGGCGTATCCGATGTTTCCGTAAACCTCGCTGCCGAGACGGCCCGCCTGAGCCTTGATCGTCCGGACCGCCTCGCGGATGCCGCAGAGGCTTTGGACCATCTCGGCTATCCCGCGAGGACCGGGCAAGTGACCCTGAATGTGGCCTCCATGTCCTGCGCATCCTGTGTGGGACGCGTGGACAAGGCATTGGTGGAGGTTCCCGGGGTTCTGTCCGTGGCGGTGAATTTGGCTGCTGAAACAGCAACTGTGACTTTTCTCGAAGGCGCAACCTCGCCCGCCGGTCTGGCCGCGGCCGCAACCGCGGCAGGCTATCCGGCCGAGATCAGCGGGGCGAATGCCAGCCAGTCGCGCGTCGAGCGCAAGGCCGACGAAGCGGAGAACCTCCGGCGGAACGTGCTGCTCGCCGGGGCTCTGACTTTGCCGGTGTTCATTCTTGAGATGGGCGCGCATCTAATCCCGGCGTTCCACATGGCAATCCAGCACAGCATCGGGACACAGACCTCGTGGATGATCCAGTTCGTGCTGACGACGCTGGTCCTGTTCGGTCCGGGACGTCACTTCTTTGCGAAAGGAATCCCCGCGTTGCTCCGGGGCGCGCCGGACATGAACAGCCTTGTTGCGATGGGCACCGGCGCCGCATGGTCCTATTCTGTCGTGGCGACCTTCCTGCCGAGCCTGTTGCCTGAAGGGGTGCGCGCAGTTTATTTCGAAGCCGCCGCCGTGATCGTGGTCCTGATCCTGATTGGCCGCTGGCTCGAAGCGCGCGCGAAAGGCCGGACGGGAGCTGCAATTCAGGCACTACTCGGACTACAGGTGCGCACCGCTCAGGTCTTGCGGGGAGAGCAGTTCGTCGAAACGGATGTAGATGCTCTGACCACCGGGGATACGGTCCTTATTCGTCCCGGTGAGCGGGTTCCCGTAGACGGAGAGGTGGTCGATGGCACCAGCAATGTCGATGAGAGCATGATCACCGGAGAACCTGTGCCGGTTTCCAAATCGTCCGGCGCAACGGTGACCGGCGGAACAGTCAATGGCACTGGCAGTCTCACAGTCAGAGCGTTGCGGGTTGGTGCCGATACGACGCTGTCGCAGATCATTCGCATGGTCGAAGATGCACAAGGCGCCAAGCTGCCCATCCAGGGGCTGGTCGATCGCGTCACGATGTGGTTCGTGCCCGCAGTCATGGGTGTGGCCGCGCTGACAGTGCTCGCATGGTTGATCTTGGGTCCCGATCCGGCGCTGACATTAGCCTTGGTGGCGGGGGTCTCCGTCCTGATCATTGCTTGTCCCTGTGCCATGGGTTTAGCGACACCGACTTCGATCATGGTCGGAACGGGCAGGGCGGCCGAGATGGGCGTCCTGTTCCGCAAAGGTGATGCGCTTCAGGCTTTGGCCGAGGTCGACGTCATCGCGCTCGACAAAACCGGCACCGTGACCGAAGGGCGTCCAACACTGACCGATGTCGCGGTGGCAGGAGACTTCGACCGCGAGACGGTTCTTAGACTGATCTCAGCCGTCGAGGCCCAATCCGAGCACCCTATTGCCGAAGCGATTGTCCGGGGAGCGGAAAGTGAGGGCATTGACGTGCCACGGGCGGCAGAGTTCCGCTCGACCACCGGATATGGCGTCGCTGCGATAGTTGAAGGGCGTCACGTCATAGTGGGCGCCGACCGCTACATGCACCGCGAAGCAGTCGAGATGGCGCCGCTGACAGCGGTCGAGCGTGACCTGGCCCACCGAGGCAGGACCGCGCTCTATGCCGCTGTGGATGGTCAGCTGGCTGCTGTGATCGGTGTGAGCGATCCGGTCAAACCGACAAGTCGGGCGTCGATTGCCGCACTTCGGGAGCTTGGCTTTGAAGTCGCGCTGATCACGGGGGATAAGCAGGCCACCGCGGAATCAATCGCCAGAGAGACCGGAATCAACCATGTGATCGCTGGGGTCTTGCCAGACGGGAAAGTGGCGGCGCTTGACGATCTGCGGCACGGAAACCGCAAGGTTGCATTTGTCGGCGACGGGATCAACGATGCGCCCGCACTGGCCCATGCCGACGTTGGCATCGCGATCGGGACTGGCACGGATGTCGCCATTGAAAGCGCAGATGTTGTCCTCATGTCGGGCGATCTGCGTGGCGTGGTCAACGCGGTCGAGGTGTCCCGCAGAACGATGACGAACATCCGCCAAAATCTGGCATGGGCCTTTGGATACAACGTCGCGTTGATCCCCTTGGCTGCGGGCGTTCTTTATCCGGCCTTCGGGCTCTTGCTATCGCCCGTCTTTGCAGCAGGCGCCATGGCGCTCTCTTCGGTATCAGTCCTCACCAACGCCCTCCGTTTGCGTCGGATCGACCCAAGGATGAACGAGCGGCGCTGAATGATGGCAGACAGGAACACCTTTGGACAGGGGTCATAGCGGGTGGCGACGCGCCCCCAGTCCTTGAGCCTGCCGAACATGATTTCGATGCGGTTGCGCCGCTTGTATCTCCATTTGTCGGATCTGAACGGCGTCTTGCGTTTCTTCCGGCCCGGGATGCAGGCGCGTATCCCCTTGTCCTGCAGAGCTTTTCTGAACCAATCAGCGTCATAGCCGCGATCCCCGAGGAGCCATTTGACGCTTGGCAGGCCACTAAGCCGTGCCCGTGCGCCGATAGTATCGCTGACCTGTCCGGCGCCAGCCCGGCCAACTGATCTTCGTCCCTGTCACCGGACAGTGGGGTACTTTACCCCTGTCCATGAGAGGAGCACGCCATGGGACAGCATCGACGGAAATACACGGATGAGTTCAAAGGTTAGATGCGCTGTGCGCCACTGGTTCAAACACCGCATCGAACGCGGTTGACCGGCTTCATGAGCCAGGCGCGACGCAGGGCAGCGTTGCGAGAGAGCTGGGGATCACCGGCACGCAGCTGAAAACCTGGCGGCTGGAGATCGAGGCCTTCGGCTCGATGGAAGCGAAACACCGCCAGAAGGCCGATGCCGCCGAGCTGGAGCGGCTGCGCAAGGAGAACAAG
>NZ_VFSV01000020.1 GCF_007004065.1 Palleronia caenipelagi | reverse complement strand
CAGGCGTCGGTCACGATCACCGGCTGACCGTCGAGGGTGACGATCTCGCCTGCGAGGGTGAGGTAAGGGGTGTCGGGAAAGGGGATGGGCAGCGCGTCGCGGATCTTCACGGCGCCGTAATAGAGCAGCTGCGGCCCGGCGGCGGTGCGGTGCCACAGGTTGTAGAGATAGGAGCGGTTCAGAGCGAGCGGCGCGAGGTCTGCGGGCGCGAGGCGCAGGGTGAGCGCACCGTACGAGGCCACCAGATGGGGCGGGCCGGTGAGGGTCACATCGGGGGGCAGATCGGGCCCGGCGGCGAGCGTCAGGGCGAAGACGCCGGCGGTGTCGGCGATCCCGAAGCGGGTCTCGAAGGTGCTGCCTTCGCCGATCTCGCCCAGAGGCTGGCGCCGGGCGGTGGGGGACGCGGTCATGGTGCGGTCTCCGTTTTTGTGGTCGCGGGCTCTGTGGTCCCCGTCTCAGTCGTCTCCGTCTCAGTCATCTCGGGCGTGCCACGCTCGGCTGTCAGGCTGGTGGCGAGGGTCGTGCCGAGGCGGTGGGTGACCCGGGTCAGACGCCAGCGCCCGTCGAGTTCGGGCAGCAGGCCCGCGATCCCGATCTCCGCCCCGGCCATCAGATCCCCGCGGAAGCCGCCGAGGGTGAGATCGATCTGGCCTGCGGCACGGGTGTTGCGGGTGAGCGCGGCGCGGGCCGCCCGGCGGGCCGCTTCTTCGGTCGGGTGGCGATGGCGCAGGGCGAGGACCGGTGTGCCGTCCCCCTCGGTCACGGTCTGCACCGCACCCGCCCCGCGGTCGCCCCATTGCGCGGTGACTTTGCCATAGAGGCCGCGCCCGGTGATCTTCCAGCGGCCCGAGGTGATCTCCGAGCGCTGGATCGGGGTGACGGGCAAGGCGGTGCCCCCGGCGCTCTCTGTGGCATCGCGGGGCAGCACCACGAGCGCGCCGCCGGCGGGCTTGGCCACCGCGTCGAGATCGCGGGCCAGCCGGGTGAGCAGGTTCAGATCGCTCTCGGCGGTCTGGGCGAGATAGGGATAGGCGACGGAGGCGAGGCTTGCGGCCACCTTCGCGGTCAGCCCGTGTTCGCCTGCGATGGTCCGGGCGATCTGCCCGAGGGTCTGGTCCGTCCAGGCGCGGGTCTTGCGGGCGCGGATCGGCCCCAGCATGTCGGCCGCTTTGGCATGGAGGGTGATCGTGTCGGGACCGATCCCGCCGGTCACCTCATCGACCACGAAGCGGCCCAGCGCCACCAGCGCGCCACGATAGCCCAGCGCGATCTCCAGCACCGCCCCGCCCGAAGGCAGGGCGAGGCGCATGTCGCGATTGTCGAGGGTGATCTCGGCGCGGTCGGCCTGGGCCCCGGCCTCATCGATGACCGACAGGCCGAGAAGCCGGTCATTGACGCGGCCGGTGATATCGGCCCCATCGGCGCGGATCTGGAAGGCGATCTGCATGGGCGTCAGCTCCAGAGCCGGATCGGGTGGCGCACCGGGGCCGCCGGCGCGTCGGGCAGCAGGATCACCAGCCCCTTCGGCAGGACCGGTCCCCGGGCCGCAAGGCCGGGATTGGCGTCATAGACCGCTTCGGTCATCGCCTCGGAGCCGTAATGCGCCTTGCAGATCGCATCGATCATGTCGCCTTCGGTGGTGCGGTACGGGGTCACAGCAGGCCTCCCAGTCTGGCGCTCAGCCCATCGGCATCACTGCCATAGCTCTGGAGCGTGAGGGTGAAGGTGATGCGGCGGGGGGCGCCATCGCGCAGGAAGGTGTCCTTCTGCTCGTCCACCCCGGCGATCACCCAGCGCTTCCAGACCCAGCCGAGCCCGTCGACCATCATCAGGGGCTGGCCCAGCCCGGCACGGGCGCGCATCAGATCGACCTGCCTCAGGCCACCTTTGAAATGGGGGTATATCACCCCGTCCATCCGCACCTCCTCTGTGTCGGGGCCGAGATATTGCAGGGCGGGCGCGCGGCCGAGGCGGTCAAGCTTGGCCCAGCGATAGCCCGCGCTGCGCTGGAAGCGCTGATAGGCGCCGTGGCTCATGCCAAAGCGGAAGGGACCGAGAGCCATCATGATGAGCGCCGAGGGTCCCATCAGTAATCCACCCCGTCATGGAGATCGGCGCGGCGGGCATCCTCGCGCCGCTCCAGCTCCTCGCGGATCCGCCGGGCGAGCGTCGCCTCATCCATGCCGGGCGCGGCGGTGATGGAGATGGTGATCGTATCGCCATGACGGATCACGGGCGGCGCGGGTGTCGGGGCCGCGAGCGCCGGACGGCGGTCGATCAGCGGGCGTGCCGGCGCGCTCTCTGCGATGGCGGCAGCGGCGGGGAGTGTGGCCGGAGCGGCAAGGGTCGCGGCCATCATGGCGGCGCGCAGCGTCCGGGCGGGCAGGATCTGACCGGCGGTTCCGGGGACGAAGATCTCGGGCGCCCGCTCGCCCACGAGATAGGGGATCCCGGCCCGCACCGGACCGCCGCGATCCCGCCCGCCCGCGACGCGGGGCGTCGCGTCCCCGTCATCGCCGGAGACCCAGCCCCAGGCGCTCTTCATCCAGCCGGGCACGAGGCCCGAGAGCTTCGCGCCGATGGCGGCGACCATGGGGCCGAGCACCGCGTTGGCCCCGTCCCAGAGGGTGCGGATCATCCGGTGCCCGGTCTCGGCCAGATCGATCGCGCCAAAGGCGGCGATGATCTCGCCCGGCAGGCCCAGCACCCGGCCCAGTTCCGAGAGCAGCACCTGGGCGCCCTCGACCGCGAGGGTGAAGGGATTGAACTCGGCGATGAGGCGAAAGACCCCGTCGAGGAGGCTGACCCGGAAGGCATCGGTGACCGCGCGGAGTTTGTCCATCAGCGGATCAAAGATCCCGGCGATCTTGCCGCCGATCTCGCCCAGCATGGTCACAAAGCCCGCGAGGCCGGTCCCCGCGGCCTGTCCCCAGCTCTGCCATTGGCCGGCGCTGGCCTCGAGCGGGCCGGTGAGACCGGAGATCCATGTCCCGATCTTCCGGGCGCCCGCGACCAGCCGGTCGATCATAGGGCCGGCGGGGCCGAGCCCGTCGCGGAAGCTCTGCCAGAGATTGGCAAAGAAGGTGCCAAGGCCGGACCAGTTATTGGTGATCCACACGCCTGCCATGGCGATCCCGGCCAGAAGCGCGCCGATCCCGGTTGCGAGCAGCGCCACGCGCAGCGCGATGAAGGCGCCCTTGAGAAGCCGGAGCGGGTTGAGGAGTGCTGTCAGCGCCCCCGCCATGCGCGGCAGCAGGATCAGCAGCCCGCTGCCGGCGCGCAGGATCTGCAGGACCGGTCCCAGAAGCGCGAAGAGGCCAAAGCGCAGCCCGATCGAGGCGAGCTTCAGGGCCAGAAGCCCGGCGGTGAGGCGGAACGCCAGCGTGATCAGGTCGGGATGCGCCCCGGCCCAGCGCTCCAGCGCGCCGATCACGGGAATGACCCGGTCGAGAAGGCTGACGATCTGCGGCAGGAGCACGGTGCCCATGGTGATGGCGAGGCTCTCGGTGATCGAGCCCAGCCGCTTCAGCGCCCCGGCGGTGCTCTCGTTCAGTTCCGCCGCCACCCGCGCCGCCGATCCGGTCTCGGTGAGCGCCTCGGCATAGGTCTGCAGCGCGCCGGAGCCCGCCTCGCCCAGAAGGATCGTCGCCGCACTGGCGGCTTCCATGCCGAAGATATCGTTGATCAGCGCGGCCTGACTGCCGGTCCCGAGATCCTGCAGGGCGGTGTGGACCTCGGCGAGGATCGTCGGCATGTCGCGCAGATTGCCGGTCGCATCCATGGTGGCCACGCCCAGCTGATCGAGGGCCTCGGCGGCGGGCTTCGGGAGGGCTGCGAGGCGCAGCATCATGGCGCGCAGCGCGGTGCCCGCCTGACTGCCCTGAATGCCGGCATCGCCGAGCTTGCCCGCCATGGCGGCGGTCTGCTCCAGCGAGACGCCCAGCGCGGCGGCATTGGGGGCCACATACTTCATGGTCTCGCCCAGCATGGCGAGATCGGTGTTGGAGCTGGTGAAGGTGTTGGTCAGCACATCGCCCAGCCGGGTCATCTGGGCCGCGTCGAGCCCGAAGCCCGAGAGCACGTTCGAGGCAATATCGGCGGCGCGACCGAGATCGATGGCCCCGGCGCTGGCGAGGTTCAGCATGCCCGGCATGGCGGCGATGGTCTGGGTGGTGTCAAACCCGGCCATGGCGAGAAAGCGCATGCCCTCCGCGGCCTCGGAGGCGGCCCAGGGGGTGGTCGCGCCCAGCTCGCGGGCGGTGGCGGTGAGCCGGTCGAGCTCGTCGTCATTCGCCCGCGCCACCGCGCCCACCCCGGCCATGGAGCGCTCAAAACTGATCGCGGGGCGGAGCGCGGCGGCGAGCGATCCGGCCAGCGCGGCCACCCCGAACGCCTCACCCATGAGCGCGCCCTGACGCGCGCGGTTGGCGGCGATCTGTTCATTGGTCCAGACCACGCCCCGGCGCCCGGTCTCCTCAGACACGCGGCCGATCCTGCGCAGCGCCGTCGTCGCGGCCTGCGCCGGGCCGGTGGCCTTGTCCACCAGCTTCAGCACAAGCGCGATATTGAGATCTCCGACGGCCATGGGGGCTCCGCTGTCAGGGGCGGGATCCCGCGTCAGGGGCGACGCGGGCCCGGGCTTTCTCGCGCCACCCCGCCAGTTCGCGGAGCGACATCCGGTTCAGGGTCTCGGGCGTCCAGTGGAAGACGAGGGCGAGATCCGCCATCGCCTCCTCGACATCCTCGGGCAGGATCAGCGGCTCTCCTTCAGCGCCTTCAGATCCTCCGGCGAGACCAAAAAAGACGCGGCCCCGGCGCTGAGCCCGAAGAAGTCGCGCAGAGAGAGCGCGCTGATCTGGGCCTCGGAGAGCGGCGGCTGGGTGATGCGGGGCAAAAGCCGCATCATCTGCCCGGCCTCCATCTGGGCGATCTGGGTCATCGACAGCCCGCGCAGCTCGCCCGCGCGCGGCTCGCGGAGCGTGATCTCGGTGACCTCGGCCCCGTCCACGGTGACGGGGGCCGACAGCGTGATGGTGTTCGGGGCGGGTTTGGGCTGGACGGGTTTGGTCTCGGCTTTGGGGGGCTCTGCTTTGGCCATCGGGCGGGTCCTCTTTTGAAGCGGGGTTTAAACGGGGTGTTAAAGGAGGTGTGATCCGGGCGGGCGGCGCCGCCCGGCAGACAGGGGCTCAGGCTCAGAGACCCATGGCGCGGCGCATCTCCGCCAGCTGATCGACCCCGCCGATGACGCGCTTTCCGGCTTCGATATCGATCTCGAAGAGCTCGTCGCCGTCCTTTTGCATCCGGACATAATCGACCTCGAGGCTGAGCTTCAGCGGCACGTCCGAGCCGGGCTTCAGATCGGCGAAGTTAACCACCGACCAGCGCCCGCCGAGGGAGGCGACAAAGCTGTCGGCCGAGAGATCGTGCTCGCCCATGGCACCGGGGCGGAAGGTCATCCGCTGGCGCGTGCCGAACATCTTGATCAGCTCCGGCGGCCATTCGGCCAGCGTGATCTCCGACTGCAGGGCCTCCATGCCCATATCGATGGCCAGCGGCCCGTCCATGCCGCCGCCGCGGTGGCTGGCGGTCTGCAGCTTCAGCTCGGGCAATTTGCCCTCGAGGACGCGGCCCGCATAGCTGACCCCGTCGATGAAGGCGTTGAAGTTCCGGATGGTGCGGGGGTACTGCATCACGGCCTATCCTCCTCAGGCTGCGGCTTTGACCGAGGAGACGAGATCCTCGTAATAGGTGCCCTCGCGGTGGGCGCGGAACACCAGGTGCTCCAGCGGCGCGGGTGGCTCGAAGGCGTAATCGAGATAGAGCTTGCCCGCTTTCAGCGTGGCCTCGGTGTTCAGCTCCGCATCGAGCCAGCAGCGAAAGCCCAGAAGCGCGCCCTGGCGCACGAGGCCCTGCCCGAAGGCCTGCACCCCGTCGCGGATATCCATGAAGAGCTGGGCCGACATGGGCCGGTCCATGGCCCAGAGATGGGCGGCCTCCACGCTCTCGGCGAGGAGATCGGCGGTGCGGCGCACCGACAGGAAGGCCCATTGCGCATCGGCGCTGGTGGAGCGGTTGCCCCAGAGCCGGAAGCCGTCACGGCGAATGATCGTGGCAACCTCGGCCTCATTCATCCGGTTGGCTTCGGTGGCCGCCGAACTGAGGTGAAAACCCACCGGCCGGGTGGTTCCGGTGATGCCGCGAATGATCTGGTTCGAGGGCGACCACCAGAAGCCCTTCTCCACATCGCGCCGGGCAATCAGCCCCGCCACATGGGCGGAGGCGGGCATGGTGACATCCGTGGCGGAGGCGGTGTCAAAGACGGTGACCGCCGGATCGACGATGAAGAGCCGGTCCGAGCCGTAATTTTGCCGATCCGCCTTTGCGTCGTCCTCGGAGGTATTGGGCCCGTCCTTGACCACCACGGCGCGGAGCTTCTCGCTGACCGAGATCAGGGCCGAGACCACCGGATTGACGCCCTCGCCGGGCAGCCCGGAGGTAAAGCCCGGGGCGATATTGATCCGCGGCGTCAGATCGAGCCGCGCGCGGGCCGCTTCCAGCGCCCAGACGCCGGTCCCGAGGCTTGCATCGCCCACCACATTGGCCTTCGTCTCGGCGGGCGTCGCGCCCTCCGCCACGGCGACCATGACGACCTCCTGCACACCTTGCGCATAGATGGCGTTATAGGCATCGCGCAGGGTGCCGGTGGCCCCGAGCGCGGCGGCGGCGCGCGGGCCCGAGATCAGAACGGGCTCATTGAGCGGCAGGCCTGCGGCCGCGGGCGCGGTGCCCACGAGCCCGATGACCGAGCTTTTTGCGGTGCGGATGGGGCGGATCCCGTCATCGATCTGGACGACTTCGACCCCGTGGAGAAACTGTTCGGGCATTTGGGATGCCTCCTTTCGATCAGAATTGAGCGGCCACGGCCTTTGCTTCGGCCGGACAGTCCGGCCAGGCGGTGTCGGATGTGTAGTCAGCGTCAGGATCCGCGCTGAGCGCGGCATAGGCGGCGCGCATCTGCGTCACCCAATCGAGCGCGGCCGCGACACCCGCGAGCAGCGCCAGATCCCCGGCACTGCGCCCGGATCCGGGCCGGGCTGCGATTTGTCCCTGCGCCAGCGCCATGTTTGATTGCGCCTCGGCGGAGGCGATGGCGTAGATCCGCCGCCGGCATTCGGCGCGGACGGCCTCCTGCCGGTCCCCGAGGGCCGCGGCGGCCAGGATGGCGTCGCGTGTGGCGGCATCGGGCGTGGCACCGGCCCAGGTGATCTGGTCGTCGCGGATCATCCGGATCGGAAAGCCAGCCTTCCGGGCTGCGGTGATCATCGCGGGGTAAAGACGCTTATCCATCGCGGGCGACCTCCACGATCAGGAGTTCCAGCTTGTCGATGGACGCCGTGGCGCCGCTGCCGGCACTGGCCGTGTCCATCAGGCATCGTTGCTGGAGGGTGACGGAGGCTTCCGCCGCCGTCCGGTTATAGCTGAGGAAGCCGCCGACATTGCCCCAGATCCAGACCGACCCTGTCGCGGGTCCGCTGTCATAGACGTATTCTTCATTGCTGATGATGCTTCCAGCCGCATTGGTCAGGAAGGCCCTGGCGCGGGCGCGCGGAAGGTCGGGTGTGTAGAGGCGCAGCAGAGACGACCACGAGATGTAGAGCGTCGAGGTCAAACCGGGAAACGCGCTCAGGTAGCTCACTTCATGGGTGACGACGGCATCGGCATGGCTGGTCCCGCCCGGATAGGCGACAAGGGGGTTGGCGTCGTCGAAGATGCGCGTGAACCTCGGCGTGGAGAGATTGAGCTGCTCCTTCAGCCAGGCGGTGCGGTTGGCCAGCTGCTGGGCGGCGATATTGGGCACACCGGATTTGGTGGCGATATTGGGCGGGCCGCCAATGACCGGATCGGTGGTCTCGATCTGGTAGATCCCGTCGATCCATGTGGCGTCCTCGGTGAGGTTGGTCATGCCGCAACTCCGTAGGAATAGATGCCGTCATAGGAGATCGCGCCGTTGTAGCGGTGGGCGGCGCGGGTGAAGGACAGCCCCTTGAGATGGCAGCGGGCGGGCGCGGTCTCGCGCAGGATGGCTGTCAGCTGCTCCGCCTGATCAAGGGTGATCGGGCGGTCGAGATAGACGCGGTATTCGGCCCAGTGATCCGGCGTGCCATAGGTCTCGGCGCCGTCATGGACGAGGTCTCCATCGTACCGGTAGCCGCCAAAGCCTTCGACGATCACCGCCGTGCCATAGCCAAAGGCGGCGATGGCGGCGCGCACCGAGGCGACGGTGCCCTTGCGGCGGTGGATGGCCAGAGAGGCCGCGACGGCCGCGCGCTGTGTCGCCTCCGGCCAGTCGCGGTCCCAGATATCGACCGAGAGCGCCCAGGCGAGCCAGGGCAGGAGCGGCGCCGGGCAGGCATCGGGGTGCATCAGCCGCGCCACCGGCCCCAGATCGGGACGGGTGCGGGCAACGGCGCCCTCAAGCGCGGCCTCAAGGGGGCTGTGATTGGGCGGCAGGATCGGGACCGGCTCAGACATCGCGGCCTCCGATGCTCACGCTGCGCGCCTCGGGCGGGCAGTATGCGGCGGCCTCCGGCCCGATGACGAGATCTGCGGCGGGCGTGGTGAGGGTGACATTCTGCACGCCCGGCTGGTGGAGCGCGGCAAAGAGGCCCGAGCGGGTGATGTCATGGCCCAGCCGGTGATGATCGGAGAGATAGCGATCGAGCGCGGCGGTGCCCGCCTCCAGCACCTCCGCATCGCCGGGCCCCTCATAGAGGGTCAGCTCGGCGGTGACGCTGAAGGGGGTGATCTGGGGGGCCGCGACGATCACGGTGTCGCACAGGGGGCGGACCTCTTCGGCGGTCAGGGCCGCGGCGACGGTATCGAGGAGCGCTTGCGAGGGCGTGCCGTCTCCCGCGCGGGCCAGCACCGAGATCCGCACCTCGCCGGGGTTGGGGCGTTCGACACTGGCATCGGTCACCTCTGCCGAGGCCGACAGGGCGTGGAACAGATAGGCCCCGCGGGAGCCTGCGGTGGTGTGGGCTTCGAGGGAGAGCTGCACCCGGCGGCGGAAGGCGGCGTCGCTCTCGAGGATCTCCGGGATGGGCGGGCTGGCGGTCGCATCGGCCGCCTGCACCACCAGACGGGCGACGCTCCAGAAGGCGGCGAGCTGATCGAGCGTGCCGCCGGTGGCCTTGGCCAGCAGAAGGCCTTTGGCGTTGTCGTTGAACTCCTGCCGGTCGAGCATCCGGAAATACGCCGCGACCCGGAGGATCTTGCGCATGGGCTCGCTCTCGAGCCGGATATGGGGGCTCAGCTCGGGAAGCCTCGTCTCCACATGGGCGGTCATCTCTTCGAGAAGCGCGTCGAAGGAGACCTGTGTGATCACCTCGGCGGCGGGCAGCTCGGCCAGATCGATATCGCTGAACCGGGTCATGGCGCGGACGCCTCCTGCGGATCCAGATCCACCGGGAGCGGCAGGACCCGGCCCCCGGCATCGGTCAGCTCGAACACCGCGCGACCGGGGCGGGCGTCCACCAGTTCAATGCGCGCCAGATCGATGCGGGGCTCCCAGAGTGCCAGCGCCTCGGCGGTGGCCATATAGGCATCGACCATGGTCTCGCCGTTCAGGGGCTGGTCGATGATATCGGGCAGCTCCGAGCCATAGTCGCGCAGCATCACCAGCGTGCCCTTCGGCGTCGTCAGGATATCGAGGATCGACTGTGCGAGATGCGCGTCGCCCCCGAGCCCGAGGCCCGTATGCCGGTTCATCCCGCTCATTCGGTCGTGCGGGTCCGCCTGGCGGAGGTCGCGGGGGTGGCGGAGGTCGTGGAGGTCGAGGGCGGCTCGGGCTTTGCCGCGCCCTCCGCCGGGGTGACGTTCTCATATTGCGCCTGACGCGGTGTGAGCGAGACCGGGTCGCCGGTCTTGCGGCGCTGCCCGGCGATCCAGCCATCGGCGGTGACAAGGTAGTCGCGGGTCTGTGCGGGTTTGCTCATCGGTTGGGCGCTCCTGTGTTGCTGTTGCCGGACATGACGTCCTTGTGGGTGTGGGTGACGAGGCTGACGCCCTGGGCGATCACGTCCCCCTCGACGATCACATCGCCGGTGACGCGCAGGCTGCCGTTCAGGATCATCTGCCCGCCTTTGAGATCGATCTGCGGGGTGCTGCCATCCGAGCTGCAGGCATTGCTGGCATAGAGGCTGGCCACGATGACCCCCTGGGCGATATCCCCGCTCTCGCAGGCGACGAGGACCTGCTCGCCCTCGCCGGGCATCCACCAGAACTGCAACTGCCCGGCGCGGATCTGGCCCACGGGCAGCAGCGGGGAGTGCAGATCGCCAAAATCCACCACCGCCCGCGCGGTGCCGGCATCGACCGAGACGACCCGGCCTACGCGGATCAGGTTCTCGATGCGGCGATCGGCTTCGGCGAGCGGTTCAGACATCTCTGCCTCCGATCCGGGTGTAATCGTCCTCATGGGCCGCGCCGATCTTTGGCGCCTCGCCGAGATAGAGCGCGAGACCGAGGGGGGCGTCCGGGGGCGCGAAGAAGCTGACGGGCTGATCCCAGGTGACCGCCCAGAGCGAGACGCCATGATCGCGGGTCTTGCCGGAGATCAGCGTGTGCATGCGCACGGCCCGGGCGGCTCCAAAGGCATCAACGCCCCAGCGCTGCTCAGGGATGAGCTGCAGAAGGACCTGGCAGATATTGGCGGCGCGGATATCGCGCGGCGCGCCCAGCGCGTCCTTCACCGTGACATAGGCCGCCATCTGCAGAAGGAACCCGGCCGGGGCCCCGGCATGGGGCGTGTCCTGTCTGGCGCCCAGCATCGAGATCAGCACCGAGGGTGATGGCAGGCCGGTCTTCTTCAGCTCCTCGAGATTGAAGAGCCCCGCATGGGGGCGGCACTCGCGCAGCTCCGGCATGCGGGTGCGGACGGCTGCGCAGATCGTGTCGGGCAGATCGGAGAGCAGCGTGTCACTCATGAAAAAAGCCCCTCCAGCGTGCCGGTGACCAGATCGCGCAGATCGATCGCGTCCTCGGGGGAGAGGCCCAGATAGGGGCGTGCCGGGAGGCCGGAGCCGATCTCTGCGCCGCCGATCTGGTGATGGGCGGCATAGATGAGGTTCGAGCCCACATGGACCTCATCGCCGGTGGCATAGCTCGCAAGGCTGTCGGTCAGATCGCCTTCATTCACCAGAAGCGAGTGCTGCTCTCCCCGCGTCGCGGCATAGCCAATGGACCAGTCAGCCCAGGGGGTGCCGTCGGGGGCCTCTTTGGAAATCATCCGGCCGCGCGCGCCGCTTTCGAGCAGCGCCCCGGCGGCATCGGCGAGGCTGGCCATCTCGAAGGATGACAGGCGCGCCAGCCGGGCCAGCGCGGCGTCAAGGCCGGGGGTGGTGAGGCGGAGCGTGGCCGACATCTCAGAGCCCCCGCATCCGGTCGCGGGTGAAGACGCGCTCCGGCCCGGTGATCAGCACCGCATTGGGGCCGGTCTCCTCCGCCGCGCCGGTCTCGGGATCGATCGGCGCGGGCAGGTTCAGCGCGGCCACCCCGCGGGCGATGTCCTTGAGGTGCTTCAGCGTGTCCTCATAGCGCCGCCGGTGCTCCTCGGTCAGCACATCGCGGGCGAGCGCCAGACGGTAGAGCGCGATATCGACGCAGAACTGGGAGAGCAGCGGCAGGGCTGTGGGCAGCGGCAGCGTGTAGCGGGCGGCGAGATAGCTGTCGATCTCGCCGCTGGCGTAGTCGAGCGCCCGGTCGATCGCCACGGCATCGGCCACGCCATCATCATCGCGGTCGGCCACGAAGAGCGCGTCCTCGGAATAGAGTGTGACGATGTCGTCTTGCGTGGCGTAGGCCATGGGGTCCTCAGGTCAGGTGGGGCGGTCAGTCGGGCTCAGGGGACGATCAGGTTGGATTGGGGGCGGCAAAGCCCGCCGCGCGCATCTCCGCCCAGACCGCGTCGCGCAAATCCGGGGTGATGCGGGCCTGGACATCTGCGGGCAGGATCTTCTTCAGCGCAGGGATCTTCGGCGCGCCGTCCTTGCCGAACTCCTCCGCCGGTAGCGCGCGGATCGCCTCGTCGAGCATCGCGGCGAGCGCGGTGGCGCTCTGCTCATCGAGCGGATCCGGCCGCGCCTCAGAAGCCGCGATCTCTTCGTCCGTGGCCTCCCTGATCTGCAGATGCGGTTCGGCCTCGAGACGGGCCCAGTCGTCCGCGCCGATCTCCTCCCGATCGACCGGGGTGCCGGTGGCCGCAAAGACGCGGCCCGCCCGGCAGAAGGTTGTCTGGTCAGCCATGAGGCCGACCGCGGTGATGATATGCGTGATGCTCATCGGACCCACCCGTTACTGCAGCCACGAGGTCACGATGACCTCGCAGGCGTTGTAATGGGGGTTCGACGCGCCGTTGGCGTCGACCATGGTCTTGAAGAGCCGGTTGGCCGCGCTCTCATTGTCGGGCGAGACGAGGCAGATATTGGGCCGGATCCCCAGCGGGCGCCCGCCATCGGCGGTGAACTTGCGCATCTTCGTGCGCGCCGCCTCGAAGCTGGCCGCCGTCAGATCGGCGCGGCTGCCATAGGCCATTTGCCAGAAGCCGTAGCCCCCATTGCAGCGGTAGCGCGTCCCCCATTCGAAATTGTCGGTCTTGAAGACCTCGTCAGAGGTGGCGGCGTTGGTCTTCTGGACGAACTCGGGCCTGGTGCGCTCCTGGAAGATGAAGGGGCGCAGGGGCTTGGTGGTGTCCAGCAGAACCCAGAGCGGATCGCCCGAGCCCGCGTCGTTATCGTAATTCGACACCGCCGTAACGGCGCCGGTCCCGTCATGGTTCGCAGCCACAGGGTGATCGGTGTCGAAGAAGTTCTGGCCGTCATAACAGAGCGTCGTGGCCCCGGTCATGATGATCTCGGCGATCATACGGTCAGGGTGGTCGGCGGCACTCTGGCCCATGGACGCCATCAGCGGGCTGTAGACCCCGAGGCTGTCATCCTCGATCGCGGTGCGCGGCACACCCACCGTTGCTTCATAGAGCTTGTTGGTGATCTGGTAGCCACTGGCCTTCATGTCCTTGACGACACGGGACCCGATCCACTCGCGCAGCTGCGGCGCGTCGCCCAGCCAGCCATAGGTATTGGAGGTGCTGCCGGAGGGCACAAGGGTGGCGACGCGGTTGAAGAAACTTGCCTCGCGCGCCGCGTTATAGGCGGTCTGGAAATCGCGCCGGTAGACGGTGTTGAGATTGGTGATGAGCCCGGGGGTCAGGATTGCCATGTCGGATCAGCCTTTCTTCTCGGCGGCGAACGCCTCGCGCGCCTGATCTTCGGTCCAGCCATAGGCCGCGGCGATGGCCCGCTGGTCTGTGTTCAGAGCCACACCTCCCGAACCCGCGTCCTTGGCGCGCGGCGTGGCGGGGGTGACGATCTCGGGCAGACCCGCGACCATGGCGGTGAACGTCTCAAGCCCGCCCTCGGTGCGGCAGGCGGCGAGGTGATAGTCGCGGCTGGCGGGCGCGACCTTGCCGGCTTTGATCGCCGCGTCGACGGCGGCGGTGATCGCCTCGTCCGCGCGGGTCTTCTCGGCCGCCTCGAACGCCGCCACGCGGTTCAGCGCGAGCAGGTGATCGGCCCGGGGCACGAACTTCTCCGGATCCGGCACCGCGGCGCGGTTCAGCGCCACCTGCTCGGCCTCCTTGAGTTTGGTGATCGCCACGACCGCATCGGCCGCGCTGGCGTCGGAATTGAGGCCAAGCGCCTCAAGCACCGCCTTGTCCATGGCTGGTGTCTCCTCAGGTTGGGAAGGAAAGGCCCGGTTCAGCGCGACCAGGTCCAGATTGGGATTGTTGGTCAGACCTACCGAGACGAGGCGCCGGATCTGGCGGGCCGCGTCATAGGCAAAGACCGGCGAGCAATGGGCATAGGCGCCGGAGCGCAGAAGCTCCGTGCCGGCCGCGTTCCAGTCGACCTTCGCCCAGAGCCCGGTCTCGCGGCTCTCCAGATCGGTGATAAAGCCCATGGCCGGCGCCGGGTCCCCGACGCCGCCTTTGAGCTGGGTGGAATGCTCGATATCGACCGGCAGCTTGTTGCCGCGCCGCCGGAAGGTCTCGATCACCGCATTGGCGTCGCTGAGGGTCCAGGCGCGCCCGTCAATGCCCCGGATGCCGGGACCCGCCGGGATCACGTTGATCCAGTCGGGCACCCCGCCACCTTCGGCGTTGAGCGCAATGAGTTCGGTGGGATGGATGACCTCGTTCATGAGGCCGTTCTAGCGGGGCGCTTGGCCCCGATCTCCGCCGACAGATGTCGGGGGGCGGTCGGTCTGGCTGCGATCATGCGGGGGGAGACAGGTCGAGGCTAGCGGCTGGTCTGGCCCCTGCCAAGGGGCGACGCGCTCAGAGGCCTCAGAAAGCCCCGCTTTTGCCTCCCGGGACCCGAGACCCCCGAAAATCCATCCCGGCGCCACAGACCCGTTTAACTGGTGTTTAACGGCGAAGTCTGAGGGACACCACCGGGGCGATCCGTCGCCTGCGGGTGGGGCCGGGCCAGATCGGGGGCAAATCCGTTGAAAATCGCTCCCGAAAGGCGCATAATATCCGCGACGCGTTCGAACCAGTCGGAGCGCCAGGCATTTAAAGTCCTGGGAGGGGAATTTCCGTCCCTCCGGACGCGTCACTCCCGAATAAGCCTCCGACCGTCTCATTGAAAATCGCTCCCGAAAGGCGCATAATATCAGTGACGCGCCTGAACCAGACGGACCGCCAGGCATTTAAAGTCCTGGGAGGGTAAGCCTCCGCCCCTCCAGGCGCGTCATTCACGGATCAGCTTCCGGCCATTGTCTTTCACACGGCGCTGCCAGCGCCGCCGGGTCGTCTTGTGCGCCGTCGATAACCAGACCTCACCCGGCAGGATCTTCCACACAACCTCGAACAGCGCCCCTGTCTCATCTGTCACCGGCTGTACCAGCGCTGGCGCGCGGCCTTCGCGCGCCTCATGGTAAAGCGGCCCCTCCGCCAGCCCGTCCGATATCCGACGCATAAGCTCCGGCGTGGCGGGCGTGTCCTTCGTGCCGATCTTCAGCCCATACTCATCGGTGATCTTCGCGAACCGCGCCGTGGTGCCGACCACGTCGCCGATCTCAGGTGGCAGGAGGCCGATCGAGACCTTCGCGCCGGACTGGCCCTTCAGCACCCGCTCGACCATCCAGCTCGACGCCATATCGCGCAGCGCGGCGCGGGCGGTGGCTTCATCGGCGTCAGCGAGTTTGCCATCGAGCAGCTGCTGCATATGCGCCAGACGCATCTGGCCGGGATTGCGGTCAAAGCCCGGATCGATCCCGGCCGGCACATCCCGGACCTCGCCGGTGCGGGTGTTGACCACCTCGCTCGTCGGGATCTGCGGCGGATCGCTGACGCCCAGCGCTTCGGCCCGCGCGCGCGTGATCTGGCGCACCCAGCATTTGCAGCCCCAGCCATTGGGCGGCATCCACGCTGACCAGAACGGATCATCGACCGGCAGAACAAGCCCGGCCCGCGCCGCATGGGCGGGGCGGTGCTCCTCCGAGGGGCCAAGGCGATACTGAAGATAGGGCAGCGCCTCTTTCGTGCGCTCGATCCGCTCCCATTGCCCGGCGGCGCGGGCCGCGCGCAGGTTGGTGCGGTAGATCGTGCGCAGGCGGCGTGGGCTGCCGAGGGTCACCACTTTACTCTCGCCGGTCACCGGATCGGTCTGGCGCGCCTTACCCCACCACTCCTTCAGCCGGTCATTGCCGCGCCAGCTCTTCTGGAAGGTCTCGAAGGTCAGCCCCTCGTCAATGGCGCGCTGGACCTCGGCCTTTGCCGCTTTGAGCAGGTCCAGCTCGGCCATCTTCGCCACGGTGAAGGCCACGGCATGCTCTTCGGGCTCCACATCCTGCCAGCTGAAGGACGGGTGCAGGCCCTTGCCGCGAAAGAACCGCGCCACCTCCGGCGGCGGGCCGGGGGTGAAGCTGTAGTCCGGGCGATCCGGGCGATCCGGATGGTCAGCCATCGCGGACATCCCCGAGGCCGCGGGCCTGGACCATGGCCCTCACCAGCCGGTCGATCAGGGGCGCACTCCGCATCTGCGGCAGCACCTCGCCGAGCCGGGCAATCGCCTCCTCAAAGGACGTGCTGCCAAGGATCACCGCGTCGATGGGATCGGTCAGCGGATCCATCACTCCCTGCCAGTCCTCCGCCTCCTGTCGTTCGATCGCGTCGAGCTCCTCCCACCAGGGCGCGGTCCCGGGCTGGTTCAGGGCGTCCTTCGTCGCAGGCTCGGTCGTCTGAGGCCGGGCCTTGGCCACTGGGCCACCGAACACCTCGTCATCAGCGTCAGGATCGGAGAAGCCGAGCTTGGCTCGCACCTCGGATTGACGGAAGCGGACGCCCAGCGCGGCCAGCCGGGCCACGTTCTGCAACACCATGTCGGTGTCTTCGGCCTCGGCGATCTCGATCAGGAGCTTCGGATAGGTCGCCTGCACCCCGAAGTTCAGATCCACGAAGGGCCGGACCAGATCGCGGTTCAGCGCCGCGGTCACCGCCCTTGCATCGGCCTGGGCGATATCGTGGCGCACCTCATTGTGCACCTCGGCCTGCGCCATGGACGAGCCGTCATCGCTGGTCATGGTCTGGCCGAGCACCGCCTTGGAGATCTGCTCGTCCACATAGCGCCCGAGGTTCTCGAACACCTTGTCGCCGGTCGTGCCTTTGCTCTCGGTGAACTCGATGCGCATGTCATCGGGCAGGATCGCGGCGGCGTCCGAGCCGATATTGGCGACCGCGCGCAACAGCACCTTGCGATCTTCAGGCGTCGCGCTGGGACCATAGCGGCCGAGACGCAGGGGCAGCCCGTAGGTCTCCACGAAGGCCATCCAGTCCTTCAGCGTGTAGGCTTTGCACATCCATGAGAAGGCCACGACCCGCGCGAGCCCGCCCCGGAAGGCCAGACCTGATTTGAGCTGGGCGTCCATGCGGATGAACTTGAACGGCGTGAGCGGAACGCCGCCAACCATGTCCTCCTCATCGATAAGCCGCATCTCGCGCCCGGTCTCCCGGTCATAGGTGACAAAGCGCGGATCGACCCGGACAAACCCGGCAGGCCACCAGCGGCTGCGATCCCGGTGCCAGTCGATCTCGACCAGCGCAAACCCCTTGCCCAGACAATCGAGCAGATCCTCGATCAGCTCGGAAAACCCCTCAGCCTCCGCGATCTGCTCGGTGACGGCCTCGGCGATGGCCTTCTCCTTTGCGCTCTCCCCGGCGGGCACCACGCGGGGCGCCACGCCAGAGACCGCGCGCTTGCGGGTGCCCAGCACCGAGAAGTAATGCGGATCGCGCTCCTCCATCTCTTCGGCGAGCTGCACGAAGGCCCCGAGATCGCCCTGATCACAGGCCTGCAGGATGCCGGCGAGTTTGACCGGGGTCAGGCCCAGCGCGACGGCCTCGGCAAAGGCCGAGCGGATGCCCGTGAGCGACGGCGCGGCCTGCTCTTCGGTGAGCCTGGCGAGCTTTACAGGGCGGCCATAGGGATCGAGCACGGCCATGGGGCGCTCCTTTCTGAAGGTTACCAGATGCCGTCGCGGAGGCCGAAGCCCCCGGTCAGGGCGACGTCGCGGTCAAACTCCGCCAGATCCGGACCGGGCCGGACGGGGGTGTAGGCGTAAGGCTGGGCCCCGGTTTCCGCGCAGCCCACCGCCAGCGCGCAGGCCCAGAACCGGTCCGCATGGCCATCTGTGTCCGTATCGGCCACCAGCCGCCGGATCCCCGTCGCGCCGGTGACCGAGCGGATCGCATGCAGATCGGCCCGCAGAGCCACATCGCCCGCCGGGATCCGCACCCGGCGGTCCTGCATGGCTTCCTTCAGCCCGGTGGCGAGCTCCAGCTTTGACGCGCTCGTGAAGAGCACACCCTGCACCCGTTCGCTGCCATGGCGGCGTTTGGCATCCTCGACGGGCTTCTCGCCCATGCCGGTCTGATCCATCCCGCAGCGGATCACCCGGTAGCGGCGGAACACATCGTCGAGGAGCTGGTCCTGCTCGGCGAAGGTGATGCGCTTGCGGGCGATGATCTCGCGGGTGAAGAGCACCCCGTGGATCTCCTCCAGCACCACGATGACAAAGAGGTCGTTGCGGGTGGCGATATCGACCCCGACATAGCAGGGGCCACCCAGATAGCGGGCCGGATCCCCCAGAGCCGCGCGCTCGCAGGAGGAGATCAGATCATAGTCAAGCCAGGCGGAGGCCGCGTCGAGCCATCTGAGCTCGTATTCCTGCGCCCAGGCATCCTCGTCAGCCATGCCCGCGCGCAGCATGTCGATATCGCGATCGAGCCCTTGTGCGACGGCCTCGTAGATATCGACCACATGGCGCGACCAGACGCTGTCCTCCGAGGTCATCAGCTCGTAGAACTTGTTGCCCTTGCCGTTCGGGGTCGAGATCACCCGCAGCTTTTGCTGGCCCTTGGAGATGACCGGAAAGAGCGCGGCCCAGATCTCGCGGGATTTGGCGTGGAAGGCGAACTCGTCGAGGATCACATTGGCCGAGAAGCCGCGCGCCGTGTCGGGATTGGCGGGCAGCGCGGTGATCCGGCTGCCATTCGGGAACGCGACCTCCAGCGCCTTGTAGACCGCGTCCGGTCCCTTCTCCTGCGGGGCGCGGAACTCGGTCTCCTCAAAACGCGGCTCACCCCCTTTAACCAGGGTGTTATAGACCTCGTAATAAGCCCGGGTGAACGGCTTGATCACCTCGGTCATCATCTCCGCCGCCTGCCGCTCGCCCCGGCTCAGGATCACCCAGCGCGCCCGGCGATCCTCGGCCCAGGCGGTGAAGCAATCATCGGCGCATTCGCCGCCCGTGGAGAAGGTCTTGCCGGTCTGACGCGAGAACATCCCGATCTTGAACCGGCTCTGATCGGAGATCCACGCCTGCTGATAGGGCAGGAAGTTGATGACGGGGGCGAAGGGCGCCGACATCAGCGCGGCTCCCGCATCCGGATCAGATAGGGCTGGCCGCGCCACCAGGCGAAGGTGAGCTCCCAGTCGATCGACACCCGCCGCTCACGGCGTCCGAAGAGGTAGGCAAGCGCCGCCTTCCAGACGGGTCCACGGCGCCAGTGGTGATCGGCCACCAGCACAAGTGCGAGATCTTTCATACGTGCTGCCGTCCGCATCATCCGAACCCCATGATCGCGCGGGCCTTGTCGGCGGCGAGCTTGTCGATCTCACCGGCGGCCACGGCCTCTTCCAGCTTCTCGGATTGCGCGGTGCGTTCGGCCTTCAGGATGCCCGCGCGCAGCTCGCTTGACCGGATCAGGTTATTGAGCGCCGTGGTCAGGTCCTTCATGCCGCGCGGATCGGGCAGCTGATCGGGCTTGGCCATGGTCATCTGCAGGCGCCAGGCGATGGTGGTCAGCTGCTGGAACAGCGCCGAGGTCACGTCCACCTCATCGGCCACGCTGACCTCTTCGAGAAAGGCGCGCATCTCGTCCTGCGCCTTCTCCTGCGCCTCGGCGTAATCCTTGAACTCCTGCCCGTAGGCATGGATCGCCGACTTGCCGATCCGGAGCGTCAGCCCTTCTTCTTCCAGCCGAACGTTCAGCGCCTCCGCGAGCGCCTCATAGCCGCCGAAGCCGCGCGCCCGCAGCTCGTCCTGCAGCCAGACGCGCAGCTCTTTGGGCAACAGATCGACCTTGCGGGGCGGCGGCATGGCTCACACCCCGGGGATGCGGCGGGCGATGCCGGTGTCGAACTGATCGCCATGGGCCACGCGCAGGCCGGAGATCGTGGCCTCGACCACGACGACCTCCTCGCCGGTGATCTTCACATAGCCCCGGGCTTCCAGCCAGCGCAGGTCCTCGACCACGTCGGTATAATAGACGGTGATCCCGTCCGGCGTGCCGTTGATCACGCTGGTCAGGATATCGGCATTCGACTGGTTGTCGCGGGTGGTGTCGAGAAACTGCAGGATGATCGCCCGCCGCAGCGGTTTGACCTTGCGGTCCAGATAGTCACTCATCGCTTGCCTCCTTCGCGCAGGTGATCTTCGTGGCGGTTGAAGCCGTTCTCGAGCCGGACCATGCGCTCGCCCTGGGCTTTGACCATGACGACCAGTTCGCCCAGCGATCCCGACATGCGCGCCAGCTCCAGCTGCAGCGCATGGGTGTCGTCCTTGCCCGGCATGTGATCGAGCCGCTGCTCGACCACGGAGATGCGCTCGTCATGGCGGGCCATGCGCTTCGAGCCCTCCTTGAAGAGCGCGTCCATGTCCTTGCGCCGGTTGGCGATGTAGGAATAGACAATCGCCCCGGCCGACAGGCCGAGGCTGAGGATCTTGATCATCATGTCGGGGTCGAAGGTCACAACGCGCCTCTCATGCAAACAGGGACTTGCCGTCCGGATCAGCGCCCGAAGCGCAGTCGGAAATGCGGCGCCTGACGTTCGAGATAGGCCCAGACACTGAGGCCGAGCGAGGCGAGGATCTGGACCGCCGAGACCGCCTGTTCCCCGGTCGCGAGGATCTCGTCGGGCGTGTCGCCGAGCCCCAGCTGACCGAAGACGGCCAGCAGATCGATGCCGAAGGCCGAGGCGACCATGATCGCCACCGACAGAAGCTGGACCCAGAAGGACGTGGCCCGCCAGGCCGGAAGGTCCGGCAGGCTGCCATTCGGTCCCAGCGTCAGGCGCGATGAGGTGACAAGGTTCGGAGGGGTCATGTGCGGATCTCCTTCAGGATCTCTTGCAGAAGGCGGATGGCGTCGGTGAGGGCTGCAGCCAGCCGGTCAAAGGCCGGCGCGTCGGGTGCGGGAGGGGAAAGCGGTTTGGACGCCCGCCAGACCGCCACCTTGAAACCGGGGCAGCCCTTGGCGGCGTAGTCATTGTGGCCGGTGACCTTGCGGATCGGGAAGCGGCGCTCAAGGTCGGCGATCAGCTTGCGCAGGCTCGCATCCTGCGCGGCGGTGAAGTGATCGGTGAAGCGGTCCGTGGAGGCCGCGCCATGCCCGCCCAGAAGGCAGATCCCGACCGTGCCGGTGTTATGGCCGCGCACATGGGCGCCGGTGCGCTCGATCGGGCGGCCCGGGGCCACGGTGCCGTCCCGGTCGATCAGGACGTGATAGCCGATATCCGACCAGCGCCGTTCTTCCATATGCCAGCGCCGGATCTCGCGCGCCTTGGCGTCAGTGGTCTGCCCCGCCCACCAGTCGGGCCGGGTGGCAGAGGCGTGGATAATGATCTCGGTGATGGGTCGCATGGGCTCGCTCCGGTCTGGAGCTGTCTTGCCATGCGGGAGGGGGGCGATCTCCGCCGACAGATGTCGGGGGGATCAGAACTCCATGTCGATCTGACGGTCGTCGCGGATCTCGCTGGCGAAACGCTCGACCGTTCTCATGTGCAAGTCAAGAGCGAGGGCCACGTCCCGGATCGACCGGCCTTCGCGCAGCATCCGCTTGGCCTGCCGCCGCCGCCCGCCGCTGCCCCGGCAATGGCCGGTGGGCAGCTGCAGACGACCCGGACCAAACCCCTCTATCAGCCGCCCGACCCCGTCCGCGCCGATGATCTCCGACAGGCTGGATCCCGTCGGGCGCTGCGGGATCTCGATCCGCGTGCCGCCGCGCAGGGAGAGAAGCCGGGTGGCGGCAATCTCGCCGAGGCAGTCGATGAGCTGGTCTGCGGTGGTCATGGCTGGTGCCTGCGCATTGTGCGGCGGTCGATCACCGTCGTGATGGTGGGCTGATCGGCGTCATAGCCGATCTTGTAGGTGAAGCGGTCGATGATCACGCCGGTCGCGCCGGGCAAGGGGTGCTCGACGGTGACCTTGCGCCGGATCTCGCGGCGCACCGCTTCCACATCGAGCCCCATCACCAGCTCCATATGACGGACAAGGGCGTGATCCGAGATATGCACCTGCATCCTGCTCATCGCGTCAACTCCACACCTGCGCGCGCGCACCAGTCCTTCAGCGCGTTGATCACCTGCGAGATCTGGCCGGCATCGCGCAGCGCATCCACATCGATCGGCACCGACTGCCAGACGCCCTCGTAGCGGCTGCGGATAAACGCATTGAGCCCCGCCCGGCTCGGATCGCGCAGCGCGCCCGCCTGTCCGAGCAGGGTCCAGAGCTTGTGGACCAGCCGCAGATCGGCCCGGGGCGCGGGTTTGTACCGGCCCTTGTTGCGGGGCGCGCTGCCGCCATCCCAGCCGCGCGCCTTGAGGTGCCGCACCACCGCCTGCAGATCGGCCTCGTCCATGTCGCGCATGGACGCCTTGCCGCAGGCCACAAGCTGGAGGTCATGCCGGGCGTCACTGTCGAGGCCAAGCTCCCGGCACGCCACATGGATCTGGCGCTGGAGACTGCGGGCGGTCATGGCGGGTGTCCTTTCTATTCGGGTTGGCCGTTCAGGCGAGCCATTGCGGCTCTCATGCGGCCGTGTTCTTCGCGGATGATCCTGTTGATCGTGGTCTCGCCGAGATCCGAGGCTTTGACCTCCGCCATCAGCTCATCTGTCTCCAGATGCGTCGCCAGCTGTCGCTCGGTCTCCCGGATCAGGAGCGCCCGGAGCCGCTGGCGGAACGCTTCGGAGTGCATGGCTCACACGGCGGCCAGATCGAGGGCGATGGGCTGCCGGGCGCCATTGGACGGGTTGATCTCGTAAAACCGCAGATAGGTCTTCGAGCTCGTCACCCGGACGGCATCGGAGATCGCATCCATGGCGCGCTGCCAGTCGGTGTCCGTGATATCGAGACGCCGAAGACCCAGAACCCGACCGGTATCGATCCGGCCTTCCTTGTTGACCTGAAAGGCGTGGTTGATCAGCGCGCGGATGTTGTCATTGGCGCCTTCAGACCAGCGCTCAACGCACGTGTCGATCAGTTCCTTTGCCGCCTGCAGTTCCGCTCCGAAGCTGAGATTGTCCGAAACGGAGACTTGCATCTCCAGCTTGCCGTCAAAGCTGCGCAGGGTCATGTTGCCCTTAGCGCCGCCTTTATTGGCACCGTATTTTTCGGCGATCAGCGCACGGAACGCATCCGCCTCGCCCAGAGCAGCGCCTTTGAACTCCGCCAAAGTGTTATGCAGCGCCCGGGCCGAACCGGCCAGCCGGTGGACCAGCTCATCCTCGAGCTTGTGCTCAGGCTTGACCTTCGCCTCGGGGACCAGGTTGCCCTGGGCGTCTTCCATATATCCTTCGGGGATCATGACATCTCTCCTTCGCCCTGTGCAGCGAGCTGGTTCTCCAGCCGCTTTGTGTAAATCAGCATCGCGGTGATCGTGCGGACCATGGCGCGCGCCTCATGCAGGGTGATCTGCGTGGCGCCGCGGTCGCCCTGATCGATGACCCGGCGCATGGCGCGCGCGGTCAGACCGGTCGTCTCCTCGTCCAGAAGGTCACTCATGCGTGGCCCCTCCCTTTTGGTTATGGCTGCACGCCCGGCAGGCCCGGAACATGCGCGCATTGAGATTGTTGGAGGCGCGCAGGCGTTTGCTCTTGCGCCGCCAGTCGCGGCAGGTCGGTGTGCCGATCTCGCCAAGGATCGGACAGGCGACGACGGCGCGCTCGAACACGCCGCGCCACGCCGCCTCAAGGGTGGCAAGATTGCCGCGATAGGTCCCGGACAAGGCGCAGGAGACGGTCGCGGCGGAATAGCCCAGTTTGCGGGCCACCGCATTCTGGCTTGTCTCGGCGCAGGCCCGGGCCAGCGCCTCGATCCAGTCGGGCATGTCCTCGCCCCAGGCGGCGCGGGCCTTGGCCAGATGGTCGACCGGGGTCATCGCTGCACCCTCCGCTCCATCACCTGAAACGTCTCCTCATTGGGATCGAAGAGGACGGGCGCGCGGATCACGCGGGGCGGAAACGGACCACGCCGCCCCCGCAGGACATAGGTCGGCAGGCGTCCGCCCGCGCGCCCCTTGACCGCGACGTCCAGATATCCGGCCTCGGCGAGATCCGAGCAGTATTTGCGGACCTGCTTGAGATCGATCGGCAGCCGCTCGGTGTTGACCACGAGCTGCAGCTCATCGGGCCGGAACCGGCGGGCCCGGCGCATCTCCTGCCACATGACATATTCTGGCCGCGCGCGCTCCCGGGCATAGAGGCTGGAGCTTTCCAGCGCCTGCTCCCGCAGCCGCCAGACTGCCGTCTGGCCATCCTGCCGCACGGTCTCGATCACCCCGGCCGAGGACCACTCCCGGATGACCTTGCGCGCCCATTCGGCGCTGACCGCCAGCTCTGCCACCAGATCGAAGCTGGTAAATTCCGGCCGCTCTTCCACATAGCGCAGGGCGCGCTCACGCAATTCGCCTGCCAGCGCCGTCTTGTGGCCCCCGGATCCCCTGATAGCCTCAGCGCTCATCGCTGCGCCCCCCGGGCCAGAGGCGTGTCGCCCTTGTAGAAGTCGCGCCCCACCCAGTCCGCGAGCGTGACCCGCCCGGTGCCGATCACCCGGCTCAGCTCGTGGATCGCGTCGAGATTGACGACGATGCGCCGGGCCGAGCCGTTGCTGGCGGCTTTGCATTTGACCTCCAGCTCCGGGTCGATCTCCACATCCGGGCAGCGCAGCTCCTTCAGGAGCTCAAAATCCTGATCATCGGCATATTCGGCGGCCACGAAGCTCAGCACCCGGCTGTGGACCTTCTCCCAGCGCCGCAGTTTCTGGGGCATCAGCTCCTCGCCGATCAGGATCATCGGCGTGTCCGAGCTCTCGTAGATGTCGCGGACGACCTCGATCAGCTTGTTCTTCACGAGGAAGTCGGCCTCATCGATGAGGATCGTCACATCCTCAGCCAGCACCGCCTCGGCGATCCGGTCGACCATATCGGCCACCGTCAGCCGGGCCGCCATCTGCAGGCCCAGCTCCTCCATGATCGCTTCACACAGCCGCTTGGCGGCCCAGACTGATTTCATCTGAACGTGGATCGCGTTGGTGGCGTTGGCGCAGTAGGAGGCCGCCATGCTCTTGCCGAGCCCCGGGAACCCGTAGAACACGCCGAGACCCGGCGCGCCGGGGCGGCGGTTTTGCAGCCGGTCCACGAGCGCCAGAAACCGGCTCACGTTGCGCAATGTGGCTATGGTTGTTCCATCTGCCATTTGTTGTTACCTTTCCTTCGTCTGCTCAGACACCGGCGTCGCGGGCGGCCACCCGCGCGCCACCTATCTCTCTCCACGCGACCGCGATTGATCCGCGATCATCTTCTGCGCCCGGTAGTCCGGATGCGTCTGGTAGGCGCGCAGCCACCGCGCCTGATCCTCTGTCAGCGCCTCGCCGCGCGCCTGGCGCGCTTCGAGCATCCGGGCCTCGGCGAAGAGCTCCCGCTCGTCGGCCACCCGGCGCTCGGGGCGCCGCGCGCCGATGGAGGTGACGATCTCCTCGATGGGACGTTCCTCCTCGGCCGTGCGCGGTTTGGGTTTCGCCATGCGGTTGCCCGGCGGGACCATCTGCACGACTTGCCGCTCTGGCTTCTCAGGCGGCGGGGGCAGCGACGCGGTCGCTCGCTCTGCCAGTTCGGCGGCGCTGAGCTGGCGCTGGGCCTTGAGCATGTCGCGGGTCGCCCGGGCAAAGGTCTTGCGGGCCCGCTGGATGGTCTTTGCCCCGTGGACGTCGAAGAAGCCGACCGCCTCCTGACACTCCGCATGGCCGAGATACCGGCCCGACAGGTCGTAAATGTGCAGCCCGTTCCACAAGGCCCGGTCGTCAAAGCGGGCAATCACCCGCGCGCCGAGATGCGCGTGCAGGAACTCGCTGAAATACGCATTGCCCATGAACTGGATGCGCCCGTGGGTTTTGCTGACCGTCACGCCGGTCGCCGCCAGCAGCAGCATGCGGCGCTGCTCCTCTGTCACCCGGCGGATCGGGGCGGTCTGATAACTCTCGTTGAACACGTCATCAAAGGAGCGGTTATATGCCACCTGAGACCGGCGATCGGGCCGGGCATTGTGCGCGACGATCTCCTGCGCCACCAGCGCCTCGAAGGCCTCCTGCTCAACGACCCGCGCGCCCCAGTTCTCGGGCTTGGCGTCGGGTTTGTTGCCCGTGTAGGCGCCCTCGCAGGCCGGGTGTCGGGCGATCCGGTCACACAGATCGCGAAAGGCGCGCTCGATGGGTTTCGACTGGCCGCTATAGGGCGTGGCCCAATGCACCTGACAGCCCAGCGCCGTCAGGATCCCGTCCACGTCATCCTCTTTGACCTTGAAGCGGAACCGGGTCTTCGTCCCGCCGGTGATGGCTTTCGCGGCGAACTCCCGGCCATTGTCGAGAAGCACCTGCTCCGGAATGCCCCACTCCTCGATCAGATCGCCGAGGCAGAGCTGCACGGTCTGGCTGTTGGCACTGTAGCTCAGCCGCCAGGCGAGGATTTTGCCCGAAGCCAGATCCTGAAACGCCACCATCTGCGGGCGCAGGACCGTCAGCCCCTCGGGCGTCTGCATCCGCACGAACACATCGAACCGGTGGTAATCGCCGTTGATGGCTTGCAGGGCATGCAGATCCGAGCGGTCCCGGATCTGGGGCGGATAGAGCGCCTTGAGCGCATCGGCCCCTTTCCGGGCCAGCGTCTCGACCGCCTTCGAGGTGGTCGCCTGATACCAGCGCCGCGCCGTGTGCAAGGGCGGCACCTCGACACCTGCTGTCGTGGCCCAGTCTTTCGCCCGGTCATAACTGGACCGGAAAGAGGGCTGCCCCGAGCGCAGGTAGTCGCTCTTCAGGTGCTGGCCGAACTCCGGGTCGACGGTGGTGGGTTTGCGCGCCGCCGCCCCATGCTGCGGGGCCAGATAGGCCAGCCAGTCATCGCGCCGCACCTCCTTGACCAAAGCAAACCAGTTCCAGATCGTCCGCGTGGAGATGGCGTTTGCGTCCGAGAGCGCCTTGACGGCTTCCTCCCGGGTCAGCCCGCCCAGCTCCAGCTTCTCCACGGTCTGCAGGATCTCCAGCCGCCGCGCGGCGGTCAGTTTCGCCTTGTCGCCCAGCGCCTCGAAAATCGCCCAGACGCTCTCCCGATCGGGTCGGTCGCCCGGCTCAGCGGCAGGGGCCGTCGTCTTGACCGTCTGCGCCAGAAGCCGCGCCCGCGCCTCGGGCGGCAGGAGTGTCCAGTGATACTCCCGGCCGCCGCCGCGACCCGCTCTCCGGCGGACCTTGCCGGTCATTCCGTCCCAGCCGGTGCGCCGGATATAATCCGCAATCCGCCGCTTGCTGGCCGGAAGGCCCGGCAGGTTGGCACAGGCCAGCTCGGCCGCGCTCCACCAGAGATGGTCGGGCTGGTCAGTCATCGCTGCCCCCTCCGGCTTGCGCCTCTGCCACCAGCCGGGCCAGTTCCGTCAGCTCCTGCGCCACGAACCGGCGCTTTGCCCGCATGCCCGCCCGACGCCAGTTGCCCGCCAGCTTGCGGAACATGATGTCATCCGGGGTCTCGATCATCGCGCCCAGCGCTTCCGCCTTCATGGCGTTCAGCGCATCGCTGGCGTTCTTCGCCTCGCCGACGGCCATCCGGCGGATCACCTCGGCCCGCCTGTCGTCATCCGGGATGCCACCGATGGTCTGCAGATCGGCCAGCGTCACCGGGCGCGGCGCCTGCCGCAAATGCCGCGCTTCGTCAGACGTGATCCGCGCGCCCGCCGACACCATCCGCCGCACATGGCGCTCCGAGAGACCGAATTTCTCGGCGGTGGTGGTCGCGAAAGCTGCAACGGACATCATGTCCGTTGCACAATTTTTGTGCAAAGCTCCGGCCACACCGGCCCGCGTCTCTGGGAACTCCTCCTCATAGAGCCGCTTGCGCTCGGCGAGGAACACGGCGTTATCGAGCGGTGTGAGCTCGGCCGAGGCGAGGTTGTCGTCGATCTCCATCAGCCGGGCGAAAGCGTCGTTGCAGGTCCAGAGCGTCGCCGGGACCTCGTCCCAGCCCAGCCGCTTCGCTGCCTCCAGCCGGTGCGCCCCGGCCATCAGCACCAGCCGGTTCTCCTGGTGGCGCACCTTGCGCACATGGATCGGGTCTTTCATCACCCCCAGATCCCGGATCGACGCCATGATCGCCTCGACCCCGGCCTCGCTGGTGTCGCGCAGCCGGTCCTCAACATGGATGCCCTCCACCGGGAGCGCGGTGACGGATTTGATCTGCTCAGCGGCCATCGGTGACCTCGCTCTCAGCAGGCCAGCCGGACAGTTCCGTGTCCCCGCTCAACGGCTCGCGGATCAATACATAAGGCCACGGCTCACCCCGGGCGTTTAAGGCCACCCGCTTCATGGCAGCGGCCTGATCGGCGGTTCCGGACCATGCCCAGACCCGGCGGGGCGTGGTGCCACGACCCGACATGTGAAGGTAGCGGCCCGTCACCGGGTCGCGCAGAAGCTGGCGCGTGCCGGATGTGCGAAAGTCCGCGAAAAATCCTGTCGAGGGCATCATATGAGAGCCTCCACCACGATAAGCCCCGTCAGCAGGGCGCCCAGCAGGAGGCCGGCGACGAAGATCAGCGCGTGGACAACGGTCCCATCGGTCCTGTCACCATCGGTGCGGTTCGGGGTGCACGCCATCACGGTCGCCCCCCGTAGGTCGCCGCCATCATATCGCGCAGGTCCTGCGTCAGATCGCGGGCGGCCATCTCCGCCCAGGCGTTGACCGCCGCGCCGGTCGCCTCGTCAAAGGTCTGGTGCATCCCGGCATCGTCCAGACCGCTCGCGTGTTGCAGCCGCAGGGCCATCATGCGCGTCAACGCGGTGTCGAGCTGATCAAACAGATCGAGCGGATCGGCGGATTGGTAAAAGGTCATTGAAACCCCCATTCAAGAGCCAGTGAACCCAGCAGGATCGCGCAGAGGCACAGGAGCCCCAGCGCATCCACGAGGATCGAAAAGGCCCGGCCGGGCTCCTCGTTCGGGAGATCCTCCCGGCCGGGCAGGTGACGGGCGGTGACGGAGCTGAACCGCACCACCCGCGAGGCAACAAAACGGCGCATCAGTAGCGCCCCGTCGGCTGAGCCAGATCATGTGCGGCGTAAGCGGCATTCTCTTTGATCCGCCGCAGCACGATGGCGCTGGCAGGCTCCTGCGCGCCAATCACCCACTCCTGCGCCAGACGCAGACGCTCGGCCTCGGTCAGGCTGGAGGAGACAGCGCGCAGCTGCTCCAGCAGCGGGCGCTCGTGCGGTGTGGGGGCTGGGAAATTACTCATCACACTGATCCTTTTGCTCTGAAAGACGGAGCACACCGCAGGGCCATTCCAAGTCCGGTGGCCAGCGCTTGGAGAACCAAGAAATGACGTGGTTAGCGCGGCGGACAGTGCAGGTTTTTTGCGCCCTGAGACCGACAAAAAAGCTGCCGTCATCAACGACATACCGTCCAAGTGTTGTGAGTTTTAATCCACGGTGCTCGCTATAGGCAGTTGCCAGCTTCACCAGATCTTCTTCAGTCATTGACATACCCGATATATTTACCAAACATTATTATGGTATTTATATCATTCGTCAACGGGTTTGTTTTTGGTTAGTTTACCATGATGGGCATTGCAGAAGATTTCCGAAGTGCTTTGGAAGCGCGCCTAGTGGCGCTTGATCTAAAGCCTAGTGCAGCTGAGCAGCGTTTCGGCTTGAAAGAAGGCACAATTAGGAATGTGCTGAGACTTGATGCTCAGAAGGGTCTAGCGCGTCGGCCAAGGATAGACACGGTCGCGGAGATAATCGACGCGCTCGGTCTTGATTTCACTATCGGTCCGCCACGCGAAACCACCCCGCCCCCCGATCTCGCGGGAGACGAGCCAGACTTTGCGACCGTCGTTCGCAGTGATGCTCAGGCTGAGGGTGGGGACGGCTTTATCAATCTCGATGAAGCGCCGGTGATCGACCGTCTCGCCTTCTCAAGGAAGTGGCTTTCTCAAAACGGGATCAACCCGGCGAGATGCGTACTGATCGGGGTGAAGGGCGCCAGCATGGAGCCCAGCATTTACGAGGGCGACCTGATCATGATCGACCGCGCTCGGCGCGAGATCCGCAATGGGCGGATCTATGGGTTCAATGATCCGGATAAAGGTACACGACTGAAGCGGCTCGAAGTAATCCCAGGAGCTGCGATCGTGATTAAGTCCGACAACCCAGATCAGCAAAAATACCCTCTCGAATACGCGACGGGCGAGCGGATGAACGCCATCTCACAGGGCATTGTAGGGCAGGTTGTATGGTCAGGGCATAAATGGACATGAAGTTCCCGCGACAGCGTATCGAGCGCCTACCGGAAGACACGTATAAAATATCGTGCGACAATCCTGATCATCCGCCCGAATACCGAACCGGCCCCGAGCTCGCCGACCTTCAGGTCGTGGGCAAAGTGCTCTGGTGGGGACATCGGGCAAGGGAGTGAATTGCATCATCATGATAGCGATCATCGCATCCATGGTGGTCGACGGTGATACCGTCAGGGGAGACATGGGAAATGTCAGGTTGACCGGTGTCGGAGATCAACCCTTTGACGCACCAGAAACGTGGCGGCCTGAGTGTCGCGAGGAGGCCAAGTTGGGCGCGCGGGCCACTGCGATCGTCAGAGCGTCCATGCCGGGAAAGTTGTGTATCATCGGGAGAGGAAATGGTGGGTATGGTCGAGATTTGGGGATCCTCTATACCTTCGATGGGCGCGACATAGCCGAGGTTCTTCGAGATCGTCGCTTGGCCAAATCGGGTAAGACGGCAAAGTGGTGCGGCTAGGCGCGGCGGAAACCAGTCGTTTGCTGCCATGCTGCAAGATTTTAGGAGAACTGACGCAGCGCCCCTTTTTTGGAACAGCCCATCCGACAATTGCAAGTTATCAGCGATGTTCTGAAGGACAGGAGTACTCGGAGCAGGACCTTGGAATCCGCTTTTATCTTTGGAACGAGCGCGCCGAGGAAGATAACGGTTGGTGTTTACAAAAAAGCATAATCTCTCCTAGCGTGTATCAGAAAGCGTAGTGCGGAGTCCATAATGTCGGCTGCAATTGGTCTGCTGCAAGCGGGTGTTGGCCTGTGCGCCCTGATGCTCGGAGACGCTTTGGGTGGTGGCAAAGATGTTGCCATCGGGGCGGGCACCGCAATAATTCTTGGCAGAAATGCTAGCAAGAGGCTGAAACTGGATCTTGCGCAGCTCGAAACGCACCTCGCCTTTTCCGAGGCCGAGCGTGAACGTATGACTGCTTTGCTCAGTGACGCGACCTATCTGCTTAAACCGCCATCCGACGGCACTCTTCGCGCCGCTCTGACCAGTGCAGAGCGAAACGACGATGTTTACCGCGCAATCGCAGTGCAGATCGTTGGCGCTTTGCCATTGGATCGGGGAGAAGATGCTCTCGAAGCCAAGTTGAAGAGCTTGTTTGAGGCCGCAACGAAGGCGCTGCTGAACCAGCCTGAGTATCAAGGCCTGCGCAACAATATCTTTCAAATTGAGGTATTGCAGACCTTTCGACAGCATCAGGCTGATGCCCTGGACGTAAAACGCAGTCTGCAGACACTTCTTGAGGAGCTGAATAGAGAACGTAATCAGCGTGGTCCCAATGTCGTCCCGTTGATCCGACGGTTTCAGGATGTCGCGGCCTCGCCGGCTGCTCTGAACCGACTTAACTTTGAAGCACAGGGTACATCCTTTGTCGGTAGGGAAAGCGCAACCCAGAGCCTAAGAGATTTTATTGAAACAGATAAACCCTTGTCCTGGTGGCAGGTGAGTGGCGATGGCGGTCAGGGTAAGAGTCGTTTGGCGCTAGAATTTCTGGAACAGGTACCACCAGAATGGCACGCAGGCTTTCTTCAGCGCCGGGACCTGTCGCAGCTCAACTGGAACACGGTCGAGTTCAAAGAGCCGACCCTCTTTGTCATTGATTACGTCGCAGCTCCGGATAAGGCGAAACAATTCGTTGAAATGATGGCCAGTCTTCAGCGTCGCATAAAGCAAGGCAACCCCAGTATTGATCATCCAGTTCGAGTGCTGATCCTGGAACGGACGCCATTCAAGTTTGATACGAACCATGGAATTTCCGCAACGAGCTGGTTACGCGCGAGCGGGGCGAGTTCCGCAGATACGGCCACGCTCGACGTGACGGTATTCAAGAAAGAAAATCCACTCCAGCTTGACCCCTTGTGTGATACTACGCTGGTCAGCATCGCACAGGAATGGCGAACCGCGCGCGGGCGTGACCGATTGGATGAAGTTGGTTGCAGGGCCCTTCTTTCTTTCCTGCATCGGGGCGAGGACCGCAAAAGCACCCGCCCGTTGTTCGCGATGATCTTTGCAGAAACTTACAAGCCGTCTGATGGGGCGTTGACGCTCGACGATATCCTCGGACGATTGCTGAATGACGAGCAGAGCCATATGGCAGAAGCCCCCGGAAAGGGGGCCAGGAATCTCGCACTGCTGGCAAACATGATCGGTGGGGTAGATGTGTCCAGAGACCTCGTTAGGAGCCTCAAGGAACGTCACGCTGGCGAAACCGCCTTGCTCGAATTTTACGAACTTCAAAACTTCCCGGACAACACGAGGGATGCTGCCGCCCGGCTTTGCGGGTATGGTGGGGCGGATGGTGATAGGATTGAGGCCAGAAGCCCGGACATCGTTGCGGAGTTTCAGGTTTGCGCCGAGCTGTCCAGCGAGCTTGGAACGGTCCGTCCGGATCAACTGACAACAGACGCGGCAACGCTCGATGTCATGTCCTATCTGGGCTTTCTTGGCCGCTTGGCCGATGATTTTCCCCGTCATACAGGTGCAGCAAAGCTGTTCTGCGGCACGGTGCCCGCGCCGCTGTCCACGCTTCTTGGCGCATCATCTGGGTCAGGGCTGATTGTTGCGTCGGAAATCGGTTACGTCAGCGGCGTGCAGCTACTGCTATCGCAGGGGATCAACGCGGACGATTGTCATGAAAAATCCGGCACCTTCCCGCTGCTTCTGGCCGCGCAGAATGGCCATGCCGCCGTGGTGGACGCGCTGCTCGCCGCCGGCGCGGAGGTGAACAGAGCCAATGAGCAGAGCGGCACCTTCCCGCTGCTTATGGCCGCGCAGAATGGCCATGCCGCCGTGGTGGACGCGCTGCTCGCCGCCGGCGCGGAGGTGAACAGAGCCAATGAGCAGAACGGCCTGTTCCCGCTGCTTATGGCCGCGCAGGAGGGCCATGCCGGCGTGGTGGACGCGCTGCTCGCCGCCGGCGCGAAGGTGAACCAGATTGATGAGCAGGACGGCCCGTTCCCGCTGCTTATGGCCGCGGAGAATGGCCATGCCGCCGTGGTGGACGCGCTGCTCGCCGCCGGCGCGGAGGTGAACAGAGCCAATGAGCAAAACGGCACCTTCCCGCTGCTTATGGCCGCGCAGGAGGGCCATGCCGCCGTGGTGGACGCGCTGCTCGCCACCGGCGCGGAGGTGAACAGAGCCATTGAGCAGAACAGCCCGTTCCCGCTGCTTATGGCCGCGGAGAATGGCCATGCCGCCGTGGTGGACGCGCTGCTGGCCGCCGGCGCGGAGGTGAACAGAGCCAATGAGCAGAACGGCACCTTCCCGCTGCTTATGGCCGCGCAGGAGGGCCATGCCGCCGTGGTGGACGCGCTGCTCGCCGCCGGCGCGGAGGTGAACAGAGCCAATGAGCAGAACGGCCCGTTCCCGCTGCTTATGGCCGCGCACAATGGCCATGCCGCCGTGGTGGACGCGCTGCTCGCCGCCGGCGCGGAGGTGAACCAGATTGATGAGCAGAACGGCCTGTTCCCGCTGCTTCAGGCCGCGCAGGAGGGCCATGCCGCCGTGGTGGACGCGCTGCTCGCCGCCGGCGCGGAGGTGAACAGAGCCAATGAGCAGAACGGCACCTTGCCGCTGATTCTGGCCGCACAGCAGGGCCATGCCGCCGTGGTGGACGCGCTGCTCGCCGCCGGCGCGGAGGTAAACAGAGCCAATGAGCAGAACGGCACCTTGCCGCTGCTTCAGGCCGCGCAGGAGGGCCATGCCGCCGTGGTGGACGCGCTGCTCGCCGCCGGCGTGGAGGTGAACAGAGCCAATGAGCAGAGGGGCACCTTCCCGCTGCTTCTGGCCGCGCTGCAGGGCCATGCCGCCGTGGTGGACGCACTGCTCGCCGCCGGCGCGGATATAGAAAAAGCCAACACGAAAAATGCGAGCTGGCCATTGCTGGTTGCAGCCGCCAATGGTCAGACTGATGTCGTTTCCGTCTTGCTCCGCGCCGGTGCTGATCCTCTGAGAAGGCATAGTGGTTTGGGCGCAACCGCCGCGGAAGTTGCACTTTCACAAGGGTTCAACGAATTGGCCAGCCTGCTCAAAGAGGCCAAAGGCCACGCTGGTTGTTGACCGACGCTGAACATTAGACATGACCCTAACTCGAAACTCTGACCTGTCTGCCTGCGCACTTCATTTAGCGGACACTCGGCAGGTTAGATTGCTACGGTTTGTGTCCGATGACCGGAGTCGTGTGCCGCAGCGCGGCGTTTGAGCAGGAGATGAGTGGCCGGTTTGGGCCGGAACCGACAGCGGAGGCAGTCTGAAAGCGTCCAAGTTCTACATTCGCGTTTACACCCCTTCGATCTACCTACCTATATGGCTTTATTGAGGAAAATCTCAAACTGGGACGGCATACGTGAACTGGGCGCAAACGTCGCAGTTCATGGCCTGCCATGGTAGGCTCTCGGGGCCCCTAGACCGTCTCGCACAGTGCCATTTAACTCCGGTTTAAAAGGATATTTCCGCGCTTCGCTTCACAACGTTCCAGCTGCGCGGGCTTGTCGTGATGAGCGGCGTCACATCCCGTTTCCGTGCCTTACTGCAGAATTTCGGCTCGCCAGATCCAAGGTAGCACTGCAGCCTCAGCCGTCGCTCTAGTTCGTTGTTTCCGTTTATATTTTGCTGCGTTTGTCCGACTACTTCCGGCATCGTCCGGGGTCTTCCGGTTACTGCAATACTTACTGTTCCCTTACAGTTACATCGAATTTTTCAGTCTGTGACACTCAATTTTTCAGCAAGCGATTTTTGGTGATGATCACCCTTCCAGCCTGCACGCGGCCTACGCCCGATTCTGTCTAACACATCTGTTGACGGTCTGGCCTATGAGTCGACTGACTGGCTGTGGTCCGTCGAACCTCCTGCCCGATCCTGTCGGCACCTTGCTCAGCACCTGAAGGTTGGTACAGCGGACTAAGCGCCAATTCGCTGCGCTTGCGCCAAGGTCCGCTTAACTTCAACGCTGGCGGACTCTTGCCAATCTTATGATTTGAAAAATCGAAATAACGAACGGAGATTGCCGTCGGAGGTTTGACTAGATTTTTGCCTAATATAATTATCGGCAAGCACAAGAAGCTCCTGATCTTCCCTCGACTTCTTGTATGTCTTGTTCTCAATAAGCTTTTTATAAACCGGATCAACAAAATCGAAAATGTCGTTTTCCACCCCGAAGCGAAGAACCTTGTAGTAGCCGGGAGTTAGACCCGGAATGGCTGACCTAGCAGATCTAGCTTGCATCCATATTTTTTTGAAATTTCTGACGTCGGATTTTGCGGCCGCTATTCTGAGAAGTCCGACGAAGCCCTGCTCGATCCAAAAATCGACAGATGTATTGCCCTTTACCATCCGCTTAAGTTGCGGTTCAGCCTCATCCCACCTCCTTAGGTCCAATAGTGCGTGGGTCCTGCTGTTCAGATACCATTCGACTTGCTCACGGTTGGTAGGTTCAGTCTTTTGTGCTGCGAGCAAGAAATAATGCGCTATTTCACTAGGATCACTCGATTTATAGGCTATATCCGCAGCCTGTTTTGCATTAAATTCGCTGTCGCTCTTACTTTTGATCTTTCGAAGCCTTGCCTGCTCTGCTTTTTCAAATTTGCAGACGCGATCATATACAGAACTTGTTCGCTTTTGTTGGGCAACAAAAGAGTCAACGCGCATCAGTTCTGGGTTAAGTACTACGGCAGCCGTGAGTGCCTCCTGAGCCTCTTGGATATCGATCCAAAGGTCGTCTATAAATACTCCACTTTCGACGATTTCGGTGAGCGTCCAAGCTAGTGCGACGAGGTAATTCGGGTTTGGCCCTGCTTTGATGTCATCGCGTATCTGAACGGCTAGCCTGTAACTTTGAGCGGAGTCGTTTTCAGCCAATAGGGTTTGAGCGGCATCTGAAAGCTCCTCAACATTAAACGGATACTCGTTCAAAATACGCCTTTCCAGAACATTTGAGAAGTGTTCTCGCCTAGCTTACGGTAGCATGTATTACTGATCAGACAATAGTGCATTTTTCACAAAGCTGACAGTCGAGCTTTGCGCAGCATCGGTCAATTTGGGCTCGTTCCCGACCTTCGCTGCAGATTTGTCCGAAGGTCGGCAGCGCGGACTTTGCTGCCATTTGTGACGATATCGTAGATGACTACCTCAATGGGAGAAATACTATGCTGGTTGCCAATCAATAGCGAAAAAAGAGGCAAAAAGGCGCCAGTTATTCGCTGTGTGCGTTAGACTGAATCATCTCTAACACAGCTTCCGCGTCGGGTAGGTAGTCGAACGTAACTATTGAGGTAATCCGGTCCCGTAGAAATGAGTGCCCCGGATGGGAAAGCCCCGAACCGAATGGCTGGACTTGATCGACAGACAACAACGTTCCGATTTGTAATGACGGATACGGCCGACTTTCAATCAGGGAGTATGGGTATGTTTTTGAATGCGGACAAGAAACGACATATAATCGCACTCCCAGCCGCCAGTTCCTCCCGCGACGAAAAATTATAGCACGGCGGTCAGTCACAAGGTATACAAGGTTATAGAGGACATAATGACGTTCGCTGGCCAAGAATGCCGACACACCAAGGAACATGAGAGTGGCCGCACCGTAAATCCAGATTGCTTCTGTGCGATCAAACTGTGCTTCAGTATCAATAAAAAATAGTGTGCTCCACATGACGACAATACCAGCAAGCGCAGCGATGTGAAATTTCCTCTCATTACCGACGGCCTCAAGGAACTTCCGCCCGTAGCCCGGCACACCCGACCAAAGCAAACGCTCGCCGGCCTCGAGAATATCGTCCAATTCGGCATGATTGAAGTGCAACACTTTGATGTTCTGCATGTGATCGCTGATACTTCGGATTTCACCTTGGAGCTATCGACTAAATGTAGGTTTGGGCTCACTGCTGCCGTTCAGCGTTACGGCGCGATCGCAGCACTCACGCGATTCGTCAGCAGCGGATTTTCAGTTTTGCTGTCTTGGGTGTTTAAAGACAACGGTCACGGGCCTTGTTCAACACCTCTTTAAAGTCCTGTTTAAAGGCGCGCGCGGCGGTCAGCGGGGCTGTTCGCTGACGCGCCTTGCCGGGCTTATCGGAGCTACCCTGTTCGCCAATTCCCCACCAGCAGCTCTGCGCGCTGTCCTCGCGAATCGGCCTTTGCGGAGACCGTGTAGCTCGTAGTGACTTCGGTGAGGTGGAACGCCCCGAAGAGCGCGCGAATCTCTGGCACGTCATTGATGGACATGAGGAAGCGGCCTTTGAGGCCGGTGAGCTGGTCTGCGAGGGCGGTGAAGTCGTCGCGGGAGAAGAGGGTTTTGCCGTAATCGCCCTCTGAGCCCCAATAGGGCGGATCGAGATAGAAGAGCGTGTCGGGTCCGTCATAGCGGCGCAGGAAGTCGCTGTAGTCGAGGCATTCGATGACGACGCCGGCCAGGCGGCTGTGGAGGTCTTCGAGCATGGGCTCGAGGGTGGTGAGGTTGAATCGGCCGGGGCGATCCTTGGAGACGCCGAAGTTGCGCCCGGAGATCTTTCCGCCAAAGGCGGTGCGCTGGAGATAGAGGAAGCGGGCGGCGCGCTCGAGATCGGTCAGGGTGTCGGGATCGGTGGCGATGAGGCGCTCGAACTCGGCGCGGGTGGTGAGCTGGAAGCGCAGCACTTCGAGGAACTGGGGATAGTGGCGCTGCAGGATCCGGAAGAGATTGCTCACATCGCGGCCGCGATCGTTGATCACCTCGGCCCGGGGGCGGGCTTTGCGGCGCAGGAAGATGCCGCCCATGCCAACGAAGGGCTCCGCATAGATGCGGTGGGGTGTCGCGTCGAGGATGCGGGTGATGCGGCCTGCGAGGTTGCGTTTGCCACCGAGCCAGGGGGCGACCGGAGCGGTGGGGAGGACGGGTTGAAGAAGGTCTCTTTCCATTGGAGTGCGAATCATGCCTTTGTGGCGATCCCTGATCAGGAGTGGGAGCGGCCATAAGGCTTCTGCTGGTCGGCGGGGTTCGGTTTGGCGACTTTGGCCCCGTGTTGCAGAGCGTTGACGCGCTCTGTGACCTCCCGGTGGTCGGCCGGGATCTGTTCGCGGTGTGTTATCCGTCTGGCAGGAAGTCTCTGGCGTGCTGGCAGTATTCCTCCCAGAGCGCGGCGCGGGCGGGGGTGTCGGCGAGGCCGCCGGCGGTCAGCAGGAGGGCTGCGAAGCGCCCGTTTGCGGCGTTGATGGTGATCGGGTCGCTGGAGAGCGGCGCATCACCGATGAAGAAGCTGACCGGATCGCGGTCGTTGATCTTCAGCGTGGCGGTGCCATCGGCGCGGCGGGTGGCCTGCAGGGTGTACCAGCCGCCTTCGGTGATCCGCAGGCGCGTCCGTTCGGTCAGCGTCAGGGTGTCCTCGTAGAAGAACGGCGTGGCGCTGAAGAAGGTCATGTAGTGGACGCCCTTGCGCTTGTAGAGGCTGATGGCGGGCGGGTTGATGACAGAGGAGGTGTATTGCGCGTCCTCATCGATGTTGCCGTCTTCGTCCAGCGGCCGCAGGAACGCCTCCGAGCAGTGGATCAGCAGCCCCACCGAGTAGTCGGTCAGGTTTGCCATGGGCTGGTTGATGGTCAGGACGTCGCCCAGCGTCGGCAGGTCGTAATGGGTGGGAAAGAAGGTCCCGCCCGTGGCGATAAGCGGTGCGCTGTTGCCATACGCATCGACCTTGCGGATCAGCGGCTTCAGCCGGGTGCCATCCTGCGAGGCCAGCGCGCCCGAGGGGGCATAGATGCCATCGAGATCCGCGCCAAAGGTGGAGCGGATACGGTCGAGGATATCCGCAGAGCCCGAGAGCGGGTTGCTGATCTGGTAGGGCAAGCGCAGGGCGGTCATGGCTGGCTCTCCTCTGCGTCAGAGATCACCGCGCCCGCGTCCCAGTCCTCCCCGATCGTGCCGATCGATTGCAGGAAGGCGTGATCATCCGGCCCGAGCGGGATGTGGTCGCCCTCGGCATAGGACCGGCCCGCAAAGACCAGCGTCCCCCTGAGCGCAAACCCCCGCCGCTCGACCGGCCGGCGCCCCGGATCGCGCGCGGCGTCGGCCCGCTGCATGGCTTCGGCTTCGGCTTTGCCCTTCGCGGCCATCTCCGCCGCCGTCGGTTGGGATCGGATCATGTGAAGAACTCCGTGCTGTCGATGATGTCCGAGGGCAGCCACCGCTCCAGATCGACATCCGGCAGGATCATCGAGGGCTTGCGCCAGTCGGTGCGCAGGCGGGTGCGGTGGGCGCACCAGTTGGGGCTGGCCGTGCCCTTGAGATTGGCGCGCTGCCAGGCATGGAAGAGCGCAAAGGGGCCGGTGGGCAGCTGATCGAGGGTGAGGATATAGGCCCGGCCCGAGGGCGCGACGGCGACATTCGTCACCTGCGCGGGCGCCGTGCCGGGGGGCAGGCTGTAGCGCGCCGGCAGGTGCTCGGTGGTGCTGTCGAGGATCGAGACGATCTCAAAGCCCATGCCCTGATTGATGCCGATCCCGCCATAGGGATCGGGGGCAATGATCAGGCGCTCGTCCGGGCGGAGCCAGCCGTCATAATCGACCACCAGCTGGGTGCCCGAGAGGGTGACCTCGGGCTTGCCGATATTCCACCTCTCGCCCTGCTGCACCGCGCGGGCCGCTTCGGCGCACATCTCCGAGAACCATGTGGTGCTGACCGCATCGGGGTGGACGTTGTCATCGGCCAGCGTGATGCGGTGATTGGCCAGTGACGTGGCGAGCACGGTGTTGGGCGTTTCGGTCCCGTAGCGGATCTGCGCCAGCGCCACCTGGTAGTGCATATCCAGAGCCGAGCTCTCGGTCGCGCCTCCGCTCTGGACCATGACCCAGAGCGGGTCGGCGGGATCGTCCATATAGGTGTCGAGCAGCCCGCGCAGATCCACGTTCCGCGCCTGCGCGAGCTTCGCCAGATATGCGGACGGCAGATCCGACCGGTTGGCATGCCCCTGCATCCAGATGAAGACGGGCATATCGAGGGTGAAGCCGAAGCGGTCGGCGGCGGCGCGGGCGCTTTCGAAGGTGTTGAGGACGTGCTGCCACTGGATGCTGGTCGAGGGATCGGCCATGAAGCTCGCCCAGAGTTCCTCGATCGACGCCCCGGACTGGGCCACGGTGCGGGAGATGACCGACGGGAACTTCGGGTCGATCTGCGCCATCTCGCGCACGTAGCGGTGGGTGAAGGGATAGGCGACCCCCATGCGGGCGGGGCTGATCTGGGGAGAGATCAGGCCCGACGAGATCCCGCCATAGGAGGAGTTGCTGAAGACCGAGTTCGCGCCATTGCCGTCGATGTCGACGAAGAAGGGCGTGGCGGGCCAATAGACCGGGTTGCCATAGGGGTAGCCGAAAGCCAGCGACTGCCCCCGGGCGAGGATCAGGGAGAGGGGCCGCGCCCCGGGCTGGGTGATGGTGGGCAGACCGCCCGGCAGCTTGCGGAAGGCGCGGTGGATCTCGCTCCAGGTGGCGTCGAGGAAATCGACCGCGCCATCGGTGCGCGGTGTGATCGCCATGGCGCTCTCGGGAATGCCGGTGCGGAACCGTTCGGCCCAGAGAATGTCGCGCAGCACCTCGCGGGTGAACCGGCCCCCGATCTCGCCTGCGGCATTCACCGTCATATGGGTGCCCGATCCGCTGCCGAACACCTCCACGGCCTGCCCGCCGGCGGGCGCATCGGAGCCGCGTTGATAGGCGGCGATATGGGCGGGGGTCCGCTCCAGACGCAGGCGCGAGAGCCCCACACCGGGATAGATCCGCAGGGTGCCCATATCCCCGGCCAGTCGGATCGACCGGGCGCTCTGGTGGACCAGCCGCCCCCCCAGCACGATCGAGAGCGTGCCGCCCAGATAATGGATCACCAGATCGATGGGGCCGGAATAGAGGTTCGGCACGGTGATCTTCTGATCATTCACGATCACCTGCGGCGTGCGGCCCGAGACCTGCAGGCCCGTGCCGAGATTGAAGCTCTGGCCGCCGAGCTTCAGCAGGTTGCGGTTGCCGATATCGGCCGCCGCGAAGCCCGGGGCCACGTCGAGCAGCGCCGAGAGGACGAAATCGCCGTCGAGCTTCAGGCCCGAAAGATCGAGCTGGGCGTCCACGCTCTCCACGTCAGTGCCGGGGGCGACCATCCCCACGGGCGGGCCGTAGGGGGTGGGCGTGACCTGCACCGAGAGGTGATGCACGGTCGCGGGCGTCTGCCCCAGAAGGAAGTTGCCGCGATAATCGTTCCGCAGGGTTCGGTCGAATTGCAGGGCAAAGCCCCCCGTGCCGGACCCGATGGCCCGGAAGGCGAAGCGGATGTGATAGCTGTCTCCGCCCAGCGGCGTGACCTGCGGCTGGATATGGATGCTCGCAAAGCCTCCCGGCCCGGACACGAAGTCGCCACTGGCCGGATCGACCATCACGATGGCCCGGTCGGTGGAGTTGCCTTCGGGGTTCGTGAAGCCATTCGGCAGGCAGCGCATCCCCACCGCCTTAGCGTCCGCCATCGTCACCACGGTGTCCATTTGCACCCATTGCCCGGCAATGAAGTCCACATCCGTGAGCGTCAGGTGGCGCGAGGCTTTGTCCTCGCCGGTGGTGGTGGTCAGGTCATGGGGCGTGTCCCCAATGGCCAGAGGGGCTGCGGCAGAGGGCGCCATCGTCATCTTAGCCGGGGTTAGCGCTCCGACGCCATTGTTCCACGCCGTGCCGGGCGAGACGGGCCAGAGAGCGTGGGCGCCCAGCCGGGCGGACCAGCTGCGCCCGAAGGCCACGGTCTCGGCGGGCACAAGGCCGGTGGCCTCGGTCAGCGCCAGCCGGGGCGCGGCGCCTTTGGTGGTGAAGCTCTCCGACTTGATCGGAAGGCCCGCCAGCGACAACTGACCGCCCTCGATGTCGAGCACCAGCCCCGGCCCGCGCGCCGTCCCCGCCCGGATCTGCCCATCGAGCGCGGTGTCGGCCGCTGCCCGCTCGGCCGCCTCCGCTGCCACCTCCGCGGCGCGGGCGGCGCTCTCCCCGGCGATCTGCTGGCCGAGCGCGTCATCGACGAGCTTCGGGCTATAGGAAAGCCGCCACCACTTGCCGGTTGCGTCCTGCTTATGGACCGCCGGATCGATCGGGTCGGGCGTGGAAGACAGCGCCTTGTAGACCACCATTGCCGTGTCCGTCGCCACGACGAGCATGTCGGCGCCCGGCCGGGGCGTGACCTGGGCGAGATTGCCATTGGTCGTGCCATAGAGGCGGCCATCGCGGAACTCGGTGCGGAGCGTGTCGAGCTGGCCCTCGGTGATCGACAGCCCCGGCAGATCGCCGATCCGCGACCAGCCGCCCGCGCCGCTGTCGCCGTTCTTGCGGTAGAGGCCCTTCTCGGTCTCGGTGCCGGACCAGACCGTGGCGCGGGTGCCTGCGGGCTAGTTTAATGCCGCGTTCAAATTGGCTTTGAACTCAAAGCTCGGCCCGATCAGCCCCGAGAGCATCGCCGCGACCCGGTCCATCGGGATCCGCACCGTGCTGCCATCGTAATTGCCGATCAGCTCCGCGACGGTCGTGGCAGAGGTCAGATCAGGGGTTCTCGTGCCGGTCATGGGGCTGCCTTATGTGATGGTCACCGCCACCGGGCCACTGATGGGACCGGTCCGGCCGTCCTCTCCGACAGGCTGGACCCAGACGTAATGGGTGCCTTGCGCGAGGCAGGCCGTGCTCTCCTCGTAGAGGAGGACGTCGTCGAGCTGCCCGGTGAAGGCATTCTCCGCCTCAAAGGCGAGGGCTGTCTGGCCGGTGGCCGAGACGAGGCGCTCGCGGCTCAGGCCGTCCGAGCTGCGGGGGACACCCGCGCTGGTCGCCGCCCCCTGCAGCTGCGGTGTCACGCTGCCGCCCCCGACCTCGCTCAGACGGTAACCGAGGCGGTAGGCGGTGGCGTCCTTCAGCGTCACGGTCTGGCTGAGCCCACCGGCGCTGCCGGCGGCATGGCTGGCCGTCCCGCCCGCGATGGACCAACCCGGTCCCGGCACCCATCCGGTGGCAGAGGCAAAGCCCGGCGCGGTCAGCAGGTTGCGGCGGGTGGCGTCGCCCAGGGTGCGGCTGGCGCTTTGACCTGCGGCAAGATCCAGATCGGGGCCTGCGCGATCGCCTGCCGTGTCGAGGACGGGATCGGTGGAGCGGTAGAGCCGAAGCGCGCGCAGATGCGGATCGCTGCCACCGGCGACGGTGACGCGGAGCGCCCCGGGCAGGGCCCCGAGATCGATGGCCGAGAGCGGCAGCGCGGCCGGCGCGACGGGGGCATCATCGGCGATAACGATCGGGACGATCCCGCTCCAGGGGCTGTCCCCGCCGGTGGCGGCGCGCGCGGCCACCTGCAGCTCGACGGTATCGCCCGGACCGTAGCCCGTCAGCGCGGCCCCGCCTTCGGCGACGGGGATCTCCAGCAGCGTCCAGGGGACGGCCCCGGTCAGCCGGTGATGGAGCAGGAAGGTCTGCGTCGGGACGGGGCCTGAGCCCGGGGCCAGATCGATCTCGAGCCCGCCAATGATCCCCAGCTCTGCCCAGCCGGTCCGCACCCGGCGCAGGACCGGTGTGGCGGGTGACAGGGCCGAGAGATCGAGCGGCGTGCCCACCCGTCCGTTCCACGCGGGGATCGGGGTCGCGTCGAGGATCGCGTCGATCTCGGGCGCCTCATCGATGAGCCGCATCAGGCAGGCGCCGTCTTCGGTGGTCTCCACCTCGGTGACGATCATCCGGCGGGTCTCGGTCTCCGCCAGACCGTAGAGGACGGTCGTGCCGGGTCGGGGAACCGGGTTGTCCTCGGCGAGCGTGACCACGCCCCCGGCCACGTCCCGCAGGCGCTGGACCACCGAGAGGCCCGGATCCTCTGCGGTCTCTGCGATCCGGAACCGGATCGCGCCGGTCTGACCTTCGGGGAGATCGATCTCCTCATCGAGGATCACGGTCCGGCCGATCACCTGCAACACCCGGGCCCCGCCCATGACCGCATCGAGCTGATCGTGGCTGACGGCGACGATATCGCCGCGGGTGGCCACGCGGACGGGCCCGTCCTGGTAGAGCTCGTAGCTCTCGGGGCGATGGAGGATCTCCAGCTGGCGGCGGCGGGCCTCGCGGAAGATCTCGGCGGGGTCGGTCTTGCCGGGCAGCTCCAGCGCCTCGGTCAGGTCCACATCGCCGGTGTGGTCGGGCCATGACACGAGGCGTTCGGCGCGGGCGAAGGCCGCGGTGCGGTCGATGAAGGGCACACGAAACCCCTCAGGGGGGCTCACATAGCTGCGCCGGGCCCGAAAGCCCCAGCTGTTGCGGGGGCTGATATGATCGATCACGGGCTGGCCGGGGCGGTCGATGGCCACGGACCAGCGCAGCCCGTCATGCACCGGACGGGCGCGGCCGGCTGCGGCGATCTCGCTCAGGATCTCGCGCAGGGTCTGGCCGGTCTGATCAAGGACCCGGTCATACTGCAGCCCCCGGGCCGCGCAGAAATCATGCCAGTCGGCGAGGGCTGCGAGATCGAGGGCGCTGTCGGGCAGCGGGCGGGGCGTACCGGCACCTTGCAGAACCTGCCGGAAGGCGGTGGCGGGGTTGCGGCTCGGCCGGGCGATCCAGTCTCCGGTGGCGGCATCGTAATCGGGGGCCACGCGCCGCACCCGGGCCGAGACATTGTCGAGCTGCCCGGAGAGCTGGTAGGTCGCGCGGATCCGCAGCGCCAGCAGCGCCAGCGGGCGGGTCGGTGCGAGCGGGTATTCCGGCCGGATTGTCTGCAAGGCCGCCCAGATCAGCCGGTCGGAGATATTGGTGGCGTCGCTGGTGGTGCTGAGCCGGGTGACACGGATGTCCCAGCGACCGCGCGTGGGCAATGCGATCTCCACGGCGCGGAAGAAGGCTTCGGTCTGGCGCCCGCGGATCCAGCGCTCCGCGTCGACCGTCTCCCAGGCGCTGGTGCCGGCGGGCCGGCGCTCAAGGCGCAGGCGCACCACCTTGGTGACGAGATCGCCGTCGTCATCGACCTTGGTCAGGCCCGCGGGGAAGGCAAGGATCAGGCGCGCGGCGGTGGCATCCTCGCCGGTGGTGCGCACCACGGGGGTCTCCACGCCCTCGCTGTCGGTGGGATTGCCGGCGCTGTCGCGGGGCAAGGGTTTGACCAGATCGACGCCCACGCGCTCCTCGACCACCTGATCGGGGAACAGGGTCAGCCGGCTGTCGCCTGCATGGCCTTCGCGGATCTGGAGATCCACGTCCTCGAACTCCGACAGAGGCGTGTCCCCGATGCGGATCTGATCGATCCGCACCGGCCCGTCGCCGAAGGTGAAGAGCGCGCGGACATATTGCTCCTGTCCGACGATCTCGGTCCAGGGGGTGGCGGCGAAGGGGGGCGCATAGCGCATCTCGCCGAGGACCGAGGGTACGGCGCCGCCCGGCTCAAAGCGATTGCGCCAGCCGTCGATCTGATAGCGGGGGCGCTCTTCGCGCGGCTGGACGGGTGGCACCAGCGCGGTCGACAGAAGCGTGCCGAGGGCGGTGACCCCGAGCCCCACGAGGGCTGTGCCCACGGCGCCGGGCAGGCCCAGCGTGGCGGCCAGCGCTGGCCCGAAATACGCCCCGAGCGCGATGGAGGCGACCGAGATCACGATGGTCAGGACCGAGCGAAGGGCATCCTTGCCGGGCACGAGGCGCAGGACGACGCGCACGCCCGGCCGGGGGCGGGTGTGGGGCCAGAGCGCGGGCGGGATGTGGCGCTGGCCGGCCTCGGTGACGAGGGTCGCGCGCAGGCGGGTGTGATCGGCCGGGGCGAGATCCGGAAGGCTCGCCGCGATCATCTGGGCCACGGTCAGGCCATCGGGCAGATCGATCCCGATCCGGGCGGCGCCGGGATCAAAGGCGGGGGCGGCGAGGATACGGGTCATCGGGTGGGGCTTTCATGATGGCGCCAGAGGCTGCTGATGCGCCGGGCCCAGCGGCCGGTGTCGATCCGTTCGATCTTGGCGCAGTCATCGAGGGCGAGATGGAGCATCAGGCGGGGGGTGACGGCGAGGCCCAGATGGCTGTCGAGCGCGCCCATGCGGCAGAGGATCACATCGAAGGGGGCCTGGTCGGTGACGCGGGTCCAGGGACCGGTCCCGGCCTCCTGACCCACCAGGCGGTCGATCTCCGCGCGCTCGGTGGCACAGGGGGCGGCACTGTAGGCGGGCAGGCCGATCCCCAGTTCGCGCGCATAGATGAGACGGATCAGCCCGTAGCAGTCGCAGCCCCGCTCCGTGCGCCCGCCCTCAGCATAAGGGATGCCGATATAGGCGTCGGACCAGTTCAGGGGCCCATTCAGGGGCCAGTTGGGGGACCCGGTCATGGGAACAGCCCGGGAAAGCGGGACCGGCTCAGGCGCTGGCCGGGATAATGTTCGAGCTCGATCTCTTCGCGGCTGATGGTGAGAATGATCTCGCTGGCATCGATCTCGGCCGAGGTCAGCCTCAGATCGGCCCATTCGGCCTCCACGAGATCCGGGGAGCTGGCGAGGACCACGGCGAGGCGGAAGCTGGCGGGATCGCGGAAACTGCGCAGGAGCTGCGCGATCCCGGGGTCGAGGTTCATCAGCGCGATGCGCGCTTCGGCGGGGGCGTCCTGCTGATCGGAGGGCAGGAGCGCATCGGCCACCATGAAGAGGTAGGGATCGCTCCGGGGATCGGCGCCGCGCCAGCCCGACCGGGTGCCGTAGGTCAGCGGCTCGGTGCTCAGGCGCTCCGTGGGATCGGTGGAGAGGCGCAGCGGCGCTGCGAGCCCAGGATGGGCGATCTCCATCAGGACCGCATGGACCTCTTCAGGCGCGTCGCCATCGAGCGCGCGGCGGGTGTTGAGGCTCAGACGTCTCATCTTATTCCTCTCATCTTATCCCTCTCACGGCATCACCCAGACGGAGAAGGTCAGGCGGAACTCCACATCCCCCTCCACGCTCTCGACGGGCGGCTGGTCGCCCCAGAGGCAGAGCCAGAGGCGGCTCAGAAGGAGCGGTGTTCCGTCGCCGGTCAGGAGCGGCGTTCCGGTGTGATCGAGAAGCCGGGCCCGGGAGACGCTGGGATCGGGCATCCAGAAGAGCTGCGCCCCGCCTGCGCAGTCCTCGGTGTGAAACCGCCAGAAGCGGGCGCGTCCCGCTTGCGGGACGATCAGGGCGAGATCCACCCGGCGGGCGGTGGCCGAGAAGCGCCGGCGAAACCCCGGGGGGCCGGTCTCGTTTTGGGACCGGCGACGGCCGTCCTGCGGGGCGGCCTGCCAGCCTCCCCGTTCGAACTGCACGAGCTCTTCGGGCCAGACGGGATAGCTCATCGCGCCACCCCTCTGCGGCCCAGACCGAAGGTCTCGGTGAGGACGCGGCCGCCGCGCCCACCGGGGGCGGCGATGCCCTCTCCCACGGCCTCGGAAATAACGAGCCGGGTCTGCCGGCGCCCACGGGCATCGGTGCCCTGCTGCGCCTCGATCTGCACCGGCGTGTTCTGGATGATCTGGATCTGCGGGCGGGCATCGATGGCGACGGGCGGGCCGCCCGACGGGGGGCTGGAGGCCAGCGCGTCGACGATGGCGCCGGCATTCTCCAGCATGCGGGGCGTGAAGACCTCCTCGCCCCGGCGCAGAACCGCCAGATGCTCATCGCCGCGCAGAGAGGCGCCCGCCGACAGCGTGCGCATGATACCGGTCCCGCCGGTATGGGCGGTGGGCAGCGCGGCGGCCCCAAGCCCTCCAAGCCCTCCGGGCAAGACCGCGCCCAGGCCGCCGATGAGCGTGTTCAACACGCTGTTCAATCCCGGTTGAAGGGTTTGTTGAAAGGCCAGTTTGGCGAATTGCGCCGCCGTGTAGTCGATCAGATCGCTGATCTCGAATTTGCCTGTCTGGACCATCTTGCCGATGGCGTCGCCGATGCCGTCCGACCAGGTGGTGAAGAGATCGGCGCTGACATCGGCAAAGGTCCGGGTCTCGGCCTCGATGGCGCGCAGGCCCCGGGTGACCCCGGCCTGCCAGCTGTCGGCGCGGGCCAGCTCGGCGTCGCGCCAGCGCTCGGCCGCGGCCAGATCCCTGGCATAGGCGGGGGTGAGCGTGTCGAGCGCGCCGGTGATCTGATCGCGGGTCCGGGCATCGCGGGCATCGCGCTGCCCGGCCGCGCGGGCGCTCTCCTCCGACTGGCGGCGCGCCTCCCGATCGCGGATCTCGGCCGCCCGGCGGGCGTCGCGCTCGGCTGTGGCCTGATCGCCGAGCGCGGTGGTGTTGCGCAGCCCTTGCGCCCGGACATCGCCGAAGAGCGCGGCCTCGGCCATGCGGCGGTCGTAGTTCAGGGGCTTTCCGGTCTTGCCGGCGGCGCGCTCGGAGCGGGTGTAGTGCATCGCCATGCGGGCGATCTGTTCGGCGATGATCTGGGCATCGCCGGTCTGGAGCGCCGGGCGGAGCTGGCCGGGGATGGCGCCGTAATTGTGCTGGATCGAGGCGATGGCGGCGATCTGGGCGGGGGTGAAGCCCTGGAAGGTGGTCTCTCCGACAAGGCCGCGCAGCGCGTCATGATAGCCGCGAATGCGGCGGTCGAGATCGCGCCCGGCATCGGCCCAGGAGATCTGCATGCCTTCGGTGATCTCGCGCACGCTGCCATCGGCCAGTGTGACGGTCGAGGAGCCGTATCCGGCGCGGAAGGCGTTCTCGTCCCATTTGCCTGCAGGCGCCTTGCCCTCGAAGCGGATGATGAGATCGCGGGAGGCTTGCAGGCGATCGGTGGCCGAGAGGCGGTCGCCGGTGGCCCGGGAGCGGCCATAGGCCTGATAGGCATCGACCTGGGCGCGCGAGAGGGTGCGGCCCATCTCCGAGGCGCTGTCAGAGACACCGTCGATCAGGCTCTTCAGCGCGGCCATGGCCGCTTCGAGCGTCGAGAGGTCCGCATCGTTCAGATCGTCGATCCCGGTGCGGGCGGCCTGAAGCTGACGATCCATCTCGTAGAGAGCCTGCCGGGCGGCGCCATCCTGATCGAAGGCGATGCGCCCGGCTTCCAGCGACAGCTCCCCGAACTGTCCGGTCAGGGCGTCCACGCGGCCTTCGGTATCGGTGATCGCGCGGGCCTTCTCGTCGAGGAGATCCAGAACGGCCCGGGCCGCGCGGGCGGCCTCTGCATCTGCGGCCTCTTCGGCGGCCGCAAGCCGCGCGCGGGCATCGGCCTGTTGTTTGGTGAGGGCGTCCAGATCCCGCTGGCGCGCCGTGGCCTCGGCCAGAAGCGTCGCCCAGGTCTCGCTGGCGGCGGTCTTGACCCGGTCGAGCGTGGCTTCAAGCGCGCCTTCAAATGTGGCCAGCAGTCCGTCTTCGCTGCCGAGCGCACGGGCGGCGTCATCCCCTGTGGCTGCGGCGCGCGATAATAGCTCGGTGATGTTGCGCAGGATTTTGGCCTGCGCCTCCGCGCCGTCCGCCGCCCCGAGGGCCTCGATCTGGCCAAGAAACAGCTCAGCCGCGCTGGCCGAGAGCTTGTAGCGCTCTTCCACGCGGGCCAGCGCCCGCTCGAACTCGGTGACGGTGCTGACATCGCCGAGATAGGATTGGTCTGCACCTGTCACCCGTGTGCGGGAGATCCCGCCAAGGTCCCGGGCAATCGTGGTTCCGAGATCGCGCACCGACAGACCGGCCGCCCGCTCGGCCCCCGCGAGCTGGAGATCGCGCAGCCGCTCAATCTCATCGCCGAGATCGCCGAAGAGCGCGCGCAGCTCGGCGCCGGGAATGAGCGCGGCTTTGAGCGCGGCGGCATAGCGGTCGGTGGCCGCGTTCAGGGCATCGAGCGCCTTGCCCATATCGCTGGCGCCTTCGGCCCCGTCGAAGAGCGAGGCGGCGAACGGGACGCCAATGGCGACGGCCGCCCCGATGACCGCGCCCCAGACGCCCAGGGCGCCCAGAAGCTGGGGCAGCTGCTGGCCAAGCGCCACCGAGGCGGCGGTGCCGGCGCTGACCTGCACCGCGAAGTCCTGCAGCTGAAACGCGGTGTTCTGGATCTGACCGCGCAGCGCACGGGAGCCGCGGCCGACCCCGCCCTGGGCACCGTCGAGGGCCAGAGCCGCAGTGCGGGCGGTTTGATATTGGGCCTCAAGGCGGCGCATCACGCCTGCGGCCTCCTCGGCCGAGGCAGAGCCCGTACGCAGGGCCCGGTTCACCTGCTCTTGCGCAGCGGCGAATTGCTGTTCGGCCCGGTAGACCGGATCGATGCTGGCTTTCAGCGCCCGGAAGGAGCGTTCCTGGGCGTCGAGGCTGGCCTCGAAGGCCGCGGCCGAGCGGCGGGCATCGCTCATGGCGCGGCCGGCGCCGGTGGCGCCGTCGATGATCGATTGCGCGCTCCTTCTGGCGGGCACGCGCATGTGATCGAGGATCTGGGCGAATTCCCCGGCGGTGCCGCCGGCCTTGCGGAACTCCCGGCCCGCCTCGTCGAGGGCGCGGGTCAGGTCCTTGCTGTCGCCGGAGAGGACAAGGGAGGTGCGCAGCTGTCTCATGGGCGGTCCCGCATCTGGCGCAGGGCCTCGGCCTCGAGGATCCGGATCTCGGACAGAAGACGGGGGGATGGGGCGATCCCGAGCCAGCGGGCGGCCACATCGAGGGCGGTCAGATCGAGGGCCACAGGGCGGAGCGGGCCCAGCCCGCCCCCGGCCATGCGCCACTGGCCCGAGAGCGCAGTGATGAGCGTGATCGCCGGGCGAAACAGGGCGGGCAGCTCAAGGGGGGTGTCAGGATGGAGCTCGGCGATCATCGCGGCAATCTCTTCCTCTCCCATGCCGCTCAGCGCGAGATCCTCGCGGAGCGCGGTGGTGTCAGGCCGCCGCGCGAAGAGCCTGCGGGCGGCCTCGGTCAGTTTTTTTCCGCCAGCGCCCCGTAGATGACGGCGTCGGAATAGGCGCGGACAAGGGCCTCGCGGATCGGGCGCTGACGCAGAAGGCGGTCCCGGGCCCCGGGACTGAACGGCAGGGGCGCGTCGCCTTCGGTGGTGATCCCCGACCAGCCCACCAGCCGCTCGGCCCAGCGGTCGCGATCGGCGCGGATCAGATCCAGCGGGTCGCGGCCCGCGGTCTCGTCGCGGGCGAAAAGCGCGTCCTCATCGACCAGACGAAACCGCGCGGTGAAGCTCTCGGCCGCCTCCGCGCTCTGGCCGGGCCAGCGGACGGTGACGGGCCAGTCGAACTCGTAGGCTTCGGTGAAGGTGAACATGGGCCGCCTCCGGGTCACAGATACTCGAGGAGGATCTCGTCATCGCCCTGATCGGGCAGGAAGACGAGATCGAGGGAGGCGCCGAGATCGCGGTCGATCTCTTCTTCGCCGGCGAACTTGATCTGCACCTTCGGCCCGGTGAGGCGCAGTTTTTGCCCGGCCGTCTTGCCCAGCTCGAAGATCAGCGGCTCGGTGATGACATCGCGGGAATTGAGGATAAGGTCCTTGGCGGCGAGATCGGGCCACTCGACGGTCATCCGTCCGGTAAAGCGCCGACCCGTGATATCGGCCCCGCCGCAGTTCATGTATTTGTCGACCACGGGCTGGCGGCCATCGGTGAGGCTGAAGGAGCGCACACAAAGCTTCGTGCCCCCGAGCGTGAAGGCATTCATGTGCTCGGGCAGGCATTCGAGCGCGCGGCCCCAGGCGCTGAAGTCTCCCGGCTCATGGACAAAGGCGGTGGGCTCTCCGAAGCGGCCCCGGCGGTTGAAGTTGAACATCGCCCGGCGGCGCACCTCGGCGGTAAAGCCAAAGCCGCCCCGGCAGCCGACCACGTTCTGGACAATCCGCCCGTTGCGCATCTGCAGCGTGGTCGAGGCATGGGTCTCGCTCTGCGGGGTTGGCGTATAGGCGACGGAGGTGCCCGCCACGACGACCTCGGACAGGCCGGAGCTGAGCAGCAGCTGGCGATAGACCGGGGCCTCGCCGGGCGTGCCGGCGGGGACGGCTTCGATGTCGTACTCGGTGGCGCAGTGCAGATTGTAGAGATCTTCAGGCTGCGCGCCTTCGGGCCCGTTGATGAATTGCTGCTCCTGCCAGTCGCCATCGAGGGCGCGCATGGTCAGGTTCAGGCACAGAATGCTGTCGGCGGCCCCGGGACCGGCATCGGTCTCGAAGGTCGCTTCCAGCTTCTCGCGGATCATCCGCAGCTTGTAGCTCATCGTCTCACCCCTCCAGAGTGATGCGCCTGTCAAACGAGGCGAGGAATTCGTCTTGCCAGAACATCATGCCGTCCTGTCCGATGCCGCTTGCCAGAGAGCCCCGGTCAAAGAGGCAGGATCTGCCCGACCCTAGCGGCTGCCAGCCCGTGAGCGCCCGGTGAAGCGCTTCCCGGACCGGCCCCAGCGCCTCGCGGGCGGCCTCTCCGGTGCGGTCGGCGATGTCGCGGACCGCGAGCACCACGCCAAAGCGGATGGTGACCGGCTGCTCGACCAGATCGCAGATCTCGTAGCGGGGCGGATCGGCGGTCTCGGCCATCACGATCACCCAGGCCGAGGGTGCGCGGAGCGTCTCGGCCGTGGCGTTCCCGAGATCCTTCGCCCCGCCCACGAAGATGAGCGCGGGCACCCGGGCGCGGATGCGATCGGCCACCTCCTGAGGATCCAGAAACCCCTCGGCCATCAGAGTGATCCTTCGACAAAGAGCGCGGTCAGATCCCCGATGACCGCCTCATCCGCGTCCGAGATGCCAAGATAGGGGCGCGCGGGAATGGTGACCTTGCCGGCCGTGACCACGGTCCCGTCGGCGAGTTTGAACTGCAGGGCGCCTGCCGATTTGGGGGTTATGGTCGCGCCGAACTGGTGGACCCCGGCAGAGATGAGATTGGTGCCGATCTCGGTCTCGCGGGAGGTGGCGCGATGGGTGATCGAGGCGGCGAGCCGTCCGGTCTCAAAGAGGGTTTTGCCGCCCTGACCGACCACCACGCGAAAGGATTTGGGCCAGGGTACGCCATCGGGAGACTGGTTCGTGTCCTCGATGCGGTCGCGGGCCGATTGTTCGAGCCGGGCGCCGATCGCATCCATGAGCGGGGTCAGGTCCTGACCGCGCGCCAGAAGCCCGGCGAGCGTGCGACGCAGATCGGCATCGCGGAAGGTGGCGCGGGCGTCCATCAGTAGCCCCGCAGGCTCTGGCGCGTGAACCGGCGCTCGGGCCCGTCTGACATCGCGACCCCGCCCGAGGTGGGGGTGGCGGGGGTGTCATCATCGCCAAGGCTGATCTTGCCCTCCGAGACATCGCGCAGCCACCCGATCGCCTGATCGCGCAGCTTCTCGTTGGTCTCGCTCAGCCGTCCGAGGTTGAGATAGAGGCGGCACATGGCCAGATCGCGGCAGATGACCTTGAGGATATGAGGCGGATCGGTCAGCGGCAGGGAGACCTGCCGGGCAATGAAGCTGTCGATCTCGGCGCTGGCATCATCGAGGGCGCGGGCCAGACGGTCGGCATCCGCCGCCTCCGCCCCGCCCTCGAAATCCGACAGAAGCGCCAGATCGCGCGGTGGGATCACCGCCTGCAGGTCCGCGACGCTGGCATAGGGCATGGGTTAGCCCGCGACTTCGAGCAGGGTGAAGAACGGATCAGCCTCCAGCGCGGCCCGGTCCGCGTCGCTCAGCGCATCGACGGGCAGGACGGTGGTCCCGGCCGGCCAGCTGCGCCCGGCGCGGCGGCGCCCGGCTTTTTGCAGGCAGGTGATCTCAAAGGTCGGGCCCTCAGGCGCTTCGGCGTCTTTGGCTTTGGTCGCAGCGGGGGTCTCTTGGGTTTTGCGGGGGGGCATGGCGTGTCTCCGGTCAGAAAGGGTCCCCGGGCCGGATCAGACCGGCCCGGCGCGCGGTGGGTCAGGTTCAGAGCGTCAGGCGGCTTTCCACGTGCAGCTCGGCGGAGTTGCGCCAGATATTGGTGGCGCCTGCGGCATTGCGCTCGGCCATAAGGATCTCGCGGGCCGCGCCTTCATTGCCGGGGCTGACCACGAGGAGGTTCGGGCGCAGGTTGATCTTGCGTCCGTTCTCGCCGCGCATCTCCAGCATGGTCTGGCGGGCGGCGGCGTAGCTCGCGGGCGTCAGCGCCGCTTTGGAGGCGTGGATCAGCTGCCAGGCGCCGAAGCCCGCCGCGCAGCGCCGTTTGGCGCCCCAGAGAAACTCGTCGCGCTCGAAGACATTGTCGTCGGTGAGCGAGGTCTTCGGCGTGATCTTCGGCGCTTCGCGGTCCTGAAAGATCAGCGGCTTCATCGACCGGGTGGTGTCGATGAGATACCAGGCCGGGCCCGCCCCGTCGGTGTAGTTCGAGACCGAGCGCATCGTGCCGAACTCGTCGCTGACCGGATGGTCGGGGTCGAAGAAGAACTGCTCGTCATAATGGTTGGTGTCGAAGCCCATCTCCAGCTGATCGAAGACCAGCTCATCGGGCAGCTCCGCCGCCGCCTGCGCGAAATCCGCCACCAGCGAGGAGAAGAGCCCCACCTGATCGTCGGCGATGTCATCAGCCGAGACCGCGATCGTGTTCTCGAACTTGCGGTTGGTGATGGTGAAGCCATCGGTGGTCAGGCGCTGGACATGGCGCTCCCCGATCCACTCGCGCATGCCCTTGATCTCGGAGAGCTTCGGATAGGCCTGCGTCCGGGTGCTCGACGGCACCCGCATGGCGACCTTCATCCACGTGGAGGGTGTGTCGGTCAGCGTGGTGTTGAAGGTGGTGTTAAAGGCGGTGTTCAGCGCCGCCAGTGCCGCTTTGGTGATGTTCATGATCGGGATCTCCGGGATCAGGCGAGAGCGACGGTGACGCCTTCGGGGCGCACATCGAGGCAGGTGCCGGCGACAAGCGTGCCGGCCGCGCCGACGGTCTCGTCATCGACGATGAAGGCGGGGCTGCCGATGGCGGTGCGGGTGAGCGAGCCGTCATTCTTCAAAAGCCATGTGCCGCGACGGATAGGGACCTCGAGATCCCCGGCTGCGCCGCCGGTATTGTCGGCGCCCCCCAGCGCCACACCGCGCATCTTTGGCTGGGCCGGATCAGCGGGCACGGCATTGCCGGCGGCATCGAGGGCGACAAGCGCCCCGGTGAGGATCACGGCGCCCGCGGCGACGGGATCGAGAAACTGCTCGGCGCCGGTCAGCTCGAGCGGCATGCGCGTGTCGGTCTTCGGCATCAGCGTGCCTCCTCGGTCAGGGTTTTGCGGGTGGCGATGAAGGCCTCGGGCTCAAGGCCCATCTGCGAGCAGAGCTGGCGCTCGATCTCCGAGAGCCCGTCGGGGCTCGTCGCGGCCTTGTCGGGCACCGGCGCCCGGCCTTGCGGCAGGACCGGCGTCGCCGCGTCGAGATAGGCCTCGAGATCGGCCATATTGCGGGTGGCGAGCTGCCGCGCCCAGCCTTCCATGGCGGGGGTCAGCTTGCCGCTCTCCAGCCCGCCCGCGATCAGCGTATCGGCCTTGTCGATCGCGCGCTCGGCTTCCAGTGAGGCCAGCTGCCGCTTGACGTCCTCAAAGGCGGTCATGGGGACGAACTCGGCGAGGTTTGCCTCAACCCCCGGCGCCTTCAGGCGCGTGCAGAGCTGACGGACGGCCTCATCGTCCATGGTCTCAAGGCCAGCGGCTTCGGTGAGGGAGGCCAGAACCCGGCCGGTTGCGGCGACGGTCTCGACCGAGTGTTCGGCGGCGGCAATCACCGCCGCGTCGTCTGCGTCCCCGGAAAGTCCGAGGGCGGCCGCGATCTTTGCGCGGAAGTCCATTGTCTCTGCCTCCTTGCTGGCAAGTTGTCTCAGGGTGGGAATGGCGGGGTCATTGGTCAGCCCCCCGCCTGCGATCCGCACGACCGAGCGGTCGGGGGTGTTGTAGAAATCGGGAGAGAAGAACCGATAGGCGCGGCTGCGGAGCGCCTCTGCACCGGCCGGTGTCCAGTCGACGGCGGCCAGCACCCGGTTGCCCGCGACCCTGAGCCCGGTGATCCAGCCCGCGGCATCGCTGCGCTTCTCGGCCCGCCCGGCGATCCCGTGGCCGAAATCGATCGGCAGCACGCCCCCCGGCTTTGCGGCCAGAGAGCTTGCCAGAACCTGCCCGGCCCGGGCGGGATCGAGATGAAACGCGCCCCGGCTGTCGGCCAGGGTGAAGCGGCCCACCGGCATCAGTTCGATCTCCGATGGCGCGTCCGTCACATCGATGGCCGCGGCGGTCTGGCGTGTGAGTGTGGCGTCGGATCCCAAAGCCCCTCTCTCCCTCGTGGTGATGAGGGGGTTCTGGCGCGGGTGGACGCAAAAAGGCCCGGTGAAGGGCTTCACCGGGCGGGTCTTCGATCTGTCATCCGAGGGGACGCGCCAGACCGTTTTTAATTTTGCCTGAGCGCTTTCAAAAATGGGGGGTTTGGAGTTTTACGGGGGACAGGCCCCCAGAGGGTCACGCGGCGCTCTGTGGCGATTTTTTGGGGGTATCGCCGTCGAGGCTCTGGAGACGAAGTTCGAGAAACCTGATCGCGCCGAGGGTGCGCGTCTCACCGGGCAGCCCTCTGGCCCGCTCCAGCTCTTCCCGGGCTTCGGCCAGCGCGATGCGGACATCGCCGACTTTGTCCATGTCGAGACTTTCATCGATGAACATCGTCGAGCACCTCCAGAAGCGCGGCGCGGTCCGCAAACAGGCGATGGACCCAGCCGGACACGTCATAAGAATACGCGATTATACCCTGCCGGTCCAGCCAGCGCAGCCGGGCATGCTGGATGAGGACCTCGCGTTCCAGATCTCCGAGCCCGTCGAGATAGGGCACTGACCAGCCGGCGGAGATCTCGGTGAGGAAGTCGGTCAGGCTCCGGTCGAGCAAGACCCTGTCGCGCAGACGGGGACGCGCCTGATACACGTTGCCGGCGGGTGTGACGGCCGTGACGTCGGCGAGCTGATAGTCGATCGCCGAGGCCAGATCCTGTGGCGAAAGGGGCCGCTCGGACGGATGGGAGTGAATAAAGCTGGAGCCGGGCGGCAGCTCCAGTTCCGGCGGCAGCCCCCTGAGACGGGACGGCCGGGCCTTCGTTGCCTGAACCGGCGCGAAGATCCGGCCCTCCGGGGTGAGGAAGGCGCCACGCTCGAAGCCCTCGAAGAGGATGTTCTGGCGCAGCTGGGCCGCAAGACCGATGCGGGCCTGATGACCGGCAGGCCGGTCGTCCCCGGCGATCCGGTCCATCCGGCGCTCCATGTCGAGCCAGTCCCGGCCGGGATTGCCGTCAAAAGCCGGATCGACGCCATCCGGGACCACGTCCTCGGGTCCGCGCCGGGGATTGGGCACGGCGACCTCGTCGAGATCAAAGGGCGGTGAAACCGTGAACTCGCCCCGGTCGATCTGGCCCTGGGTGATCTGGAAGACCGCGCATTTGCAGAACCAGCCATTGGGTGGGTAGATCTGCGCCCAGACCGGATCATCCACCGGGCGCACAAGCCCGTCAAAGCGCTTGTGCTCCTCGCGCTTCGTGGGCCGGTCGATCTGGCGATAGCCCAGATAGGGGAAAGCGCGTTTGGTGCGGTCAATCCGGGCCCAGCGGCCGGCGGCCAGCGCGCTGCGCATATTGGTGTCGGAGATCACCCGCAGCCGCCGGTCGGATCCAAGGCGCACCGTCTCGATCTCGCCGGTGCGCGGATCCTCGATCAGACTGTCGCCCCACCAGCCGGCCTCCTGCAACGTGGGCTTCAGGCTGGCTTTCCAGTCTTCAAGCAGGGTCCCGTCCACCATGGCTGCGGTCAGGCTGTCGCGGATGGTCGTCAGCACATCGTCCTGCATCGCCTTGGCGACCACGAAACTGCGCGCATGCTCCTGTTGCCAGACATCGCGGTAATCGAACCGGTCATCGGGCGGAGCCAGCCCCTTCGACCGAAAATACGCCAGCGCCTCCTCGGGGAGCAGCGGCTTCAGCCCAACGCCCGGCCCAACATCCGGCCCCTCCATCTCAGAGCCCCATGCTGCCGCCGAGGCGGGCATTGAAGATCGATCGGGCGAGCAGCGCGCGCAGCTCCGGCGTCAGGCTCTCGCCTTCGAGCGCCGCGAGGATCGCCAGCGCCTCGGTGAAACTGCCGGCATCGCGGATCCGGGCCAGAAGCGCGGAGAGATCGGCGTCCACCGCCACGCTGAGGGCGCCGCTGGCCCGCAGCTGCTCTGTCAGCTCCCCGACCGGATCCCCGCCGGTCTGGCGGGAGGCCAGCTGCCGCTCTCCCGGTGCCCCGGGCGGGTCGACAGTCCCGGTCTTCGCCGGAAAGCGCAGCACCTCGTCCTCGTCATCGGGGCGCCGGATCGAGAAGGCGCGGTAAATATCGGCCGTGGCGATCTGCAGCCCCGCCGGGCCGGCCACTTCCATCAGCCGCAGCAGATGATCGGGATCGACCCGCTCGGGCGGGGCAAACCGGACGCGCGGCAGCGCCACGCCCGGACCGAGATTGTGATGCACAAGCGGCCGGGCAAGGTCGCGCATGACGGTCGTCGCGAGCTGCTCCGCATCGGCATCGCGGATATCGTCACGCACCTGCTCGTGGATCTTGCCCACGGCATGGCCCCCGGCAATGGCATCGGTGGTGGCCACCTGACCGAGCACGCCTTTGGAGATCTGCTCGTCCCACCAGCGCGCGGCGCGCTCATAGGCATCGACCGTCCCTGAGACGCTGGCCGCGATCACCTCGGCCTCCATGCCATGGGGGATGATCGCCGCCATGTCGGTCCCCATCATCTTCAGCGCCCGCAACAGCGTCCGCCGGTCTTCCGGCGAGGTCGTGTTCGGATCGTATTTGCCGAGGCGCAGAGGATGGCCATAGGCCTCCAGAAAGACCGCCCAGTCCTTCACTTCCCAGTTCTTGAACATCCACGCCCAGGCGCAGAGCCGCGCAAGCCCACCCCGGACCGGCAGGCCGGATTTGGTCTTAGCGACGTGGATCACGTATTTGTCGGGCAAGAGCGGCGCGCCGTCTCCTGCAAGGCTGAGGGCCGTTCCGGTCTCCACGTCGATGTCGAACCACGCCAGCGGCCGCCATTCGATGGCCTCGACCCGCGCGCCCTTCCAGACGATCTCACAGATCGACATCCCCTTGCCGACCGCATCGAGCATATCGAGGAGTGCCTCGCGCACCGCCGGGCCCGACAGCTCCTCGCGCACCAGATCGGCGGCATCATTGGCGGCATCGGTGTCATCGCCCGCCTCGACGATCAGATCGAGGCTGCGGATCGCGCGTTTGCGCACGCCCAGCACGGCCGCGTAATGGAGGTCTTTCTCCTCCATATCCTCCGCCAGCTCGAAATAGGCCCGCGGATCGCCCATCTCTGCCGCGAGCAGGATCTGCGCCAGCCGGTCGGGATAGATGCCCTGGGCGGCGAAGGCGCGGCCAAACTGCCGGACGCTGCCCACCTCGGGCGCGGACTGGACCTCCTTCAGTTCTCTTGTGGTCTTCCCCCACTGAAGTGGTCCTCCGCTATGTTAGGAAAACGGAGGAAACAGATGGCAAACAAGCGACCAAAGCCAGAAGAGATTGTTACGAAGTTACGGCAGGTTGAGGTTCTGACGGGGCAAGGGATGCCGCGTCTGGATGCGATCCGCCAGATCGGCGTGACTGAACAGACGTTCTACCGCTGGAAGAAAAAGTACGGTGGAATGGGCACGGACCAATTGAAGGAACTAAAGCGTCTTCAGAAAGAGAATGAGCGGCTGCGCAAGGCTGTTTCGGATCTGACCCTGGACAAGCTGATCCTGGCGGAGGCCGCAAAGGGAAACTTCTG
>NZ_VFSV01000002.1 GCF_007004065.1 Palleronia caenipelagi | reverse complement strand
TTCTGCACGAACACGATCAATGCAGGTACGGCGACGAGCGGGGCTCAGAAGTTTCCCTTTGCGGCCTCCGCCAGGATCAGCTTGTCCAGGGTCAGATCCGAAACAGCCTTGCGCAGCCGCTCATTCTCTTTCTGAAGACGCTTTAGTTCCTTCAATTGGTCCGTGCCCATTCCACCGTACTTTTTCTTCCAGCGGTAGAACGTCTGTTCAGTCACGCCGATCTGGCGGATCGCATCCAGACGCGGCATCCCTTGCCCCGTCAGAACCTCAACCTGCCGTAACTTCGTAACAATCTCTTCCGGCTTTGGTCGCTTGTTGGCCATGGTATTCCTCCGTTTTCCTGAACATAGCGGAGGACCACTTCAGTGGGGGAAGACCACACTGGTCCGAGCGACTGCCCGAACGATGAATAAGCGCGCTTTCATCACGGCCCACAAAGCTCAGTTCGACTGACCGTGTCCCCAGTGGGGCCGCGTAAGCGGGAGAACGCGGTTTCGACACTCTGCCGGCTCGTACGCTTGTCATGCAGTTGGTTTTATGGTCACGGCGCCGGTGAGGCAGCCCGTGAAAGTCGGGAGGCGCGGCGTGCGGCACGGGACAAGGCACTGCTGGAGCGGATCAGCCATTTTTTCAAAGCCAGCAAACACCGCTACGGGTCCAAGCGTATCCACCGGGATCTATGCGCTGACGGGGAGCGCGTCCCGGAGCGGCGCGTAGCCAGAATAATGCGCGAAAACAGGATCTCAGCCGGCCAACGCAAGCCGCGCAAGCCGTTCACCACGAACAGCAATCATAAGCTGACACCGTCGCCGAAACTGCTCGGGCGGTCCTTTCATTGCACCACCCCGAACACCGTCTGGCTGGCGGATATCAGCTATGTCGATACCGGCGAGGGCTGGCTCTACCTGGCGGCGATCAAGAAATGTGCCTTTGTTCGCCGTCGCCCATCGGGCTCTGACCAGTGGCGCCGCGATGGGCAACTCCAAGGACAATGGCGCATGCGACCCGCGAAATCGTCGGCTGGTCCATGGCCGGTCACCTGAGCGCAGAGCTCTGCTGCGACGCGCTCCGGATGGCCCTGGACCAGCGCGGCCCGGTCCCGGGCCTGATCCTGCATTCGGACCGCGGCATGCAATATGCCAGCGGAGACGACCGCAAGATCATCCACCGCGCCAAGCTGGTTCAATCCATGAGCCGCAAGGGTCAGTGCCTCAAGTTCAAGCTGGTCCGCGCCAACGGATCAAACGATCCGGGGGATCGTTTGAAGGCGCCGAACGCCCCCATGGAGAGCTTCTTTTCTTCGCTGAAGAAGGAGCTGGTCCATCGCCATCGGTTCGGACCCCGGGAACAGGCCAAGGCCGCGATCTTCGAGTACATCGAGGTCTTCTACGAGCCGCCAACGCCGCCATTCAGCCATCGGCCACCAGACGCCGGTTCAGGCGTTCACAGAAATGAGTTGGAAAATGGCCGCGTAGGATCAACAATCACACTGTCCGGGAACCGGGACGAAGATCAGGGTCCGGACAATCCGCTCAGCGGGCAACGAAAAGTCCACCTTGATGCCCAGTCCCCCCGGTTGAAATCGTCCAGAACATTCAGCAACCGGAACTGACGGCCATCGCTTGGGCGATCTGCCATGAAGTCCATGGACCAGACCTCATTCGGAGCTTCTGCTACAGCCAGTTCGTCCGGCTTTTCCCGCTTCAGACGCTTGCGCGGCTTGATCCGCAGGTTCAGTTCCAGTTCGCGATGGATCCGGTAGACCCGCTTGTGGCTCCAACGATGCCCTTGAACATTGCGCAGATACAGGAAGCACAAGCCGAAGCCCCAAGTCTTCTTCGCCGCCGTCAGCCCGATCAGCAGTTCGGCGATCTGCTCGTTCTCTTCGTCCAGTTCAGGGCTGTATCGATAGCAGGTCTCGCTTATGCTGAATGCCCGGCAGGCCAGCGAGATGCTGGCACCCCTCGTCGCCACGACCCTCAGGGCCAGCTCCCGGCGTTGAGCTGGCCGTATCACTTTTTCCCAAAGCCTTCTCAGGCTCGCTCGAACGCATGGCGTTCGCCTTCAAAGTTCAGCAGGTCGTTCTGCATGCTGACATCCGCAAACATACGTTTCAGGCGTCGGTTCTCCTCGGCCATAGCGCTCGTCATTGTCCTCGGACCAATAGCGGACAAGGCTCGCTCTCACTGATGAGACTGGCGCCCATTCCGCCATACTTCGCCCGCCATTTGTACAGGGTCGCGCTGCTCATGCCGTGCTCGCGGCACAGCTCGGCAGCAGGCACACCGCCCTCCATCTGGCGCAGCACAGACATGATCTGGGCCTCGGTAAGACGTGCTTTCTTCATCTGAATCTCCCCGTTTATCCTGCCGAGAAAATTCTACTTCCGCATCCCCTTAAAATTGGGGGGGATTACCGGAGAAGCGGCTTCATCATGCGGCGCGGTTTTCGGTGTCGTTCTGGGCAACGCCGTCGGCAGCTGTGACGCCTTCGGTGACCAAAGGCAACTAATTCGGGTCATTCAAGCGGCGCTACGACTTGGCGGCGGCCTGAACGAGCTCGAACACCATCAGCTTCGCCGTCTTTTGAGCCAGCGCGCCCTTGCGTCGTATGCTCCGGTGACGGACGGTGGCGAAGACGCTTTCAATCGGGTCGTTTGTGAGCAGGGGATCACAATGATCGGCGGGGACGTCGTCAAGAGCTAGGAGCGGCTTCCGATCCTTTCCCAGGCAGGTCACCGCCGTCTCGTATTTGACGCCATATGTCTTCCCGCTTGTGTCCAGCAGCCGATGCGCGCTTCACTTATCGGGGCTAGGACGTCGTGCAGACGCTCGAACGGGTCTGTGGGTGGATCAGATGCCCAAGAACAATCAGGGTCGACAACGGCAGTGAATTCATCTCCCGCGATCTCGATTTCTGGCCCTATGCCAACAACGTCACACTGGACTTCTCGCGGCCCGGGAAACCTACGGACAACGGCTTCATCGAAGCCTTCAACTCGAAGCTCAGGGCGGAATGCCTGAACGCCTACTGGCTCATGAGTCTTGCCGACGCCCGTGAAAAGTTGGAGTATTGGCGTAAGCATTACAACGCGGACAGACCGCATAGCGCGATCGGCTACAACGTCCCGATTGCCATACATTATCCCGATGGCGTGGCCAGCCCGTCATCGTGAGACAGTCGGAAAAATCCAGCTTCAGGCGTTCCAAACTTAGGAAGCAGTGCAATCAAAACTTGGATTCTCCCAAAGGCTGGAGGTGAGATGGGTCTCAGGTCTCAGGTCTCAGGTCTCAGGTCTCAGGTCTCAGGTCTCAGGTCACAGACGATGTCGATGGTTCCAAGGAAGCTCCGGGCGGTTTTGCCGTAGCGAGTTGCCAGTCGACGACTGTCCTTGAGTTTGTTGAAGAAGCGCTCGGGCATGGTGCGCAGGGCGTAGATGATTATCTCCACAGACTTTCGAACCGTGCGGCTTTGTAAGTTCGGAATCATGTTTGGCCGCCTCTTTCGTCGGGAAACGCGCCACCGGGGTCTTTTCTGGTCATCATAAACGGAGGCGGTTGCGAGGCGATGGGAACATTGTCCTGAGGTGCTCGCTTTAGCCATTACCTGTGCCGTAATGGGCGGCGTCCTGCTGTGAAATGACTACCTTTTCCGACTTCAATCCAGCAAGTTTCGCCCCTAACGTCGTGATCTCTGGTGTGTCCAACATTTCCGCCTTCAGCTTGCCCAGCAAATCCCACGCTTGCCTGTGGCGCTGGCGGTCATAGCGGGGGTCGTAGTGGTGCTCCATCAGGTCTTTGGCGAGGGTGCGCATGTCACCTGCCTCAGCGAGATTTCGCCATTCAGTGACCCTTTCATGTCCCTGTAGGCGCAACATGGATTGCAGGATGGTGTCGAGTCTCGCGGGATCGGAGATGGCGTCTTTGTAAGCGCGAACCAGATAGCTGGCGCGCGTATCGAGTTCGGCTTCAATGACCACCCGGGGTGCGGTCCGCATGGCAGACCACAGAGCGGGGGGGACGATGCGCTCTCCGATCTTGGAACTTTCGGCCTCTATAAAGACGGGACGATCAGGGTCCAGTGCGGCAACGCGGGCCGCCAGCGCGGACTCGAAAGCCTTTTGCGACGGCTGGACGCCCTGTGCGCCAAAGAGGGAGCCTCTATGATTTGCGAGACCCTCCAGGTCGATCACCTGCGCGCCGGCTTTCTCGGCCGCATGGAGGATCGCGGTCTTGGCTGTGCCGGTGTTACCGTCGAGCAGGATCACGGGGCTCGGGAAACGTGTGTCGTACAGACGCGCTTTCACCAGCCGCCGATAGCTTTGATAGCCCCCCTCCAGCACCGAGACTCGCCAGCCGATCTGGCTGAGGATCGAGGCGAAGGAGTTTGAGCGCTGTCCGCCTCGCCAGCAATAGACGAGCGGTCGCCAGTCTCCCTCATGCTCCGCCAAAGGGCCTTCGATATGGCGGGCAGCGTTGCGGGAGACGAGGGCGGCTCCGATTTTCCGGGCGAGAAACGCGCTTTGCTGGACATAGATCGTGCCAACCCGCGCCCGTTCCGAGTCGTCCAGAACTGGCAGATTGATCGCGCCGGGGATGTGGTCTTCTGCGAATTCGGATGGAGCGCGAACGTCGATGATCGTGTTGAAACCGGCTTTGGTGATGTCAGACAGTTCGGATGGAACAAACGGCATATGGGTATCTCCACGGCGCGGCGCTGTCGCCTTCCATACGCGAAGCGTCCCCCGGATCACAACGACCGACGCGTTTCAGCCGCCGGCTGTCAGAGCCTCGGCCAAGGCGAGACCTGAACGCCACGCATCCCCTGCATGGCTTCCGAGCGCCCAGTCGCCGCCGATGAAACAACCATATCCCGCATCGATGAAGGGCTGTCCAAGCGGATCGGTGGTCCTGGCGTAGCGCCAGCGATGGGCTTGTGCAAAGCGCGGCATCACCGTGCATCCCGTGAGTTGTTGCAGCCGCTGAACGAGGAGAGAACAGATTTGGTCCGGCGTGTCCTCAAGATGGGAGCGGGAAAACGCCTCGTTACAATGGGCAACAATGGCGCCCACAGTACCGTTCGGATGGGACGACATATCGACGATCACTTCAAACGGCGCTGAGGGCTTTGGCAAGGTCAACTCGGGCCAGATGGCGAGCAGGCTCCAGGCTGGTCGCATCATGACTTTTTCGAGCGCGGGATGTGGCATCAGTTTCTGTGCCTGAGGGGCAGGGATCGCGATCACCACGGCGTCGAATGGACCGGCTCCACCATGGTCTGCGATCGTGAGATGCCAGCCGTCGCGGAGGTGGTCGACGGCTGTCACTTGCTGCTCGTGCCGGAGATCAAGTCCGTCGACCCAGGGTTTCAGAAGCGCCGACATGCCCGGGCTCCCGCGCCAGCCCGCGCCGATCCGGTCCGCCGAAAGGGCGCACATGGTGGCGTCAAAATCCGAACAGCCCTGCGCTATGGGGGCGCCGTGGTCAAACATCGCCTCCGAACGGCGACGGGTTGCCAGTCGTCCGCCGGTTCCACGGCTCTTTTCAAACACAACGACCTGTCGTCCTGCATCTGCAAGATGACGTGCGGCCGCCAGACCGGCCATTCCGGCCCCGATCACTGCAATGTTATTCATGTCATCGGACATAGTATGCCGATGAGAAAGTCCAGTGGTTGGCTAAGCGCGATCCTCGGCCTATTGTCCCTCGACATATCGATATGGAGAGATTTCTATGACCGCGCTCCGCCGCACCCTGCTTGCCGCCGCCGTTGCGGTTCTGCCAATGACTGCCTATGCGGCCAGCTGCTCGAACAGCGGCGGCCAGTTCAACCAGTGGAAGGGCGAGTTTGCCCGCGAAGCGCAGGCGTCCGGTGTGGGGCAACGAGGCCTTCAGGCGCTCCAGCAAAGCAGCTATCAGACCCGGACGATTGCGGCAGACCGCAATCAAAAGAGCTTTAAATACTCGCTCGATAAGTTCATGCAGGTGCGTGGTTCAGCGACGATTGTGAAGCAAGGCCGCCAACGCAAGGCCGCCAATGCGCGCCTTTATCAAGGGCTTGAACGCAGTTTTGGTGTGCCCGCGGGTGTTTTGATCGCGATTCACGGAATGGAGACGGGCTTTGGCAACTTTATGGGCGACAGTCCCGTGGTGTCATCGATCCTGACGCTGGCCTATGACTGCCGCCGCTCGTCGTTTTTCACCCCGCACGCCATCGCAGCTCTGCGACTGGTGGATCGGGGCTCGCTGACGGCGCAGTCAATCGGTGCGCGGCATGGCGAATGGGGCCATACTCAGTTCTTGCCGGGCAACGTTCTGGCCTACGGGGTTGACGGCAATGGGGACGGGCGCGTTGATCTGACCAACCAGACCGATGCACTGGCGTCGACGGCAAACTTTCTCCGGCAAAAGGGTTGGCGCCCCGGTCAGGGATACCAGCAGGGTCAGCCGAATTTTCGCGTGATCGAAGCGTGGAATGCCGCGACCGTGTACCAGCAAGCCATCGCCATCATGGCTGCGCAGATCGACGGCTGATCTCAGATGCATCAGGTCCAGTGGACATCCTGTCCACCGGGCAAAGCGTATCGAGCCTCCCGAAATTTTTCGGGGGGTATCGAGAGAGAGGCTGCGGCGGACATGATCCAAGCGTCGTCCATCAGCAGGAAGTCGAGGAGAGAAACGAGGAAGGCCGGGTCTTCAGCTTGGCGTCGCAAATCAGCTGCTTCGGCTCCGGTGGCGCCGAGGAACACGGGCAAGAGGTCATCCTCGCCTGCGAGCCAGATCAGAACGTCCTGAGCGGTTGCAGTGGCCTGTGCTGCCGTCATCATCACGAGCCTTCCTCTTTTTGGGTCATGTTAAACTGAAAGCGCCCGTTTTGCGCGCCAAACGTTGCGGCAGGACGCCGCGTGACAGAGTGGCACAATGTATTTTCCCGGGTATGACTCGCGGGCGGATCGGGGTAGAGGTCCCGAACAACACCCATTCGTAACCGGAGGGCAGAGCCGTGTACAATACCGCAGATGAGATCGCCCACCGGGACGTCGATGATGATCGGGTAGAGCGAAACCTCCGGGCGGCGGTCACACGAGGGTTCCGCCAGAGGTGTCCCAAATGTGGCGCGGGACCGCTGCTGAGGGGTTATCTCACCCTGCGCGAAAGCTGTGATGTTTGTGGCGAAGATTTGAGCCACGCAAAGGCGGATGACGGACCCGCATACCTGACGATCCTTATCGTCGGTCATCTTATGGCGCCATTTATGCACTGGTTTTTTGTGACATTTCGGCCCCAGCCCATGGTGCTGGCAACTGTTTTCTGTACATTGTGCCTCGTGTTGTCACTCTATCTACTCCCCCGTCTCAAGGGGGTAATTGTGGGGTTCCAATGGGCCAAGAGGATGCACGGGTTCTGAGCGACGTTCCGATCCGGGACGCGGCCACTGTGATCGTGGTCCGCGATGCTGCAACCCACCCACGATTGCTGATGGGGCAACGTGGGCGTTCTGCTGTGTTCATGCCCGACAAATATGTCTTTCCCGGCGGCGCTGTGGATCCTGGCGACACCCACGTGCAGCTCTCTCATCCGCTCAATCCGGTGTGTCGGCGGCGGCTCGAACGGCCTGGTGCCCCGCCAGCCCATGCGCTGGCAGTGGCCGCGATCCGGGAGCTGTGGGAGGAAACGGGGCAGGTTTTGGGCCGTTCTGGAGTCTGGCCAGATCCACCGGCCGATTGGGCAGGCTTTGCCGCTACTGGCCATGTACCCGATGCGAGCGGTTTGTCCTATGTGTTTCGGGCCATTACTCCGCCCGGTCGCCCGCGCCGGTTTGATGCAAGGTTTTTTCTGTTGGACGCGGCTGCTTTGGTGAGCGACCCGGACGATTTTTCGGGGGCTTGCGAAGAGCTCAGCCATCTGCACTGGGTTGGGCTGGACGATGCGCGGCATCTGGATTTGCCATTCATAACCTCTGTCGTCCTTGGCGAACTGCATGCGCACTTGCCCCGGCTCGGCCAGCCAGATCGTGTGCCATTCTTTCGCAACGACGACCTGTCCACGGTGGCCGACGAGGCTAGCCTGCCAGAAGAATAAGACAGACGGAAACGAGCAGCAGACCGATGCCGAGGATTTCACGCGGCACCATGCGCTCGCCGAGAAGCAGGACAGACGCAAGGCTTGCAAAGACCAGCTCTATCTGACCCAACGCCTTGACATAGGCCGCGTTTTTCAGCGCAAACGCGGTGAACCAGCCAAGAGATCCGATCATCGAGAAAAGGCCGACCAGCGCCGCCAGCCGCCAGTGAACCAGGAGGGCCACGAACTGCTCCGGCTGGCGAAGCGCGAGGAACAGGGAAAGGATCCCGCTTTGCCACAGTGTCGTCGCTGCCAGTGTTTCTGCTGCGCGGAGCAGCGCTGGCGCATCACCCAAAGACAGCGAGGCGCCGCGGTAGCAGACGGCGGCCAGCGCGAAGAGCGCTCCGGCGGCAAGCCCCAGTGCCGCGGCGCCTGCATCCCAACCGCCAGGACGACCCGACAGGATCAGCACAGCGACGAAGCCGACAACAATCGCCATCCCGGCAGGAAGTCCAATCGGCTCCCCCAACAGGACGATTCCCATCAACGCGGTCAGGAGCCCCTCTGTTTTGGAAAAAGCCATGCCAACGGCAAAGCTCCGTCGGCCAAACAACTTCAGAATGCAGGCGGTGCCGAGTATCTGCGCCACGCCGCCGATGACCACATAGGGCCAAAACAGGGCGGGCGGCTCGATCAGTTCGATCCCAGGGAAAAGCGTTGAAATGCCTAACCCCGCAACCACCATGGGTGCAGAAAATGCAAAGCGCGCAAATGTCGCTCCGGTCGTGCTCAGAGCTTGTATCCGCAGGTGTCGCTGGAGGAGGAACCTGATGGTCTGAGCCAGCGCCGCAATCAGCGTTGCACCGACCCAGAGAGGCATCGGCTCAACCGCCGCTCTGCGGAGTCATGCGGAGCGCGGTCAGGTCGTACCCATTGCGTTCCAGAGCATCGCGGGCCTCTGCCAGCCGCGCCTCGGAAATATCAGGATCCCGTGCGAGAATCCAACCCGCTCGCCCCGAAGGCACACCGACCACGGCGGTCTGATAGGTTTCATCCACCCAGAGCACCCAATAAGGCGCGGTAAAAGGCAGATTGCCCAGCTGCACCTTTAGCCGCCCCGGCCCGACCAGTTCAGCGCGGCCTTCGATGCCGCTGCGCTCACCGTCTCGCAGGCAGGTATTGCGCACCGTGATCCCGTTCTCGGCAGCGCCATAGATCGCCTGCGTGTCCGTGCAACCGTCCTGAAATGACACAGGATAGGAGGCGATTTCATACCACCTGCCCAGATAACGCTCCGGGTCGAAATCTGCCCGCGACCCAATCGGAACATTTTGATCCCTATAACTCGTCGCGGGGATGAGCGGATTTTCGGTCGAGCATCCGGCAAGGAAGGTCGCGATCGTGAGGCCCATGAACACGTGCTTCATTGGAGTGGCCCTTTCGGTTTTGTGGTCTCATCGGCAGTTACAATGATCCGCAGCGGTCCCTCAACCAGCCGCCCGATCACGCGGGCGTGTGGCTCCGTCTCCAGCACGGCAACAAGGTGTTCTTGGGGTATACTGGCCAGGAGCCCGCCCGCCGTTTGAGGGTCGAACAGGATCTCGGCCAGATCCGTGTCGGGCAGGTCCATGAACAGCGCGACCTCGCGGTTCGAGGCGTGCAGCGTCGATCGTGTTCCCGCTCGCAAGAGCCGCTCCGCACCCGGCAGCAACGGCAGGCGGTCGAGGTCTATCTCCGCCCCGAGTCCCGCGGCTTCGCAGAGGCTCAGGAGGTGCCCTGCCAGCCCAAATCCGGTCACGTCTGTGGCGGAGCTGGCACCGGGCAGGGGGCGGATCGGGCACACCATACTGGCCCATGCAGCGACCGCCTCGGACCCCGTCGCGTCCAGCGCCATTTCGCCGGCCAGCACCACCCCGGTGCCCAGAGGCTTGGTCAGGACCAGCGCATCACCGGGGCGGGCCTGACCCAGCGCAGTGTCCCCATCACCCAAGAGCCCCGTCATCGAGAACCCCACCTGCATCTCCGCGCCGGTCGCCGAATGGCCGCCGATGATCGCGGCGCCGCTGGGGCCGATGGCTCGGTTCACGGCGGTGATAATCTCGCCCATGGTGCGTGCTTCCAGCGCCGGCGAGAGGCGCGGCAGGGTGAGTACCGACATCACCGTCTGCGGAACTGCCCCCATGGCGATGCAATCGCCCAGCGCATGGAGCGCCGAGACATGGGCCAGCAGTGCCGGGTCGGCGGTAAAGGCGCGGAGTTGGTCCACCGTCAACACCTGCCGAGCGCCGCCGGTTCGGATGATCGCGGCATCGTCGCCGGGACCTGTCTCGACGAATTCCGGCAGCGGGGGCTGGTTCGACTCCAGCGCTTGTCGCAAGGTCTGGCGCGAGACCTTCGCCCCGCAACCGCCGCAAGGAGCTTGACGGAGTTCCCGTTCGAGCCCCTTGGCCACCTCGGCGGGGAGTTTGGGTCGCGGCATCTTGGGAAGGTCTGACACCTTATCCATGAATTTGCGGTCGATGCGGTCCTTCCAATGCCAGAGCTTCGGGTGACGCACGGCCAGACCACCGCGCTCGGCCAGAGCGGTTTTGTCGCCGGTATAGATAAGCTTCAGGAAGTGCTTTTGTGGGGTGTAATTTTTCAGTGGCCCGCCGGAGACCAGCGCGCGGAGATTGGTGTAGATCACCGGGGCCTGGCGCACCGCGAAAACCCCGGCCTTGGGACGCGGCGCGTGGGTCATGTGGGCGCAATCGCCCGCCGCGAGGATCTTCGGATCGGAGCTTTGGAGCGTCGCGCCCACGTCGATAAAGCCATCGGTGAGCGTGAGGCCGGTCTCCGCCAGCCACGGATAGGGCTTGGCGCCCGCCGCCCCGATGACGAAGCCTGCTGGCACCTCTCGCCCATCAGTCAGTTTGACGTTATCCGCCGTGACCTCCGCGACCGTCGCCCCCTCGATCAGGGTCACACGCAACGCGGCCAGCCGGGCCAGCAGCGCGGTGCGGGCGCGATCGCCCAAGCCGTCGAGCATCTCACCCCTGTCGATCACCGTGACCTCTGGGCGGGGCAGGCGGTGGCGCATGGCCATCGCCAGTTCGCACCCGGCCACCCCGCCGCCGATCACCACGATGCCGCTGTCGTCCCCCGAGGCCACGCGGGCCTCCCATGCGGCGGCGTAGCGGTCCAGCGGCTTGGCCGGGATGGCGTGCTCGGCGAATCCGGGCAAGGCAGGCATCCCCGAATGGATGCCGATGTCCACCGATGCCGCGTCGTAGCCGATCCGCCGGGTGCCGAGCAGCCGGTCCTCGACGATCACCTCCTGCGCATCGCGGTCGAGGCCGGTGGCCTGGCCGAGAAGGATCCGTGCCCCGGCAAAGCGTGCCAGCCGGACGAGGTCGATCTCCAGATCATCGCGTCCGTAATGCCCCGCGACAAAGCCCGGCAGCATGCCCGTGTAGGGCGCGGTCGGGGCGGGGTTGATGACGGTGAGGCGGGCGCCGGGCAGGGGCTTCATCCCCCAGCGGCGCAGCACCAGCGCGTGGGCATGGCCCCCACCGATCAAGACAATGTCACGGGTCGCGGGCAGGGATGTGTCCATGGGGCGTCCTCCTGCGATGATCCCTAGCGCCGTTCTGGCGGTGGTGCCAGTGCTTCGGGCCAGTGCTTCAGGGTGCGACCCACTGTCCGGCAAAACCGTCCTCGCGTCGGTAGATCGCGCGGCGGTGCATCTGGCGACCCAGATGCACCAGATCGAGGGAGAGCACCTTGCCCCGCAGCACCGCGAAGCGGTCGCGCGAAACGCTCTCGCAGTAGTCTTCGGCGGCGGTCAGGGGGGTGCCGGGTTCGGGTGTGCCGCCGTAGTTCAGCCGTGCGACCTCGGGCAAAGCCTCCCAGTCCGGGTCGAGCGCCGGCCCCCTCAGGATCTCCATCCGGACCCGGGCGCGGATCTGCAGGGAGTCCCCCGGATGCCAGAAGACCAGCGTCGCCAGCGGGTCTTGTGTCAGTTCGTCGATCTTTGCCGAGGCCGCGTCTGTCTGCACCTCCAGCACGGGGGGATCGGCTTTGCGCAGCACAACCATGCGCCCCGAAGCGCCCCCATCGGGACAGGCCGTGGCAAGGCAGGCGAGGCGGCAGGGCTGGGTGCCATCGGTGACGCCCTCTGCCATCAGCGCCCAGGCCTGGGTACGCATCCCGTCGAGCGTCGCGAACCAGTTATTCATAGCCTGTCATCTCCAGATAGCCGACGCCGTCATGGGTGCCCGCGACGGTCACTGGACCTTCCCAATAGGGAAAGCTGAGCGGCATCCAGCAGTTGGGGTTCAGGGCCGTTACGGTCACGTCGACACCCTTTTGCGGCAAAGTCACGCGCCAGCGCACCGGGATCTCGCGCCCGTTTGACCTGTGGATCTCCAGTGGTTCGGCGGTGAAAGCACCGGGCGGCAGGGGGGTCGTGGTACCGTCGGGCCCGATCCATGTTGCGGCGGTAAAGGCGTCGCGGGTCCGGTCGCGGAGCTGGAACCCCATGAGCTTCGCCCCGTCGCCGAGATGCAGCGAGAACCAGTCCCAGCCCTCCTGATCCTTCGACAGCGGAGAGGAAGACCATTCCCGGTCAAGCCACGCTTTGCCAGTCACTGACACGGGGCCGTCCGGCAGGGTCAGGGCGCCCTCGACCTCGTAGAAAGGCTGGGAATAATAATGGCTGGCCGTGCCTTCGAAGGATTTCACTGAATAGCCCTCGATCCCCTGCGGTACGGGACGCGCGCCGGTGCGGAGCCGCAGGTCGTAGGCAAAGACGTCCGACGCCGCCCGCATCCGCAGATCGTCAAAGGACGGCCCCGCCAGCGACCAGTCGTCAAGCCATGCCGCGAAGGGGTCTGCCGTGACGCCAGCCTGCCCGGTCCCTCCACGCCCCCGCCGTTCGCTTGCGAAATGGGCTGTTGGAGTGGTCAGGGCAGCATGCGCGAGCCAGGCTTGCGAGGCAGCGAAGGCAGCGGGGTTCGGGTCGAGGGCGGAGCGGAACAGGGTCCACTGGACTCCATAGGGCGCCCCGTCCGGGCCGGTGAGGTTGGCGGTGACATACCACCATTCGATCCGGAACGCCGGGTGAGGACCGTGGTCCTCAGGGAAACGGAACCGGGCCTCGGGATCGGGCTCGGCATAGCTGGCATTGCTATGGCCCAGCCCGGCGAAGCCCTGCGCCTGCGCCATGGCGGGCAGGAGGCTGGCCAGAAATCCCCGGCGTGCGAGGCGGAAGGGGGACTTACCTCTCATTGGCAAAAACCTTCAGGAGTTCTGAGGGCGGGATACGCGACAGGCGCAGGGCTGGCAGGAGCGCGGCGATGAGCGCGGCAACCACAGCCAGCGCCCCCAACGCCAGCCAGTCGCGCGGGAAAAGATGGAGGGGCAGCCGCCAGCCGAAAGCCTCCACGTTGATCACCGCCAGCAGCACCCATGACAGGGCCAGACCCACCGGAAGGGCAAGCCCGAAGGTCAGGAGCGCCAGCAGGGCGGCGCGGGCCAGATCCAGCGCGGCAAGCTGGCGGCGGGTCATGCCCAACGCCCAGACCGGCGCGATCTGCGGCTGACGCATGGTGGAGATCGTGAGGAGCGAGGTCAGGATCGCCAGCCCCGCCACCCCCAGCGTCAGCACGTTCAGTGCCGCAGTCACGGTGAAGGTCCGCTCGAAGATGCCCAACGAAAGGTCCTTGATCGCGCGCTGGTCGCTGATCTGGTCGGCGGGCAGGACGAAGCGGTCGAGGATCTCCCTGCGCAGGGCGGCGATGCCTTCGGGCGGCATCCGGACACCAAAGCGCAGGTCAGGTGCCTCCGGGAACATCTGTGCAAAGCGGTTGAGGCCGATCATCGCCTGAGGCTGCGGATTGCCGTAATCGCTGTAAACCCCGCCGATGGGGGCGTCCCAATCGCCGATCTTCACCTGGTCGCCGGGCCAGAGATCCGCGCGGCGGGCGAGCTGTTCATTGATCAGGACGGCTGCTCCTGCCGCGACTGTGTCCCAAACGCCGGGACTGCGGGCAATCAGCGGCCAGTGGTCGCGATAGGTGGCGTGGTCGGCGACGCCGTAGACCTCGCCCGGTTGACCTCCGAGGGTTGTCGGGGCTGAGCGGATGGGCAAGATGGCATCCACTCGGTCGCTGATCATCGCTTCGATCTCCCGCGCCTGCGTGTCGGTCTCGGCGCGAATGTAGAGCTCTGCCGCCAGCCGCTGGTCCAGCCATCCGATGAAGGTGAGGCGGAAGGACGACACCATTGTGCCCACGCCGATATTGGCCGAGAGCGCCAGCAGCAGCGCCATCAGGGCCAAGGTCAGACCCGGCAACTGCTGGCGCGCATCGCCCCAGAACCACTCGGAACGCGGTCCTCTGGAGGTGTGGGAGAGCAGCCCTAGGACGCGGTGCAGGATCAGCGGCAGTGCCAGCGCAGCGCCGAGCAGCATCCCGCCCAGCATCACGAAGCCCGCGAGGAGCGAGCCGCCCAGCGCCCAAGCTACCAGTGCAACTGCCCCACAGGCGAGGGCGGCGAGGGCTTGCCCCAGCATCGCCCGTTCCGAGGCGAGCGCCCAGGCGCGGGGCCGGGCAGGAGCGAGGAGCGGCATCCGGGCGGTCTGCCAGAGCGAGGCCAGAGCCGCTATCCCGGTTCCCAGTACCGCGATTCCGAGACCCGAGACCCACCAGACGGGCTTCAGCGTCAGGCTGCCTCCGACCTCGGCTCCGTAGAGGCCCCGGAGCGTCGCGGCCACGTCCGGCAGCAACAGCGCGGCGATGAGCCAGCCCAGCGCCACACCGATGGCCCCGGCGAGCAGGGCGAGGATCAGCAGTTCGACGCTCAGGAGGCCGATCAGCACAGAGCGCGACAGGCCCAGTGCGCGCAGGGTGCGAAAGACCGGCCGGCGTTGCTCAAAGGCCAGACCGATGGCGCCGCGCACGATGAAGAGCCCGACGGCGAAGCTTAGCAGCCCGAAGGCGGTGAGGTTCAGGTGGAACGAGTCGGTCAGGCGCGCGGTGTCTACTTCGTCCGACGGATCCGTCAGGCGCAGTCCCGGCGCGATGTCGGAGATCGGTGGCGCGGTGAGCGAAGCAGGGCCGGTGATGATGAGCCGGTCGATCTCGCCGGGGCGGTTCAGGAGCCCTTGGGCGATGGCGATGTCCGCCACGGCCTGATCCGGTGCCACGCCCTCGACGGCCATACGCGGGGGCAGGGCGCTGCCCTCCAATGCGCGGACGGTCTGAGGGGCAACGAGCAGTTGCCCCGGCGGCGCGAGGAAGCTTGTGTCGCCCGGCTCCAGCCCATCAAGGAATGTCTCTCCGGGGGCTTGGGTGAATGGGTCGAGGCCAAGGATACGCAGGGGTCCGGCCTCGGTGTCGAGCGTTCCTTCGGTCAGCGGCGTCACCTGATGCCCGGCGCGGCGCAAGGCAATGTAGGTGGCGTGGGGGATCGGCCCGCCAGATGTCAGATAGGGGCGGGCGTTGTCGCCAAGCGTGGCGCTGGCGGCGGCGTAGCTGGCGCGGGCTTCGGCGTTGATCGCCTGCACCCCGGACCAGAGCGCGGTTGCCGTGGCCAGTCCGATGATCAGCGTCAGGAGCTGGATCGGATGCCGCCGCCAATGGGACAAGAGCGCCGAGAGGCCCGCACGGATCACGCCACCTGTCCCCGCGACAGGGTCAGCCGCCGGTCGAGGCGACGCGCGACGCGCTCACTATGGGTGACGCAGAGAAGCCCCGCCCCGGTCTCAGTCACCAGCTCCAGCATCAGGGTCAGCACCTCGTCCCCGGTCTCGGGATCTAGGTTTCCCGTGGGCTCATCCGCCAGCACCAGCTTGGGCCGCGCGGCGAGTGTGCGTCCGATGGCAACCCGTTGCTGCTGCCCTCCCGAGAGCTGTTCGGGGTATTTGCGCAGGTGATCGCTGAGGCCGAGTCGTTCAGACAGCGTTGCGTTCCAACCGGGATCGCTCCGCCCCGCAAGCCGGGCCTGAAATGAGATGTTGGCGGCCACGTCGAGCGACGGGATCAGGTTGAACTGCTGAAACACGACCGAGATGGTGCCCCGCCGCAGCGCCGCCCGCCCCGCATCATCGACCGAGACGATATCGGCACCGTCGATCCGGGCGCTCCCGGCATCTGCCGTCTCCAGCCCGCCAATGATATGCAGGAGGGTGGACTTGCCCGAGCCGCTCTCGCCCGTCAGGGCCAGCGTTTCGCCATGTCCGAGTGAAAACGACACCCCGTTCAGAATCTGCACAGGCCCCTCGGCCCCGGCAAAGGTCTTCTCAATGTGCTCGACTGTCAGCAGATCCTTGGTCATGAGGCCGATCTAGGCCGCATTCACCCCAAAGGCGAGGGGGTGCGGCAAATGAGACTGGGTCATTGGGTCAGTCGACCTCCAAGCCAGACGGCACCGTGTCCGGTCGGCCAATTCTCGGGGTTTGGGGACCGGTGAGAGCGTCGAGAAAAGCGAGAATCGCGTCGATCTCTTCGTTGCTGAGAGTGACGGGCGTGATGTCGAGGGCGGCCCGGAGGCGGCCAGGCTCGGTCGGGTCGGTCATGATCGCGGTGTCCACGGCGGCGAGCCACGGGGCTTTGGGCAGGTTGGCTTGCGCAATTTCCCAACGGTCGAGCGCGCCCAGCGGGTCGAGATGGTGTTCAACGATGCCGCGCAAGGTCGGGTAGGCGCCGTTATGGCCATAAGGCGCGGTGCGCGTCACGTTGCGCAGCATGGGTGTGCGAAAGCGGTAGGCGTCCTCCAGCCGGTCTGACGCGCCGATCCGCCCCTGATCGCGGGGCAGTGGGTCAAAGCGCCTCGTGCGACCGGGGCCAAAGCCGGGCAGGGCAAGGGCGTGGAACTCCTGATCTGACAGCAGCGTGCCGGAATGGCAGGTGTCACAGGCAGCCTTGCCGTAGAACAGTGCCATGCCGTCCTTTTGCAGGTCGGTCAGCGCGGTCCCGTCACCTGCGAGGTACGCATCGAAGGGAGTGTCGAAGACCCTAAACTCCTCGGACATATAAGCCCCAAGCGCGGTGGCGATCTCGACGATAGTGATTTGCTCTGGCGTGGTCATCCGGGGGAAGGCCTCGACAAACATCTGGCCATAGGCCGGAATTGTGCGGACGCGCTTGGCGATCAGCGGCCATGCGGCGTCGATGCGGTCGTGGATTGCGCCGGCGATCTCGTTCTCGCGCGGATTACCTGCCATCTCGAACTGCGCCACAATGGGAAAGGCGGCTTGGGCCGCGAGGATGTTGGGCAGCCCATCGGGCAGCCATTCCTCAGCGGGGCTGTCAAAACCGTTCTCATAGGCGTCCGACACCTCCAGCCGCCCGTCATGAAACATCACCCGAATCTGTCGCGCGCCAAGGTTCCACAGGCCCGGCGCATTGCGGGGGATGCGTTTTCGGATGCGGTCGGGGCCGTCTCCGGTGGTTCGCTCTGGCCCGATACCGCGACCGCCTTCGCCTATCCCCAGCGACAATCCGTCCCCGCCGCCATGGTCGAGGGAATGACAAGTGCTGCAGGCGATGTTGCGATTGCCCGAGAGGATCTTGTCATGGAACAGCAACTGTCCGAGTTTGACCTGAGCTGGAACGGTCGGAGGGAAATCCTCCGCCGTCAGGGGATCAGGCAGGGGGCCGGCATGGGCAGCGGTAGCAACGGACAGGGACAAAAGCGCAGTGCGTATCATGGAGCCATCTTGGCGCTGGTTCTCGCCTGCGCAAGCCCTGCCGTCGGGGACGTGGTCGAGGAGGCGCGCGATGCCATGGAGGCTGGGGACTTCGTGCGGGCGCGGGAGTTGCTCGCCGGACCCGCACGCTCGGGCAACGCGGATGCCGAAGAGCTGACCGGTGTGCTCTATGCCATGGGGCTGGGGGTGGAGCGGGACGACAGGCGCGCGTTTGAATGGTACCTCCGCGCTTCCCTAAAGGGCCATCCGGGCGCTCAATCGGGGATCGGTTGGTACTACGAGGTGGGCCGGGGTCTCACCGCGCCCGACCCGGTGCGCGCCTATATGTGGTACACCCTGTCGGCCATTGGCGGGGATCCGGATGCGGCGATCTCGCTGGAGGAAATCTCAAAGAAAATGACCCGGGAACAGATCGACGCGGCGCTGGAGCTGGTGGCCGATTACCGGGTCTGGATGTACCCGTTCCGTTGAGCGCTCAGCAGAGTTTCGAGCTGGGTCGGAACGGCAGGGGCGCAACCTGGATACCGTCATCGAGGAGCTTCTTCGCCTCGTCGAGCTTTGCCTCACCCCAGATCGGCCGTTCCGGAGCGTCGCCGTCATGGATCGCGCGGGCCTCTTTGGCGAAGTCCTCGCCCATGTAATCGGCCTCAGCCTCGACCTTTTTCCGGAGCATCTCAAGAGGATGTGGCTGCGAGTCCTCTTTGCCCTTGGCAGGGACACGGGGCGCCATCAGCGCCTTTTGCACTTGCGTATCGCCACATTCGATGCAGGTCACCTGACCGAGACCAGCCAGCTTGTCGTAGTCGTCAGCAGACCGGAACCAGCTTTCAAAACTGTGGTCATTGGAGCATTTCAGCGCGTAGCGGATCATGTCGGGATCACCTTGAGCAACCCGCTGAGAATAAGCGCTCAGGCGGGATTGTGCAATCTAGCGCAGTCGGTCGGGCAGGGTGGGATCGCGTAGCAGGCGCGAAAGCTCAGGCTCATCAACCTTACGCGCGGCCTTTTCAAGGCTCACCCAGCGGCGTTTCCGCTCGTTCCGCTCGTCCCATTTGCTGGCTTCTTTGGTGACCTCCATCGGGTAAACGGCGCACATAACGGGCACATCACCCTGCGGCAGGTCTTTCACATAGTGAAACACGCCGATAGCCATTTCCGACATTGCGCCGCGCAGCCCGGCCTCTTCCCAGGCTTCGGTTGCTGCGCATTGCGCTGGCGTTTTCCCGTGCATCGGCCAGCCTTTGGGGATCATCCATCGGCCTGTGTCGCGCGTCGTGATCAGGCAAACTTCGATCTCGTCACCCGCGCGACGCCAGCACAACGAGCCAAGCTGAGCACGCATACTGCGCTTGCCCAGGTCCTCAAGAATGATCTTTTGTCCGGGCTTTTGGTTCTGGCCCATGGGTTCCGCCTGATTTTCTTATGCTTTTGCCGCTCGTCCTGTTAATAAACTATATCATTGATGCTGCGTTTGACAAGTTCGCCCGCGGCATGATGACCGAATTGCGGCAGTCTTCGGATGCTCTATATACGGTCCATGTATGATAAAATCGTGACATCCCTCCGCTTCGTTCTCGCGCCGGTTTTCGTTTTTCTGGCCTGTGCCCAGGTCAGCGCCGACGAGATCTTTACCTTCGCTTCCATCGATGGGGGAGACCTCAGCCTGGAAGAGCATGAGGGGCCTGTTCTGGTGGTCAACACCGCCTCACTTTGTGGCTTCACGCCGCAATATGAAGGCCTTCAGAACCTCCACGAGACATTTTCGGAAGAGGGGTTAATGGTGGTCGCGGTGCCATCCGACGACTTCCGACAAGAGCTTGACGACGAGAGCGCGGTCAAGGAATTCTGCGAGATCACCTACGGTCTGACGCTGCCGATGACTGAAATCACCCCTGTGACGGGAGACGGTGCGCATACGTTCTATCAGTGGGTCAGGCAACAAACCGGCTGGGAGCCGCGCTGGAACTTCAACAAAGTGCTGGTGGCCGATGGCAAAGTGGTTGGCACTTACGGCGCACGGGTCAAACCTGAAAGCCCGAAGCTACGCCGGGCAATCGCGGCTGCTCTGGACTGAATGCGCTTTATCGGATCGGAGATCTACCGCGGGTCGAGCTATGGCCCGACGCACCCCCTGCGCGTGCCGCGCGTTCCGACCGTCATCGACCTCAGCCGCGCGTTGGGCTGGTTGCCGCCCGAGCGCTACCTTCGATCCCCACGGGCCAAGCCCGCTGCGCTGACCCGGTGGCACACCCCTGCCTATGTTGCTGCGCTGCAAAAGGCCGAAGCTGATGGCGCGGTTTCCGAAGAGGTGCGTGTGCGGCATCACTTGGGGACGCCATCGAACCCGGTCTACCCTGAAGTGTTTCGCCGTCCCGCAACGGCGGCAGGGGGCACGGTTCTCGGGGCCAGTCTGATCCTGCGTGGTCACATTGTCTATAATCCGGGCGGTGGCACCCATCACGGGCTTCCGGACCAGGCTAATGGATTCTGTTACCTGAACGATCCGGTGCTCGGCCTGTTGGCCCTTCGGGACGGCGGTGCACAGAGGCTTGCCTACGTGGACATCGACGCCCACCATTGCGACGGGGTGGATTATGCGTTTCGCGACGATCCTGACGTGCTGCTTATTTCGACTCACGAGGCGAGGCGATGGCCCTTTACCGGCGGGCTCGAAGATCGCGGGGCGGGTAATGTCTGGAATGTGCCTCTGCCGCGCGGGGCCGGCGATGCCGACATGGCCGCCGTGCTGGTAGGGCTCATTCTGCCACGTATTGAGGCTCACCGACCCGATGCGATCATCTTGCAAGCCGGTGCGGATGCGGTGGCCGAGGACCCCTTGTCCAGGCTGGCGCTGACTAATGGTGCGCTCTGGTCCGTGGTTGCTGCGATCCGGGATCTGGGGCGCCCTCTGATGGTTCTGGGCGGGGGCGGGTACAATCCATGGTCGGTAGGTCGGTGCTGGACGGGGATCTGGGGCATGCTCGCCGGGCATGACATTCCCGATCGTTTGCCGCCCGAGGCCGAAGCGATCCTGCGCGGCCTCAGCTTTCCGGGGCACCGGCTGGGAAAGGCTCCGCCAGAGCACTGGTTCACCACGCTCGCTGACGCACCCCGCGGCTCGTCGGTCAGTCCGGTTGTGCGCGACTCCCTGTCGACCCTCACGGACCGTGCCCGGATCTGGGCGTAGGCCAAAAAGCGCCGCGCCTTCTCCGGGGCCGCTGGTCAAAGACCTGTGATCTCGGCTAACACGGACAAAATCCCAGAGAGAGTATGTGGTATGAGAGTCTTCCTGACGGGCGGTGCAGGCTATATCGGATCGCACACACTGCTGGAGTTGCTGCGGCAGGGTCACGACGTTCATATTTTCGATAATTTCAGCAACTCGAGCCGCGCGGGACTGGCCCGCGTGCGTGAGCTGGCCGGGCAGGATTTTGGTGTCTCCGAAGGCGACATCCGGGACGCGACAGCCGTGGCCCACGCTTTGTCTGAGGCGCGGCCCGATGCCGTCATCCATTTCGCGGGGCTCAAGGCCGTCGGCGAGAGCGCGCAATTCCCGCTGCGTTATTACGATGTGAATGTGAATGGCACGCTCGTTCTGCTGGATGCCATGGATGCGGCCGGGGTGAGGGGGATCGTGTTTTCGTCTTCGGCGACCGTCTACGGGGACCCTGACTTCACACCGATCACCGAGGATCATCCCCTGCGGCCCGCCAACCCCTATGGGCGAACCAAGATGATGGGTGAGATGATCATCTCAGATTGGGCGCAGACCACCGACGGCGCATCGGCGATCCTGCTGCGCTACTTCAATCCGGTCGGGGCAGATGCTTCGGGGCGGATTGGCGAGGATCCGTCCGGTAAGCCCGAGAACCTGATGCCCTATGTGACGCAAGTCGCCGTCGGCCGTCGCGAGGCGCTCAGTGTCTTCGGCAGTGATTATCCCACCCGCGACGGGACCGGAGAGCGTGACTATATCCACATCACCGATCTGGCGCGATCTCATGTGGCGGCGGTGGCCAAGACCGCAGAACTCCGGGGCGCCGAGACCTGCAATGTAGGCACGGGCCAAGGGGTGACAGTGCTTGAAATGGTGCAGGCCTTCGAGTCCGCAAACGGGATCGAAATTCCGCACAGCATCACGGACCGCCGTCCGGGCGATGTCGCGACCTATGTGGCCTCAAGCGCGCGGGCGAAGGATTTACTCGGCTGGGAGGCTGAGTTCGACATCGAGGAAATGTGCGCCTCTGCGTGGAACTGGCAGTCAAAGAACCCGCAAGGTTATCGGGACGACTGATCTTCAGGTGCGACGTGCACGTCGGTTTTCCAGGACGCGCAAGCTTTGGCCAGTTCGGGAGGCAATGGGCGGTCGGTGATGATCATCTCGACCTCTGACAGCGAGCCGATCCGCGCCGGAGCGGTCCGGGTGAGTTTTGTATGATCGGCCAGAACGATGCGCTGCCGCGTTTGTTGCAGAATGGCCTGTCGCAAGCCGATCTCCTGCGTGTCGAAATCCATCATGTCTCCGTCGGCGTCCAGGGCGGAGCAACTGGTCACGGCAATGTCGAACTTGAACCGCCCGATGGCTTCACGCGCCAGCGTACCGGTCAGCCCGCCATCACTGCGCCTGAGCTGCCCCCCGGTGACAATCACATCGCAGCTCTCGTGTCCGGCGAGAATATTGGCCACGTTGAGATTATTGGTCACGACGATCAAACCCGTATGGGCTCCAAGTGACCGGGCGACCGCTTCGGTGCTGGTGCCGATATCCAGAAACAGAGTGATCTGATCGGGGATGTGCGCGGCACAGCCGCGGGCCATAGCCTCCTTGCCGTCTGCGTTGAGAGTCTGGCGTTTCTCATAGCCGATATTGGACGTTGATCCGCGGAGGATGGCGCCGCCATGGACACGCTCCAGCACGCCCTCTTGCGCCAGTTCTGACAGATCTCGCCGGATTGTCTGGTGTGTGACGTCGAAATGTGTGGCGAGCCCATCAACCGTGAGCATTCCTTCGCGTCGTGCGATGTCCATGATTTGCGCTTGGCGGAAGCTGTGGGACACGGCTTCATCCCTCCACGGTAATTTGCCGAAAACGGTAGTTCGTTTGGCCGCGCTTAATCAAGATATTTGTTCTTTTTTAGAAATATTGATTGTGATCCGGCGTCGAAGGCTGACTTTTCGGAAGCATACGCGCAAAAATGAAAAAAGATCTTGTCAGACGTGCAAAGCCTCATCTAGCTTCACCCCAACGGATTGTCCGCATGATGGACGACGAACGTTTGAACGGGGGAAGCTGTGACGCTGGAGCTGCGGGGGGTGTCGAAGACCGTCAGCGGTCAAACCCACATTCATCCAACCGACCTGACGCTGCGCAAAGGCACGATGAACGTCCTTTTGGGTCCAACCTCATCGGGCAAGACGTCGCTAATGCGGCTGATGGCGGGGCTTGATCTGCCGAACACCGGTTCCGTGATCTGGAACGGAGAAGATGTGACGGGTATGCGCGTGCAGGACCGGCGGGTCGCCATGGTCTACCAGCAGTTCATCAACTACCCCTCGATGAGCGTTTATGAAAACATTGCCTCGCCGCTTCGGCTGATGGGAGTGGATCGGGGCGAAATCGACCGGCGCGTGCGGGCCTCTGCCGAGATGATGCAGCTCACGCCGATGCTCGACCGCAAGCCACTGGAGCTGTCGGGCGGGCAGCAGCAGCGCTGCGCTTTGGCGCGGGCGCTGGTCAAGGAGGCGGGGCTGGTTCTGCTGGACGAGCCGCTGGCCAATCTCGATTACAAACTGCGCGAGGAACTCAGGGCAGAGATCCCGAGGATCTTCGAGGCATCTGGTGCGATCTTTGTTTATGCGACAACGGAGCCGGAGGAGGCGTTGCTGCTGGGGGGCAACACGGCGACGCTCTGGGAAGGCCGGGTGACCCAGTTTGGTCTGACGCCCGACGTCTACCGTCAGCCTGCGGATGCGACGACGGCGCGCGTCTTCTCCGATCCGCCAATGAATTTCCTGCAAGTGGTCAAGACTGGTGACCGGCTGATGTTCGGCGAAAGACAATCCATCCCCGCGACGGGCGGGCTGCGGTCGTTGCAGGACGGGGTCTATATGACGGGTTTCCGGCCCAACCATCTGGAAATCCGCGCACACGCCCCGGATGCGATACGGTTCGAGACGCGGCTGACGGTGACGGAGCTGACCGGCTCCGAAACCTTTGTCCATCTCGATCATGCGGGCGAGAGCTGGGTGGGGCTGGTGCATGGGGTGCATGACCTGAAGCCGGGCACGCCGCTCGAAGTGTGGCTCGATCCCCGCCATGTCTATGTCTTCGACCGCGACGGGGCGCTAGTTGCGCCTGCCGCCTACGCGATGAGCGCCTGAGGAGGAGATATGGCACGGATCACACTGGAGAATCTGGCGCATTCCTACCTGCCGAACCCGCAGGGCGAAGAAGATTTCGCGCTGAAAGAGCTGAACCATGACTGGATTGACGGCGAGGCCTATGCGCTGCTCGGGGCGTCGGGATGCGGCAAATCCACGCTCCTGAACATCATCTCGGGCCTGCTGGAGCCCAGTCAGGGACGGATTCTCTTCGATGGGCAGGATGTGACCCACGCGCCCACTGCCGAGCGCAACATCGCGCAGGTGTTCCAGTTTCCGGTGGTCTACGACACGATGACGGTGCGGGAGAATCTCGCCTTCCCGCTGAAAAATCGCGGCGAGGATGCGTCCTATGTGGCGCGGCGGGTGCAGGAAATCGCCCGGATGATTGGCATGGAGGACGTGCTCGACCGCCGCGCGAGGGGTCTGACGGCGGACGCCAAGCAGAAGATCTCGCTGGGGCGGGGGATGGTTCGGGAGGACGTGAATGCACTGCTGTTCGATGAACCGCTGACGGTGATCGATCCGCATATGAAATGGGAGCTGCGCACCCAGCTGAAGTCGCTGCATCATGAGTTCGGCCACACGATGATTTACGTCACCCATGACCAGACGGAGGCGCTGACCTTCGCCGACAAGGTCGTGGTCATGTATGATGGGCGGGTGGTCCAGATCGGTACGCCCGAGGAGCTGTTCGAGCGGCCCGCCCATACCTTTGTCGGGTATTTTATCGGCTCGCCGGGAATGAACGTGCTGCCTGCGACGGTGACGGGCCACCGGGCGACGCTGGCCGGGCACGAGGTGGCGCTGGGGAGGGATTTTGGCCGCCCGGAGGGCAATGTCGCGCTCGGGGTGCGCCCGGAATATCTGCGGCTGGGCGCCGAGGGCCTGCCGGTGACGGTCAAACGGGTCGAAGACGTGGGCCGGCACAAGATCGTCCGCGCCGAGCTCTTCGGACAGGAGATCAGCGTCATTGCGGCGGAGGACGAGGAGATTGGCGCGGACCAGACCCGTGTCAGCTTCGATCCCGCCCGGATCAATGTCTACGCCAATGACTGGCGCGTGACGCCGCAAGGACAGGGAGGGGCCTGAGCGATGGAGAAAACGGTCAATCAGAAAGCGTGGTTCCTCGTCCTGCCGGTGCTGATCCTCGTGGCATTTTCGGCGGTGATCCCGCTGATGACGGTGGTGAATTACTCGGTGCAGGACACGTTCGGGAACAACCAGTTCTTCTGGGCGGGGCTCGAGTGGTTCGACGAGATGCTCCACTCTGAACGGATGTGGGACGCTTTGGGGCGGCAACTTCTGTTCTCGGGGATCATCCTCGCCATCGAAATTCCTCTGGGCGTCTTCGTCGCGCTGAACATGCCGAAATCGGGCTTCTGGTCCTCGCTCTGCCTCGTCCTCATGTCGCTGCCGCTGCTCATCCCGTGGAACGTCGTGGGCACGATCTGGCAGATTTTCGGCCGAGTGGATATCGGGCTGTTGGGTCATACACTCGACGCGCTGGGCATCGACTATAATTACACGCAGGACACGCTGGCGGCTTGGGTGACCATCGTCGTCATGGATGTGTGGCACTGGACCTCGCTGGTGGCGCTTCTGGCCTTTGCCGGGCTGAAATCCATCCCCGACGCCTTTTACCAGGCTGCCAAGATCGATCAGGCCAGCCGCTGGAAGGTTTTCCGCTATATCGAGCTGCCCAAGATGATGGGCGTACTTATGATCGCCATCCTGCTGCGTTTCATGGACAGTTTCATGATTTATACCGAGCCTTTCGTGGTCACGGGCGGCGGTCCGGGCAATGCCACGACGCTCCTGTCCATCGATCTGGTGAAAATGGCGCTGGGGCAGTTCGACCTCGGTCCGGCGGCGGCTTTCTCGATCATGTATTTCCTTGTGATCCTGCTGATCTCATGGGTGTTCTACACTGTCATGACCACCATCGACCGGCGGGAGGGCTGAGCCATGAAGATCAACTCCCGCGCCGTTGTGATGACGCTTTACCTGCTGTTCCTCCTGCTGCCGATCTACTGGCTCCTGAATATGAGCCTGAAGACCAACACGGAGATCCTGAACAGCTTCACCCTCTGGCCCCGCGACCTGACTCTGGCCAACTATGCCACCATTTTGACCGATCCGGCGTGGTATATGGGCTATGTGAACTCGCTGATCTACGTCTGCCTGAACACAGTGATCAGCCTCGCGGTGGCGCTGCCGGCGGCCTATGCGTTCTCGCGCTACAGCTTCATGGGGGACAAGCACCTGTTCTTCTGGCTGCTGACGAACCGCATGGCGCCGCCTGCCGTGTTCGCCCTGCCGTTCTTCCAGCTTTATTCGTCGGTGGGGCTGTTCGACACGCATATCGCCGTGGCGCTGGCCCATTGCCTGTTCAACGTGCCTCTGGCGGTCTGGATCCTCGAAGGCTTCATGCGCGGCGTGCCCAAGGAGATCGACGAGACGGCCTATATCGACGGCTATTCCTTCGGGCGGTTCTTCGTGAAGATCTTCATGCCGCTCATCGCCTCGGGCATCGGCGTGGCGGCGTTCTTCTGCTTCATGTTCTCATGGGTGGAACTCCTGCTGTCGCGGACCCTGACCACCGTGGACGCCAAGCCCATCGCCGCGATCATGACCCGGACCCAGGGGGCGTCCGGCATCGACTGGGGCGTGCTGGCCGCAGCCGGGGTTTTGACCATCGTGCCCGGTGCGCTCGTGATCTACTTCGTCCGCAACTACATCGCCAAGGGCTTCGCCCTCGGGAGGGTGTGATGAAACTATCAGTGTTCGTCCAAACAACGCTTGAAGAAATCGCCAAAGGAGTCAGCTCAGCAAAGAACAACTCGCGATCCAACGATAATGTTTGGATCGCTCCTGGGTATCTAATGGGAAAGGAAGTAGCGTCTGAACAACAAGTTCAGTTTGATGTCCTTGTAACTTCAAGTGTCAATGGCGATGGTGGCGTGGACATCTTGGGTCTGGCGGACCTGAAGGGTGGGTACTCCCATGAAAACAGTAACCGGGTTTCATTCTCTGTTCCCGTCTATTTTCAAGCTCTGGGGGGGGGGTCCTGATGGCATGGATGGCATGGACCTGGCCCACGGCGGTTTTCTTCATGGTGATCGCTGGGCTGCTGATTGTCTCTACCGTTCTGGCAATCCGATACCCGGAGACGCCACGCACGGGCATCCTCGGGATCGAGACCACGCGGGGAGACAGGCTGTTCATCACGCTCTTGGGCTCGGCCTTTATCAATCTCGCGTGGCTGGGTCTCGTTGGGGAAAACCAGCCTTATGCGCTCCTCGTCTGTCTCGCCTATGCCGCCGGCGTCTTCCGGTGGGTCTGACTGAATTTCCAAGAACAGAACCGGTTCGATCAAGGGAGGATCACTTATGAACCTGACGTTGAAATCAAAAACCGCTCTGGCGCTTGCGCTGGGGCTCGCGGGCGCTCCGGCGTTGGCGGGAATGGACGAGGCGCGCGCCTTCCTCGATGAGGAGATCGGCGACCTGTCCGCGCTCACCCGCGAAGAGCAGGAGACGGAGATGCAGTTCTTCGTCGATGCCGCCAAACCGTTCGAAGGTATGGAGATCAAGGTCGTCTCCGAGACCATCACCACCCATGAATACGAGAGCCAGGTCCTCGCCCCCGCCTTTACGGCCATCACCGGCATTCAGGTCACCCACGACCTGATCGGCGAAGGCGATGTCGTTGAGAAACTGCAAACCCAGATGCAGTCGGGCGAGAACATCTACGATGCGTATATCAACGACAGCGACCTGATCGGCACCCACTGGCGCTACCAGCAGGCACGCAATCTCACCGACTGGATCGCGGGCGAGGGTGCGGATGTGACGAATCCGGGGCTCGATCTGGAGGACTTCATCGGCCTGAGCTTTACCACTGGTCCTGATGGCAAGGTTTACCAGCTCCCCGACCAGCAATTCGCGAACCTCTACTGGTTCCGCCACGACTGGTTCAACGACGAGAAGAACAGGGCCGATTTCAAGGAAGCCTATGGCTATGACCTTGGCGTGCCGGTGAACTGGTCCGCCTATGAGGACATTGCCGAGTTCTTCACCGGGCGCGACCTGTCCCATCTGGGTGTCGAGGGCGAGGTCTTCGGCAACATGGATTACGGCAAGAAGGACCCGAGCCTCGGCTGGCGTTACACCGACGCGTGGATGTCCATGGCCGGGATGGGCGATGTGGGTGAACCCAACGGCCTGCCGGTGGATGAATGGGGCATCCGGGTGAACGAGAACTCGCAGCCCGTAGGCTCCTGCGTGGCGCGTGGCGGGGCGACGAACGCTCCGGCGGCTGTCTATGCAGTGACCAAGGCCATCGAATGGCTGGAGAAATACTCACCTCCCGCCGCGGCCGGAATGACCTTCTCCGAAGCAGGCCCGATCCCGGCGCAGGGCAACGTAGCCCAGCAGATGTTCTGGTACACCGCCTTTACCGCCGACACGGTCAAGCCCGGTCTGCCGGTCATGAACGAGGATGGCACGCCGAAATGGCGCATGGCCCCCAGCCCCCACGGTGTCTACTGGAAAGACGGCCAGAAGGTCGGCTATCAGGACGCAGGCTCCTGGACGCTCATGGAATCGACTCCCGTGGATCGGGCCAAGGCCGCGTGGCTCTACGCGCAGTTCGTCACCTCCAAGACCGTGGATGTGAAGAAGTCCCACGAGGGCCTGACCTTCATCCGCGAGAGCACGATCCAGCATGACAGCTTCACCGAGCGTGCGGACAAACTCGGCGGTCTGGTTGAGTTCTACCGCTCTCCCGCCCGTGTGCAGTGGTCGCCTACCGGAACCAACGTGCCGGACTACCCGAAGCTGGCTCAGCTCTGGTGGCAGAATATCGGCGATGCCATGAGCGGTGCGAAGTCCCCTCAGGAAGCGCTGGATGCGCTCTGTGCCGATCAGGAGAAGGTGCTTGAGCGGTTGGAGCGTGCGGGCATCCAGGGCGAGATCGGTCCGGTCATGAACGAGGAGCAGGACGCACAATACTGGTTCGACCAGCCCGGTGCGCCTTATCCGAAGATCGAGAACGAGGACGAAGATCCGAAGACCGTGTCATATGACGAGCTGATTGCCTCCTGGCAATAAGCTGCGGCATTTTGAAACCATTAGAGCGGGCCATATGGCCCGCTCTTTTCGATTCTGATGATGCGTTGGTTGCCGGTCATTTCCCGGGAGGCGGGAGATTTCAGCGGCGTTTTGGTGGTTCGCTGCCGCCACTGCCGGCCCGGCCATCGCGGCCCGGTTTGCGCGGTTTGGCAACCTGCCCCGGGGGGGTGAATCGCCGTGACGTGTCGGTGCTCCGGGCCTTGCCAGGCCCTGCTTTCTTGTCTCCCGGCGTACGCTTTTCCGCGTAGGACGGTTTCCCCTTCTTGTCCGGACGGGCCGCGTCCTTTGCGCCGGGCTTGCCGAAGGATTTACCCTTTGGCGTGCCCTCAGCCTTGCCGGGGCGCTTTGCATATGAGCTCTTCCCGCCCGAAGGTTTGCCTTTGGGATGCGTCGGAGCCGCGCTCTGTCCGCCCTTCGACGCGCGATACGGTTTGACGGCGCCATCGGAAATCGCAGCTTCCATCTTGCTAGGCGGTTTTGGCTCTTTAGGGCGCGGTTTTTCCGGATGGGCGCGGGGTGGTCGCGACGGGGCATCTTGCGAGGGTTTGCGCGGCTTAGGGCCACGATCGGCAGGGGCAGAGCTCAGATCGGGCGCGGCATCGAGCTTTCGCACTTTCACGCCGTCCTCCAACTGGGCCGTCTCGCCGATGGCCGCCAGAAACCCGTCGGCGCTGGCAGCGGTCAGTTCGACAAAGCTCTCGGACTGCTGGATGCGGATCGCGCCGATGGCGTCCTTGTCGAGATTTCCGGCCCGGCACAAGAGCGGCAGCAGCCAGCGCGGCTCGGCCCGGTCGTTCCGTCCAACCGAGAGCGCAAACCAGACGCTGGGGCCGAAGGGTTTACGCTCCTTGCGCTCGGGGCGCGCATCGGGGGCGGCGAGATCTTCGGGGGCGGACTGCCGGTCCCGGTACAGGGTGACATAGGCGGCTGCAATCTGTTCGGGGCTGTGCAGCGCAAGGAGCCTTTGTGCGAACGCCATCTGATCGGGGGACGGCTCGGCGCTCCAGACGGGATCGGCCAGCAGCCGCTCTTCATCCTTGCGCAGCACATCTTCGGCGGAGGGGGGAACGGTCCATTCAGCTTCGATCTTCGCGAATTTCAGCAGGCGTTCGGCCTTTTTCGTCACCTTTGGCGGCACGATCAGAGCAGAGATCCCCTTGCGCCCGGCGCGTCCGGTGCGCCCAGAGCGGTGCAGGAGACTTTCGGCATTCGACGGCAATTCAGCGTGGATCACCAGTTCGAGCTTTGGCAGGTCGATGCCCCGGGCTGCGACGTCAGTGGCGACGCAGACCCGCGCCCGTCCGTCGCGCATGGCTTGAAGCGCATGGGTGCGTTCGGCCTGGCTCAGTTCACCGGACAGGGCCACCACCGAGAACGCCCGGTTCGACAGGCGTGCCGTCAGACGGTTCACCGCCGCGCGCGTGTTGGTAAAGATGATGGCATTCTGGGCATCGTGATATCTCAGCACGTTGATGATCGCGTTCTCGATATCCGATTGAGCGACCCTCAGGGCCTGATAGGTGATGTCCGCATGCTGACTTTCGCCGGTGACGGTCTTCACGCGGACCGCGTCGCGCTGGAAGGTCTGCGCGAGCTTGGCGATCATTGGCGGAACGGTGGCCGAGAACATCAGGGTCCGGCGGTTCTCCGGCGCCTCGCCCAGCATGAACTCAAGGTCTTCGCGAAAGCCCAAATCGAGCATTTCATCGGCTTCATCCAGCACGATGGTGCGCAGACAACTCATGTCGAGAGAGCCGCGCTGGATGTGATCGCGCAGACGACCGGGTGTGCCGACCACGATGTGCGCGCCGCGTTCCAGTGCGCGGCGTTCGTCGCGCATGTCCATGCCCCCGATACAGGTGGTCACGCGGGCGCCGGCCTTCGCATAGAGCCAGCCAATCTCACGCATCACCTGCAACGCGAGCTCCCGCGTCGGTGCAACGATCAGGGCCAGCGGGGCCCCGGCCGCGTCGAGGGTCTCAGCATCGCCCAAGAGAGTTGGCGCGATGGCAAGGCCGAAGCCCACGGTTTTTCCAGAACCAGTCTGCGCAGATACCAGAAGGTCAGAATCCCGCAGCGCAGGGTCAGAGACAGCCTCCTGGACGGCGGTCAGAGTGTCGTATCCACGCTCTTGAAGCGCATCGGAAAGGGCCTGAATCATATCGGATAGGGTCTCTGGTCACGGGGCTGGGAGGCTTACGCAGTTTCCGCTGGAGGGCGAAAACAAGCTTCGCCCCATAGACCCTTGTGGCTGGGCTGTATACCTCTAATCGCTGCCGGATGGGTCGCTACACATGTGCAGTCTGGCGGAAGTGCCGCTTAATCGCGCCTGTCGGATACACGAGTGATGCGTGTGCCCGGATGTACGAGGCAGAGGATTCATCCGACATCAGTCTGTGCCATTGCTGCACCGTAATGCGCCGATAAACTCCGTCATTCTGACCGCATGGGTCTTGCAGCCAACCGTCTATTCCTCTATCCGCAGCGGCGCCGTGTCCCCCTCATCCGCTTCCCGGAGGGGTCGTCCGGCCAGACAGGAGAAGCATTATGAAATTGCATGAACTGCGCGATAACGAAGGCGCGACGAAAAAAGCAAAGCGTGTTGGCCGTGGTCCCGGCTCCGGTAAGGGTAAAACCGCCGGCCGTGGTATCAAGGGTCAGAAATCCCGCTCGGGTGTGGCTCTGAATGGCTACGAAGGCGGCCAGATGCCGCTCTACCAGCGTCTGCCCAAGCGTGGCTTCAACAAGCCGAACCGCAAAGCTTACGCTGTTGTGAACCTCGGCCTGATCCAGAAGTTCATCGACGCGGGCAAGCTCGGTGCCGAGATCACCGAGGAATCGCTGGTCGAATCGGGCCTGATCCGTCGCGTGCGTGACGGTGTGCGCGTGCTGGCGAAGGGTGAGCTGACCTCGAAGGTCTCCATCACCGTGACCGGTGCGTCCAAAGGCGCCGTTGAGGCGGTCGAGAAGGCCGGTGGTTCGCTGACCGTGACTGGCGCGACCAAAGAAGCCGCCGCCGACGCGTAATCCTCGGGTTGTTCCGGGCGCCTCGCGCCTTTACATGACCTGACAGGTATTCCAGAAATGCGCCGCGTGGCCGGGGAACCGGACGCGCGGCGTTTCTACTCTCAAAGGGGCCCCCATGGCATCAGCAGCCGAACAAATGGCCGCAAACCTCTCCTGGTCCGCCTTCGGCAAGGCGACTGAACTCAGGGCGCGGATCCTTTTCACGCTTGGCCTTCTCTGCGTCTACCGGCTGGGAACCTATATCCCTGTGCCCGGTATCGATGGCGGTGCTTTGCGCGACTTTATCGAGCAGGCCAGCGCGGGCCTCGGCGGCATCTTGAACATGTTCACCGGCGGCGCGATTGGCCGCATGGGCATCTTTGCCCTCGGGATCATGCCCTATATCTCGGCCTCGATCATCGTGCAGCTGATGACCGCGATGGTCCCACAGTTGGAACAGCTGAAGAAAGAGGGTGAGCAGGGCCGTAAGAAGATCAACCAGTACACCCGCTACGGCACGGTGTTTCTGGCGACGTTTCAGGCCTATGGTCTCGCGGTGAGCCTTGAGGCCGGTGGCCTTGTCAGCGATCCGGGCTGGTTCTTCCGCATCGCCTGCGTGATTACGCTTGTCGGCGGCACGATGTTCCTGATGTGGCTCGGCGAGCAAATCACCCAGCGCGGCATCGGCAATGGCATCTCGCTGATCATTTTCGTGGGCATTATTGCTGAAATTCCCGCCGCTCTGGCGCAGTTCTTTGCGTCTGGTCGGTCTGGCGCCGTCAGCCCCGCTGTGATCGTCGGCGTGCTGCTGATGGTGGTCGCTGTGATCGCCTTCGTCGTGTTTATGGAACGCGCACTGCGCAAGATCCACATCCAGTATCCGCGTCGCCAGGTGGGGATGAAGATGTATGATGGCGGCTCGTCGCACCTGCCGATCAAGGTCAACCCTGCGGGCGTGATCCCGGCGATCTTCGCCTCTTCGCTGCTGCTGCTGCCAACCACGCTTGCGACCTTCTCCGGCGGACAGACGGGTCCGGTGATGTCGACGCTGCTGGCCTATTTCGGCCCGGGCCAACCGCTCTACTTCCTGTTCTTCGGCGGGATGATCGTGTTCTTCACCTATTTCTACACGCTCAACGTGTCCTTCAAATCCGAAGATGTGGCGGACAATCTGAAGAACCAGAACGGCTTTATCCCCGGCATTCGTCCGGGTAAGCGGACTGAGGAATATCTGGATTACGTGGTGTATCGGGTGCTTGTGCTGGGTTCGGCGTATCTGGCCGCGGTTTGCCTCTTGCCCGAGATCGTCCGCTCTCAGGCCGCTATTCCGTTTTATTTCGGTGGCACTTCGGTCTTGATCGTCGTGTCGGTTACGATGGATACCATTCAGCAGGTGCAAAGCCATCTTCTGGCCCATCAATATGAGGGCCTGATCGAAAAATCGCAGCTGCGCGGCAAGAAGCGTGGCCGCAAGGGACAAGCCCGCGGAGGATCGCGTCGATGACCGTGAACATCATTCTTCTTGGACCGCCGGGTGCCGGCAAAGGCACGCAGGCCGCGCGGCTTGTGGAGGAGCGGAACATGGTTCAGCTCTCCACCGGCGACATGTTGCGCGCCGCACGGACCTCGGGGACCGAGATGGGCCAGCGCGTGGCTGAGGTGATGGATCGGGGTGAGCTTGTCACCGACGAGATCGTGATCGGCCTGATCCGCGAGAAGCTGGAAGAAGGGTCCGAAGGCGGGTTCATCTTCGACGGCTTCCCGCGCACGCTGGCACAGGCGGACGCGCTGGGGGATTTGCTCAAAGAGACCGGGCAGAAGCTCGACGTGGTGATCGAGATGCGGGTCAATGACGACGTTCTGGTGGAGCGTATCGTCGGCCGGGCCCGAGACGCCGTCGCTGCGGGGGGCACAGCCCGTGCGGACGACAATGAGGAAAGCCTCAAGATCCGTCTGATGGAATACTATAAGAAGACCTCGCCTCTCATTGGCTACTACCATGCCAAGGGGAACCTGCGTCCGGTCAACGGTCTCGGCGAGATTGACGAGGTTGCAGCGGAAATCGGCGTGGTTCTTGACGCCTGACGTTGCGTTCCCGTGGCAGCCTTTGGCGCAGCGCTCAAAGGTGCCCTTTCGATCTTGACCTCCGGCATCGGAGGACATAACCACCGGCATCCCGCCCGGGAATCGGGCTTGGCTGCTTTTGCAGGGGATGCCATTTCATTTTGCCCGGCAGTGCCGCACTTCCGGGCTGATGTTGTGAAAAAAGGGCCTGGGACTACGGGCTCGCAACCAAAGGAAGTAAACACTTGGCACGTATCGCCGGGGTGAACATCCCCACCGCCAAACGAGTGCCCATCGCGCTCACCTATGTCACGGGCATCGGCCACAGCTCCGCCCGCCAGATCTGCGAGGCCGTTGGCATCGAACCCAGCCGTCGAGTCAATGAACTGAGCGATGACGAAGTTCTGAAGCTGCGCGAGCACATCGACGAGAACTACACCGTCGAGGGCGACCTGCGCCGTGAAACGCAGATGAACATCAAGCGTCTGATGGATCTGGGCTGCTACCGTGGCCTGCGCCATCGTCGTAACCTCCCGGTGCGGGGTCAGCGGACCCACACCAACGCCCGCACCCGCAAGGGTCCGGCGAAGGCCATTGCTGGCAAGAAGAAATAAGGGGAGGATTGAGACATGGCTCGCGATCGTCGCGCATCCGGTAAGAAGAAGGTCTCGAAGAACATCGCCACCGGCGTTGCTCACGTGAACTCCTCTTTCAACAACACCAAGATCCTGATCTCTGACGTGCAGGGCAACGCCATTTCGTGGTCGTCCGCCGGTACGATGGGCTTCAAAGGCTCGCGGAAATCCACCCCCTACGCCGCCCAGATGGCCGCCGAAGATGCCGGCCGCAAGGCGCAGGAACATGGCGTCCGCACTCTCGAGGTCGAGGTGCAGGGTCCGGGTTCCGGCCGTGAAAGCGCCCTGCGCGCTCTGGCCGCTGTTGGCTTCAACATCACGTCGATCCGCGACGTGACGCCGATGGCCCATAACGGTTGCCGTCCGCCCAAGCGCCGTCGGGTCTGATCCCGCTCTGAAGATTGGCAGACCGCTCGGTTCTCGGGCGGTCTGCTTCTGTCGTTTTCACCCTCGGGGTGTCGGTGGCGACGCATGGGCCGCTGACCGGAATTGAGGAGACATACATGCTTCAAAAGAACTGGCAGGAGCTGATCAAGCCGCAGCAGCTCGAAATCAAGCCCGGCAACGACCCCCATCGTCAGGCCACCGTGATCGCCGAGCCGCTTGAGCGTGGCTTCGGTCTGACCCTCGGCAACGCGCTCCGTCGCGTGCTGATGTCCTCTCTGCAGGGTGCCGCGATCACCACCGTGCATATCGACAACGTTCTGCACGAGTTCAGCTCCATCGCTGGCGTCCGCGAAGACGTGACCGACGTGATCCTGAACCTCAAGGGTGTCGCCTTGAAGATGGAAGTCGAAGGCCCCAAGCGCGTCTCCATTCAGGCCAAAGGCCCGATGGTCGTCACCGCTGGTGATATTTCCGTCAGCCAGGGTATCGAGGTCCTGAACAAGGATCATGTGCTGTGCCACCTGGACGATGGCGCCGACCTGTTCATCGAGATGACGGTGAACACCGGCAAAGGCTACGTCGCCTCCGACAAGAACCGCCCCGAGGATGCGCCCATCGGCCTGATGCCGATCGACGCGATCTATTCTCCGGTGCGCAAGGTCAGCTATGACGTGCAGCCGACCCGTGAAGGTCAGGTGCTCGACTATGACAAACTGACCCTGAAGTTGGAGACGGATGGATCCGTGACCCCCGAGGATGCCGTGGCCTATGCCGCGCGGATCCTTCAGGATCAGCTCGGAATCTTCGTCAACTTCGACGAGCCCGATCAGGGTGGCTCTGCCGCCGATGATGACGGCCTCGAGTTCAACCCGCTTCTGCTGAAGAAAGTGGACGAGCTGGAGCTGTCGGTGCGTTCCGCCAACTGCCTGAAGAACGACAACATCGTTTATATCGGCGACCTGATTCAGAAGACCGAAGCCGAGATGCTCCGTACCCCGAACTTCGGTCGCAAGTCCCTGAACGAGATCAAGGAAGTGCTCTCGGGCATGGGTCTGCATCTGGGCATGGATGTCGAAGAGTGGCCGCCGGAGAACATCGAAGATCTGGCGAAGAAGTTCGAGGACAACTTCTGATCCACGCGTCTAGGTACGTAATTGGAAAGGGGTGGACTCGCGTCCGCCCCTTTTCTTTTGTCCGACACAGAAGGGCTTGCCGTTGCCCGCGCCGGGGGCGATGGTTGGAATATGATACTTCGTTCTCTTGCTTCACTCGCCCTGACCCTGTTGCCGACCGGTCTCTTTGCCGATCCCGTGCGCATTGCCGCTCCGGTCAGTCTGAAAGGTGCATTCGACGCCGTGGTGGCGAAAATCGTTAAGGATCTGGGCGTCGAAATTGTGCCTGTCTATGGCGGTACGTCCCTCCTCGCGCGACAGATCCTGACCGGCGCGCCGTATGATATTTTCATCTCGGCCAACGCCGCATGGATGGATGAAGTGGCCGATTCGGGCCGTCTGGTGCCGGGGACCCGACACGATTTGCTGACCAATCGTCTGGTGGTGGCTGGCAATGCTCCGTCTCCGGAACGCCCCCTCGACGACGCGCTGACTGAAGGCCAGATTGCCATGGCGCTGACCGATGCGATCCCCGCCGGGATCTACGGCAAACAAGCTCTGCTGAGCATCGGAATGTGGGACGACGTGGAGCCACGGGTGATTGAGACCGCCGATGTCCGTGCGGCTCTTGCGCTGGTAGCCCGTGGCGAGGTGCCCTTGGGCATCGTCTATGCCACAGATGTGTTCGCGGAGGAGCGGGTGGACATTGTTGCGCGGTTCGACGTCATGTCCCACGATCCGATCGTCTATCCTTTGGCGATGCTGACCAGCGCGGGCACCGATGCTCTGAGGGTGATGGCTGCTCTGTCGAGCGACGAGGTGGGCGAACTCTTTGCGGCCCACGGCTTTCAACGGGCCGACTGAGATGACCGGGATCAGCGGCTGGCTTGGGGCGGAGGCCTCTGCCGCGCTTGCGCTGTCGCTGAAAGTCTCGGTGGTGGCCACGCTGGTCAGTCTGCCGTTCGGCGTGCTGACAGCCTTTGCGCTGGCCCGCTGGCGCTTTCCGGGGCGTCAGATCCTCAACGGGCTCGTGCACTTGCCGCTGGTCCTGCCCCCGGTGGTGACGGGCTACATCCTGCTGCTGACTTTCGGGCGTAGCGGGGTTTTCGGAGGCGCGTTGGCGGAGCTCGGCATTGTATTCGCTTTCCGCTGGACCGGCGCGGCGTTGGCCGCTGCGATCATGGCGTTTCCGCTGATGGTCCGCGCGGTTCGGCTCTCGATCGACGCTGTGGACCCGGCGCTGGAAGCAGCAGCCTCGACATTGGGCGCGAACCGCCTTTGGGTCTTTCTAACCGTAACTCTGCCTCTGATCTTACCCGGCATCCTCACCGGCGCGGTTCTGGCCTTTGCCAAGGCCATGGGAGAGTTTGGCGCGACGATCACCTTCGTGGCGAATATCCCGGGGGAGACACAGACTCTGCCCACGGCAATCTACAGCTTTCTGCAAGTCCCGGGGGCAGAGCCTGAGGTCGTGCGGCTGGTTCTGATCTCTGTCGCCGTGGCTCTGGGCGCTCTGGCTCTGTCCGAGTGGCTCTCGGTTCGCGTGGCGCGCTGGGTGGCTGGACGATGACGTTGGCCGTTCAGATCCAGCAGAAGTGGCCCAGTTTCGCCCTCGACGTCGAGTTTGATGCACCACCGGGGATCACGGTGCTGTTCGGGCGGTCCGGCTCTGGCAAGACCAGCGCGGCCAATGCGGTGGCGGGACTGATGCGGCCCGACACGGGTCGGCTCGTCCTAGGCGGGCGGATTTTGTTCGACACGGCGGCCGGCATAAGCTTGCCACCACATCGACGGCGGATCGGCTACGTGTTTCAGGACGCGCGGTTGTTTCCGCATTTGACGGTTCGCCAGAACCTGACCTACGGGCGGTGGTTCGCGGGTCGGGACGACGATATCGAGATGGACCGTGTAGTGGAGATGCTGGGCCTTGCTGCGCTGCTGACCCGTCGCCCGAGCGCGCTGTCCGGGGGCGAAAAGTCCCGCGTGGCCATCGGGCGTGCGCTTTTGTCCGGTCCTGATCTGCTGATCGCGGACGAGCCACTGGCCGCGCTGGATGAGCCGCGGAAGGCCGAGATTCTGCCCTATTTCGAATGGCTCCGGGATGAGACCGGGCTGCCTATCCTGTATGTGAGCCATTCCGTCACTGAGGTGGCGCGTCTGGCGACGACGGTTGTGGTGCTGGAGGCTGGGAGGGTGATCCGGCAGGGGGACGCCGCGGAGGTGCTGGGGGATCCGACCGTCACTCCAACCGGGATCCGCGACGTGGGCGCTCTGATCACCGCAAGGCTGGTCGCGCATCATTCCGATGGGCTCTCCGAGCTGGATGCGGGTGGTATTCCGCTGATCCTCCCGCAGATCAGCGGTAGTCTTGGGCGCGAGGTGCGGCTGCGCCTGCCCGCGCAGGATATGATACTGTCCCGCGCTCGCCCCGAGGGCCTGTCGGCGTTGAACGTCATCCCGGGTACGATAATTTCGATCCGCGACGGCGAAGGGCCGGGTGCGCTGGTGGTGCTCGAAACTGCTGCGGGACGGGTCTTGTCCCGTATCACCCGCCGCTCTGTCGCCGCCATGGGCCTCGCATCCGGCATGACCTGCTATGCGATCGTGAAAACGGTCGCCATCGCCGCGCCCGATGCTGGTGGTTGAGACTGGTCAAGCCCGGATCAGGGCGGCATTCTCTGGCGCAACGACAGTCTCAGGAGATCGCCTATGACCCCTACAGAACCCATTGGCCCGCTGGCCGGTGTCACGGTGCTCGACCTGACCCGCATCCTCGCCGGGCCGACCTGCACCCAACTCCTGGGCGATCTGGGGGCAAAGGTGATCAAAGTCGAGAACCCCGCTACAGGTGGCGACGACACGCGCAAATGGGGTCCGCCGTTCGTCATGGATGCCGACGGTGTGCCTACGGATCTGTCGGCTTATTTCGTCTGCGTGAACCGTAACAAGCTGTCGGTCGCCATCGATATCGCCAGCGAAGAGGGGGCCGCGCAGATCCGGCGGCTGGCGGCGCAGGCGGATATCCTCGTGGAGAATTTCAAACCCGGCGGACTGGCGAAATACGGGCTCGATGCGGAGACCCTCTGCGCGGCCTATCCGGGACTGGTCTACTGCTCGATCTCAGGGTTCGGCCAGACGGGCCCGAACCGCGACAAGCCGGGCTATGACCTGATGGCGCAGGGCTATGGCGGGATCATGTCGCTCACCGGTGACGCAGACGGTCCTCCGGCCAAGGTTGGCGTGGCCGTGGCGGACGTGGTCTGCGGGCTCTATGCCTCCACCGGTATCCTTGCCGCCCTGCGCCATCGGGACCGGACCGGGCAGGGCCAGCATGTTGAGCTGGCGCTGGTGGATAGCCAGATCGCGTGGATGATCAATCAGGCGAGCAACTACCTGATCGGCGGCGAGGTCCCCCGGCGCAAGGGCAACGCCCATCCGAATATCGTGCCCTATAACGTCTATGCCTGCTCCGATGGGTACGCGATTATCGCCGTGGGGAACGATCGGCAGTTCCTGCGCTTTGCGGACTGGCTGGGGCAACCGGGCTGGGCCGATGATCCGCGCTTTGCCACCAATCCGGCGCGGGTCGAGAACCGTGCGATGCTGGAGGCAGAAATCGAACCGAGGCTAAAGTGCCTGACGGTCGCTGAGGTGATCGAGGCGCTGGAGGTGCGTGGGATCACGGTCGGACCGGTGAACGATATGGCGGAGGTTTTCGCCACCGATCAGGTGGCTGCGAGGGGTATGAGGGTCGAAATGGAGTCGCAGACCGGGCCGGTCCCGGTGGTGGGCAATCCGCTGAAGTTCTCTGCGACGCCTGTCAGCTATCGCAATGCGCCACCACGCTTTGGGCAGGACACTGACGCGGTGCTGCGGGACTTGCCCGAGGGGGAGTAGGTGGACCCGGGACGCGCGGCCCGGGTCCGCCGGCGCGTTATTGCAGCGCGTCGATCAGCAGTTCCGCGACCTTAACCGAGGATTGCGGGTTCTGGCCGGTTATGAGACGGCCATCCCGCACCGCGTGGGGCTTGAAATCGGGACCCTTGCGCAAATCCGCGCCAAGTTCGCGCAGGCGAGTTTCCAAAAGGAACGGTACCACGCCGGTCAGGCCCGTGGTCTCTTCTTCGCTGTTGGTAAATGCGGAAACGGCCTTGCCGCGGACAAGCGGCGCGCCATCGACTTCGACGCCCACCAGCGCGCCGGGGCCGTGGCAAACCGACGCGATGATCTTGTCGGCTTTCCAGGCGCGGGAGAGCAGATCAGCTACCTCGTCGCTGTCCGCCAGATCCCAGACGACGCCGTGGCCGCCGGGGACGAACACGGCGTCATAGGTCGCCAAATCCTGCTCCGCGAGCACTGCGGGGGCGTTCAGGATCGCCATGGCATCTGCGTCCTTGGCGAAGCGCTCGGCAGCCTCGCCCGCATCGTTCTGCTCGGGGTCCGAGTTGGGGTCGATCGGGATCGTTTTGCCACCCAGCGTCGCAACGGTCACATCGTGCCCGCCGTCCTTAAGGGCGTAATAGGGAGCGGCGAGCTCTTCGAGCCACAGGCCGGTTTTCTCGCCGGTGTCACCCATTTCAGAATGTGCGGTAGAGATGATCAGAATCTTCGACATGGAATTTCTCCGGTAAGTCTGCCGGGCAAAGCGCCCCGCCTTTCCCAGAGTGATCTAGGGAGGGTTTGCCCCGCGTCCAGAACCTGACGCTGCGTCGCTTAGCTTTCCGGGAAAAAACACGCCGCCGGTTGCGCCTCGCCTGTCATCTGAGGCCGCTCGGCGCGGCATTTGTCCTGCGCCTTCCAACAGCGCGGCGCGAAGGCACAGCCGGGAGGGACGGCAAGAGGCGAGGGCAGCTCGCCCTGCAATTTGATCCGCTGGCGGCGCTTCGTCGGGTCGGCGGTGGGCGTCGCGGAGATTAGCGCCTTCGTATAGGGATGGCGCGGGCTGTTGAACACCGCATCGCGGCTGCCATATTCGACCGGCCGCCCCAGATACATCACCAGAATGTCGTCGGCCACGTGATGAACCACCGACAGGTCGTGGCTGATGAACAGGTAGGCGAGGTTCAGGCGTTCCTGCAAGTCATTGAGCAGGTTCAGGATCTGACTCTGAATCGACAGGTCGAGGGCGGAGACGGGCTCGTCGAGCACCAGCAGCTTCGGCTCCAGCATCAGGGCGCGGGCCACCGCGATCCGCTGGCGCTGACCGCCCGAGAACATGTGCGGGTAGCGGTCGTAATGCTCTTCGCGCAGGCCCACCAGCCGCATCATCTCGCGCGCCTTTGCCTGCCGGTCGGCGGGGGAGAGCTCCTTGCGGTTGATCTTCAGAGGTTCTTCGAGGATCTGGCCGACCTTCTGACGCAGGTTCAGCGAGCCATAGGGATCCTGAAACACGATCTGCACATCGGTGCGCAGCTCGGGCCAGCGTTCGGGCGTGACCTCGGTGCCGTCGATGCGCAAGCTTCCGGCGCTGGGTGCCTCGATCATGGTGATCATCCGCGCCAGCGTGGATTTGCCGCAACCGGATTCACCCACGACGGCCAGTGTCTTACCCGCCTCGACGGTAAAGGATGTCCCCGCGACGGCGCGCACGACCCCGGGTTTCGAAAACAGGCCGCCGCCGACCTCATAGTCGCGGCCGAGCTCGTTGGCTTCGAGAACGGGGCTCATGCGGAGACCTCCTCAGGTGTGGTGAGCGGGTAGTGACAGCGCGCGTGGCCGAGGGCGGCGGATTGCACCGGAGGCGGGGTCTGGCGGCAGGTGTCATCGGCGAATTTGCAGCGCGGCGAGAACAAACAGCCCGCCGGGCGGTCATGCTGACCCGGAACGACACCGGGAATCGTGGGCAGGTGTTTCTCCGTCGCGCGCTCGGGCAGGGCGGAGAGCAGCGCCGAGGTATAGGGGTGATGCGGCGTCTCAAAGAGCCCCTGCACCGTCTGGTCCTCGACTTTCTGGCCTGCATATTGCACCGAAACGCGCTCGGCGGTTTCGGCAACCACCCCCATATCGTGGGTGATCAGGATCAGCCCCATACCAGTCTCGCGCTGGAGCCCGGTGAGCAGGTCGAGGATCTGCGCCTGAATGGTTACGTCAAGCGCCGTGGTGGGCTCGTCGGCGATCAGCAGGCGTGGTTTGCATGCGATGGCCATGGCGATCATCACCCGCTGATTCATGCCGCCCGACATCTGGTGCGGGAAGGTTTTCAGCCGCTTTTCCGGGTCGGGGATGCCCACCATCTCGAACAGCTCCACGCAGCGGGCGTGCCGCTCGCGGGCGCTGAGGCTGGTATGCTTGCGCAGCGCCTCCCGGATCTGGAAGCCCACGGTGAAACACGGGTTCAGCGAGGACATGGGCTCCTGAAAGATCATCGCCAGTTCATTGCCGACGATCTTGCGGCGCTCCTTGGCGCTGATGGTGCGCAGGTCACGCCCGTCAAAGCTCATCTGGTCGGCAGTGATGGTGGCGGTCCACGGAAGCAGGCCCATCGTGGCCAGCATTGAGACGGATTTGCCGGAGCCGGATTCGCCGACGATGGCAAGGATCTCGCCCGGATTCACGTCCACATCGACCCCGTCCACGGCGCGGAACTGGCCCGAGGACGTGGCGAAGGAGACCGAGAGATTGCGGATGGTCAAAAGGCTCATGGTCTCAGCTCCGCTTCAGTTTCGGATCGAGCGCATCGCGCAGGCCGTCGCCCATCAGATTGATCGCCAGCACGGTGATCAGGATGGCGATGCCGGGAAGGGTGACCACCCACCACGCGCGCAGCACGAACTCCCGCGCATCGGCCAGCATGGTGCCCCATTCCGGCGTCGGCGGCTGGGCACCCATCCCGAGAAAGCCGAGCGCGGCGGCGTCGAGGATCGCGGAGGAAAAGGAGAGCGCCGCCTGAACGATGATCGGCGCCAGGCAATTGGGCAGTACGGTGATGAACATCTGCCGCAGCCGGCCCGCCCCGGCCACGCGACTGGCGATCACGTAGTCCTTCGACCTCTCCGACATCACGCTGGCGCGGGTCAGGCGCACATAATGGGGCTGGAGCACGATGGCGATGGCAATCATCGCATTCAGCAGCGACGGCCCGAGGATGGCCACCAATACGAGGGCCAGCAGCAGCGAGGGAAAGGCCAGCACGATGTCCATCAGGCGCATGATCAGCGTATCAAGCCATTTCGGCGCAAACCCCGCGACGAGGCCGAGGATGATGCCACCGGTTGCGGCCAGCACCACGACGACGATGCCGACAAAAAAGGAATAGCGCGCGCCATGGATCAGGCGCGAGAGCATGTCGCGGCCCACTGCGTCGGTGCCGAGGATGAATTGCCATGTGCCGCCGTCTTGCCAGACGGGCGGTTGCAGTGTGGCTTCGCGGAACTGCTGGGTCGGGTCATAGGGCGCCAGCAGGGGGGCGAAGATCGCGACCAGAAGAAACGCGATGAAGACGTAGAAGCCGATCACGGCGCCCCGGTTTTCCGAAAAGGAGGACCAGAATTCGCGGAACCGGCCCGGGCGGGCGGTCGTGGTGCTGGCGAGCTCGGAGGTTGTGTCGGTCATCTCAGCGCTTCCGGATCTTGGGATTGATGAGGCCGTAGAGAATATCCACGATCAGGTTCACGATCATCACGATCACGGCGATGAGCAGGAGGCCGCCCTGCACAACAGGGTAGTCACGGCGGGAGATCGAATCGACCATCCACTTGCCAATGCCGGGCCAGGAGAAAATCGTCTCGGTCAGGATCGCGCCCGCCAGCAGGGTGCCGACCGACAGGCCAATCACCGTGATCACCGGGATCAGCGCGTTGCGGAGTGCGTGGACGCCGTTGACGCGGGCGGTGGAGAGGCCCTTGGCCTTGGCGGTGCGGATGTAATCCTCGCTGAGGACTTCGAGCATGGCCGAGCGGGTCTGGCGCGCGATCACCGCCAGCGGCACCGTGGCCAGCACGATGGAGGGTAGGATCAAGTGCCGGACTGCGCTGCCAAAAGCGCCGTCCTGACCGGACATGGCGCTATCGATCAGCATGAAGCCGGTGGGTGTGTCGAAGAAGTAGAGCAATCCGATGCGTCCCGAGACCGGAGTCCATCCGAGGTTGCCGGAGAAGACGATGATCAGCAGCAGCGCCCACCAGAAGATCGGCATCGAATAGCCGATCAGCGCGGTGGACATGAGCGCGCGGTCAAAGAATTTGCCCCGGTTCACCGCCGCGATGACGCCTGCGGGGATGCCGATGGCGGTGGCGATGATGATGGCGCAGAGCGAAAGTTCGAGCGTCGCCGGGAACAGAGTGAAAAACTCGTCCCATACCGGGCGGTTGGTGACGAAGCTCTGCCCGAGGTCGCCTTGCAGGATGCCGGTCATATAGTCCCAGAACTGCACCCAGATCGGCTGGTCAAAACCGTACTGCTGGCGCAATTCCTCGTAACGCTCGGGGCTGACCCCCCGTTCGCCTGCCATGACGATGATCGGATCGCCGGGCAGAACGCGGATGAAGGCGAAGGAAATGAGCGCAACGCCGATGAAGGTGGGAATAAACGTGCCCAGACGGGAGAGGGCGAATTTCAGCATGGGCGGGGGACCTTATCGGGTTCAGGCGCCGCAGTCCGGTTCCTGCCGATGGGCGGTCCGGTTGCGGCAGCAGGGGGAGATGCCCGGGTCAGGCCCGGGCATCCCATGGTCGCGGATTACTGGGCGAGGGACACGTCCCAGAACCAGTGGCCGCCAAGCGGGTCGATCTTGTAGCCTTCGACCTCGGCGCGGACCGGCATGAAGACGATCGAGTGCGCGATGGTCGCCCACGGGGCCTGATCCTTGAAGATCGCCTGAGCCTCTTTGTAGAGGGCGGCGCGCTCGTCCTGGCTTGACTTGGTCTTGGCTTCCTGCACGACCTTGTCGAAGTCCTCGTTGCACCACTGGGCGCGGTTCGAGCCGCCGACGCCGTCACAGCCCAGCAGAACCGCGAGGAAGTTGTCCGGATCGCCATTGTCACCGGTCCAGCCCAGCAGAACGGCGCCGTCACGATCCATCTCCTTGGAGCGCTCCAGATACTCGCCCCACTCGTAGGACACGATTTCCACGTTCACGCCAATCTCGGAGAAGTCCTCCTGCATCAGCTCGGCCATGCGGCGGGCGTTGGGGTTGTAGGGACGCTGCACTGGCATCGCCCAGATCTTCAGCGTCAGATCCTCGACACCTTCCTCGGCCAGCATCGCCTTGGCGGCCTCGGGATCATGCGCGTCATCCACCGTGTCTTCGTCGTAGGACCAAATCGTCGGTGGGATCGGGTTCTTGGCGATTTTCGCCGCACCCTGGAATACCACGTCGATGATGGCTTGCTTATCAATGGCCATGTTCAGGGCCTTGCGAACCTTCGGATTGTCGAAGGGCGCGACCTGAGTGTTATAGGCCAGATAGCCCACGTTCAGGCCTTCCTGTTCCAGCATCTTCAGGTCGTCATTCGACTTGATGGAGTCCACGTCGGCGGGATTCGGGTAGGGCATCACGTGACACTCACCGGCCTGCAGACGCTGCAGACGGACGGAGGCGTCGGGCGTGATGGCAAAGACCAGATTGTCGACCTTGGGCAGGCCCTCATCCCAGTACTCGGCGTTCTTGGTATACCGGATCACGGCGTCGGTCTGGTAATCCTGGAAGACAAACGGACCGGTGCCGACGGGCTTCTGGTTCAACATTTCGGGGGTGCCAGCCGCTTCCATGGCGTCGGCATATTCCTTCGACACGATGGACGCGAAATCCATCGCCATATTGGCGATGATCGGCGCTTCGGCGCGGGTCAGATTGAACTGTACGGTCAGGTCGTCAACCTTTTCGATGGAGCCGATCAGCTCATGCATCGACATGCCGTTGAAATATTCCCAGGAGCCTTCGCCGCGCTGGCGCTCGAAGGTGTAGATCACGTCATCGGCGTTAAAATCGCGGCTGGGCGTGAACATGTCGTTCGAGTGGAACTTGACGCCTTCGCGCAGTTTGAAGGTCACGGTCAGGCCGTCTTCGGAGACGTCCCAGCTCTCGGCGAGGCCGGGAACCACGTTGGTGGTGCCGGTGTCGAACTCGACGAGGCGGTTATAGACGGTCTTCGATGAGGCGTCGAAGGTCGTGCCGGAGGTATAAAGCGCGGCGTCAAAACCTTCGGGGCTGCCCTCGGAGCAATAGACAAGCGTCTGCGCCGAGGCGCCACCCGCAAGGCCCAGCGCAAGGGCCGAAGCCGCAAGTGTGGTACGAAATTTCATTCTTCTCTCCCTGTTATGGTCCGGATCGTCTGTCCGGATATCTGCATGAAAAGATGCAGGTTCAGAGCATGTCACCCGACCGGGACAGTGGCAAGTCCTCAGATTACGGCCATCCGTGGCGTCATTTACCTGTCCTGAGCTTCGGTTGTGATTGCGGAGATTTGGGGGATGGCGTCACCTTCGTGGTGGCCTCGGATCTCCAAATCCGCCGCGTCTGGCAGCTCATGCGCCCCAATAACGGCAGTTCCGCGCGATCTGTGACTGGGCAAAGCCAGATGGCGGGCTAGCTTGCGTACCGTTCGGATCTGACACAGTGTCGCAGGTCCGGTGCGAGGCGTAATCTGTTGGGATCGCGCCGATCGAAGGGAATATACTGGTGAAGGTCCGAAGATGTCATCGTTTCTAAAGGCGGTCTTACTCATCATCATCGTTGCGGCGGTTGCCGTCGGCCTGTGGTGGATCACACGTCCGCCCCCGCTGATCATTCAGGGTGAGGTTTCCGCGGATCGCTACGACATCTCGGCGCGGGCGTCTGGCCGCGTGGAGACTATTGCCGTGGAGTTGGGTGACAGCGTTGCCACGGGCGATCTGGTGGTCCGGTTGGCCTCGCCGGAGCTTCAGGCCCGGGAAGAAACGGATCAGGCGGCCGTCGAGGTGGCCAAGGCCGATTACCAGAGGGTGATCGAAGTGCGTGAGGAAGATATCGCCATCGCCGAGGCCGATGTCTTCGCCGCTCAGGCCGATCTGGACCTGAAGGAACGCGAGCTTCAGCGTGCACAGGAACTGCGGAAAACCAATGTGACCTCGCAGGAAACGCTGGATATCGCGATCCGGGATCGGGATGCCTCGGTCCGGGGCGTCGCCGCGACCAAGGCACGGCTGGTGCGCACCACGACCGGCGCCACGCAGGCCGAGCGCGATCTGGCACAGCAGCGCATTGATCAGGCTCAGGCCGCACTTGAGGCGACCCGGACCATGATTGAAGAACTGACGGTGGTGTCCCCGGTGGATGGGCTGGTCACGGCGAAAATTGCCGAGGTAGGCGAGAACTTTTCGGCCGGAGCGCCGCTGATATCGCTGATCGACATGGAAAATCTGTGGTTCACCTTCAACATCCGGGAGGACTTTCTGAACGGAGTGGAGATCGGCCAGAGTTATCAGGTGCAGGTGCCTGCGCTGAATAACCTCATGGTGGATGTCGAGGTGACGGTCATCAACGTTCTGGGCCAGTTCGCCACCTGGCGGGCTACGCGTGCGACCGGGGACTTCGACCTGCGGACCTTCGAGGTCCGGGCCGAGCCGACCGGCAAGGTCGATGGCTTGCGTCCCGGGATGAGTGCCATCGTCCAGCTCCCGTCGACGGAATAAGCCATGAAGACGACGCAGCGGACAGGCTTCGGGCTGATCCTGCGCCGGGAGTGGCGCTGGTTCTGGCGCCGTAAGGTGCTGTGGGCCCTGGCGACCTACATTCCGCTGGGCATGTTCGCGTTTCTCGCCGTATCTTTCTGGCACGGCGTTGCGACCTCACTGCCGATTGCGGTGCTGGACAACGACAACACGCAACTTTCGCGCACCATTTCCACGCGGATCGATGCCTCGCCCACAGTCGAAATCGTCACGAAAGTCTATGACCTGAACGAAGCCAAGCGAAACATCCGCGGCGGTACGGTCTACGGTGTCATTGTCATCCCCGAACATTTCAGTCGCGACATCATGATGGGCCGCCAGCCCGAGATGACCTTGTTCTACAACACCCAGATGCTGTCGGCGGGCAATCAGGTGGCCAAGGCGTTTCAGGAAGTCCTGCCTGCGCTCGCACTGGAGGCGCAGGGGCTGGCCCGCCTGTCCAAGGGCATGACCACGAAACAGGCCGCAGCGGCGGTCAATCCCATCCCGATCCAGTCGCACGCTCTGTTCAACCCGGCCTTCGACTATAGTCACTTTATCCTGGCCGGGATCATCGTCGCGGTGCTGGAACTGACCATCGCACTGGCAGCGGCGCTGACCATCATCCTCGACATGGCGATTGACCCGAAACTCCGTGTCGTCCGCCGTATGGGCAATGGCGTGTTCCAGGTGATCCTCGCCAAACAGCTCATCATCTTTGTGTTCAGTTGCTTGGTCTACGGAATCTGCGACGCGATTATGTTCAGCGTCTACGACCTGCCCCTCGAAGGCTCCGGCGGCCTCCTTCTGGCCTCGACGCTGCTGTTCATTATCGCAGCGCAGCTCTTCGGCGTCTTCTGGGCAGTGCTCCTGAAAAGCGACTCTGCCCTCGCGCCCACGGGCATGATCCTCGCCCCGGCCTTTGGCTATCTGGGAGTCTCGTTCCCCCGTGAGGCCATGAGCGGGTTTTCCCTCGGCTTTAGCTATGTCATCCCGGGTAAAGCCCATATTCCCGTGCGTTTCGACCAGACCCTGCGGGGCGCGCCGGTCGAATTCTCGATGCCCGCCTTCCGCGAGCAACTGATCTATATCGCGATCATCACCCTGATCATTGCCATCCTCCTCGCCCTCCACCTGCGCCGGTCAAAGGACAGTGAGGAGGAGGCTGAGACGACAGCGCCCGCCGGGCAGCCGGGGGAGGCGTAGATGTTTTCCGCTATGTTCCGGATCATGAAGGATGAGTGGCGCAAGATCGTCGAGGAAAAGCTCATCCTCGCCGTCTTTGTCGGCACGATCATCCTCTACGGCGCCTATTACCCGCAGCCCTACACCACGCAGGTTCTGCGTGACGCGCCCATCGGTGTGGTGGATCTGGACGACACCTCGGTGACGCGACAGATCACACGCGACATCGACGCGTCTGCCGATGCCGAGGTCGTGATGAAACTGCCTGACGTGACAGCCGCCAAGCGCGCCCTGTTCGAGCGGAAAATCACCGGCTACGTCTACTTTCCCGAGAAATTCGAGGAGCGTCTGCTCGGCGGCCAGCAATCGCCGCTGGCCTTTTACGGAGATGCGGCGTTCTTCCTCGTCTACAGTCAGGCCTTCGCCGCCGTGTCATCCGCCGCGCAGAAGACAGGAGTTGAGACCTCGGTGGTGAGGCTAGCGGAAATGGGCTTTGGCAGCAGCGCCACAGCCGTCGCGGCTCCGATCACCGCGAATTTCGTCAGCGTCTACAACCCGGCCAAGGGCTACAACACCTATGTCGTCCCGGCGGCGTTTTTGCTGATCCTGCAACAGATCCTGCTCATGGGGGTCGGCTTTCTGAACACCTTCCCGCGGCAGAATGAGAGCGTCAGCGAGATCAACGCTTTCGCCAAGACCACGGCCAAGCTCATGTCCTACTCCGTCCCGGCGGTGTTCCTGTACTTCATGGCGACGACAGTGGTTCCGGCGGTCTACGGCGTTCCCCGGATCGGCGGGTTCTGGGCGGGAATGCTCATCGCGGTGCCCTATGCCCTGTCCATCGCCGCGCTCGGCCTGATCTTTGCCGCCATCTTCAAGAAGCCCCTCGCGGTGCAGATGGCCTGCAACTGCCTCGGGATGCCGTTCTTTTTCATTGCGGGCATCCCCTATCCTGCCGAGGTGATGCCCGATGCGTTCCGGTTGTTGATCAAGGCCGTCCCCTCTTCGACCGGCATCGACGCTACTGTGCGGGTCAACCAGATGGGCGCCGAGTTGAAGGATGTGAGCCAGCAGATCATGATTCTCGTCGCGCTGAGTGCGGTGTATTATCTGCTCGCCGTCATCGCCATCGACCGCCGGGACAAAAGAAGGGCGGCGGACGCAAGCTCAGGCTGAGTGGATCTGACGTTTCTGATCACAGCGGCGAAGACGCGCGGGACACCATATTCCGACAGGCTGGCGCCGCGCCGCCACCACGCGGAACTGTGATTGTCGAGCGCCGGAAATTGACTGTACAGCGGTGGCAAACGACACACGGAGACACGTCATGCGCCGCGCCCTTGTCAGCCTGTTGACGCTCACACTTGCCAGCCCTCTCGCTGCCGCCCCGACCGAAGAGGGCGAGTTGATCGTCCCCTGCGGCGGGAGCTTTACAGAGTTCAAAGAGACGTTGATGACCGCCGCCATCGAGCGGGGTGCGGTTTCCGACAAGGCTGCGATTTTCTTTCAGGCGGCGGCTCAGGATCCCGGGACACTCGCGGCAGACCAGAAGCAAGGGGTGTTCACCTTGCCCTTCACTGATTTTGCGCGCCGTCTGATCAGCGACGATCGCCTCCAGAGGGGGCTGGCGAACAGCCGGGACCACGCCAAAATCTTCGACACGATCGAGGCCGCGTATGGTATCCCGCGCGGCATCCTGCTGGCCTTCTGGGCCTTTGAGACGGATTACGGATCCTATCAGGGGGACTTCAACACGGTGAATTCGCTGATGACCCTGGGCCATGATTGCCGCCGCCCGGAGCTGTTCCAGCCGCAAATTCTCGCCGCGTTGTCTCTGTATGAAAAAGGCGATCTGGACCCCCAGACGACCACAGGCGCCTGGGCCGGGGAAATCGGGATGGTTCAGATGCTGCCGAAGGACATCATCGCCAACGGTGTCGACGGCGATGGGGACGGGCACGTGCGGCTGAAAACCTCTGTCTCCGACTCCCTGTTCTCCGGCGCGAATCTGCTGCGGTCGCTGGGTTGGCAGCCGAACGAGCCTTGGTTGCAGGAGGTCACCCTTTCCCCGGATATGCCGGTCGCTGAAACGGGCTTGCAGACCAGTCGGCCTGCCGGGGAGTGGGCGGCGCTGGGTGTCAGTCCGCGCGGCGGGTCGTTTCTGCGGCCCGATCTGCCCGCCTCGGTGATTCTGCCGCAGGGGCAGGGGGGACCTGCCTTCCTCGCCTACCCGAACTTTTCGGTACTCTTTGAGTGGAATCAGTCCTTTACCTACGTGCTGACCGCCGCCTATTTCGCCACGCGACTGGAGGGGGCGCCGGTCTTCGACGCGGGCACCCCGACGCCGCCGCTCTCAGGCGAGGAGATGAAAGCATTGCAGAGCAAACTCGCGGCGCGCGGCCATGATGTCGGTGAGATCGACGGTATCCTCGGAGCCGGGACCCGGGCGGCTGTCCGGGCCGAGCAGGACCGTCTCGGACTGCCGGTGGATGCCTGGCCAACGCGGGCGCTGTTGGACGCCCTTTGACAGAGGATGCTTGCAGGCAACGCGCGGGCTGAATAGCGTTCCGACATGCTCAGTCCTTCGCTCCCCGCCATCCTGACCATCACGCTGAACCCGGCGCTCGATCTGTCGACCCAGACACCCCATCTGCGCCCCGGTGAAAAGCTGCGCTGTGCTGAGCCCAGCCTCGATCCCGGCGGTGGCGGGATCAATGTGAGCCGGATGGTGAACAGGCTGGGGGCCGAGACGACGGCGTTTGTGGCGTTGGGTGGGGCGACGGGCATGCGGCTCATCACGGCGCTTCAGCAAGAGGGCATCTCCACCCGGATCATTCCCATCGCCGGCGAGACCCGCACCAGCCTGTCTGTGCGGGACTTGTCCACCGGAGAACAGTTCCGCTTCATGCTGCCGGGTCCGGCGCTGAAGCCCTCCGAATTCCTGCACGCCATCGCGGCGGTCAGTGAAGAAGCCGCTGAGGGCGATTTCGTGGTGATCTCCGGCTCGCAACCGCTTGGGACCGAGGCAGATTTCACCTGCCGCCTCGCCGAGGCATTGGCACCCAATCGCGTCCGCCTCGTGGTGGACACCTCAGGCGCGCCTTTGTCCTGGCTCGTCACCCACCCCTCGGTGGATCCGTCAGCGCGGCCCGAGATCCTCCGCTTCGACGGGGTCGAAGCCGAAGATGCTGCGGGGCATCCCCTTCCCACCCGCGCCGATACGGCGGCTTTCGCCGGTGAGCTGATCGCCCGGGGGGTGGCAAATCGTGTGGTGATCGGGCGCGGGGCCGAAGGCAACTTGTTGGCCGAAGCGGATGGGATCTGGTTCGCGCATGCGGCCAAGGTCGATGTCCTGAGCACAGTCGGCGCAGGGGACAGCTTCCTCGGCACGCTGACCTACGCGCTGGCTACGGGGGCGACCTCCGCCGAGGCGCTGCAATGGGGCACGGCTGCAGCCGCTGCGGCGGTGACCACGCCGGGCACGAAGCTCTGTGACCCCGAAGATGTGGAGCGTCTGCGACCGCTCTGCACCCTCGAAAAGATTACCGACGTGCCCGCCAGCGTCTGAGCCTCAGGCAACCAGCTGTTCGGCGCGGCTGAGGTCGACGCTGACCAGCTGGCTGACGCCTTGTTCGGCCATGGTCACACCAAACAACCGGTCCATCCGCGCCATGGTCACCGCATGGTGGGTGATGATGAGAAAGCGCGTGTCGGTCTGCCGGGTCATTTCGTCCAGCAGATCGCAGAAGCGCGTCACGTTGGCGTCATCCAGCGGTGCGTCCACCTCATCGAGTACGCAGATCGGCGCGGGGTTTGCGAGGAACACAGCAAAGATCAGCGCCAGCGCTGTCAGGGTCTGCTCGCCGCCGGACAGGAGCGAGAGCGTGGAGAGCCGCTTGCCCGGAGGCTGGCAGAGGATTTCCAACCCGGCATCCAGGGGATCCTCGGACTCGATCAGTTCCAGCCGGGCTTCGCCGCCGCCGAAGAGATGCTTGAACAGGTTGGTAAAGTTGCGGTTCACTTCGCCAAACGCGTTGAGCAGCCGTTCCCGGCCCTCGCGGTTCAGCCCTGCAATGCCTTTGCGCAGTTCGGCGATGGCATCTTCCAGATCAGCCTTTTCGCGGATCAGCGTCCCGTGCTCGCCCTCGACCTCTTTGGCATCCTCCTCGGCGCGCAGGTTCACCGCGCCAAGGGCATCCCGCTGGCGACGCAACCGCCCGATTTCGTCCTCGATTTCGGTCACCGGGGGCAGGGCGTCGGGGTCGGTGACCTCCAGCTTGTCTACCAGCGCCTCGGGTGCCAGCTCCATCTCTTCCCGGATGCGCTGAGCCGCGGCGTGGACGGTTTCGATACAGGCATCCGCCCGCGCCTGTGCCGCCGCACGGGCTTCGCGCGCTTCGCCCGCCCGACGTTCCGCCCCGCGCTCTGCCTCCTGCGCCGTCCGCAACGCTTCTTCGCCTATCTCGCGCGCGCTACGGGCGGCGCTGAGCCGGGTCTGTACCTCGGTGAGACGGGTGCTGACGGTGGCTTGCTGTTCCGCCAAAGCACCCGGCACCTGACGCGCTTCGTCGAGTTCCTGTTCCGTGCGTTCTTGCCTGCGCCGGATTTCGTCCAACCGCCCACCCGCCGAGGACAAGCGCGTGGTCCAGCTCTCCAGCTCGCACGCGATGGCCGCCAGTCGCTTGTCCCGGGCCTCACCCTCGCGGCGCAGTTCGTCATGGGCCGCGCGTTTCGCCATGGTTGTCATGCGCGCGGCATCCACGGTCATCTTCACATCTGCCACCCGGCCGCGCAGCTCCGACAGGTCGGCGAGCCCGGACAAGGCACGCTCCGCCTCACTCAGCCGGTCAGTCGCCGCAGCCGCTTCCGCTTCATGGCGCCGCACGGCATCCTGCGATGAGGCGCGCTTGCCCTCGGCGATTTCGCGATCCGCCTCGGCCCGGCTCAGCGCCCGGTTCAGCTCCGCCAGACGGGTGTCCGCCTGCCGCCGCGCTTCCCGTGCTGTCCGATCCGCTGACCCTGCCACGTCCAGTCGTGCTGTCGCAGTCTGGTGTGCGGCGCGGGCCGTCTCAAAGCGCGCCTCGGCTTCGTCCAGTTCGCGGGCGAGCCGCTCCAGCCGGTTCCGCTGTTGGAGGCGCAGTGCGGCCTGCGACGGCACATCCTCAGGGTCCGAGCGATACCCGTCCCAGCGCCACAAATGCCCTTCGCGCGACACCAGACGCTGGCCAGGACGCAAGCGGTCCTGCATCGCTGTGCCCTCATTGGCCTCGACGACCCCAATCTGCCCAAGGCGGCGGGCGAGTAGATCAGGCGCTGTCACCTGATCGGCGAGGGACGCAGACCCTTCGGGCAAGCTCTGGGCGTCCGCATAGGGCGTCAGACTGTACCAGCCGGAGCCCGTCTCGGTCACGGGCGCGCGCAGGTCATCGGCCAGCGCCGCCCCCAGTGCCGCCTCATATCCGGAACTGACCTGCAAAAGGTCCATCAGGGTCTGTCCGTCGCCTGCGTCACGGTCCACGAGCCGCGCGAGCGCCTTATGCTCGGCCCTGAGCGCCCCCAACGTGCCCTCGGCCTCGGATCGGGCGGCGCGGTGCTCAGCCTCGACAGCCTGCGCTTCGGCACGCTCGGCCTCCGCCTCTGCGAGGGCCTCTTCGACACCGGCGATGGCGGCCTCGGCCTCGGCCTGAGCGGTCTGGCTCGCCTCAAGACGCGCGGCGGCCTCAGTAAGAACCCGGTCCGCCCCGGCCACCGCCTCGCGCGCGGTTCGGGCCGCAGTCTCGGCGCGGTCACGGGCGGTGCGACACTCGTCCAGCAGTCGTTGCGCCGATTGGTGCCGCGCGGCCAGTCGGGCGACATCTTCGGTCAGGGCCGCCAGCGCGCCCTCGCGTTCGCCCAGAACAGTGGCCGCTTCTTCGGCTGCGGATCGTGCTCCGTCGAGATCCGCTTCATAGCCCTCGGCATCGGCTGCAAGAGACTGTTCTTCTTCCCGCAGCCGGGCGATGGTCTCATCGGCATCCGCGTTCAGCGCGGCCTCACGATCCGCGTCTTTGGCCAGTTGCCGCATCCGCCCCTCGAGCCGTCCAACCTTTTCGCCCGCGTTTCGGATCTGATCCGCAAGCCCCGCCGCCTCGACTTCGAGACGTTGGCTCAGGGTGGTTGCGATGGCTTCTTCGTCGCGCAGCGCGGGCATCTGACCTTCGGCGCCTTCGCGTGCGGCTTCGGCCTCGGCGGAGCCGGTCTCCGCCCGCTTGGCTTCGGCGGCACGCTCCGACAAGATCTCACGCGCGCGCCGTAACTCGTCCTCGGCCTCGCGCCAGCGCCGGTAGAGCAGAAGCGCTTCGGCCCGCCGCAACCGATGGCCAATATCGCGGTAGCGCGCGGCCTGCTTGGCCTGCCGGGCAAGCTGCGCGAGCTGCTGGGCGAGCTGGTCCACGGTGTCGTCAAGCCGGGCGAGGTTGGTCTCTGCGGCCCGGAGCTTCAGCTCGGCCTCATGGCGACGCTGGTAGAGCCCGGAAATCCCGGCGGCTTCTTCGAGGATCCGGCGGCGATTTTTCGGCTTGGCGTGGATCAGCTCAGAAATCTGTCCCTGTCGCACCAGCGCCGGCGATTGCGCACCAGTGGAGGCGTCTGCGAAAAGCATCTGCACGTCCCGCGCGCGGACATCCTTGCCCAACGCCTTGTAGGCGCTGCCGGCATCACGGGTGATGCGGCGGACGATCTCGATCTGATCCTCATCGTTAAAGCCTGCGGGGGCGAGGCGCTGGCTGTTGTCTATGGTCAGGGAGACTTCGGCAAAATTGCGGGCGGTGCGGCTGGAGGTGCCGGCAAAGATCACGTCTTCCATGCCGCCGCCGCGCATGGCCTTGGGACGACTTTCGCCCATCACCCAGCGCAACGCCTCAAGCAGGTTCGACTTGCCGCAGCCATTGGGCCCGACAACGCCCGTCAGGCCGCCATGGATCACCAGATCAGTCGGATCTACGAAAGACTTGAAGCCGTTCAGTCTGAGCCGTGTGAATTGCATCCCGCGCCTGTCCTGCCCGTGTTTTCCGGTACGCATCATGATCCGGTCAGAGCACGTGTGAGTCAAGTGAGCTGCACTATATCGGGCCGCGCAGGTCTGCTTATCCACAAGATATCGATGGCGGCACAAGGCTGTCGGACTGTTTGTCATAGAAAAACCCGGAAAAGGCCGCGCCTCTCCCGGGTTGATGCCGTCGATGCGCCGGAGCGCAAAAGATCAGCGGGTTTTCAGCTGGTCCCGGATCTCAAGCAGGACGTCGAGCTCGGACGGGCCGGTCTCAACCTCCGGGGCCACATCTTCAGGCTTCTCAGCCGCCGCCTTGATCCGGTTGACGGCGCGCACGAGGAGAAAAACCACGAAGGCGATGATCAGGAAGTTGATCACTGCGGTGATGAAGTTGCCATACATGAATTGGGCTTCGCCGATTCCAACGGACAGACCGGAGAAATCGAGACCGCCGACGAACAGCCCGATCAGCGGATTGATCAGGTCGTCGACGAGCGACGTGACAATGGCTGTGAAAGCTGCGCCGACGATGATGCCGACGGCCATGTCCATGACATTGCCCTTGGCGATGAAATCCTTGAACTCTTGAAGCATTGCGGTCCCCTCTGTTGAATACCGTTTTTATAGCAACATGGGTGACCGCTCAGGCAAGCGCTTGCAAGATGTCGCGACATGAAAAGATCGCGTGACCGCGGTGTAGTGCCCGCAGTGGCGGAAGTCCGCCTGACCTTGGGTCAGGCAGCCAGACCGGTTGTCCCCATCGACAGGAATTTCTGCCGCCGCTGGGCACGGATCTCATCAGGCGACAGGCCTTGCATCTCGTCCAGCATGTCTTCGATGGCGCGACCAACGCGGGTGATGGCCTCCTTGGGGTCGCGCTGCGCGCCACCCATGGGTTCCGGCACAATCCGATCAATGACGCCGAGAGCTTTGAGATTCTGTGCGGTCAGCTTCAGGGCTTCCGCGGCTTCGCGCATCTTCTCGGCCTCTTTCCAGAGGATGGAGGCACAGCCTTCGGGCGAGATCACCGAATAGATCGAATGCTCCAGCATCGCGACGCGGCTTGACGTGGCAAAGGCCACCGCGCCGCCCGACCCGCCTTCACCGATCACCACGCTGACCGACGGGACGCCGATTTGCAGGCCCTTCTGCGTCGAGCGTGCGATGGCGTCGGATTGCCCCCGCTCTTCCGCACCCTTGCCCGGATAGGCGCCGGGTGTGTCGATCAGACTGATCACGGGCAGCCCAAAGCGGTCCGCCAGATCCATCAGCCGGACGGCCTTGCGGTAGCCCTCGGGACGGGCCATGCCGAAATTCCGGGTCAGGCGGGATTTTGTGTCGTCGCCCTTTTCCTGACCAATCACCATCACAGGGCGTCCGTTCAGCCGCGCCATGCCCCCGATCACCGACAGGTCCTCGGCGAAATTACGATCGCCCGCCAGCGGGGTGAACTCGGTGAACAGCTCACGCACGTAATCGAGGCAGTGGGGCCGCTCAGGATGCCGGGCCACCTGACATTTCTGCCACGCGGTCAGGTTCTTATAGAGCGCTTCGAGCTTCGTTTGCGCCTTGGCGTCCAGCGCGTTGGCCTGTTCCAGCACGTCGTCACCGGCCTCAGCCATGGCACGCAACTCGGTGGCTTTGCCTTCGAGGTCGGCCAGCGGCTTTTCAAAGTCGAGATATTGGGTCATGGCGATCTCCTTGCCCGTTCAGATGGCGTCTGCGCGCGCCGGGGTCAAGCGGTCAGGCACCTGCCAGCAACGGGACCATGGACAGAACCAGCAACGCCGCGGCCGTCCGGTTGAACAGGCGTAACCGTCCGGGCTGATCGAGCCAGCGGCGCACCACCGTTCCCAGAGATGTCCAGAACGGCGCGGTGAGCGAGCCGAACAGGGCGAAGGAGATGACCACCAACAGGATCGCTCCGACGGATCGGTCGGGTGCGTAAAGGGTCACGGCGGCGATGGCCATGGACCAGGCCTTGGGGTTCACCCACTGGAACGCGGCGGCTTGCAGAAAGCTGAGCGGCCGCGCGCCGCTGCGGCCTTTGCCGGGCGCATCCGCCCGCGCGATTTTCCAAGCCAACCACAGCAGATAGGCTACGGAGACGAATTTCAGGATCGTTTCCGTCACTGGCCAGAGCGCAAAGATCTGCATCACACCGACGCCCACGCCAAGCACCATCAAGGGAAAGCCATAAGCGACCCCCGCCATATGGGGAAATGTGCGGCGGAGGCCAAAATTGGCGCCCGAGGCCATGAGCATCAGATTGTTCGGCCCGGGCGAGCCCAGAGTCGCAAGGGAGAACAGGGTCAGGGAAAACAGCGTTTGTATATCCATTCACGCAACATATCGTGACCTATCCATCAAAAGGTTGCAAATAGCGGCGCATTCTCGCAATATCCACAACTTATGCATCAGATCGACAATATCGACGCGCGGATATTGCGTGAGCTTTCCACTGACGGGCGCATCAGCAATCTGTCGCTGTCAGACCGGATCGGGCTCTCGCCTTCGGCCTGCCTGCGGCGGGTGGCGGCGCTGGAAAAATCCGGTGTGATCGAAGGTTATCGGGCGGTGCTCAATCCTAGCAAAACCGGGATCGGCTTTCTGGCCTATGTCACTGTCGGGCTGAGCGAGCATACGAAATCGGCTCAGGAAGCATTCGAGCGGCGGATGACCCATGCGCCGGAGGTGCGCGAGTGCCACAATATCACCGGCTCGGTCGAGTATTTGTTGCGCGTAGAGGCGGCGGATCTGGCCGCCTACAAGCATTTTCACACGGAGATTCTGGGCGCTCTGCCTCAGGTCAACACGATCCAGACCTATGTGGTCATGGGATCCCCCAAGGATGAGCGCCGGTAACCTCAGTTGCCCGCGATCATGTCGGCCTGACGGACGATCACCTCGGCCTGACGGATCGAGGCCAGATCGATGAGCTTGCCTTTATACGTGGTCGCGCCTTGCCCGCTGGCCTTGGCCTCTTCCATGGCGGCGAGGATCTCCCGCGCCTCGGTGACGGCAGCCTCGGACGGGGTGAAGACCTCATTGGCGAGCGCGATCTGCTTCGGATGAATCGCCCATTTGCCGACCATCCCGAGCGTCGCCGAGCGCAGCGCCTGCGCGCGGAAGCCGTCATCGTCGGAGAAATCGCCAAACGGACCATCCACCGGCAGGATGCCATGGGTGCGGCAGGCGCCGACGATGGCGGTCTGTGCCCAGTGCCACGGATCGGCCCAGTATTTCTGTCCCTCACGCAGCATGTAATAGTTCTCCTGCGTGCCACCGATCCCGGTGGTGGCCATCCCCATGGAGGCCGCGAAATCTGCCGCGCCGAGGCTCATCGCCTGCAAGCGGGGACTGGCGGCGGCGATCTCGTTCACATGGGTGAGGCCCGCAGCAGTCTCGATGATCACCTCCAGCGCGATGGGCTTCGTCCGGCCCTTAGCGGCCTCGATGGAGCTGACGAGAGCGTCCACCGCGTAAATATCGGCGGCGTTGCCGACCTTGGGGATCATGATCTGGTCGATGCGGTCGCTTGTCTGCTCCAGCAGGTCCACCACGTCACGATACCAATAGGGCGAATCGAGCCCATTGATGCGGACCGCCAGGTGCTTGTTGCCCCAGTCCACGTCGCCGATCGCCTGAATAATGTTCTTGCGCGCCTCGGCCTTGTCGTCGGGCGAAACCGAGTCTTCGAGGTCGAGATTGATCACATCCGCCGCCGAAGCTGCCATCTTTTCAAACAGTGCAGGGCGCGAACCCGGGCCAAAGAGCTGGCAGCGGTTGGGCCGGGCGACGGGCTGGGGCTGGATCTTGAAGGACATATCGGCCTCGCAATTTTATTTCGCTACATTCGCGGGAAGGGTTAGATAGCTGCGCGCTGCGGTGCAAGAGGAAATGCTGCACTGCCGCAGAAGCCGCTACGTCAGGGTGTTGGCCCGGGGGGTACGGTACCAAGGGTCAGGTCAGCCTGCTTTCTGAGCCATGACATAAAGCTGCGCAGCGCCGGGCCGGGAACACGCCCCGGCAGGGTCAGCATGTGATAGGCCAAACCTGCGGTGTCCCCGCAGTAGAGCACCTGCAACCGTCCCGCCTGAACGTCTGTCTGAGCCATGACCCAAGGCATCAGGCCTGCGCCGTATCCGGTCCGCACCGCTTCGAGAACCATCGAAAGCGTGGGCAGGCGGCGAAGTGTGATCCGGTCATGTCGCAGGCCTTCGCGCTCGGCCCAGAGCAAATCCTCCGCGTGATACCGCTCGGTAAGGACGTCACAATCGGACAAATCCGCCAGCGAGGCGACCGGGCGAAGGCCCAGCTCCGGCGGTGCGACGAGCACATGGGTCGCCCGAAACAGGCGCGTCGTGGTGACGCCCGGCCAGGGTCCCGTCCCGTAGCGCAGTGCCATGTCGAAGCCGTCCCGGCGCAGATCGACCAGCTCGGTGCCCGGGACCAGCTCGATCTGGATATCGGGGTGCTCGGCCCAGAAATCCCCGATGCGTGGCATCAGCCAGTTATTGGCCAGTGAGGGAGCCAGAGCCAGCCGCAGGGGGCGCGCTGCGTTGCGCCGGGCCAGCTCCCGGACGGCCCCGGCGATCTGTCCAAACCCGTCTCCCAACCCGGCCGCGAGCCGCTGACCCTCAGGGGTTGGAGCCATTCCGGCCCCCGCCCGTACGAGGAGAGGGCAGCCGAAATGGGATTCAAGCCGCCGGACACTCTGCGCCACTGCCGCATGGGTCACGTTCAGCTCACGCGCCGCCGCCGAAAGCGAACCACACCGGGCCGCCGCCTCAAAGGCCCGCAATGCCGAGAGGGAGGGAATGTCGCGCCAGTCCATATGTTAGCTCATATTACACTTGGTAAATCTTTGCGAGTCGCGTGAAGCGCTTGTTCAGAGCAACTTGAAAGGACCTAGAGAAGAACCCCTTTGCAATCTGCCATTACAGTTTGCGATATTTGAAGGAGGACAGAAGATGCTAAATATTTACGCCGATGCGTTCCGCGTCGCGACGCGCACCGACCGCACGCAGGCACCCCGCCAAATCCGCACCGAACCGCGCCCCAGAACCGCTGCTCCGCGAACCGGAACCCGGCGTGTGACACGGCTGATCCGACGCCTGTCGGTACGGTCCCGGCGTCGGGAGCGGTAGCTGCTTGGGGGGATCAGGTGCCTGCGCGGTATCGGGCGGAGTCTCTGACCAAATCCTCGTTGGCTTCGGGATCCTCCACCAACACCCAGCCCCCCATCTTGCGCCCTCCCGGCGCAAACGGGAGGGCGCGCCCTTCGGCCAGTAACGCCTCGGCCCGGTCGCGGGGCAATTTCAGGTTCGCATGGTCCCCAAAGACGCCCAAGGCCGCCTTACGCCCGGAAAACAGCGTAGGGCAGCCGAACATCTTTCCGCGTCTGAGGTCGGGCGCCTCGTCCTGCGCGATCTCGCAAAGCATCTCGAAAAGACCTTCGTCATGGGTGGGCATCTGCATGGGCGACCCTCCTGACCCAAGGCTCGGCCGCCGCAGTGTCACAGTCAATCCCTGCTTGACGCTGCGCCGCAGAGGGTGGACACCAAGGACCACCCACACAGGAGGCCCCAATGTCCCGCACCGTCTACGTCAATGGCCAGTTCGTCCCCGAAGAGGACGCCAAAATCTCGGTTTTCGACCGGGGCTTTCTGTTCGCCGACGCAGTTTATGAGGTGACCTCGGTGCTGGGCGGCAAGCTGATTGATTTCGACGGTCATGCGGCGCGGCTGGACCGGTCGCTCAAGGAGCTTGGGATGGGCATGCCCATGAGCCGGGATGAGCTGCTGGAGATCCACCACAGGCTGGTCGAGGCCAACGGGATCGAAGACGGGCTGGTCTATCTGCAGGTCACGCGCGGGGCCGCGGACCGGGATTTTGCCTATCCGGCAGAAGACACGCCGCAATCGGTGGTGCTGTTCACTCAGTCGAAGCCCGGTCTCGCCAACAGCCCGCAGGCGGATCAGGGCATCCGCGTCGCAAGCCTGCCCGACCTGCGCTGGGACCGTCGCGATATCAAGACGGTGCAGCTCCTCTATCCGTCGATGGCGAAGATGGAAGCCAAGGCGAAGGGTGCGGATGATGCCTGGATGGTCGAGGACGGGGTGGTGACCGAGGGGACCTCGAACAACGCCTATATCGTCAAGGACGGCAAGATCATCACCCGCCAGCTCGGTACCGAAATCCTGCATGGGATCACCCGCGCGGCCGTACTGCGCTTTGCCCGTGAGGCGCAGATGAAGGTCGAGGAGCGGACCTTTACCATCGAGGAAGCGCAGGCGGCCGACGAGGCCTTCGTCACCTCGGCCTCGGCCTTTGTGATGCCGGTGGTGGAGATCGACGGTGAAAAGCTGGGCGACGGAACGCCCGGTCCCGTGGCCCGTCGTCTGCGGGAGATCTACCTCGAAGAAAGCCGCAAGGCCGCGATCTGATCCAACGTGGTCGCCCCGAGGGCGTAGCTTCGGGGCGACCGATCATTACACCAGTAATGAAACCTGCTTTTTACGCTCGACAATCGGGAAGATAGCCTGAGGCCGCTGGGCCGTTGCGAACAATTCGGGGAAAAGTTGTTTCAGTTCCCGCCGGGCATCTGGTCCGATGCTCTTCATAGCTTCAGGACCGGGCAACAGCGTTTCTGCAGGAGCTCCATTGGCAAAAACCACGTCATGGTCTTTCAGCAGAATGTGATAGTAATCCACGCTGTCCAGAGCGCACTGGCTGATCCCGTCCATCATCGTCAGCTTGATCACGGGGATAAGGACTTCGTTCGAGCCAAACGCATCCTTTGCTGCCTGAGACGAAATCAGAACGCGGTGCTGTGGGGACAAATACAAATCCCGATCAGGTGTCGACGGCCCGAGAGTGTTGGGTGCGATCCGGCAGGGCTGCAGCTTGGGATTGTTCTGTAGGGCCGCTGAATCAAGGTGTTTTTTCCCGATCCAAAGGATCTCTTGGGTACCGCTATTTTTTGTCATGACGACATCGCCTGGACGCAGGTTCTCTACAGGGATATCGCCGTTCTCGGTCGTTATGAGAGTGCCTTTGGCAAAGCAAACGACCGACGTGATTCCAGACGCGTCATTATAGATCAGAATGCCTCTGCCCGCTGCAGATTCATCTTCAAAACCTGTGTTAAAGAAACCGGGGTCGGTGCGGATCTCCGTAATCTTGGGCAATCCGTCAAAGTCCGGAAATGACATGATGAGCTGGGTAGTCGTGCCGTCGGTGACCTCAATCCAAAGGATCGGGCCAGCCGTATAGATCTCGGTATCCGGCAATCCTGTATCGGGATTGGTGTAGTCGACCTCTCCTTCGATCGTGCCAATCCCCGTAACGGTCCAGGTCGTTCCATCGATTACAGTGGTGTCGCCGACCTGGATGAAATCATCCGACGCAGAGGCAGTCGAGAACACCTGCGTGTCGTCCAGAGCCTGTACGATCGTGCCGCCTGTTCCTGCCGTAAACGTATTCGGCCCTGAAGTTATGTCTGTCAGTGTTGCATCTAAAAGAACCGCATCAGTCAGATTTGCGATAGCCATTCCGAACCCACTTCATTCTTTGACATTGTGATGACAGCGGTCCCTCGCCGTCCGAAACTCTGGTAAAGAAATTTGGTTAACGCGCAAGAGGCACGTCTAAGTTGAGTGGGTCTTTACCTTATCTGCCCAGCCGTCGTCCAATGAGCCCGCGCTGATATTGATTTCAAACCGTTTTTCCATCTCACTGGGGCAGATTTGAATGTCCCCGGAGGCTTGCGAATAAGTGTCGTCGGGACCGATGCGCCAGCCCGCGCCGTCCTTTATCCGGACGACGCCCAGCCCCATATCGCTGTCAATCAGCGCGTAACGTCCGTCTGGCAGCATTTTGGTGTCGCGTACCACATCGCCGGGAAAGCGATCTGTCCAGAGGTTTGCCGGATCCCTGCGGGCACGGTCGCGCTTTCGGTTCAGTTGCCATAAGCCGCCTGCGGCAGCACCAGCCAGAAAGATCGACAGGATTTCCATGGGTCCGTCTCCGTATGCATATCCAGCGGCATATAGGACCGCCGGTGGTGCCGCGAAAGGGTGTCAGCGCGTGACGGCGATGTGGAGCTTTTGAGGACCGCGCACGGAGAGCCCGAGTTTGTAGACTGGCGGGCTGACCAGCTCGATTCGCGAAAACCGGTCATTCAGCGCGCCAAAGATCACCTCCATCCCGAGACGGGCGAGATGTTTGCCGAGGCAGAAATGCATGCCGCCGCCAAAAGCCAGATGCCGGTTGGGGCTGCGGGTAATGTCGAAACGGTCCGGGTGGGTAAACCGCGCCGGGTCCCGGTTCGCCGCGCCATAGAGCAGGCCGAGTTTGGCCCCGGCGGGCAAGTGCTGGCCCGCGATCACCCGATCTTCGGTCAGATAACGGTGAAAAAACGGCAAGGGCGCCTCGTAACGGAACATTTCCTGTATCGCCGTTGGCATTAGTTCCGGCGCGGCACTCAGGAGGGTATGGTGATCGGGAAAGCGCAACAGCGCGTGCAGCCCCGACCCCAGCACATCGATGGTCGAGCCATGGCCCGCCATGAGGATCAGCATGACGGTCGCGATCAGCTCGTCTTCGCTGAGCTGCCCGGCGTCGCGGTGACGGATCAAGTTGGTCAGCAGGTCGTCCTGCGGCACGCGGCGGCGCCGGGCGATCAGATCCAGCAGAAAGTGGTAGAAATCGCGCGTCGCAGTTTCCGCCAGCGCTTTGGCCGCGTCATCGCGGGCCACGTCGAAGAACCGCACGACCTGTTCGGACCAGAGGCGCAGCTGCGGTGCGTATTCGTCGGGGACGCCGATGATCCGCCCGATCACAAGGCCCGGCACATGGGCGGCAAAGGCTTCGACGAAGTCGAACTCGGTACGATCTTCGAGATCATCCAGCAACTGCGCCACATAGGATTCGATCATCGGGCGCTGGGCTTTGATCATCGAAGCAGAGAACTCGGAGAACACCAGACGCCGCAGGCGATCATGGGCAGGGCCGTCATCCTCCAGGAGGTTCGTTTGAACGAAGCGCTCATGGTGCGGCATGTCGTGCCAGTTGAGCTTGCGCTGCTCGGCGCGCCGCTCGGCCTCGGACATCAGATGGTTGCGGCTGCGCACCATCGTCCTGTCGAGGGCCACAGCCTCCACCTCGGCGGCGGAGGCCAGCATCCAGATGTCGAAGGGTTCGTAATAAAACGGCCGCCCGAGATCACGGATGGCGGCGTAGGTCTCGTAGGGATCGGCGGCAAACCCTGCGGAATAGGGGTCGAGCGTAACGCTCACTCGCCGACCAACGCGTCGATCACCGCATCCGCGGCCTCGCCCTTCCAGTGGGCGCCACCGGTCAGCCGCGCGACCTCGCGGCCTTCGGCATCAACCAGAACCGTGACGGGCAGGCCCAGTACTGCCATCTGGCGAGCGGCCACCTGCTTCGGATCGAGGAGAACCGGCAGATCGGTGATGCTTTCATCGGCAAAGAACTCCTCGATCCCCTCGACCGAGTTTCGCCCCGTTGCGATGGTCAGCACCTCCAGCGCGCCATCCCGGTCCCGCTGCATCGCGTCGAGATCCGGCATTTCCTCGCGGCAGGGGGCGCACCACGTGGCCCAGAAGTTCAGCACCAGCGGCGTTCCGGCGTAGTCGGACAGGCGCACCTCGTCTCCTTCGGGCGTGGTCACGACCAGATCCGGCACCGCTTCGGGGGCGGAGTGTACGACCAGTTTGCGCATGTCGCCCTCAAGCGTCACACCGGTCAGATCCGCAGCATTTGCGGCGGCCCCAATGGCCAGATAAAGAGCGACAGCGAACAATCTCATCCAGGATCCCCTCATGTCTCATTCCGACAGCGCCCCGACTGCCCCATCGAACGCCATGTGGGGCGGCCGCTTTGCCGGCGGTCCCTCCGAAATCATGGAAGCCATCAACGCCTCCATCGGGTTCGACCAGCGGCTCGCGGCTCAGGATATCGCGGGCTCTCGCGCCCACGCAGCCATGTTGGCGGCGCAGGGCATCCTCACCGATAAAGACGCCGAAGCGATCAGGGAAGGGCTGCTCACCGTCTTGTCAGAAATCGAAGCGGGAACGTTCCGGTTTTCGACGAAGCTCGAAGACATCCACATGAACGTTGAGGCCCGGCTGATCGAGCTGATCGGCGAGGCCGGGCGGCGGCTGCACACGGGGCGCTCGCGCAACGATCAGGTGGCCACGGATTTCCGGCTCTGGGTGCGGGAGCAGTGCGACGCGGCGATCACCAGCATTGAGGCACTGCAAGAGGCGCTGCTCACACAGGCCGAACAGGGCGCGGATTGGGTCATGCCGGGCTTTACCCATCTGCAAACCGCCCAGCCAGTGACCTGGGGGCACCACATGCTGGCCTATGTGGAGATGTTGGCGCGGGACAAGTCGCGGTTTTCCGACGCACGCGCCCGGATGAATGAATGTCCGCTCGGGGCTGCGGCGCTGGCGGGAACGTCCTTCCCCATCGACCGGGAGGCCACGGCCAGGGCGCTGGGCTTTGACCGGCCCATGGCCAATTCGCTCGATGCCGTGTCGGACCGGGATTTTGCCCTCGACTTCCTCGGCGCGTCCTCGATCCTCGCCATGCATCTCAGCCGCCTTTCCGAAGAGCTGGTCATCTGGTCCTCGGCCCAGTTCCGCTTTGTGGTTATGTCGGACCGGTTCTCCACCGGCTCCTCGATCATGCCGCAGAAGAAAAACCCCGACGCCGCCGAGTTGATTCGCGCGAAAATCGGACGGATTTTCGGGGCGCAAACGGCGCTGTTGATGGTGATGAAGGGCCTGCCGCTCGCCTATTCCAAGGACATGCAGGAGGACAAGGAGCAGGTCTTTGACGCCGCCGATACGGTGATGCTGTCCCTTGCCGCGATGGAAGGTATGATCTCCGACCTCACCGCCAATCCTGACGCCCTCCGGGCCGCGGCCGGGCACGGGTTCTCCACCGCGACGGATCTGGCGGACTGGCTGGTGCGCGAGGCGGGGCTGCCCTTCCGCGATGCCCACCACGTGACCGGCACGCTCGTCGCCCGCGCCGAAGCGAAGGGCTGTGATTTGCCCGATCTCAGTCTCGAAGAGATGCAGGAGGTTCATGGGGCGATCACCGTATCCATCTTCGACGTGCTGGGGGTGGACAACTCGGTGGCGAGCCGCACATCCTATGGCGGAACGGCGCCGGCCAATGTCCGCGCCCAGATCGCCCGCTGGAAGGAGAAACTCGGATGAAAACACTCGCCGGAGTTATCGTTATGGCGCTCAGCGTGAGCGGCTGTAACAGCGTCCTCAGGCCGACCGTCGGTCTTGGTCCGAACGGGCCGACAGCCTCCGTTGGCGTGTCGGGGCCTGCGGGGACCCGGGTCACCGTCGGACATACCGGGCGCGTCTCCGGGTCCGTCAGCCCGATCCGTGGCACGACCGTGTCGACCAACGGTGATCGGGTCGTGGGGACCGTGACACCGGTTTCGGGGACCTCCGTCCGGGTGGACCAAAGCGGCGAGCTGCAGGGCTCCGTGACCCCGCCGCCGATTCGTGTGGGAGGCTGATCATGACGCGTGTGCTCGCCCTGTTTCTGCTGCTCACCGCATGTGGTGCAGGTGGCCCCCCCGAGCCCGTCACTGACGGGATCGAGGTCAATGACCGGGGCGTGAAAATTGATGTCTCCGGCACGGCCACCATCGGTGTCAGCGGAACGAAATTCTGATGCGCCACATCTTTCTGTTACTGGCCATATGGGGCGCCATTCACCCGATGTACTGGTTTCTCAGCTACATGAGCGCGGGAAACAGCCTCGCCGACCTGATCGACGCGTGGTATGTGAACGCCTCGACCACAGGCCTCGTCTGGGATCTGACGATCTCGGCCATCGCGCTCACCCTGTTCGTCCTTTGGGAAGCCGTTTCGACCCGCGACTGGCTCCGCCTCATCGCGATCCCGGCGACGTTCTGTATTGGTGTGAGCTGTGGCTTGCCACTTTATATCTGGCTCCGCACGCGTCCGGTGTAATCCGCAGCCCGTCGCGTGTCATGTTTGTATGATATTCGCGTGCTAGATGGCAGAGATGTCGCGCCAGCGAGGAGCGCAGGGCGCGGCGACGGAAGTTGAAATCGGCCATGGAAGATGAAATGAGCCATTTGCGAAGCATACCGCTCTCAAAGATGATGAGGCGGAGAAGCCCTCTGTGACGCGGGAGAACCACTCATCTCCGGACGGGATGAACGCCTATATTGCTGTGACGGCTGCGTATTGGGGCTTTATGCTCACCGATGGCGCATTACGTATGCTGGTTCTGCTCCAGTTTCACATGCTGGGCTTTTCGCCGCTTCAACTGGCCTATCTCTTCGTTCTTTACGAGTTCGCTGGCATGGTGACCAATCTTTCGGCGGGCTGGATCGCTGCGCGGTTTGGTCTGACATCGACGCTGTTTGCCGGTCTGGTTTTGCAGATCATAGCCCTCCTGACCTTGTCCCGCTTTGATCCGGTTTGGGCCAACGGGGTCTCCGTGGCCTATGTCATGGTGGTTCAGGGCGTGAGTGGCGTGGCGAAAGATCTCGCCAAGATGTCTTCAAAATCCGCAGTCAAGCTGCTGGCCCCCGCCAACGGAGACGGCCTGTTCCGCTGGGTGGCATTGCTGACCGGCTCAAAGAACGCCGTCAAAGGGCTCGGCTTTCTCCTCGGTGCGGTGCTGCTGGCCGGGCTTGGCTTTACGTGGGCAGTAAACGCTATGGCGGTCTGTCTTGCGCTCATCCTGATCGCGGTCTGGATTGCAATGCCGCCTGGCCTTCCCCGTGGGCGCAAATCTGCGAAGTTCTCCGAGATGTTCTCGCGCTCTGCCAATGTGAACTGGCTGAGCCTTGCGCGCGTGTTCCTCTTTGGCGCGCGGGACGTCTGGTTCGTCGTTGGAATCCCGATCTATTTCTACGCCGTCTTGTCGGACGGATCGGACTCCGGAAACCGGGCCGCGTTTTTCATGATTGGCAGCTTTATGTCAGCATGGATCATCCTCTACGGTGCCGTGCAGGCCGTGGCGCCCCGCGTGCTGCGGGCTGCCCAGCGGTCCGAGGCTGAGCTGGCAGGCAGCGCCCGATTCTGGGCCTTGGGCTTGGCCTGTATCCTCGCAGCTCTCACGGCGGCCTCGATGTTGGTCGAGACACCACAGACCTGGTTTACGTCCCTCATTGTCGTGGGCCTTTTGGCCTTAGGTGTCGTATTTGCCATCAACTCGTCACTCCATTCTTACCTGATCCTTGCTTTCAGCAAAGCCGATCGGGTCACCATGGATGTGGGGTTTTACTATATGGCCAACGCTGGTGGACGGCTCCTCGGTACAGTGCTGTCGGGGCTCACCTACCAGACGGGTGGGCTGTCACTGATGCTCGGGATAGCGACGGGAATGGTCGTGATCTCCGCCATCGCAGCGTCGCGATTGAACGCTCGGGACGCTGCGGCGCGATAGGCAATGTGGGCGTTGAGGCCGAATGAGATGGGAGCGGAAACTGCACCGGGCTGCACGACTTCCATGAAGCCGAGCGGCTGTTCGTGGGGCGTCTCTGGCCGGTGGTCCGTACTGAGTGACTGATGGCCCTCTGCCAAGGGGGTCATCTTCGGTGGGTATCGGGCTTAGTTTAGCGCAGGCAACGTCGCCTCAAGCGTCGCGCGCAGATGAGCGTGCTGGCTGGGCAGCTTGAGCGTCTCGCCGAGTTCGGCAGGATCTTCGTCCACGGCGAAGCCCGGCTCGTCTGTGGCGACCTCGAACAGCACCCCGCCGGGGGTGCGGAAATAGATGGCGCGGAAATAGTCGCGGTCGATGGAGCGCGTGACGGCAAAGCCTTCGGCGGTGAGCGCCTCCCGAACCTCCGCTTGCGCGGCGATATCGGCGACTGAGAACGCGATGTGATGTACCGAGCCCGCAGATTGCGTGGCCTCGGGCACGCCTGGGCGTGCGATCAGGTCGATGATATGGGCGCGCCCTCCGGGACGATGCATCCGCAACGTGTCGCCCTGCCGTTCGAGATCCTCGTAGCCCATAAAGCGCAGGAGATCAGCGGTCGGGCCGATGTCGCGCAACATCAGCGCGGCCGAGTGAAAACCCCGGATGGCGTGGTCTGCTGGCACTATTGCGGCATAGGCCGCGCGGGGGTCATCAGTTTCAACCATGGCAAAGGCGTCACCATCCGGCGCCTCGAACCGAACGACAGCTGCACCGAATGTGTCCTCGGATACCTCCGCTCCGAGCCGGTTCGCCCAGAAACCCGTCGCGCCCTGAGGGATGGCCAGCCGCGTTTCGCTGACCTCGCCCGTACCTCGGGTTCCACGGGCGGCGTTGGGAAACGGGAAATAGGTCATGGCGGTGCCGGGACGGCCAAGCTCATCGCCATAGTAGAGATGATACACATCGGGAGCGTCGAAATTCACGGTCTTCTTGACCCGGCGCAGCCCCAGATCCACGGTCCAAAACCGATCGATGGCGCGGGGATCGGAGCCAATCGTGGTTACGTGGTGCAATCCTTGAATCTGTCTCAGCATCGCGGCCTCCTGTCGTTGCGCCCCCATCCACATAGGTGCACCCTCTGACGCGCGATACAGGCGCTGGCGCGAAGGTTCTGTGCAAAAATAAACAGCCCGGCGCTCTGTGCGAGCGTCCGGGCTGTCATGTCACAAAGGTCCGACGCTTAGACGTTGGAGGGACCAGCCACCATTTTGGGGTAGAGAACCACCTTGGCCTTCATCGGAACCTGTTCGTAAAGCAGTTTAACATGCTCATTGGTCAGGCCCGCGCAGCCGTTAGACACGGCGCGACCGATGGTGTTGGTGTCCTTGGTGCCGTGGATACGCAGGAATGTGTCACCCCGGCCCGGCTGGAACAGGTACATGGCCCGAGCCCCGAGCGGGTTGTTCGGGCCGCCTGGCATGCCGTCTTCGGCGTATTTGGCAAATTTTTCAGGCTCGCGCTCGACCATGCTGGGGGTCGGTTTCCAGGACGGCCACTCTTTCTTGGCGCCTACGTAGTAGGTGCCCGGCTCATAGAGACCGGCGCGGCCAACGCGGATGCCGTAGCGCCACGCCTGACCGTTGGGCAGGGTCCAGAAGAGCTGGAAGTGGTCGGGGAACACGTGCACTTCGCCGGCGGGCAAGGGGTGGCGCAGGTTCACAAAAGCCGGCTGGAGGCGCGGCGGCAGGGTCTGGGCGCTGCCCATGACGGGCAGGAGGGCCGAAGCAATGGCAGCCGCGCCGCCTGCGAGAAGCTCTCGTCTGTTCATGTTTTCATATCCTTTCCTCGATCCGGAGCGGGTCGTTGCCGCGCCCCGGGCACAATCTCGCGCAAGAATAACCGATCCCAGCGTATACGTCAGCCTTTGCTAGCCGCCGGTCACATCTTCGTAAAGTCGCGACCGTTTGCCGAACAGAGATGTGATCTGACCTGTAACCGCACCGGCACTCCGCGCAAGATCTGTCAGCGCAGATCCGCCGGTCAGTGGGACCGCAACGACCAGTGGGATCAGCGCCAGTGCGCGGAGCGGGATCAGGAGAGCAGCCTGCCAGACCGAGCCGGGGCGTTCGCTAAGACGCCGCGCCATGTGAGTCGCCGCCTGATCGCGGCCTCGGGCGAACTGGTAGCGGAGGCTCAGCCGGGCGGGCGGGATTTCTTCGGCCACGATGGCATTGGCAACCCAGGCTGTGGGCAGGCCCAGCGCCCGGGTTTCTGCGTAGAACTTTGCATCGGTGCCGCCCGTATGCCGCATGGTTTCATCGAAGCTTAGCCCGTGTTCAGTGAAAAGGCGCACATCTGCCAGCCAGTTATTGGTGACGATGGTCACGCCCTTGGTGTCCCGGAGGTCAGCCTTGCGGGCGGCGCGAACTTCTTTGCGCCGGTAGCGTTTTTCGACGCCGCGAAAGAGGGCCTTTTGCAGGGTGGTCAACGGCGAGTCTGGCCGGAGGGCGCGCAACGGACCGCCGAGCAGCATTGCGCCGCTCTGCCGGTAGCCCTCGATCATTCGCAGGAGCCAGTCCCCGGCCACAACCTCATCGTCATCAACGAATGCGAGCAGATCCGCACGATCCGAGACTGCCCCGATAGCGGCGCGGTTGCGCGCAAAGGGGATGCCGGGTTCGGGCTCCAGAACGTGACGCAGAGTCACCCCGTTGGCCAGCCGCTGCGGCAGATCGTGCAGTCGCGTCTCTGTGTCATTCTCGACCAGCAGGCACGTCACGGCGACCCCATCCGGCAGAGCCATCCGCCCCCAGCTCTCCGCCAACGCTGCCACCATTTGCGGCCGCTGACGTGTGCAGGCGGCGACGGTAAGACGAATGGGGGCGGGCTGGTCCATGGAAACTTGATGTCAAAGCGCCGGAGGGCTGGCAAGCACCGCAACGAAAAAGGCCCGGACGTTTCCGCCCGGGCCTTTGTCATTTCGCGCTAAAGAGCGATCAGTCGTCGGATTCTTCCGGCTTGGCTTCTTCGCCGGTTTCCTGATCCACGACCTTCATGGACAGGCGGACCTTACCGCGATCGTCGAAGCCCAGGAGCTTGACCCACACTTCCTGACCTTCTTTCAGAACGTCGGAGGGGTGGTTCAGGCGGCGGTTCTCGATCTGGGAGACGTGCACCAGACCATCGCGCTTGCCAAAGAAGTTCACGAAGGCGCCGAAATCGACGATCTTCACCACGGTGCCTTTGTAGACCTTGCCCTGCTCCGGCTCGGCCACGATCGAATAGATCATGTCATAGGCCTTCTTGATCGCTTCGCCGTTGGCGGAGGCGATCTTGATCACACCGTCATCATTGATGTCGACCTTGGCGCCGGAGGTTTCCACGATCTCGCGGATGACCTTGCCGCCGGTGCCGATCACTTCACGGATCTTGTCCGTCGGGATCTGCATGGTCTCGATGCGGGGCGCATGCTCGGAGAACTCGGAGACCTCGGAAAGGGCCTTGTTCATCTCACCGAGGATATGCAGACGGCCTTCCTTGGCCTGAGCCAGGGCGGTTTTCATGATCTCGGGCGTGATGCCGGCAACCTTGATGTCCATCTGCAGCGAGGTGATGCCGTTCTCGGTGCCCGCGACCTTGAAGTCCATGTCGCCGAGGTGATCCTCATCGCCGAGAATATCGGTCAGGATCGCGTAATCGCCGTCATCTTCGAGCACCAGACCCATGGCCACACCGGCCACCGGCGCCTTCAGCGGCACACCGGCATCCATCATCGACAGCGAACCGCCGCAGACAGAGGCCATGGAGGAAGAGCCGTTCGATTCGGTGATCTCCGACACGATGCGGATCGTGTAGGGGAAGTCGGTGGCGGCGGGCAGCACGGCCTGCAGCGCGCGCCAGGCGAGTTTGCCATGGCCAATCTCGCGACGGCCCGGAGGACCAAAGCGGCCCACTTCACCGACCGAATACGGGGGGAAGTTGTAGTGTAGCAGGAAGTTCGACCTGTAGGTGCCTTCCAGAGCGTCGATCATCTGCTCGTCATCGCCGGTGCCCAGCGTGGTAATCACGAGGCCTTGGGTCTCGCCACGGGTGAACAGCGCCGAGCCGTGAGTCCGGGGCAGGAATCCCGTTTCGGCCACGATGGGACGGACCTGATCGAGGGCACGCCCGTCGATCCGCTTTCCTTCCTTCACGACCGTGCCGCGCAGGACGGAGGATTCGAGCTTCTTGAGAGCGGAGCCGAGGTTTTCGTCGGTCAGTTGCTCTTCGCTCAGGGCGCCTTTGATCTCGTCCTTGGCGGCGGCAACAGCGGCCACGCGCTCCTGCTTGTCGAGGATCGCGTAGGCGGCGCGCATCTTGTCTTCGCCCGCAGCTTTCACCGCGGCGAACAGGTCCGCGTAATCCGGCGGGGTGAAGTCGAAGGGCTCTTTGGCGCTTTCTTCGGCCAGATCGATGATCAGGTCGATGACCGGCTGGATCTGCTCATGGGCAAAGGTGACGGCGCCGAGCATTTCGTCCTCGGAGAGCTCATAGGCCTCCGACTCGACCATCATCACCGCGTCCTTGGTCCCGGCGACAACCAGATCGAGACGCTGCTCGGGCTTGTTGCGCAGGTTGGACATGTCGTCCACGGTCGGGTTCAGGATGTATTCGCCATCCTCAAAGCCCACGCGGGCACCGGCAATCGGACCCATGAAGGGCGCGCCGGAGATGGTCAGGGCGGCGGAGGCTGCGATCATGGCGACGATGTCGGGATCGTTGACCAGATCGTGGCTGAGCACGGTGCAGATCACCAGCACTTCGTTCTTGAAGCCCGGCACAAAGAGCGGGCGGATCGGGCGGTCGATCAGACGCGCCGTCAGGGTTTCCTTCTCGGTGGGGCGGGCCTCACGCTTGAAGAAACCGCCGGGGATCTTGCCCGCAGCGTAATATTTCTCGTTGTAGTGAACCGTCAGCGGAAAGAAGTCCTGACCTGGCTTCTGCTCCTTGGCAAAGGTCACGTTGGCCATGACGCTGGTCTCGCCCAGAGTGGCGATGACCGAGCCATCGGCCTGACGCGCAACCTTGCCGGTTTCGAGCGTGAGGGTCTCTTCGCCCCACTGCATCGATTTCTTAGTTACTTGAAACATCTGTCGTATCCTGTCTCGGGAGCACACCCGGCCCTCCGGGTCTCCCGTTTATCCGGCGGCCCCATTGCCGCCGACCCCTCCATCCTGTCATGCGCCGGGGTCAATGCGTCACGTCTCAGATGTGGGCGTCCTAGCGGATCGCAGGTGATTTGGGAAGTGGAGAGGCGCTGGGTCGCGACAGTTCAGTTCCCGTTGAAGAACTTGCCCGCCGAAAGTACACCTCTCTGGATCGTATCCATTTCGTTGTTATCTATTTTACGAAACGCACCGGCAAACAAAGCTATTGTAATGGCGGTGATTGACGCAATTGGCGCAACATCATTGCAACGAGGAAGCCACCGCTCAGCGCAGCGGCATCAACGGTATACGGCGAGGGTTCGTCAGGAGAGTGCGGCGCGCCTAGAACTGAGTGTGTCAGGTGATATAAGAGTGATCCCATTCCGAAAATCACAACGCATCCCAGAAACGCTGACAACCTCCGGAGGCGCAGTCGTTGTTTCAACTCCGCGATGGACAGCTTCCTGAATTCATTCTCTCTTTCGTGCTCCAATAGCACAAGGTCATGGTGGAGTTTGCGTCGATGGCGCAGATCGGGATCGTCAGGCGGAATTTCGTCGATCATGCAGCGGTCTCTTCAACCTTTGCCCGCTTTTCCTCATAATGTTCCCTGATCAGATCATCAGGAATGCGCGTGAAATAACCGCCAGCCTTTACAGCAATGTCCCAAGGTCCGCCTTCTATATGAGTCAGATCCGAAAGCTGAAACGCGCTCAATTTTCCGTAGATGTCGTAAACTTGGCTGAGGAGGCTTTGGGAATCTTGTTCAATATTTTCGATAGAAGCTTGATCATTCGAGCCAACTACATTTGAAAAACCTGCGGCCCGAGCGAACGGATTTGTTGTCAGGTTTTGTTGCTCTCTAACCGTAACGCCCTGCTTGCGGAACGCGTTGTACACGTCAGGGATCACCGGACCATAGCGCCAAGCTTCGATCCGGTTGGCGAAAAGCGGCCGCTTCGTTGTCTCCAGATGCCAGCCATGGGCAATATAGACGAGCTTCAGGATCGTCATGATCGACAGTTCGCGATCATCCTTCGCGGCCCGGTCGATGAACCAGTTCGCGATTTGGCGGGCGTCGTACTGGGCAGTGTTGGCTCTTTCCATGGGACTAATATAGGCGTTCAGGCGCCAAAATGGAAACTGAAACGAAAATAGCCTATCGCTTCAGAGGACGACATCCGGGAAAGCTGTACGCCGCCCTAACGTTGGCAGTTTTGCCAGTCGGGGTGGATCCATGGGGCCTCATTGGCACGGGCGAGCGGTGCGCGGCCGAGGATGTGGTCCGAGGCTTTCTCACCGACCATGATCGTCGGCCCGTTCAGATTGCCATTGGGGATGCGGGGGAAGACGGAGCTGTCGGCGAGGCGCAGCCCCTCGACACCGATCACCCGCATCTCGGGGTCCACCACCGCCCCGGGATCGTCCGCCGCGCCCATCCGGCAGGTGCCGCAGGGATGATAGGCGCTCTCGGCATGGTCGCGGACAAAGCTGTCGAGGTCGTCGTCACTTTGCAGGTCGGCACCGGGTTGAATCTCGTGGTCGAGATAGGGCGCAAAGGCGGGCTGGGCGAAGATCTCGCGCGTCAGGCGCAGGCATTTGCGGAAATCCGACCAGTCCTGCTCCGTCGACATGTAGTTGAACACGATCTTTGGCGCTTCGCGGGGGTCGGCGCTGTGCAGGGTGATTTCGCCGCGCGAGGGGCTGCGCATGGGGCCGGTATGGGCTTGAAATCCATGTCCTTCCGCCGCCGCCTGACCATCATAACGCACCGCGAGCGGCAGGAAATGGTACTGGATGTCGGGATACTCAACGCCCTTGTCCGAGCGGATGAACGCCGCGCTTTCGAACTGGTTCGAGGCCCCAAGGCCGGTTTTCGTGAACAGCCACTGGGCGCCGATCAGCGCCTTTGAGATCAGGTTCCAGTGGCGGAACAGCGTAACCGGCTGCTTTGAGGCAATCTGGAAATAGACCTCCAGATGGTCTTGCAGGTTCTGCCCAACGCCGGGGCGGTCGGCGATCACTTCGATGCCATATTCCGTCAAATGGGCGGCGGGGCCGATACCTGACAGCATCAGGAGTTTGGGAGAGTTGATCGAGGAGGCGGCCACGATCACTTCGCGACGGGCCCGGATGACTTCTGTTCCGTCGCCGCGCTCAACCTCGACACCCACGGCGCGGCCATTCTCTATGATAATGCGCCGGGCCAGCGCCCGGATCAGGTCGCAATTGGGTCGTTTCAGGGCAGGGCGCAGATAGGCATTGGCCGCAGACCAGCGGCGCCCCTTCCACACGGTCTGCTCCATGGGGCCAAAGCCCTCTTGCTGCTGGCCGTTATAGTCGCCGGTGAGCGGGTAGCCCGCCTGCCGCCCCGCCTCAACAAAGGCCGCGTGGAGCGGATTGTTCCGAGGCCCCCGGCTCACATGAAGCGGTCCATCGGTGCCGCGCCAGTCGGGATCGCCCCCGTGGCCGCCATCGTGCCAGGTCTCCATCCGCTTGAAATAGGGCAGCACGTCCGCGTAGGCCCAGCCCTGTGCGCCGCTCTCGGCCCAATGGTCGAAATCCCGCGCGTGGCCGCGCACATAGACCATTCCGTTGATCGAGCTGGAACCGCCGATCACCTTGCCACGCGGCACGACCAGCCGCCGCCCGCCCAGATGAGGCTCCGGCTCGGAGCGGAATCCCCAGTCGTAGCGGGCCATGTTCATCGGGTAGCTGAGCGCGGCGGGCATCTGGATGAGCGGCCCCGCATCGGTGCCTCCGTGTTCGATGACCAGCACTGAGGATCCAGACTCACTCAGTCGGTAGGCCATGGCACAACCCGCGCTGCCCGCTCCGATGATGACGAAATCCGCTTCCATGATCCGCTCCGCTCAGAAAGGCGCTTCGACCGGGCCCATCCGCACGTACACGGATTTCACCTGACTGTAATGGGCGATGGCCTCTTTGGAGTTCTCCCGCCCCACGCCTGAGAGTTTCGAGCCGCCAAAGGGTGCTTCCACCGGCGCGTCATTATAGGAATTGATAAAGCAGCTCCCCGCCTCCAGCCGCGCGATCACCCGGTGGGCGCGGGTCAGATCGCGGGTGAAGACCCCCGCCGAGAGGCCAAACTCCGTGGCGTTGGCGCGGGTGATCGCTTCGTCCTCATCCTCGAAATCAAGCACCGCCATCACCGGGCCAAAGATCTCCTCCCGGGCGATTATCATATCGTCGGTCACGTCGGCGAAAACCGTTGGCTCCACGTACCAGCCTGGCAGATCAGGTCGCCCGCCGCCACAGATCAGCCGCGCCCCTTCTTCGACGCCTTTGGCGATATAACCCTCAACGATGTCCCGCTGGCGGGCGCTGACAAGAGGGCCGAAATTCGTCGCCTCATCCAGCGGGTCGCCGATGACCGCCTGTGACAAACGCTCGGAGAGGCGGGTCAGAAAAGCCTCCTTGATCCCGCGTTGGACAAAGACCCGCGTGCCATTGGAACAGACTTGGCCGGAGGAATAGAAATTCCCGAGGATCGCGCCGCCGACAGCATCCTCCAGATCAGCGTCGTCGAAGATCAGGAGGGGGGATTTGCCGCCGAGCTCCATGGTGACGTGCTTCATGCCTTCCGCAGCGGCGGCATAGACCTTGCGACCTGTGGGCACGGAGCCGGTGAGCGAGACCTTGTCCACGCGCGGATCGCTGACCAGTGCGGCGCCGACCTCGCCGCGCCCCTGAATGACGTTGAACACGCCCGGCGGCAGGCCTGCCTCCTGTAGAATCTCGGCGATCTTCAGAGCGCAGAGAGGGGTTTCTTCGGACGGCTTGAACACCATGGTGTTGCCGCAGGCGAGCGCGGGCGCGGCTTTCCAGCAGGCGATCTGGGTCGGATAATTCCATGCGCCAATGCCGACACAGAGCCCCAGCGGCTCGCGGCGGGTATAGACCCAATCCTGCCCCAACTGGATGTGCTCGCCCGTGAGGCTCCCGGCCAGCCCACCGAAATATTCCAACGCATCGGCGCCACTGGTCGCGTCGGCGACGAGCGTCTCAGAGAGTGGTTTGCCGGTATCATGGGTCTCGATCACCGACAGTTCATGGTTGCGGGCGCGGATCAGGTCGGCGGCGCGGCGCAGGATACGACCCCGCTCGGTGCCGCTCATTCCAGCCCACTCCGCCTGCGCTGCCCGGGCTGAAGCGAGTGCCTGTTCCACGATGGCGGGCGTGGCAGCGTGAACGCGGGCGATCTCCTGTCCGCTGGCCGCATAGATCACCGGAATCGGATCCCCGGCGGCGTCTTCGACAAAGGCGCCGTTGATGAAATGGCTGGCGGCGGTGCGCAGATCGGTCATGGCATGAGCTTTCTCTCTTGGGGCGGCATCGTCCCGGTTTGAGCGGTGTCGAGAAGCCCGAACACCAGATGCACGGCCTCGTCGTGGTCAAGCGCCCCGTCCCCGAGGCCGAGGCGCAGATAGATGCCGTCGATCATCGCGGCCATCCGCTGCGCCATTTCGGGGGCCTCGCCTCCGACCAGAGGGCGTAACCCATGGGTGAGGTTCGACAGAAGCCGCCGGTGATAGGTGCAGAGCATCCGCCGGGCCTCTTCTGACCGTTGGGCCGCAACGTAGAAATTCAGCCACGCAGCCAACATCTCCGGGCTGAGGCTCTTCGGCGAAAAGGAGACGCGCACGATGGCCTCGACCCGCGCGGCGGGCGAGGGGGCCTGGTCCAGAGCGGTGCGGATCTCAGCGCTGTAGAGCACCAAAAGGTGCCGCATGGCGGCGAGCAGCACCTGATCCTTTGAGCCGAAATAATGGTGGACCAGAGCCGAAGAGATCCCCGCATGGCGCGCGATTTGCGCGACCGTCACATCAAGTGAGCCTGCGCGCCCGATCTCGGCGATGGCCGCCTCGACCACGGCCCGGCGGCGGATCGGTTCCATCCCGATTTTGGGCATCCTTCCCCCGTGTGATGTAGCTGCGGCTGCGATTTTTCTTGACCGGGCTATCACAAGCGATCTTAATTAACTCGTCAATCAAAAAAGAACGGGAGGATCACATGAAGGTTTCCATCACTCTGGCGCTCGCGACGCTGACCGCCACTGCGGGCATGGCAGCGGCTGATTGCGGCGAAGTCGTGTTCTCGGATGTGGGCTGGACCGATATCACCGCGACCACTGCGGCAACGACCACGGTGCTGGGCGCGCTGGGATATGAAACCGATATCAAGATCCTCTCGGTGCCCGTCACCTACACGTCTATGGCGGAGGGCGATATCGACGTGTTTCTCGGCAACTGGATGCCCACCATGGAGGCCGATATCGCCCCCTATCGTGAGGCCGGAACGGTAGAAACCGTTCGCGCCAATCTCGAGGGTGCAAAATATACGCTGGCTGTGAATGCGGCGGCGAGCGCGCTGGGGATCGCCGATTTTGGCGACATTGCCGGGCAGGCGGATGCGCTCGACGGCAAGATCTATGGCATTGAACCGGGCAATGACGGCAACCGTCTGATCCAGTCGATGATCGACGAGGGAATGTTCGGGCTGTCGGAGTTCGAGGTGGTCGAAAGCTCGGAGCAGGGGATGCTGGCGCAGGTCGAGCGCGCGTCGCGCAAGGACGAGCCCATCATTTTCCTCGGCTGGGAGCCCCATCCCATGAACGCGAATTTCGAGATGTCCTATCTGACCGGCGGGGATGATGTCTTTGGTCCGGATTTTGGTGGCGCGACGGTGTATACGAACACCCGTCAGGGGTTTGCGGCGGACTGTCCGAACCTCGGCAAGTTTCTTCAGAACCTCGAATTCTCTCTGGCGATGGAGAATGAGATCATGGCTGCGATCCTCGATGATGGCGCTGACCCGCAAGACGCTGCCGCCGCCTGGCTGAAGGCCAATTCCGATGTGCTGACCGGCTGGCTGGACGGCGTGACCACCGCCGATGGGGGCGACGCCATGGCGGCGGCCAAGGACGCGCTCGGTCTCTGAGGGGCCAGGTTCTGAACGAAAGGGGCGCCCATGGACTGGCTGACCGAGACGAAAATCCCGGTAGGAAAAACGGCGAAGGCCGTGTTCGAATGGTTGCAGGACGTGGGCGAGCCATTCTTTGACTGGCTCTCAGTCATGCTGGAGCTGCTGATCGACTCGATCCTGTGGCTGATGCAGACCCCTCATCCCCTGATCGTGGTGGCGGTTTTTGCGGCCATCACGTGGGTGCTCCAGCGCAATTGGAAAATTTGCCTCTTCGTGGTGCTGGGGTTCCTCTTCATCATCAACCAAGGCTATTGGGAGGAGACGACTGAGAGCCTGACGCTGGTCCTTTCGGCCTGCGTGGTTTGCATGGGGATCGGGGTGCCCATCGGCATCGCCGCCGCCCACCGGCCGAGGCTTTACGTTGCCATGCGCCCGGTGCTGGACCTCATGCAGACCCTGCCGACCTTCGTCTACCTGATCCCGGCGATCGTTTTTTTTGGCATCGGCATGGTTCCGGGGCTGATCGCGACGGTGATCTTCGTGCTGCCCGCGCCGATCCGGCTCACCCATCTGGGTATTTCCTCGACTCCGCAAGCGCTGCTTGAAGCTGCGAGGGCTTTTGGCGCCACAAGCCGGCAGACGCTCTGGAAGGTCGAGTTGCCCTACGCGTTGCCGCAGATCATGACCGGGCTGAACCAGACCATCATGCTGTCGCTGTCGATGGTGGTCATCGCCGCGCTGGTGGGCGCGGACGGGCTGGGGGTGCCGGTGGTGCGCGCACTCAATCAGGTGAACACGGCGCTGGGCTTCGAGTCCGGCTTCATCATCGTGGTCGTTGCAATCATGCTCGACCGCGTGCTGAGAGTGGAGCGCTGAGCCATGACAGCTGTCGTTTTCGACAATGTGTCCATCGTCTTCGGATCAGATCCCGCCAGCGCACTGCCCCATATGGACCGGGGGCTGGACCGGTCGGAAGTTGTGGAGGCCAGCGGTCAGGTGCTCGGCGTGCATAACTGCTCGTTGGCTGTGGAAGAGGGTGAGATCCTCGTCCTGATGGGCTTATCTGGATCCGGCAAATCTACGCTGCTCCGGGCCGTCAATGGTCTGAACCCGGTGGTGCGCGGATCGGTGCAGGTCTCGGACGGCCAAGGGATGGTGGATATCACCCACGCGGAGGCCCGGACTCTGCGGCGGATGCGGCAGACCTGCATCGCGATGGTCTTCCAGCAGTTTGGCCTCCTGCCGTGGCGGAGCGTGCGCGAGAATGTCGGCCTCGGGCTGGAGCTGTCAGGTCTGCCTCGGGCCGAGCGGGAGGCCCGGATCGATCAGCAGCTGAAACTGGTGGGGCTCTCAGACTGGGCCGGGCAGAAGGTCAGCGCCCTGTCGGGGGGGATGCAGCAGCGGGTCGGTCTCGCCCGCGCCTTCGCCACCGAAGCTCCGATCCTGCTGATGGATGAACCTTTCTCCGCGCTCGACCCCCTGATCCGAACCAAATTGCAGGACGAATTGCTGGAGCTGCAGAAGACCCTGAACCGGACTATCATTTTTGTCTCTCACGATCTCGACGAGGCGTTCAAGATCGGCAATCGCATCGCCATTATGGAGGGCGGACGGATCGTTCAGTCCGGGACACCGCAGGACATCTACAAAAACCCGGCCAACGCCTATGTTGCGGATTTCGTGGCTCACATGAATCCGCTGGGTGTGCTGCGCGCGGGGGATCTGGCGGAGCCGTGCAGCCATGTGCCTGCCGCCACGGTGCCTCACGATACCGCTATTCGCGAGGTCATCGAACAGATCGATGTGGCGGGAGAGGCTGTGGGTGTCAGTCAGAACGGTCGGTTGATCGGAGAGATCACGCAGGACCGGGTTTTGCGCGCGCTGGTCAATCCTGGGCGCTGACCAGCACGGGTTCAGCCTGGGCAGGGCCGCGCGCCGCAGCTACAAATATCGTTCTGGACCGGAAGTGCCGGGGCGATCCGGTCCGCGGACGGGGCGCAATCGCGGTCTCTTTCGGGACCACTACACGCAGGGCCATTATACGCAGGGTCGGAGGATCGGATGCCGCTCACCATGAATCGAAATGTCTTCATCACCTGTGCCGTAACAGGGTCAGGAGCCACGCAGGATCGCAGTCCGCATGTGCCACGCAGCCCTGCGGAGATCGCCGCCAGCGCGATCGACGCGGCCAAAGCCGGTGCTGCGGTGGTTCATTGCCATGTGCGCGACCCGGAAACGGGCGCTCCGAGCCGGGATCCGGGCCTCTACCGCGAAGTGACCGAGCGGATCCGCGACGCCGAGGTGGACGTGGTGCTGAACCTGACGGCGGGCATGGGCGGCGATATGGTGTTTGGTCCGGTCGAGGCGCCCTTGCCTTTGAACGCGACAGAGACCGACATGATCGGAGCGAGTGCCCGCATGGCCCATATCGCCGAGTGTCTCCCGGAGATCTGCACGCTCGATTGCGGAACAATGAATTTCGCAGAGGCCGATTATGTGATGACCAACACGCCGGGGATGTTGCGCGCCATGGGGGCGATGATGACGGAACTGGGGGTCCGCCCGGAGATTGAGGCGTTCGACACGGGCCATCTCTGGTTCGCCAAGGAGCTCGTCCGCGACGGTACGCTGACGGGGCCAGCACTGGTGCAGCTCTGCATGGGGGTGCCGTGGGGCGCGCCCAACGATATCCACACATTTATGGCGATGGTAAATGCGATCCCGGAGGACTGGACGTGGTCGGCCTTTAGCCTCGGGCGCGACCAGATGCCTTACGTCGCACAATCGGTTCTGGCCGGGGGCAACGTCCGCGTGGGTCTCGAAGACAACCTCTTTCTCGACAAAGGCGTTCTGGCCACAAATGCGCAGCTCGTCGAACGTGCGGTAACGGTCATCGAGGGGATGGGCGCGCGGGTGGTTGGGCCAGACGCGGTCCGCGCTCAGTTGGGCCTGACGAAACGGGCACCTCTCGCCCGGGGAGCTGTGGCATGAGTGCGCCGCTCCGGGCCGCCATTATCGGTGGCGGCGTGATTGGGGGCGGGTGGGCCGCGCGGTTCCTGCTGAACGGTTGGGACGTTTCGGTTTACGACCCCGATCCCGACGCCGAGCGAAAGCTGGGGGAAGTGCTGGACAATGCCCGCCGCAGCCTTCCAGCGCTCTATGATCGGGCCTTGCCGCCTGCGGGACAGCTGCGGTTCTGTACCGGGATCGCCGACGCTGTGACCGGGGCCGCATGGGTCCAGGAAAGCGTGCCAGAGCGGCTCGAGCTCAAGCACACGGTGCATGCCGAACTAACCCGTCTTGCCCCGGCAGAGGCGGTGATTGGATCCTCGACATCGGGGTTTAGGCCTTCGGAGCTGACCGGGCAGGGTGCCCGGGTGATCGTCGCCCACCCGTTCAACCCGGTCTACCTGCTGCCGCTCGTCGAGTTGGTGGGCGCGCCGGAGCATTGCGCGCGGGCGGCCGGGCATCTGCGCGCGATAGGGATGTATCCTCTGACCGTGCGTCAGGAGATCGACGCCCATATTGCCGATCGGTTGCTCGAAGCGGTCTGGCGGGAAAGTCTCTGGCTGGTGCGCGACGGGATCGCTACGACCGAAGAGATCGACGAGGCCATCCGCATGGGGTTCGGCTTGCGGTGGGCACAGATGGGGCTGTTCGAGACCTACCGGATTGCCGGGGGCGAAGCGGGCATGAAGCACTTCATGGCGCAGTTCGGACCTGCCCTGAAATGGCCCTGGACCAAACTGATGGATGTGCCAGAGTTCAACGACGACCTGGTGGAGTTGATCGCGGGGCAATCCGATGCGCAGTCCGGTCACATGTCGATCCGCGCGCTGGAGCGGTTGCGCGACGACAATCTGGTGGCGATGATCCGTGCATTGCGGCGCACCGGCAGCGGCGCCGGAGGTGTTATCACCGCCCATGAGGCGCGCTTGCCAGCGCCTGCGGAGGGCGTGCTGCCGGTGACGCTTGACCGGCAGGTGCCGAGCTCCTGGACAGACTACAACGGACATATGAACGAAGCTCACTACGTCGAAGCCAGCGCGGCGGCCACGGATCGCTTCATGGAGATGTTCGGCGCCGATGCCGCCTATATCGCCAGCGGCCGCAGCTATTTCACGGTTGAGACCCATGTTCGCTATCTGGCCGAGACCCACGCGGGTGACCGGCTCCGGGTCACCACGCAGGTTCTTGGCGGCGATGGGCGCAAGCTGCATTTGTTTCACACCCTGATGCGCGAGGGTGAGACGCAGGTGGCTACGGTCGAGACTCTGCTCGTCCATGTGGACCTGACAACCCGGCGCAGTTCAGAACCGGCACCGGAAATTGGGGAGAGGCTCGCGCCGCTTCTGAAGGCCCATGGGAGCTTGCCGCGCCCCGAGGGCGCCGGACAGGGAATTTCCGCGTCTGGCCGGGGCGCGGGGGCGGGCTGATCGCGCCCGGAGGCAAATGCCACCCTTGGCGGCGAGGCGTTTTAGGGTAAGCTTACGAAAAATATAAAGAGAACATAGATGACGGGAGGAAACGGAATGAAGAAAGAACTCGATATGCTGGCGCGGAAAGCGCTGCAGGGTCAGCTGGGCCGGCGGGATTTCATGGCGCGGGCTGCGGCGCTCGGGCTCACCGCCAGTGCGGCCAGCAGTCTGCTCGGTCAGCCTGCGTCGGCGCAGCCGGTCAAGGGCGGTACGTTGCGGATGGGTCTGGGTGGCGGCGAAAGCACCAATTCGCTCGATCCGGCGGCGGCCTTGAGTCAGGTCCCGTTCCACACCTCCCGCACCTTTGGCGAGACGCTGGTGGATGTGAACCCGGACGGGTCTTTCGATTTCCGGCTGGCGGAGTCCGTTGAGCCGAGCGCCGACGCAACGACCTGGGCGTTCCGCATCCGCAAAGGCGTCGAGTTCCACAACGGGCAGACTTTGACCCCCGATGACGTGCTGCAGACGATGCGGCGACACTCCGACGAAAACACGCAATCCGGGGCTCTTGGCGTTATGCGCGGCATCGCGGATATGCGCTTGGATGGCGACATGTTCATCGTCGAATGCACCACGCCCAATGCTGACCTGCCCTATCTGATGTCGAGCTATCAGCTCGTGATCCAGCCGGGCGGGGGCTTTGAAAACCCGGCGGCGGGGATCGGCACAGGGGCCTATAAGGTGACCGCCGAGGAGCCGGGCGTGCGGTATATGTTCGAGCGCTTCGGCAATTACTGGGACGACAGCCGGGGCCATTTCGATGCGGTCGAGATGCTGGTCATCAACGACAGCACGGCCCGCAACGCGGCGCTGCAGTCGGGTCAGGTGCATATCGTCAATCTGGTGGAGCCGCAGGTGGCGCGACTGCTCGACCGTGCTCCGGGTCTCTCGGTAAAGAGCGTGGCGGGCCGGGGTCATTATGTCTTCATCATGCATTGCAACACGGCGCCCTTTGACAACAAGGATCTCCGTCTGGCCCTGAAATACGCGATCAACCGCGAGGAAATGGTCGAACGGATCCTGAGTGGCTATGGCACGGTCGGCAACGACATTCCGATCAACGCGGCCTATCCGCTGTTTGACGCGTCGATCCCGCAGCGGACCTATGATCCTGAAAAGGCCGCTGAACACTACAAGAAATCCGGACATGACGGCTCGCCCATCGTATTGCAGGTGGCCGATGCGGCCTTCCCCGGCGCGGTGGACGCAGCCCAGCTCTTTCAGCAGAGTGCGGCGGCGGCAGGGATCCCGCTCGAAATCAAGCGCGAGCCCGATGATGGCTACTGGTCCGAAGTCTGGAACAAGCAGCCTTTCTGCGCCTCGTACTGGGGTGGGCGTCCTGTGCAGGATCAGATGTATTCGACGGCCTATCTGTCGAAGGCGGACTGGAATGACACCCGATATTTCGATGAGACCTTCGATAAACTCCTTCTCGAAGCACGCGGCGAGCTGGACGACACAAAGCGCAAGGCGCTTTACAGCGAAATGGCCAATATGGTCCGGGACGATGGCGGCCTGATCTGCCCGATGTTCAACGACTTCGTCGAAGGGGTCCGCGACGAGGTGCAGGGATGGGAGCAGAACGGTATCTGGGAGGTGATGAACGGATCTGCGCCGTCCCGCTGCTGGTTCGCCTGAGGCGATCTCGTGAACAGAATTATTCTGCGCATACTGGCTCAGCGCATTGCGCTGAGCCTGCTTCTCCTGCTTCTCGTGTCGGTCCTGATTTTTGCCGGCACGCAGATCCTGCCGGGTGATGTGGCCGCTTCGATCCTCGGTCAGTCCGCAACCCCTGAGGCGCTTGCCAATCTGCGCGAAGAGCTGGGTCTGAACGCGCCGGCGTGGCAGCGCTATTTCGACTGGCTGGGCGGTCTCCTACAGGGCGATCTGGGCCGCTCGCTGACCAATGGCCGAGACATTGGCGAGGCGATCGGGCAGCGGTTGTCCAACACGCTGTTTCTGGCCACGACGGCAGCTGTCATTGCGGTCCCGCTGGCGATTTTCCTTGGGCTCGTCTCGGTGCTCTATCGTGACCGCTGGCCGGACAAGCTCATCTCGGCGCTGTCCCTCGCCGCCGTCTCTGTGCCGGAATTTCTGATCGGTTATATCCTGATGTTCTGGGTTGGTGTGCAACTCGGCTGGGCGCCGTCGGTGGCGATCCTGAATGACACCATGACTTTCTGGGAGCGGCTCCACGCGATCACCCTGCCGGTGGCGGTGCTCACCATGGTGGTGCTGGCCCATATGATGCGCATGACCCGGGCTGCGATCCTGAATGTGATGCAGTCCCCCTATATCGAAACCGCCGAGCTGAAAGGGCTCGGGACCTTCGCCGTTATCTGGCGTCATGCCTTGCCGAACGCGATCTCGCCGGTGGTCAATGTGGTGATGCTGAACCTCGCCTATCTGGTGGTGGGGGTGGTGGTGGTCGAGGTCGTGTTCGTTTATCCCGGCATGGGCCAATTCCTTGTCGATCACGTCTCAAAGCGCGATGTCCCCGTGGTGCAGGCCTGCGGGCTGATCTTTGCGTCGGTCTATATTCTGCTGAACATGGTCGCTGATATCGTCTCGATCCTAGCCAATCCGCGATTGAGGCATCCCAAATGACCCGCATCCCGATCCCCGCTCTGTTCGGGCTGGTCTTCACCGGGCTTTTCTTTGCCATGGCCGTGCTTGCGCCCCTGATCGCGCCCTATGGTCCGGCCGAGATCGTCGGAGATGTCTGGGAGCCCGCCTCCGCCGATCATCTCATGGGCACGGACAATATTGGCCGCGACCTCCTGACCCGGATGATCTACGGCGGGCGCACGACCATTCTAGTGGCAACGCTGGCGACGGTCATCAGCTTTGTGACCGGCGCCTGTCTGGGGCTGTTTGCCGCCGTGATCGGCGGCTGGGTGGATCAGGCCCTCTCGCGTTTCGTCGATCTGATGATGTCGATTCCGACACTGATCTTTGCCCTCGTGGTGCTCTCTGTCATGCCGGTCACGTTGCCGGTGCTGATCGTGGTGATGGGCCTCCTAGACGCCACCCGGGTGTATCGCCTGTCCCGCGCTGTCGCTGTCGACATCACCGTCATGGACTTCGTTGAAGCCGCCCGGCTCCGGGGCGAGGGGCGCGGATGGATTGTCTTTCGGGAAATCCTGCCCAACGCATTGTCCCCGCTGGTCGCGGAAATGGGGCTGCGCTTCATCTTCATGGTGCTGTTTGTCTCGACTCTGTCCTTCCTCGGCCTCGGTGTTCAGCCACCGGCCGCAGATTGGGGCGGGATCGTGAAGGAGAACAAGGACGGTATCGTCTACGGTATCGGGGCGGCACTCTGGCCTGCCGCCGCGATTGCGACACTGGCCATCAGCGTCAATCTGGTGGCCGACTGGGTTCTGGGGCGAACCACCAGCCTGAAAGGGGGCCGCGGATGACCGGGACCTTGCTGAAGGTGCGCGATCTGCGCATCGGAGCCACCATCTACCCGCCCGGTGCGGCCGCGGAAGATATCGAGATTGTCCACGGCGTCAGTTTCGATTTGGAACGAGGCAAGGTGCTGGGTCTTATCGGTGAGTCCGGCGCCGGGAAATCCACCATTGGCCTTGCGTCGCTCGCCTATGGGCGGGGCGGTGTGCGAATTACCGGGGGCGAGGTGCACCTGAACGGGCGCGACATCCTGAGCCTTGGCCCAAAGGGCCATCGTGACCTGCGTGGCGCGGAGGTCAGTTACGTTTCGCAATCGGCTGCTGCGTCTTTCAATCCGTCGAAGCCTATTCTGCAACAGGTGACCGAAGCCACGATCCGTCACGGGCGATTGTCCGCACGGGAGGCCGAAGCGCGCGCCATCGACCTGTTTCGTCAGCTGGGTCTACCCGAGCCGGAGACGATTGGGCAGCGATATCCCCATCAGGTCTCGGGCGGTCAGCTCCAGCGCTGCATGACGGCACTGGCGCTCTGCCCGAAGCCGGATCTGGTGGTCTTTGACGAGCCGACGACGGCGCTTGACGTGACGACTCAGATCGACGTGCTGAAGGCGATCAAGGACGCGATTGCGGCCACCGGGGTCGCGGCACTCTATATCACCCACGATCTTGCAGTTGTGGCGCAGGTCTCGGACGAGATCATGGTTCTGCGCAATGGCGCGACGGTGGAGCATGGCACCGCAGAGCAGATCATCAGCGCCCCGCAAGAGGCGTACACACAGGCTTTGGTGTCGGTCCGCTCGACCCAGAACCCTGCCCGTACGGGGCCCGCAACGCCGGTAGTCGAGATCAGAAATGTCTCGGCCCGCTACAAGGGGCTGGACGCGGATATCGTCTCCGATATCAGCGTCGAACTGGTCCCCGGACGGACGCTCGCCGTGGTCGGAGAAAGTGGCTCGGGTAAGTCAACGCTGGCACGCGTGCTGACGGGTCTTTTGCCCCCGCGAGAGGGAAAAATCCTGTTCGAGGGTCGTGCTTTGGCCCGCGAGTATGACGCCCGCCCACGCGACGACCTCCGTGAGATCCAGATGATCTACCAGATGGCGGATGTGGCGATGAACCCGCGACAGAATGTGGGCACGATCATCGGGCGTCCGCTGGAGTTCTATTTCGGCATGAAGGGTTCTGAAAAGGTGAGGCGTGTCAGAGAGTTGCTGGATGCCATCGACCTCGGCGCTGAGTTTGCAGATCGCTATCCGGCAGAACTCTCAGGGGGACAAAAACAACGGGTGTGCATTGCCCGTGCGCTGGCGGCAAAGCCGAAAGTCATCATTTGTGACGAGGTCACCAGCGCGCTCGATCCGCTGGTCGCCGAAGGGATTCTGAAGCTGCTGCTGGATTTGCAGACTGCAGAAGGGGTCGCCTATATGTTCATCACCCATGATCTCGCGACGGTACGGGCGATTGCCGATACAATCGCCGTGATGCATCGGGGAAAGATCGTCAGATACGGCCCAAAGCCGCAGGTTCTCAGCCCACCTTTCGACGATTACACGGACTTGCTGCTCGGGTCAGTGCCCGAGATGCGGATTGGCTGGCTCGAAGAGGTGATTGCGCGTCGCAAAATGGAGAGCGCCGGACACTAGCCGCCGCGCTCCGCAAAGCCCGTGACAGCCGCCACAATTGCATCGAAGCTTGCTCTGGCCCGTGCGGAGCTGTGTCGGGCGCGCAAATAGCCATGGGGCAGTTGCGGCTCGTTCCGGCAGGTCGCGGGAACTCCGGCCGCGCGCAACCGCGCTGCGTAGGCCGGACCGTCATCGCGTAGCGGGTCCACATCGGCGGTGACGATCCAGGCTGGTGCGACGTCAGACAGATCAGCGGCCTGCAAGGGTGCGGCGCGGGGGTCATTCGGGTCTGTGTCGCCATGAATGGCTGCCTGATAGCTGTCGAGGTCTGCGGTCCGAAGCATCGGCGCTTCGGCGTTATCCCGGTAGGATGGCAGGCTGCGGTCACCGCCGAGCCAGGGGTAGATCAATACCTGGGCCAGCGGCTGAGCGCTTCCTTGCAGCGCAAGGCAAAGACCGGCTGCCAACGTCGCCCCTGCGCTGTCGCCTGCCACAATCGTTGGCCGATCCAAGGTCTGCCAGACCGCCAGCGCGTCCTCAAGCTGTGCGGGCCAGCGATGCTCGGGCGCCAGCCGATAGGCCGCCGAAATCACCCGCAAGCCGCTGCGTCCAGAAATTTCCGCGCAGACATCATCATGGCTGTCGAGTCCACCGACAACAAAGCCACCGCCGTGAAAATACAGCACCTGCACGGGACTGTGGTTGCCGTAGATCCGGCAAGGCACCCCGCCAAGCCGCAGATCCGCGACCGGCAGACCAGAGGGACGCGAGGCCCGGAACACCTCGCACATCGCGTCATAGGCGCGCCTGTTATCTGTGGCGCTGGCGTCGTTCGTCTCCGCCGGATAGGCGGCCTCGGTGCGCCGGATAAAGTCGAGGATCTCCGGGTCGGTAATCATGGCACTCCCTTGTCTCTCAGTCTGTTTACTGGCGGAGTCGCGAAGGCCAACGGGCCACGCTCCGGTTAGTCCGAACCGGAGCTGGTGCGTGTGTCCTCGGACAGGAAGTCGGTGATGAGCGCCTGAAACAGATGGGGTTTTTCCAGATGAGCGGCGTGAGAGCTGTGCGGGATCACGGCGAGGTGCGCATCGGGGAGCGTGCTCCACAATGTTTCGATTTGTGGCCAGCGATACGACCGGTCGGTATCGCCCCAGATCACCAGCGTGGGCATGGTCAGGTGGGGCAGGGCGGGTCGGCCATCCCAACGCGCCATGGCGCCAAGCGCCGCTTCGGCCGCGTGGAGGTTGGCGGCGGCGCCGATTTCTGTGACACGGTCATATCCACGGCCCTTTGCGCCATGCAGGAACCACGTTGCGCCGATCCGCTTGATGGTCGCCGCGACGCCGTCGCTGAGGAGGCGCGCGTGGGAGGTCTCCAGCGGTTCAAAGCGGTCCGGCATCAACCCCAACGGTCCGGTGCCGTAGAGGATCAGTTTCGAGACCCGCTCGGGGCGCGTGCGTGTCATCTCCTGCACGATCATTCCGCCCATGGAGTGTCCCAACAGAATGATGTCGTCCAGATCGAGATCATCCAGCAAGCCGTGCACGGCCTCTGCCATGGCGCTGATACTCTCGCAGCCGGGTCGGTCTGCTGCGGCGCCGAATCCAGGCAGATTCGGGGCTATGACGTCGAAACGGTCGCAGAAGTGGTCGATTTCGCTTTGCCATTGCGCCGCGCCGCCGAGATAGCCGTGGACCAGCACGAGGACCGGGCCTTGACCCGCGCGGAGGTAGGGGAGCGTTGCCATCAGCGCATCTGGTCCGGCAGCCACAGTGCCACGTCGGGGGCCAAGATCAGGATCGCGATCAGCAGGATCATCGCGCCGATGAAGGGTAGGCAACCGAGGATCACGTCACCGATGGTGACCTGATCGCGGCTGATCGCCTGAATAACGTAGAGGTTCAGACCCACGGGTGGTGTCAGCACCGCGATCTCCATGGTGATGGTGTAGACGACGCCGAACCAGATCAGGTCGAACCCCGCCGCCGACATAAGTGGATAGATGGTCGGCAGGGTTATGAAGGTCATCGAGACCGGCTCAAGGAACATACCGAGGATGATGTAGAAGACGATGACGATGGCCAGCACCGTGTACGGCGACAGGTCGAAGGAGAGGAACAGCTCGGTGAATTGCTGTGGCACGCGGTAATAGGTCAGGACGAAGCCGAACAGCACCCCCGCCGACAACAGCAGCCCCAGATAGCCCATGGTGCGCATGGTCGAAAACAGCGCTTGTTTGAAGCCATCAAAGGTCAGCCCGCCAACCCCGAAGGCCAGAATTACGGTCAGCAGGGCGGCGACGGCGGCGGCCTCGGTTGGAGTTGCGATGCCCGCGTAGATCGCCACGGTGATTACCAGTCCGATCAGCAGGACCGGCCCGACCGTGCTGAGGATCATGGTCAGGGGCATCTTAGCGGCGTCTTCGCTGTTGGGGATGTCTTCGGGACGCAGGCGGCCCCAGACGAGGACCACGACCACGAAGCTGGAGACGAGGATGATCCCGGGGATCACACCCGCGATGAAGAGGTCGCCAATGCTTTGATCCGTGACGATGCCGTAAAAGAGGAGGATCAGGCTCGGGGGGATCAGCACTGACAGGGTTCCCCCGGCGGCGAGGACACCGGAGGACAGGCGCTTGCCATAACCGAGACGCAGCATTTCAGGCAAGGCGACGCCGCCGATGGTCAAGGCGCCGACCATGGACGATCCGCAGACCGCGCCGAAGCCCGCACTGGCCCCGATGGAGCCATAGGCCGCAGAGCCTTTGATCCGCACGCCCTGATGCAGGAATTGGTAGAGGTTTGGCCCGATATTTGACTTACCTATCAGCTCTCCGAGAAATACGAAGAGAGGCACCGCCAGCAGGATATAGTCGATCCAGACCCCCCAGAGCTTTAGCTCCGAGGAGACGACAGAGGTCTTCCACCCCTGAATATCCCACAGAAACGGCAGCGAGGCGGCGGCGAGGGCAAAGGGGATCGGCAAGCCGATCACGATGAAGAGCATCAAGAGGCCGAGCAGGCCGAGGCCGACCGTATACCATTCCATCAGATCTCTCCTTCGACAGCAGGGCTGCGGATCAGGCGGATGAGCCTTAGGCCCACGTAGAGGGTGAAGAGCACGAGCGCCGTGGCCCCCGGAGCCCAGAACCACCAGCGCGGCCAGTGCAGGATCTCCGAGGCCACGCCGGAATTAAACGACCGGATCGTCGCGCTGACCCCCGCATAGGCAAAGAACATCCCCACCCCGAGCATGATCGCGTGGTTGAGGATGGCGATGGCGTGCTGCACTTTGGGCGAGAAACGATCGATCAGCATGGTGACCTTGGGCATGGCGTCTTCGCGCAGCGCAAAGGCGAGCCCGGCAAAGGCGACGGGGAACAGGAGAAGCGCCGTCGCCTCGGTCACCAGCCGGTCAGGTTTGCCCAAACCGTAGCGGGTGAACACCCCGTAGGAGATCCAGACCATCTGGATCAGCACAATAATGCCGCCCAGAGCCGCGATCCAGATGACCACACGTTCCACGTTGCGGATCAGACGATCCAGTCCCGTCTCCATGGCAGGCCTCGCAAATGCTCAGAGAGTGGTGTGGCCCGGCGTGCCCGGGCCACCGGTGTGTCAGGGCGCGTGGGAGGCCAGCAGATCGCGAACTTGCTCGGCCAGATCATCGCCGCAGGACTCGTTCACCGTCATGTCCCACTTGTCCTTGACGCTGGCGATGAGATCCTTGCGCTGGTCCTCGGGGATCGACACGGCCTGTCCGCCACCCGCCATCACCGCGTTGCCGACCTGCTGATCCACCCAGGACTCATAGCGCGGCTGGAGCCATTCTTCGGTCTCGGCGGCGGCCTCTGTCAGAGCAGCCTGCTCGTCGGCGGTCAGCGCGTCGAACTTGTCCTTGTTCATCATGTACTGGATGTTGCCGTAGAACAGGTTGGCGTTCACCATGTAGGGCATCACCGTCCAGAGCTTCCACGAGGAATAGGTGGCCACGCCCATGTTGATGCCGTCCACCACGCCGCGCTCGGCGGACTGGAACACTTCTTTCGGCGCCACAAAGACCGGCTCACCGCCCCAGGTTTCGATCATCATCGAGACCAGCGGACCGATGGAGCGGACGAGCTTGCCGTCCAGATTGCCGATATCGTCGATCGGCTCCTCGAACCACCATTCCTGATCGTAGGAGTAGTTGGAGTTGAAGAGCGGTACGAGGCCCACATTTGCGGCTTCGTCGCGGATCAGCTCGGCATAGGCGGCGTCGAGCTCGGTCTGCTTTTCGAGGCTCACCTCGGCGGGATAGAGCGAGGTCACCGCATAGCAGGGCAGGCGATTGTCGGCGTTGATCCACGAGATGTCCGACACCCCGCCCTGCAACGCATCGACGCCCTCGGACCACCCGTGCAGCGTGGCGGAGGGGAAGATCTCGACTTTGACGCTGCCGCCGGTCTTTTCAGCCACGAGATCGGCGAAATGAGTAAAACCCTCATACCGGATATCGGCTTCGTTCACATAGGTGCTGAGCCGGATCGTGGTCTCTGCCGCAGCCGGCAGAGCCGCCAGTACAGTGGCGGCAAGAACAGTCGTGGAAAGCAGTCTGGTCATCATCTTCTCCCTAGTGTGTCAGGCCAAGTGACGATCGTTGATGCCGTCCGCCTGTCTCGGGCTGCGCATCACCGAGCCCTGAAAAAACACTACGCAGGCCACACCAATCGGCGCCAATACAAACATGTTATGCAACTATGCCGATTGTGCATGACGTCCCGGGCCGGGGGGGTTAATCTCTTTGGGGGAGGGCCGACGGATGGATTTGAATTGGTTGCAGGATTTCGTGTGTTTGTCGCGGACGCTGAATTTTACCCGCGCCGCAGAAGAGCGCCACATCACGCAACCCGCCTTCAGCCGCCGGATCAAGGCGCTGGAAAACTGGATCGGCGTGCCGCTCATCAAAAGGTCCAGTTATCCCGTGCAGCTCTCGGAGGCCGGAGCGCAGTTCTTGCCGGTTGCCCGTGCCATTATCACGGATCTGACCGATGCCCGTCAGGCTCTGCGCGCACAAGAACGGGGCGTGGCCGCGTTCCAGCGCTTTGCGGTGCTGCATACGATTTCGTTCAATTTTCTCAGCCACCGGATCGGCGAGATGGAGCAGCTTATCCCCAATCTCCGGGTTCGCGTCTATTCCGATAACCTGCGCACATGCTGCCAGATGCTTTCGGACGGCACCTGTGATTTTCTGCTCTGTTACAGTCACCCTGACATCCAGCCGGTCCTCGACGAAGCGCAGTTCGACCGGAAGGACGTCGGAAATGACCCTCTGCTCCCCGTCGCACAGCGCGAAGCCGCCGCAACTTTTGGCTGGACGCTGGACTGCGAGGAGGCGCCGCAGATCCCGTATCTGGCCTACGACCCGTCGAGCTTTCTCGGCACCGTGGTGGATCACACCATCGGTCGCCGCGATCCCCCGCTGGCGCTTTGTTACATGGATGTGGTGACTGAAGCGATCAAGCGGCGGATGCTGGCCGGGAGTGGTGTGTCCTGGCTCCCCGAAAGCGCGGTCGCAGCGGAGCTTGCCTCTGGACAGATCGTGCGTGTTGGAGGGGAAAGTTGGGGAACCAGTCTCACCTTGTCGCTGTTTTGCTCGCCGGATCGGCTTGATAAAACCGGCGAAGCGGTGTGGAAGACGCTCTGACCTCGCGTGGCGAGCCGCCAGACGGGTGGCGGGCCCTCGGGTTCAGAAAACGCTGCCCCTCACGAACGATGCGGAGAGGCAGGTCGGCCATGCGGGATTGTCAGACAGTCGCACCCTTGTGGCGGATCAGGCACCCCAATGCTCCGGCTCCGAGACCTACGGCGATTGAGATCGCGAATTCGGTGAGGCCGATGGCCGTCACGTGGGCGCTGCCAAAGAGGAACGGCGTGATCAGCCCCACGGCCCCGCCCATAATCATGGCCAACGGCCAGCGGCGGGTCATCATGCCCAGGAAGAGGCCAAGGATCCCCGGCAGGCCAAGGATGGCGCCGCCGAGCGTTCCAAGAAGGTCGAGTAGGCTTAGCATATCAGGTCTTTCCAAGCGTTGAGAGCGCGCACAGATGCCGCGCGCCCTGTCATCAATCGGCGTTGCGCGACAGGAAGTTGCGGATCCCCGCCACATCCACCGCGTCACGGACATTTACCGAGGCGGTCATGCCCAGATCGTCGACGACCTGCTCGTATTTTTCGAGGTAATCAGGCGGCAGATCATGGGCGATACCCTGATGGCAGTCGATGCAGGTCATTCCCTCATCGATGGCCTTCTGATGGCTGTCACCGGCGCGGGCTTCCTGAATGGTGAAGTCCATATATTCGAACGCATGACAGTTGCGGCATTCGCGGCTGTCGGTGGCTTTCATCTTCTTCCACACAGCGGCGGCCATTTGCAGGCGGTGCTCTTCGTACTTTTCAGGGGTCGAAATCGTCCCGGCGGCCTCGTGGTAGAGGTCCTTGACCGCCATGATCTTGGCTTTGATCTTATACTGCCACTCATGGGGCACGTGGCAGTCGGAGCAGATCGCCCGGACGCCCGAGTGGTTGTTGTAATGGATCGTCTCGCGATATTCGCCGAGATTGGTCTCCATCGTGTGGCAGGAGGTGCAGAATTCCTCGGTATTGGTCAGCTCCAGCGACCAATGGAACCCGCCCCAGAACAGGATCCCGGCGAGAAATCCCGCGATCAGGAGAAAACCGGTGCTCATCAGGCCGGTGGGGCTCCAGAAGCCGTTCCAGAGACGGCTGAGGAAACCCGGGCGTTTGTTGTTGTCTGGCATGGTTCAGTTCTCCGGGTCAGCGCGAGCTGTTAGAGGGCTCAAAGGTATTTTCCACCAACTCGGGGGCATTGGCCTGCGGCACATGGCACTGGTTGCAGAACCAGCGCGTGCCCGCGACCGTGTCGAGCTGCGTGCCGTCGCGGTCGAGATAGTGGGTCATGGACAGGGTCGGCGCACCGCGTTCCCCTGCCTTGGTCCAGTCATGGCAACTCAGGCACTGATTGGTGCGCAGATCCATCTGGTATTGCTCGACAGAGTGGGGGATGAGCGGCGGTTGCTGGCGGTAGTTCCGCGCCTCGCGACCCTCAAGCTGCTGGTGGATTTCATCCGCAGGCAGGGTGGCCGGGAGATCGGCGCCGCGCAGGGACTGCACCGGACCGGCATTCTGGGCCACCACAACGCCACTGGCAAAGAGCAGGGTGGCGGCGAGGGTGAGGCCGATTTTTGACGGGAGTTTCATCTTGGGTCTCCGTTTCTCGATCATGCGGCGCGGGTATCGGCCGGGGTTGCGGGGGCTTCGCTCACATTCGTGTCGAAGCGGTGTGTGAAGGCGAAGACATCTACCGAGCAGACATCGATGCAGCGCCCACAATTGGTGCAGTCAGGGGACAGGATCAGCGGGGTGTCGCTGCCCTTGCCGCGCAGGGCGGGGGTGATGACGTGGTTTTCCGGGCAGACGGCAAAGCAGTCCATGCAGTCGTCGCAGGCCACGCGGTCCCTTGCGGTGACGCGCAGCAGGCTGCGCTGGCCAAGGAGGCCGTAGAACGCGCCCACCGGGCATAAGCGTCCGCACCAGCCGTGGCGCGCGACGAAGAGGTCGAAGACGAAGATCCCCAGTACCAGCGCCCAGCCGAAGCCGATGCCAAAGACGAGGCCCCGGTGCAGCAGGGTGATCGGGTTGACGATCTCCCAGGCAATGGTGCCGGTCAGGGCCGAGACGACGAGCACCGTGCCCATGAGCCAGAGGCGGGTGCTGCGCTTGGGCTGCCAGCCCTTGGCCAGCCCCAGCCGCCGGTGCAGCCAGTGCGCGGTGTCAGTGACCGGGTTGATCGGGCAGACCCACGAACAATAGACCCGCCCGCCAATCAGCGCATAGACCGCGAGGACGATCAGCGCGCCGATAAGGGCCGTTGTTTCGGGGATGTGCCCCGCGACGAGGCCCTGCAACGTCACGAAGGGATCGGTGAGGGGCAGGACGCCGAGGGTCAGGGACCCGGCCAGCGTTCCCTTGACCAGCCAAAGGCCGAACCAAGGACCCAAGAGGAAGATCAGCAGGAAAAACGTTTGGCTCGCGCGGCGCAGGAGCAGCCATTTATGGGCCTGCAGCCAGCCCTTGACGGCAATGGCCTCGCGGCCCGCCATGGCTTTGGACGCGGTGCTCATTGGCCCGTCCCCGGCAGGTTGTAGCCCGGTTCAAACCCGCCCGGCGTGGCGAGATTGTCGGTGCCGGGGCCGGGCAGACGGTCGGGCAGGTCGATGAGATCCTCGACCAGCGGCCTGCCCTTTTCTGCCTTTTCTTCCCAGCCTTTGCGGTAATGCTCAGCCGAGCTGCCCCGGGCAAGGCGGATCGGCAGGACCTTGATCGCGGCCTCGGGCAGCACGCATTTCTTTTCGCAGACGCCACAGCCCGTGCAGTGTTCGGCATGGACGGTCGGAGCGAAGATCGCATGATGGCCGGAGCGGGTGTTGTGAGACAGTTCCAGCGTGATGGCCTCGTCGATCACCGGGCAGACCCGGTAGCAGACGTCGCAACGCAGTCCCTGGAAGTTCAGGCAGTTCTCCTGATCCACCAGCACGGCGGTGCCCATTTGCGCATCGTTGATGTCCGTCAGGCCGGGATCAAGCGCGCCGGTGGGACAGGCGGCCACGCAGGGAATGTCGTCGCACATCTCGCAAGGCACGTCGCGGGCGGTAAAGAACGGTGTGCCGGTGGCCGCGCCGTCTACGCCCAGCTCAGCGAGGGAGAGGGTGTCATAGGGGCAGTCGCGGACGCACAGGCCGCAGCGGATGCAGGCTGCGAGGAAATCCTCCTCCGGCAGCGCGCCGGGGGGGCGCAGCGCCTCGGCCGGCAAGGCCCGCGCATCACGGGCGAGGTATGCCAGGGCAGAGCCCGCCACCGCGCAGCCCGCCGCCATCCGCGCGGTGTCCTGCAGGAACCGGCGGCGTTGGGGCGAGAGAGGTTTTGCGGAGGCGGGCATGGTTCAGGATCCGGTCAGGCGCGCTCGACCTTGCAGGCGCATTTCTTGAAGTCGGTTTCCTTCGACAGCGGGCAGGTGGCATCCAGCGTAAGCTTATTGATCAGCTGGCCCTCATCGAACCACGGCACAAAGACCAGACCCTTTGGCGGCTTGTTCCGGCCACGGGTTTCGACACGGCTCAGCATCTCGCCGCGACGGCTGGAAATCATGACCTCTTGTCCACGCCGCAAACCACGTGCCTCTGCGTCTTCGGGGTGCATGAACACCACCGCGTTCGGGAAGGAGCGGTGGAGCTCCGGCACCCGGCGGGTCATCGAACCGGAATGCCAGTGCTCCAGCACCCGGCCCGTGCAGAGCCACAGGTCGAACTCTTCGTCCGGAGCCTCGGCGGCCTCCTCGAAGGGGGCAAAGATGATATTCGCACGGCCATCGGGTTTGCCGTAGAACTCTACCCCGGCGCCCTCGCTCACATAAGGATCATAGCCCTCGCGGAAGCGGTAGAGCGTTTCCTTGCCATCGACCACGGGCCAACGCAGACCGCGCGCCTGATGGTAGGTGTCAAAGGGCGCCAGATCATGTGCATGACCGCGTCCGAAGTCGGCATACTCCTCGAACAGGCCCTTCTGGATGTAGAAACCAAAGTCATTGGCCTCCTGATTGCCGAAACCCTCGGCGGTCTCTTCCAGCGGGTAGGCGTTCACCTTGCCGTTCTCGAACAGCACCTCGTAGAGGGTCTTGCCGCGCAGTTCGGGCTTTTGCGACAGCAGTTCTTCGCCCCAGGCCTCTTCGACGGTGAAGCGCTTGGAGAATTCGACCACCTGCCACATGTCCGAGCGCGCCTCGCCCGGCGCGTCCACCTGCTGGCGCCAGAACTGGGTACGGCGCTCGGCATTTCCATAGGCGCCCTCCTTCTCCACCCACATGGCGGTGGGCAGGATCAGGTCGGCGGCCATGGCGGTGACCGTCGGGTAGGGGTCCGACACAGTGATGAAGTTCTCGGGGTTCCGGTAACCGGGAAAGCCCTCTTCGTTCATGTTGGGCGCGGCCTGCATGTTGTTGTTGCACTGCACCCAATAGGCATTCAGCACGCCGTCCTTGAGCATCCGGTTCTGCAGCACGGCGTGAAAGCCGGGCTTCGGCGGGATGGTGCCGGCGGGGATGTTCCAGGCGGTCTCGCAGATTTCGCGGTGCTTGTCGTTCATCACCACCATGTCGGCGGGCAGACGGTGGGCAAAGGTCCCCACCTCGCGCGCTGTCCCGCAGGCCGAGGGCTGGCCGGTCAGGGAGAAGGGCGAGTTGCCCGGCTCGGAAATCTTCCCGGTCAGCAGATGCACGTTGTACATCAGCCCGTTCACCCAAGAGCCGCGCGTGTGCTGGTTGAAGCCCATGGTCCAGAGCGACATGACCTTGCGGTTCGGGTCGGCATATTGCTGGGCCAGACGCTCCAGCTGGTGCGTCGGAACCCCGGAGATTTCGGAGGCCTTCTCGACGGTATATTCCGCGACCGAGGCGGCATATTCCTCGAACGTCATGTCCGACAGCTTGCCCGAGTTGGGGTTGGCCGCGTCGACCTGAAGCGGGTGCTCGTCGCGCAGACCGTACCCGATATCGGTATCGGTCTTCTTAAAGTTCACATGGGCGTTGACGAAATCCCAGTTCACCGCGTCATTCTGGATGATGTAATTCGCGATGTAGTTCAGGATGGCCAGATCCGATTGCGGCGTGAAGACCATGCCATTGTCGGCCAGCTCAAAGGACCGGTGCTCGAAGGTGGAGAGCACATGGACTTCGCTGCCTTCCTTGGTCAGGCGGGTATCGGTGAGGCGCGACCACAGGATCGGGTGCATCTCTGCCATGTTCGAGCCCCAGAGCACGAAGGTGTCCGCATGCTCCAGATCGTCATAGCAGCCCATGGGCTCGTCGATGCCAAAGGCGCGGATAAAGCCCACCACGGCAGACGCCATGCAGTGTCGCGCGTTGGGGTCGATATTGTTTGTGCGCAGACCGGCCTTCATGAATTTGGCTGCGGCGTAGCCTTCCCAGACGGTCCACTGACCCGAGCCAAACATGCCGACGGAGGTCGGGCCCTTCTTGGCCAGCGCCTCTTTCCACTTTTCGGCCATGATATCGAAGGCTTCGTCCCAGGAGACGGGCTCGAACTCGCCGTTCTTGTCATAGACGCCGTTGGTCTTGCGCAGGAGCGGCGTGGTCAGGCGGTCGGCGCCATACATGATCTTGGACAGGAAATAGCCCTTGATGCAGTTCAGGCCCCGGTTCACCGGCGCGTCCGGGTCACCCTGCGTGGCGACGACGCGGCCCTCTTTGGTGCCGACGAGCACCGAACATCCGGTGCCGCAGAACCGGCAGGGTGCCTTGTCCCAGCGGATTCCGGCAGCGGCTCCCTGTGCCACGGCACTGGTCCCGGTCGCCATCGGGATGCCCGCAGCGGCAGCGGTACTTGCGGCGGCGGTGGCTTTGAGGAAGCTACGGCGAGAGGCGGATAGGGTCATGACAGTTCTCCGGCTTGGGGACCGCGGGCGGTATCCCGCTGCGACAGGTCTTCGAAATGGTGGTAATTCAGGGTGACAGAGAGCACGCCCGGGATCTGGTGCATCTCCATGATCGTGTCCGAGGCTTTGCGGTCATCCATGTCTTCGACGACGACGACCAGACGTCCGTCCTCGCTCTCGGCGTGGACCTCGGCGCCGGGCATGGCCTCGAGCCGGGCGCGCGTCTCGGTGACGGTCCCGGGAGCGGCATGGACGAGGCATCCGCAGATATTCATGCTGTCATCTCCGTCTTGGCGGGGGTGTGGCGGGTAAAGGCGATGGCGCCGGCCGGACAGGTATGGGCGCAGGCGCCGCAGCCGGTGCAGGTGGCGGGATCGAGATCGGGTAAGGCGCGTCCGCCGGTCATCAGGCGAAACCGGATCGCGCGCGGCGCACAGGCGTCATCGCAGGCGCGGCAGGTCACACCCGCCAGCGACAGGCACGAGTCGAGCACCTTCGCGGTCCACGGCCAATCTCCGGACGCCTCTTCGGTCAGAGCACCCGTCGGGCAGGCTTGCACGCACTGGTTGCAGAATGTGCAAGCGCCATAAGAGAAATCGAGCACAGGTCCACCGCTGTCGGACCGGACCACGATGCCCTCGGGGCAAGCGCGCGCGCAGGCCCCGCAATCGTCACAGAGCGCATCGAACTGCACCGACGCACCGGGCGGACGCATCACCTTGCCGTCAATCCGACGCAGCTTGCCCCGCAGCAGGTTTCTTCTGGAACTATCCGGAATCATTCAGTTTTAGTCCTTCTCCGTACGACTTTCCGGTGCTGTCCCATTCCCGGATCTGGCGGCAGGGCGGCGCACTTGCGAGGGATCCACAGAGATACGCTGCCGCCAAAATCCGAACGGGTCAGGCAGAAGCGGCGCGTCTCCTGCAATCCAGGGCAATTTACATCCAGAGGTGTCAAGTCGTCTTTATTCCAGGTATCGGAGTTGAATTCCGGTTGTGCTTTCAGATCTGCGGCAGGGACGAGTGTCCCCGAACACGGATCTGCGATTTTGAAGAGACATTAGAAGATCGCACGCTGATCCGAATTGACCTTCGTCAAGGAGCGCTGCGGTGACGCCGATTAATTTTGGATCGACCGCGACAGGAGACCTACGCCATGCAAATTGATCGGTTCATCAGCGCCAAGCTCGCCAGCCTGAAGAATGAGGGCAATTATCGGGTCTTCGCCGATCTGGAGCGGCATCGCGGGTCCTTTCCGCGGGCGACTCGCCGGTCCGGGAATCGCGAGGCGCCGGTGACGGTCTGGTGCTCCAATGACTATCTCGGCATGGGCCAGCATCCCGATGTGCTCGCGGCCATGCACGATGCGCTCGACCGGTGCGGTGCCGGGGCAGGGGGCACGCGCAATATTTCCGGCACCACCCATGAGCATGTGAAGCTGGAGCGCGAGCTTGCTGACCTCCATGGGAAAGAAGCCGCGCTGCTCTTCACCTCGGGCTATGTGTCCAACTGGGCGGCGCTGGGGACGCTCGGGGCGCTGATCCCCGATTGCGTGATCCTGTCGGACGCGCTGAACCATGCCAGCATGATCGAGGGGATGCGCCATTCCCGCGCGCAGAAGGTGATCTGGAAACATAACGATCTCGCAGATCTTGAGGCGAAACTGGCCTCTTTGCCGTTGGATCGCCCCAAGATCATCGCCTTCGAGAGCGTCTATTCCATGGATGGGGACATCGCGCCCATCGCGGAAATCTGCGACCTGGCCGACCGTTACAACGCCATGACCTATCTCGACGAGGTCCACGCGGTGGGGATGTACGGCCCCCGGGGCGGCGGTGTGGCCGAGCGCGAGGGAATCATGGACCGAGTGACGGTGATCGAGGGCACGCTGGGCAAAGCCTTTGGCGTCGTCGGCGGATACATCGCTGCCAGCGCGGATCTGTGTGACTTCGTGCGCAGTTTCGCCAGCGGGTTCATCTTTACCACCGCCCTGCCGCCTCATGTGACCGCCGGGGCAGCGGCTTCGATCCGTCATCTGAAACGGAGCGACACCGAGCGTCAGGGGCAGCGCGACCGCGTGGCCCGGCTGCGGGCCCGGTTCGATGAGATTGGTCTGCCGCACATACCGAACCCCAGCCACATCATCCCGCTGATGGTGGGTGACCCGGTGAAGTGCAAGTTCATCTCCGACACGCTCCTGGATGAGTACGGCATCTACATCCAGCCGATCAACTACCCGACAGTTCCGAAAGGCACCGAACGGCTCAGGATCACCCCGTCGCCCGTCCATTCGGACGCGGATATGGAGCACCTGTGCAAGGCCCTTGAAGCGCTCTGGACTCAGTGTAAGCTGGCAAGGGTCCCGATCGCGGCCCAATAGACGGCAATAAAAGAAATGACGGGATGCGCAGGCGCTCGCTGGCGTCTGCGTTCGCGTGTAGCCATCCAGTCTGACCGGGAACCTGATTTACTATGTTACTTACGCCCGACCAGAGACGTATTGCGTCCTCCAGCATGCTGTTATCGAACTGTCCGGAAACGGCGGTCGACCAGTTGCTGTTCCATGCCTCCGCCACGCATTATCATCGGGGGCAGCTTCTCTTCGATCACGGCGATCCCGCGTCATCGGTGCATATCGTGCTCGACGGTTGGGTGAAGCTGTTCCGCGTCACGCCCAGCGGTTCCGAAGCCGTCGTGGCAGTGTTCACCCGAGGCCACAGCTTTGGCGAGGCTGCGGCGTTGAAGGGCGGGACCTTCCCCGTGGCCGCCGAGGCTGCCACCGATTGCGACGTGCTGCGCATCCCCACAGCGCGCCTCCTCAGCATGATGCGTGCCGAACCGGATGTGAGCATCGCGATCCTGTCCTCGACCTTTGCCCATCTGCACGGGCTGGTGGCTGAGATCGAACAGCTCAAGGCCCATTCCGGCGCCCAGCGCGTGGCCCAGTTCCTGCTGTCGCTCACCCGATGCGAAGAGGGAACCTGCGCGGTCACGCTGCCCTATGACAAGGTGCTGATTGCCGGGCGCATCGGGATGAAGCCCGAGAGCCTCAGCCGTGCCTTTGCCCGGCTGAAAACCTATGGCGTACGGATCACGCAGAACCGGGCCGAGATCGAGGATATCGACCGGCTGCGCAACTTTGCAGAAGACGAGCCGCAGATGGCTATGGCTGCGGCCCGGTCCGGAAGCTAGTGTCCGGCGGGGGTTACGCCCCCACCAGATGGCGGTAGATCTCCGGCAGCGCGAGGGTCAGGTGGTCGGCCTCCGGTACCACGGCAAATCCGCCCTGACCGAACATCCGCGCGAAACTGGCCTTGGCCTTCGCGTCGACCGTGATCGCAAAGACGGCGTGCCCCATCCGACGCGCTTCCCGGACGGCCATGCGGGTGTCTTCAACCCCGTGGCGGCCTTCGTAATGGTCGAGGTCATTAGGCTTGCCATCGGTGATGATCAGCAGGAGCCGCCGCTTACGTGTCTCCCGGGCGAGTCCGGCGGAGACGTGGCGGATCGCGGCGCCCATCCGCGTGTAGAACCCGGGCCTGAGACTGGCGATGCGGGCCTCGACCTCGGTGTTCATGGGGGTGCCAAAGCCCTTGCAGCGGGTCAGGTACACCCGGTCGCGTTTCAGGGAAGAAAATGCGTCGATGGCGAAATCGTCGCCGCAGGCTTCCAGGCCCCAGGCCAGCGCGGTCAAGGCTTCGCGTTCGATCTCGATCACCTGCCGCCCGCCGACTGCACTCTCGGTCGAGCGCGAGACATCGAGCAAGATCGAGACAGCCAGATCACGCGCCTGAGGACGGCTCTGACGCCAGATATTGTCGCTGCCCGTCCCCCGTGCGGCAAGGTCGGTGGCGGCGCGGACCGTTGCTTCGAGGTCGAGTTCTTCGCCATCGGGCTGACCTGACAGGATCACCCGGCCCGGGCGCAGGGCCTCGAATTGCCGACGGACCCGCTCGATCCGGCGTTTTGCGGCTGGCTCCGGTGTGGGCGGCTCTTCGACAGGATCGGCCCAACTGGCCAGAACCCGCGTGTGATCTGGCAGATAGGCGCCCCGTCGCGCTTCCCATTCGGGATAGGTGAGCGTGTCTGACAGGGCCTCGCGATCTGCGTCTTCGGGTGCCAGATCCAGATGAAGCTTCAGCCGGGTGGCGGGTGCCTTGGAGACCTGTCCGAGCCCGATCTCATCCTGATCGTCGGCGGCTTTTTTGGCGTCGTCATTATCGTCATCATCGACCCGTCTGTTGAGGTTCAAAAACTCGGCCCAACTGAGGATCGCTTCGAATTTATGCAGGATCAGGCTGTCCTTGCGCGCGGCCAGATCGGAGCTGCGGCGGCGGGCGCGGTGCATCTTTTCGCCAGCTTCTTCGGCCTGCCCATCCGTATCGGCGGTCTCCACATCGGTCTTCGCCGATGCGCCCGGATCCCACCGGAGGGGCCAGAGCGGTACCGGCTGGGCGGGCCGGTAGCCGCGCGCCGCAGGGGGTAAACTGGTTACGGTGCCACGCGCCACCGCCTCGGCGACCTCCGCTGCTAGACCTTGCGATTGGGTGTTATCCCCGAGGATCTGGCGGATCGCTGCCTCGATAGCGGCCTCTTGCGGCGGCAAACGATGATCCGGGCGGAGGCTCAGGAAGACGCCAGCCAGCCCATCATGGAGGGGCATCAGGCCGGGATATTCGGCGCGCAGCCGGTCCAGCATCTGCCGGACTGCTGCGAGCGTGAGCACGTCCTCGTGGAAGGCGTCGTCTGTGGGAGGCATCTCGGGCAGGTGCAGCGCGGCGGCCGTCAGCCAGAGATAGAGCGCGCCGTTGGCCTCGCGCAGCGGGAGCAGCGCCAGCCGGTCGGGCAGGCGCAGAGCCTCGCCGTCAAAGCTCGCCCGTGGGGCGCGCTGGGCCTCGGTGCCGAGACGCTTGCGAAACGACAGCCGATGGCCCGACACCTCGTGATACGCGGGGCGGATCTCGACGGAAGCATCCCCGCCGAGCCCGCGAAAGAAAACGGCCAGCCGTCCTGAAATCTCTGCCAAATCGACGGCAGCGTCCGCGTAGTCCGCGTCCGGTTCCAGGCGGCTGGCCAGGGCGTGCCACAGTTTGCCGACAGTTTCTTCCGGCTCCCATGGCTCGATCTCGATCCTGCCCATGCCGTACCTCACCCGATGACGGCTGTGACAAGATCGAGCAAGCCGCGCTTAACATCCTCATCATCGGTCAGAGGTTCAATCATCGCGGCAAGAATGGCCCGCTCGACCGCCATACCGCTCTGTATGAGCGTAGCGGCGTAGATGAGGAGCCGGGTGGAGACGCCTTCTTCGAGGTCCTGCCCCTTGAGGTCGCGCAGTTTCGCAGCGAGGCGCACGAGCATCCGGGCCCGGTCTTCAGACAGGCCGGTCTCGGCGCGGATCACCTCGATCTCGCGCTCAGGGGCGGGGAAGTCGAACTCGATCGACAGAAAGCGCTGCCGGGTCGAGGGTTTCAGGGTCTTCAGAATGTTCTGGTAGCCCGGGTTGTAGGAGGCCACGAGCATAAAGCCCGGAGCGGCCTCCAGCTCTTCGCCGGTGCGGTCGATGGGCAGGATGCGCCGGTCATCGGTGAGCGGATGCAGCACCACAGTCACGTCCTTGCGCGCCTCGACCACCTCGTCGAGATAGCAGATCGCACCCTCGCGCACGGCACGGGTGAGAGGGCCATCGACCCAGACGGTCTCGCCACCCTTCAAGAGGTAGCGCCCGACCAGATCGGCCGCCGTCAGGTCGTCATGGCAGGCGACGGTATAGAGCCGCCGCCCCAGCCGTGCCGCCATATGGGCGACAAAGCGGGTTTTTCCGCAGCCGGTGGGCCCTTTTAGGAGCAACGGCAGGGTGTGGGCGAAGGCTTGCTCGAACATCTCGCATTCGTCGCCTTCGGGGAGGTAGAACGGGGCATCAGCCCCGTTCCGGTTCATGGGAGATCCGTCCATGCCACTCACTCCGCAGGCACGTCGTGGGCCACCGGGCGACTCGGTGCGATGACCTCACGCCGCGGCACGAAGATGGCGTAGATGAACAGGACTGCGCCGATCACAAAGACCAGTCCTGAGCCGAACCGCATCCAGTAGAACACGGCCAGTTCCTCTTGCACGCTCATGTAGTCGATGCCCATGACCCGCTGCAGATGGGTCTGCACGGTGCCGGCAAAGGTCAGCACGAAGGTCATGAAGGTCATGCCACCGGCCATCAGCCAGAAGGACACCATGTTCAGCACCTGATTATAGGGGTCGCGCCCTTTGAGGATCGGCATGGCGTAGCTGATGATCGCCAGGTTGAGGGACACATAGGCGCCGAAGAAGGCGAGGTGCCCGTGCGCGGCGGTGATCTGCGTGCCGTGGGTGTAGTAGTTCACCCCGTGCAGCGTGTGCAGGAAACCCCAGACCCCGGCGCCAAAGAACGCCAGCGTTGCGCAGCCCAGAGACCACAGGAGTGCGGCCTTGTTCGGGTGATCCCGGCGGCCTTTCCAGACCATGACGAAGGCAAAGCTCATCATCGCGAAGAACGGCACCACTTCGAGGCTGGAGAAGACCGAGCCGATCCACTGCCAGTAGCCGGGGGTTCCGATCCAGTAATAGTGGTGGCCGGTGCCGAGGATGCCGGAGAACAGCGCGGCGGCGACAATGACATAGAGCCACTTTTCCACGACCTCGCGGTCTACCCCGGTGAGCTTCAGCATCAGGTAGGCGAGGATGGAGGCCATGATCAGCTCCCAGACGCCTTCCACCCAGAGGTGCACGATGTACCACCAGTATTGCTTGTCCAGCGACAGGTTGCTCGGGTTGTAGAAGCTGAACAGGAACAGCAGCGCCAGACCCCAGAGGCCGAGCAGGAGGATGTTGGTGATCGCGGTTTTGCGGCCCTTGAGCACCGTCATGGAGACGTTGAACAGGAAAATCAGCGCGGCCACGACGATCCCCGCCTTGACCCATTTGGGTTGCTCGATGAACTCACGGCCTTCCTTGCCCAGCAGCCAGTGGCCGTGGAACAGGTCGAACGTGTAGGTCAGCACTACGCCCAGCGTACCGACCACGAGGATCGCAAGCTGAATGTAGGCCAGCAGAGGCGAGTGGATCTCGCGTTCTGCTTCTTCGGGCAGCAGAAAGTAGGCGGCGCCGAAGAAGCCGAGCAGGAGCCACACGATCAGGCTGTTGGTGTGCAGCATCCTGATTGTATTGAAGGGTAACAGCTCGGACAGGGTGTTGGGCATCACATAGATGAGACCCGCCAGAAGCCCGCCGAGGACTTGGATGGCGAAGAGGGCGAGGGCCACGGTAAAATAGACCAACGCGATTTTCTGGGATTCGTATTTCATCGGTTCGCCCCCTTAGCCCGCGTCATTGGGCGGCCAGCCCTGCGCGTCGATATTGTCGGTCCAGATCAGGAAATTGCTGAGATCGCGGATTTCCTCATCGCTGAGTTCAAAGCGCGGCATCTGCCGTCGGCCTTCGATCCCGGTGGGCATCGCCTCGATCCAGCCTTTCAGCGTCTCGAACGCCGCTTCGGGATCGTCGAGGACGCCCCAGCGGGTCATCACATTGCCGACTTCGGGCGCGAAATACGCGCCTTCGCCGAGAATCGAGTGACAGTTGATGCAGGTATTATCTTCCCAGACCCGTTTCCCCCGCTTGACGCTTTCGGTCAGATCCATCGAAGCGGTGGATTTGGTGACGATGTAGCGATGCGAGTGAACCGAGAGCCCGAGGAAGATCAGGATAAAAAACAGCGACCCGCCGTAAAATACGTTACGGGCCATGCTCTTTGTCATGACTTCTTTCATGGAAGCGCTCCTTTGGGCGGAGGTATCGGTGTGTCCCAGCTTTGTCGCGCGACGGCGGGACGTCCTTAACCAACGTCAAGGAGACGGGATTTAGGGGGCTGAGGGGTCGCGCGGTGTGAGGCAGAGGGGCAGGAGCGCGGCCAGAAAAAGAGCCATCGCCCCAATCCAGAGCGCGCCCGAGGTCAGCGCGGCAGTCCAGTAGAATTGCGGCAGCACCAGCGGGGCGGCCCAGCGGATCAGGGCGGCCAGCGCGATCAGACCATAGGCCAGTGCCACCGTGGCGGGGGCGACCAGCGGACGGCCCGTATGGCCGAGAATCGCCCGGCTCATGACTGCGAGGGTCATACCGCCCACGGCCCCGATCCCAAGCAGATGCAACGCCCCGATTTCGTCTCCAAATCCAAGCGCGGCGAGACCCCAGAGGATCAGTCCTGCGCCCAGCATGGCAAAGCTGAGATGCAGGCTCCAGAGAATCGGCTTGCGCAGAGTCCAGACGCCGCCCCAGCCCGCCAGACGGGCGATCTGCGCAACACCTGACAGAATGGCAACAGCGCCGGTAAGGATCATGGGTGCGCCGAAGAGAATCAGGACGGGCAAGGCAAGCGCACTCGAGATTGCGAGGATTTCCAGCGGTTTGTGGGACACCGGTTGGCGCCGGTTGACACCCGCTTGGGTCATCGCGTTGCGGGTAAAGGCCGGGGTAACGCGGCCTCCGAGGATGCCGATCATCGCGCAGAGCGTCAGCAGGCCGGCGCGCAGCCCGGTTTCCGCTCCCGGCCCGCCTGCGCCCATCCAGTCCAGATGGACGCTGAGATTGGACAACCACAAGGCGACGAGCAACCCGATGAACAGGAAATTCTGGGGCTTTGGTCGTTTCAGGAGCCGACGCAGGACTTCGGCGCCGAGGAGCGGCAGGAAGCTCAGATCAATCACCGCGACCAGCGTGGGGGGCAGGGCGCCGACGCTCCAGACAGCGAGCCGTCCCGCCAGCCAAAGCCCTGCGGCCAGCATCACGATGCGCCGACCCGGCGGCTCCGTTCCGGTCCAGTTTGGCACGGCGGTCAGGAAGAACCCGCCAAGCGCTGCGCCGGCGTAGCCAAAGATCATCTCATGGGCGTGCCAGAGCTGGGGCGCTGAGCCACCTGGCGGGACGCTCAACACGGTCCCCGAGGCTGCCGCGCCGAGCCAGAGTTCCCAAACGACTGCCGAGATCAGGCCGAACAGCGCCGCGCCGACGAAAAATACCCGGAACCCGTCTCCAAACAGCACCCCGATGGCCTTGCGCATCCTCTTTACTCCCCGGTTACGACGCCCCGCGAGCCCGGCGTTTCAGCACAGTGCAGCTTTGGGGGTCGTGGAAAATCCATTGGCATTTCAAACACAGGATACACTCATTAGGGTTGATCCGCCCTATGCGGTCAATGGCTCCGACGGTGCATTTCGTCTCGCACAGATGACATTCCCGCCCGCATTGCGGGCGCCGCCGCAACCAGTCGAAGATCTTCAGCTTGGCTGGAATCGCCAGACCGGCGCCCAGCGGGCAGAGATAGCGGCAATAGAACCGCTCGATAAACAGACCCGCGATCAGCAGCGCCAGCACGAAGGCCAGAAAGGGCCAGGCGCGAATCATTCGGAGCGAGATCGCGGTCTTGAAGGGTTCGGCCTCGGCCAGGATCAGCGCCTTTTCCATAGAATAGAAGGACAGGGCGACGATGGAGACAAAGAGGATATATTTGATCATCCAGAGCCGCTCATGCAGCGCCTGAGGCACGGTGATCTGAGGGATGTTCAGCGCTCGGGCAGCCTTGTTGGTCAACTCCTGCAACGCGCCGAACGGGCAGAGCCAGCCACAATAAACCCCCCGGCCCCAGAACAGCAGGCCCAGCGCCACGAAGGACCACAGCAGGAAGATCACCGGATCAATCAAGAAGGTCTCCCAGCGAAAGCCCGACAGGAGCGAGTGCAGGAATGCGACGATCTGGACGATGGAAAGTTGGCCGTTGATCCCCCAGCCCAGCGCGAAGAGCGTCAGCGACAGGAACACCGCGCGGCCCGTGAGGTAGAGGCGCGGGCGCGAGACCACGCTTTCCTGCGCCAGAAGGATGAGGAAAAGCGTGCCCAGCATCGTGACGGTCAGCGCGATCTGTGGACGTTTGGCCTGCCAGACGGTCTGCCAGAGCGGCACCTCCTCGGGCGGCGGGGCCAGCAGGAAATCCGGGGCGAGGGCATAGTCGAGCGGCATGACCAGCGTGACCTCGCCCTCTGGCGCGGGCCGGGTGGCGCGGATCTCGACGATAAAAGGCGCGGCGGCGTCGAAATCGGCACCGGTCTGGATGCGAAAGAGGCTGCGTTCCTTGAACTCCGGCGCTCCGGCGATGGCGAGCTTGTCGATGCGGGTGAAATCCTCGGCGGTCAGGGTGCGCACGGTCTCGCCCTGTCGCACCGTGATCCGGTCGAACACTCCGTCCCGCCGCCATTTGCTGCCACGATGCGTGTGCAGGCCGGAGGAGCCGACAAACAGCGCGATCTCGTCAGTCCCCATTGAACCGACCGCGCGGGTAAAAGCCTGTTGTCCCAGAATATTCCGCCCGATGGTCGGGGGATCGAGAAGGGTTACCCAAAGGTCGAGGAAATCTCCGTCGCCAGGCTCGGGCGCGGTCGGGCTGGCCTTGAGCGCGTCATGGGCCTCGGTCATGGAGACCCGCAGATGGGCGAAGGCGCCGCGCGCGGCGAGCTCCGGCCAGTCCAGCGGCTCGAAGGACACCCGGTCGATGCCGCCGTCCCCGGCAATGAGTCCGCGCCCCAACGCAAGATTGCGCGCGCTGCGCAGGACCGAATCGCGGATCACCCCGGTCGAGACCGTAGCCCGTGAGATGATGTCGGGCAGCGCTGCTTCACGCGCCTCAGGTGGCTGGCTCAGGTCGAGCCCTCCGAATCCGCTCACATAGGCGGCGATGTCGTCGTCGGAGATGCCAAGGGTCAGGATTGGCTCATTATGGCGAATGAGATCTGCCCCGGTCACCATACCGTCTGGCGAGAGGCCAAAGAGGATGTCGAGCGGCTGGCCGGAATAGCCGAGTGACCCGGAAAGTTCCCATGTGGAGCCCAGATAGCCCGCCACGTCGCCGCCCGACAGGACCTTCCATCCCGGCACGGGACCATCTTCACGCACCAGCCGGGCGGGGCCGTCCGCACCCGTTAGCCGGGCGGCCTGCTCAGGCGTGGGGGTCGGGACAGTGACCTCTCGCGACAGGAGACCTTCGCCCCCGGCACTGAAACCGGGACCGGCGGTCAGGAACCACAAAGCCGAGCAGAAGAAGACCATGAAACGTTGCATAGTCCGAAGATGCGGCGGGGCGGCTGACACTCCCTTAACCAAAGTCAAGGACCCGGAGAGATCGCGGACGCAGGCTGAAAGAGCCTCACCAGCGACATGAAGGAAATTGGGACATGACCAGATCGGCTTTGTGGCGATCGCGCCTCCTTGGCAGCGTCGCGATCGTCGCCGCGCTCACCACGACGGGCGCATTTTCGCAAGACGCACCGGAGGGTCATGGCAGTGGCCCTGCTGGTGCCTATGAGCCCAGTATGACCACTCTGGGCGAGCTGAACCTCGAAATTCCGGGCCGTAAGCCCGGCGATCCGGTGATCACGCCATCGGAATATGACAAGGCCAACACGATCTATTTCGAGCGCTGCGCCGGCTGTCATGGCGTGCTCCGCAAAGGCGCGACAGGGAAGGCGCTGACCACGGATATCACCCGGGAAGTGGGTTTTGACTACCTGCATGACTTCATCAATTACGGCTCGCCTGCGGGGATGCCGAACTGGGGGACGTCGGGTGAGCTGACCGCCGAAGATGTGGATCTGATGGCGCGTTACCTGCTGCTTGAGCCTGCCTCACCGCCGGAATTCGGTATGCCGGAGATGAAGGAGTCGTGGAAGGTTCTCGTCGCTCCCGAAGATCGTCCGTCCGAGAAGATGAACGATATCGACATTGACAACCTCTTCTCCGTCACGTTGCGGGATTCGGGTCAGGTCGCGTTGATCGATGGCTCCAGCTATGAGATCAAGTCTATCATCGACACCGGCTATGCGGTTCATATCAGTCGGATTTCCGCGTCGGGCCGTTATCTCTACGTGATCGGTCGTGATGCGCTGGTGAATATGGTGGACCTGTTCATGGATCCTCCCGCCACCGTGGCGCAGATCAAGATCGGTACCGAGGCGCGCTCCATCGAGACGTCGAAATTCGAGGGCTTTGAGGACAAATACGCCATCGGCGGGTCCTACTGGCCGCCGCAATACGTCATCATGGACGGCGACACGCTTGAGCCGCTGAAGATCAAGTCCACCCGCGGCATGATCTATGACGAGCAGACCTACCACCCCGAGCCCCGCGTGGCCTCTATCGTGGCGTCTCACTACCGGCCCGAGTTCATCGTGAACATCAAGGAAACCGGCAAGATCCTCCTGATCAACTATGAGGACATCGAGAACCTTAATGTGACGGAGATCGAGGCGGAGCGGTTCCTCCATGACGGTGGCTTTGACTCGTCCAAGCGGTACTTCCTCGTGGCGGCCAACGCCCGTGGCAAGGTCGCCGTTGTCGACACCAAGGAAGGCGAGCTGACTGCGCTCCTGGAGACCGGCGGCCAGACCCCGCACCCGGGCCGTGGCGCGAACCTCAACCACCCGACCTACGGGCCGGTCTGGGTCACCTCGCACCTGGGTGATGAGAGCGTTGCCGTGATCGGCACGGATCCCGAAGGGCACCCGGACGAGGCGTGGACGGTTGTGCAGACCCTCTACGGTCTCGGTGGCGGTTCACTCTTTGTGAAGTCGCACCCGAATTCGGAGAACCTCTACGTGGATGCGCCGCTCAACCCCGATGCCGAAGTCTCCGGCTCGATTGCGGTGTTCAAGGTCCCAGAGATGACGGCGGAAGAGCCTGAATACACGGTTCTGCCCATCGTCGAATGGGCCGGGATCACCGATGGCCAGCCGCGCGTGGTACAGGGCGAGTTCAACAAGGAAGGGACCGAAATCTGGTTCTCCGTGTGGAACGCGGCCGACCTGACCTCGGCAATCGTGGTGGTCGACGACAAGACGCTTGAGATGAAGCACGTCATCAAGGACGAGCGGCTGATCACTCCGACCGGCAAGTTCAACGTCTACAACACCCGGGCCGACGTTTACTGAGCCCGCTTCCGCCCGGGGACCTCATATCTCCGGGCGGGTCTCACCAGAAATTCGAAGGCGCGGGAGCGGGAGGTTTCACAGATGAACTGCAAGGGGATTGTCAGCCTTGTCGGAGCCGGTCCGGGCGACCCGGAACTGCTCACCGTTCGCGCCCTGCGTGCGCTTCTTGATTGCGATGTCCTCGTATATGACAGGCTTGTGGGGGCCGGGATTGTCGATCTGGCGCCGCCCACCGCAAGGCGGATTGCAGTCGGCAAATGCGCGGGCAACCATCCCGTTCCGCAACATGAGATCAATCGCATCCTCGTGGATCACGCCATGCGCGGCGAACAGGTCGTGCGGCTGAAGGGTGGCGATCCGTTCATCTTTGGCCGCGGCTCCGAGGAGGCCGCCGAGTTGCGCCGGCACGGTATCGAGGTCCGCGTCGTCCCCGGTATCACCGCCGCACAGGGGCTGTCGGCCTCCACCGGCATCCCCCTGACCCATCGCGGGCTCGCCACCGGCGTGCGCTACGTCACCGGCCACCGCAAAGGCAATGAGCCGCTGGATCTCGACTGGCAGAGCCTTGCCGACCCGGAAACCACATTGGTCGTCTATATGGGCCTCGCCAATATCACCCGCATTGCGGAGCAACTGGTCCGCGCTGGCCTGCCCGCCGACACCCCTGTGCTCGCCGTTTCAAAGGCGACTACGTCCGAGGAAACCCGCCTCTCGATGCGTCTGGGCCAGATCGCTGACCGCGCGCTGGTGCCGATGCTGCCCTCGCCGGTTCTCTTTCTGATCGGACGTGTGGCGGGTCTCGCGCAGGAGGCCGAAGCGGTTCTGCCGCAGGTGATGGCAGACCTCCCTTGCAGCGCCGAGGCGCGCAATGGCTGAAGGACGGGTCCTTGCGCTGGCTCTGGTCGCGATACCTCTGGTCGCAAGCGCCGAGCCCGATCCCGCCCATCTGGAGCGGCTGGTCATTCAGGATTGCGGTTCCTGCCACGGTCTGACGCGCAAGGGCGGACTCGGCCCTGACCTCCGCGCCGAAAGCCTCTCCCATTGGGATGCGGATGGGCTGACCGAAATCATTCTCGATGGCATTCCCGGCACCGCCATGCCGCCCTGGCGCCCGCTGCTGACCGAAGCGGAGGCCCAGTGGATCGCCCAATACCTGCTCACGACGGAGTAACCGATGCGCCGTGTTCTCGCCCTCGCCTGTCTCATCCTTGGCCTGATATCGGCCCCCGCACGCGCTGAAACTGACGCGCTGCGGAGCACCGGCAATCTGGGCGTCATCATCGAGCGTGCCTCGGGCAGCGTCCTGATCGTCGACCGCACCGCCCACGCGATTCTCGACCGGGTGGAGGGGTTCGGCGACCTGTCCCATGCCTCGGTGGTGTTTTCGTCTGACGCGCGCTTTGCCTTTGTGTTTGGCCGGGATGGCGGGCTGACGCGGCTCGATCTGTTGACCGGGGCCATCACGGGCCGGGTGATGCAAGCGGGCAATTCCATCGGCGGCGCGATCTCAGACGACGGCGCGCTGGTCGCTGTCGCGAATTACAAGCCCGGCGGGGTTCGGGTGTTCGACGCCGACACGCTGGAACCCGTCGCTAGCTACGACACCGGCGCCAAGACCATCGGCCTCGTGGACCTGCCCGGGCGGCGCTTTGCCTTTACCACCTGGGACACGGGTGAGACCTGGATTGCCGACCTCTCGGCGCCGGATCTGGAGGCCGTGGTGATCGAGGGCATTGGTGCCAACCCCTATGACGCGCTCCTGTCGCCTGACGGGCGCAGCTATATCGCGGGCCTCTTTGGCGAGGACGGTCTGACCCGGCTCGACATGTGGGACGACACGCCCGAGCCCCAGCGCATCCTGCCGGGATATGGACGCGGCGAGGAACCTCTGCCGGTCTACAAGATGCCCCATCTCGAAGGCTGGGCGCAGGCGGGGGACCGCTTTGTCCTGCCCGCAATCGGCCACCACGAAGTGCTCTGGGTCGATGCGAAGGACTTTACCGAGGCCGGGCGGACGAAGGTCCACGGCCAGCCGGTCTTTGCTGTCGCGCGCCCCGGCGGGCGGCAGGTCTGGGTGAATTTCGCTCACCCGCTGAACGACACGCTGCAAGTGCTCGACACGCAATCGGGCGAGGTGATCGAAACCCTCAAACCCGGCCCTGCCGTCCTGCACATGGAGTTTTCGCCGCGCGGCAACGAGGTCTGGGTCTCTGTCCGGGATGCGGGCGTCGTGCAGGTCTACGACACGGAGAGCTTCGAGCTGATCGCAGAACTCCCGGCCAACGACCCCTCCGGCATCTTTTTCACCGCGCGTGCGCACAGATTGGGACTTTGATCATGAAGATTACACCGATGGCCCCGACATCCTGCGAGATCGACACGCGGCTCCTGAATGAATTTCAGCGCGACGCCCCGGTCGTGTCGAACCCCTTTGCGGAGATCGGTGCGCGGCTGGGGATCACGGAGGACGACGTCCTGACCCGTCTCGGCGCGTTGCGCGAACGCGGGGCCGTGACCCGGTTCGGGGCGACCTGCCGCCCCAACACCGCCGGCGCCAGCACGCTGGCCGCCCTCGCCGCGCCGGACTGGGACGTGGAGCGGGTGGCGGAGATGATCAACGCCTATCCCGGGGTGAACCACTCCTACCTCCGCGAGCACGAGTGGAACCTGTGGTTTGTAGTCACCGGCCCCGACCGCGCCCATGTGAACAAGGTGCTGGCGGAGATCGGTGAAGAGACCGGCCTGCGCGTGCTCGACCTGCGGTTGGTGCAGGCGTTCAACATCGATTTGGGATTTGATCTGAGCGGGGCAAAGGCGGTCGCCCCCAGAGCTCCGCGACCCGTGCCCAGCCGCAGCCCCGATCCGAACGAAAGGCGTGTTCTACAAACTCTCTCCACCGGATTGCCCCTCGTGCCGCGCCCCTTTGCGGAGGTGGCCTCCGCGATCGGCATTGCTGAGGCCGAGGCGCTGGAGATCACCCGGCGGATGGTTGCCGAGGGCTTCGTCACCCGGTTCGGAGTCATCGTCCGGCACCGCGCGCTGGGCTGGCGGGCCAATGCCATGGTGGTCTGGGAGATCCCGCCCGAGGAGGTCAGCCAGTTTGGCCCCGAACTGGCCCGGTTGCCCGGTGTTACGCTGTGCTATCAGCGGCAGTCGGTACCCGGAGCATGGCCCTATACGTTGTTCAACATGATCCACGGGCGGTCCCGCGAAGATGCAATGGAGGTGCTGGACGCTGCACGTGCACTGCCGGGGCTCGGCGCGTATCGCCACGAAGTGCTGTTCTCCAGCCGTTGCTTCCGTCAGACCGGCGCCCTGATCCATGCGGGGCAGGGGGGGGCGGTGTGAGCGATCTCGATGCCATTGACCGGGCGCTGCTGAACCGCTTGCAGGACGGGCTGCCCGTCACGCCGCAGCCCTTTGCGCCGCTCGCAGCAGAACTGGGCGTCACGGTGGAGGACATCCTCGCGCGGCTGAGCCGTCTGAAATCCGACGGCTACATCACCCGCTTCGGCCCGTTCTACGACGCCGCAGCGCTGGGCGGGGCGTTCTGCCTCTGCGCCATGGAGGTGCCGGAGGCGCGGTTCGAGGCCGTCACCGAGCAGGTTAACGCCCACCCCGAGGTCGCCCATAACTACGAGCGCGCGCACCGGCTGAACATGTGGTTCGTGCTGGCCACCGAGACCGAAGACGCCATCGGCGCCACTTGCGCGGCCATCGAGGCGGAGACCGGGCTGGCTGTGCTGGCCTTTCCGAAGCTCAAGGAGTTCTTCATCGGCTTCAGGGTGGCGGCATGAGACTGGACCCGCTCGACCGGGCGATCATCGCCGAGACGCAAGGGGGCCTGCCGCTGGTGGCCGAGCCTTACCGTGCCGTGGCGGAAGCGCTCGGGCTGCCTGAGACCGAGTTGCTGTCGCGGATGCAGGCCATGCAAGAGCGCGGCGTCATCCGCAGGGTCGCCATCGCGCCGAACCACTACCGGCTGGGAATGACCGCCAATGGCATGACCGTCTGGGATGTGGACGACGCCCACGCTGAAACGCTGGGCGCTCGGGTCGGCGCGTTTGACTTCGTGTCCCACTGCTACCTGCGCCCGCGGGCCTTGCCGCTCTGGCCGTACAACCTGTTTGCCATGGTCCACGGTCACAGCCGGGCCGAGGTGGATGAGAAACGCGCCGAGATCGCCGCCTTGCTCGGCGACGCCTGTCGGGCCGCCGACATGCTCCTGTCGAAACGTATTCTGAAGAAAACCGGCCTCAGACTGGCCGGGGGAAGGTCCTGATGTTCCGTCTCAGCCAATATATGGATCAGCTCTACACCCCCACAGCGCCGCGCCGCGCCAAGGGTCCGCCAAAGCCGGTGGTGATCTGGAACCTGACGCGCCGCTGCAACCTCAAGTGCAAGCACTGTTACACGGTGTCGGCGGATGTGGATTTCCCGGGCGAGCTGACCCCCGTGCAGGCCCGCGAGACGCTGGAGGATATCGGGCGCTTTGGCGTTCCTGCCCTGATCCTGTCTGGCGGCGAGCCGCTCTTGCGCGATGACCTCTTTGACCTCGCGAAACGCGCGCGGGAGCTGGTGCGGGTGCTGGCGCTCTCGACCAACGGCACAGGGGTGATTGGTGAGCAGGCCGACCGGGTGGCCGAGATCGGCTTTGACTATGTGGGCATCTCCATCGACGGGATTGGCGCGGTGAATGACCGCTTTCGCGGCATGGTGGGCGCTTATGAGGCCGCGCTGGAGGGCGTCCGGGCTTGCAAGGCGCGTGATGTGAAGGTCGGGCTGCGCTTTACCCTGACCGAGGACAATGCCGATCAACTGCCCCAGCTTCTGGAGCTTTGCGATGGCGAGGGCGTGGACAAGTTCTACCTCTCGCATCTCGTCTATGCAGGGCGCGGGAACAAGAACCGGGGCGATGACGCGGATCACCGCCGCACCCGCCATGCGATGGATCTGCTGATCGAACGCGCGCAGGCGAGCCATCAGGGCGCGGCGCCGCTCGAGATCGTCACCGGCAATAACGACGCCGATGCGGTCTATTTCCTGAACTGGGCGGCGGAGCGCTATAGCGCCGAACAGATCACCCATCTGCGGGATCATCTGGAGGCGTGGGGCGGTAATTCCTCGGGCGTGGGTGTGGCGAATATAGATACCCAAGGCATCGTTCACCCCGATACCTACTGGTCCGAATATGACATCGGTTCGGTCAAGACCGCGCGGTTTTCAGAGCTTTGGACCGGCGCCGATTCGATGCTGGCCGAGCTGCGCCGTCGTCCGCGCCCCCTCAAAGGCCGTTGCGGGGCCTGTGCGCATAAGGCCGTTTGTGGCGGCAACACGAGGATCCGGGCGCTGCAACTGACCGGAGACCCCTGGGCCGAGGACCCGGCATGCTACCTGACCGACGCCGAAATAGGTCTGGCCGACGCCGCTGACCGCCTGACCAACCGTCCTTTCACCGGAGAGCGCCATGATCCGCAGCCTGCTTTCCTCTAGTCTCGCGCTCTGGGCCTGCCTCGCCGGACCCGTTCTGGCCGAGCCCGCAACGCTCTATGCCGAGAGTTGCGCCGCCTGTCATGGCGACGGGCGGCTGGGGGGCAGTGGCCCGGCCCTGATCCCCGAGACGCTGGGGCGGATGCGGGGACCGGATCTGACCACGGTCATCGCGGAGGGCCGGGCGGCCACGCAGATGCCCGCCTTCGCCGATCAGCTCTCCGAGCAGGAGATCGCCGCGCTGGCCGAATGGCTGGGTACACCGCTCGATCACATCCCCGATTGGGGGGCGGAGGAGATCCTTGCCAGCCGCGAGATCCGGGGTGACTACAGCGCGCCCGACGCGCCGGTCTGGGACGCGGACCCGATGAATATCACGCTGGCGGTGGAGACCGGCGACCACCATGTGAGCGTTCTGGACGGCGACACATGGGATGTGCTGGACCGCTTTGCCACGCCCTTTGCGGTGCATGGGGGGCCGAAATTCAGCCCTGAGGGGCGCTATGTCTTCATCATGTCGCGGGACGGCTGGGTGCAGAAATACGACCTCTGGGCGCTGCAGGAGGTGGGCCGGGTCCGCGCGGGTCTCAACAGCCGCAACATCGCCATGAGCCATGACGGTAAGTGGCTCGCCGTCGCCAATTACCTGCCGCAGACGCTGACGATCCTCTCGACCGCCGACCTGTCCCCGGCCCACGTCATGGAGGTCGTTGCCAAGGACGGCACCCCCAGCCGCGTCTCCGCCGTCTATCAGGCGCCGCAACGGCAGAGCTTCATCCTCGCGCTGAAGGACGCGCCGGAGATCTGGGAAGTCGCCACGGACCCCAATGCCGATCCGGTCTATGAGGGCTTCGTCCATTCGCGGGAGAAAGGCATGGTGGAGGCGATTGCCTCATCGGAGGGGCTGTTCGCCCGCCGCCGGATCGAGACCGCCGAGCCCATCGACGATTTCTTCTTCACCCCCGATTACCGCTTTCTCATTGGGGCCTCCCGCGACGGAGAGCGCGGTGTGGTGGTGAACCTCACGGTCGGGCGCGAGGTGGCTGAGCTGCCGCTGCCCGGGATGCCCCATCTGGGCTCCGGCATCTCGTGGGAGCGGAACGGCACCCGCGTCATGGCCACCCCGCATCTGCGCGAGGGCAAGCTCTCGGTCATCGATATCGAGAACTGGCAGGTCACCGACACGATCACCACCGAGGGTCCGGGGTTCTTCCTGCGCAGCCATGAGAACTCGCCCTATGTCTGGGCCGACGTGTTTTTTGGCCCGAATAAGGACGCCATGCATGTGATCGACAAGGAGAGCCTTGAGATCGTGCGCACCCTGCGCCCCGAGCCCGGCGCCACCGTCGCCCATGTCGAGTTCACCCGCGATGGCAGCTACGCGCTGGTCAGCGTTTGGGAAGATGACGGGGCGGTCATCGTCTACGACGCGCTGACCCTTGAGGAAGTCACCCGCCTGCCCATGCGTAAACCGTCAGGAAAGTACAATGTCTGGAACAAGATCACCTTCTCCGATGGCACCAGCCACTGACACCCATGACGTGGTCCTCGTGGCCTTCGGGTCACTTTCGGACCCGGAGCCGCACCAGCGCGGACTGGAGGAGCTGGCCGTGCGGGTTGGGGATATGCTCCCCGGCTGGCGGGTGCGGGGCGCGACGCTGGGGCATGACGGCGCGGTGGCGCGGGCATTCGAGGGGCTTGGGCCCGACGCCGTGGTATTCCCGGCGCTGATGTCCGACGGGTTCATCCTGCGCAAGGTTATGCGCGATGCGCTGGTGGCCGCCGGGCGGGGAGACGCCCCGGTGCTGCGACCGTTGGGCTTGTTGCCCGCGTTTCACGAGGTCTGCGCCGACATGATCCGCGACGCGCTAACAAACAACCGCCTGCAAGCCACCCGGACCACCGTGGTGCTGGCGGCTCATGGTTCGGCGCGCGGTCCGCGCCCTGCGGCCTGCGCGCGGATGCTGTGTGGGGAGCTGGAGCGGATGACCAGGGTGAAGGCCGTCACCCCGGGTTACCTGGAAGAGGCCCCGTTCCTAAAGGATGCGCTGGCCGCCGCGCCATCGCCCTCCATCTGCCTGCCCTGCTTTGTCGTCAGCGCGTTCCACGCGTCCAGCGACGTCCCCGAAGCGGTGGATGAAAGCGGATTTACCGGGCCCGTCCTGCCGGTGGCGGGGTCCATGCCCGGCGTGGCCGAAGTGATTGCGCAGGAGATTCAATCCACCCGGCAGCGAGGTGCAGCATGAGCGACGACCGACCCTGGCCGGTCTGGGCGCTGGCGACGTTGCTCTATCCGCTCGCTGCCGGAGCGGTGGCGATCAACGTTTTCATGCTTGCGCTCATGGGTCGCAAATTGGGACTGGGGGAGCTGTCACCGGTGGCCTCGGTCCTTGCCGGACTGGCGCTGGGCATTCCGGCGGCCTGGGCCACCGGCCTCTGGGTACGCCGGTTAATGGATGAGGCGGACGGCAAGAGGTAGAGCGGGCGCCGCTGACAGCCGCGCCCGCCCCGTGAGTATCACTCGAAGGTTGCCATATAGGCGATCACGTTCGCGATCTCTTCTTCTTTACGCAGTCCGTTGAAGGACATCTTGGTGCCCGGGATGTAGTCCTTGGGCTTCGTCAGGAAGGCGGTCAGGGACTCTTCATCCCAGACCAGACCTTCTTCGGCCTTGGCCATCAGTGCGTCGGAATACTTGAAGTCCTCAACTTTGCCGGCCTCGGCGCCGACAATGCCGTTCAGCATTGGGCCGACCTTGTTCTTGGCGCCCTCACCCACCGCATGGCAGGACTTGCACTTGTTGAAGACCTTTTCACCAGCGGCCGCATCGCCTTCGGCGAAGGCCGGCAGAGCCAGAGCGGTCAGAGCGACGGCCGTCACTGTTTTCAGAAACATGAGTTATCCTCCTTTGGATGGTTGATCATAGGCTAGCCTCGATCCGGGCCTGCGGAAAGGCCGCAATGACAGCGGCGCGCCCCTTGGGCGGGATCACGCAGAGGGCGGTGGACAGGCCATCGGCCACCATCGCTGTGGGGGCGGACACCGAGACAAGGGCTGCACCGCGCGCGGCTGTTCCGGTGCCTGGATCGAGAATGTGCTCAGTCGCAGAGGGTCCAAGTCGGGTACCGCCCGGCGCAGAGGTCGCGAGCGCCCGGTCGGTCAGTGTCAGCCGCGAGACGAGCGCGCCAGAGGGATCGGCGATCCCGGCCTGCCAGTCTGTGCCATCGGGACGGCTGCCAAGCGCCCGGATTTCGCCTGCATTCACCAAAATATTCGTCAGCCCCCGGTGCCTGAGCAAACTGGCGATGCGGTCGGTGATGTAGCCCTGTGCGATGCCGTTCAGGGTCAGCGCGGCACCGGAGGGCAGGCGGATCGCGTTCGGGGTGATCTCCACCTTGTCCCATCCGACATGCGTCCGGGCGGCACGCATTTCTTCGGGTGAGACGCTGCGACCTGCGTCGGCGGCGTGGGCGAGGGCGGCAAAGAGCGGCTGCACGGTCGGATCGAAGGCACCGCCGGTCACGTCATGGATGTGGTCCACGAGGCTCAGCACCTCCAGCAGTTCGGGGGGAGATGCGATCAATTTGCCGGTCCTGTTCAGCCGCACCAGCGCCGAATCTTCGCGATAGAGACTGAAGATCCGCTCCAGTCGCTGCAACTCCGCTTCGACGGCGGTGACCACGGGTGCGCTCTCATCTGGCGCGAGACCAGCGATGCGCAGGGATGCGCTGGCCCCGAGCGCGCGGCCCTTCCAGCGGGTCTCGGGCATCGTGGCGCCGAAGGCCGCGCCGGCGAGGGGCAACGCGGCGGAGATGGCTACGAAACGGCGGCGTGTCAGCGCGTGGGTCATGAACCTTGCTCCTTCGTCCAGTCGGGATCCACGGGGCCTGTCACGGCGTCGTCCGGGATGGCGTCGAGGGCCACAGCCTGGCCTCCGTGGTCGGCGATAAAAGCCGCTGCATCGGCCTCGGAGGCAAAGGGCACCAGCTCCGGCGCACCCATGCCGCCGGGTCGGTCGGAGCCGATGACAAAAACCGCGTCCTCGGCTGTGATCCACGGCAGGGACTGGGGAACGTCCCAATCCGCCGCACTGCCCGTGTCGCTGACATAGATGGCGGTGATGCGCCCGTCGCGTTCCGGGCTGCGCAGATAGGCGATGCCATCGCGGACCTGCGCGAAGAACATTGGCGCTTCGTAGATATCCACGTGGATCTGCGCCTTCGGCCCCCCATGGTCGAGCACGTTCATCTGACAGAAATAGCTCAGCGCCTCTTCGGTCAGGGGGGTGGGATCGGGAACCGTGGCGACCTCTTCGCGGCAGGCGGGCAGGAGCATCGTGGCCAGCAAGAACGGGATCACGCGGTTCATGGTTCAACCCTCCGAAAAGCCCAACGCGCCAGTGCGAAACCGACCAGGGGCCAGATGACAAGCGACAGGGGCGCGGCCCAGCGGGGCAGGCTCTGCGCCACCCCGCTCATACCCGCAGCGATCGCGACGCTCTCGGTCCCGGCGATATTCCACAGACGGAAGGCGTCCGCAGGGTTGGCGGTCATCACCCAGGGAAACACGGCGCGGGTAAATACGCCGTCCCCGTCCACAACCACCGCTGCCAGTAGCGCGAGATCATAGAGCACGACGAAGATCAGCCAGAGCGTGGCGGCGAGCCCTGCCGCCGATGCCGGGGACCCTGCGAGCGCCGAGATCACGTATCCCAGCGCCACGAATACCGCCCCGAGCAGGATGGACGTGCCCATGAGCCGGGCCAGCGCGGTGAGACTCTCGGTGCTCGTGCCGCCCGAGATCATGGCCAGCGCACCGGCGACGCCGAACCCGAGGAGGCTCGCAAAACCCAGCGCCGCCACATGGGCCAGCGCTTTACCGAGGATCAACTCGGCCCGGCTGGCGGGGTAGGAGAGCAACAGCGCCAGCGTCCCCCGATCCCGCTCTCCGGCAATGGCGTCAAAGGAAATCAGCAGCGCCAGTAGAGGAATCAGATAGACCGCCAGCGTGGTCATCGAGGCCACCGAGACGGTCAGCCGGTCCACGCCCAGCGTCCCCGTGGGCGCGCTGCCCGCCATGGAGAGTGCCACGGCAAAGACCACCATCATCAGGGTCGACACCGCCAGCCAGCGGTTTCGACGGAGAACCAGCGCTTCGGTCCGGGCGACGGCCGCGATGCGGGTGAATGCGCTCATGACAGGTCCCCCGAGTAATGGCGGTACAGATCTTCAAGGCCCGGCGGCACGACATCAATGTCGCTGACCTGCGGCCCGAGGCCCGAGAGCGTGCGCAGGGTGGCCATCTTGGCCCCCGGCGGACAGGTGATCTCGACAGAGGCGCCGTTGATCCGCGCGCCTCCGGTGCTGCGGGCAATGAAGTCGGCGCCATCGCTGCCGCTCGCCCGGACCCGCATCCGGGTGGGCAGCCCGGCCTGATGGCTCAGAGCGGACAGGGTGTCATCGGCGACCAGGCGGCCCTTCGACAGGATAGCGATGCGGTCGGTGCGGGCTTCGAGTTCAGTCAGGGCGTGGCTGGCGATCAGAACGGCAGTACCCCCGGCGGCAAGCTCATCGATGATGGCGTAGAGGTCGTGGCGGGAGATCGGATCGAGCCCGCTGGTGGGCTCATCCAACAGCGCCAGCCGGGGTCGTCGCAAGAGCACCTGCGCGAGCCCCAGCCTCTGGCGCATACCCTTGGAGTAGGTGGCGATCCGTCGGTCCGCGGCCTCGGCCAGACCGACACGGTCCAGAAGGTGACCGATCTGGCGGGGGTCCTCACCGGCGAGCCCTGCGAAATAGCGCAGCGTCTCCCGGCCCGTCAGCGCCCCTTGAAAGGCGACCGCCTCGGGCAGATGCGCCACAGCCTGCCGCGCAGCATCCGAGCCTTGTCGGGCGCCGAGGATCGAGATTGTGCCGCTGTCGAGAGGTGTCAGACCGAGGATCAGCTTGATGAGTGTCGATTTGCCCGCACCGTTATGGCCAAGCAGCGCCACCCGCGCGCCTTCGGGAATGGCCAGCGAGACGTCCTGCAACACTGGCACCCGGTCGCGGCGTTTCATCAGGCTGTCACAGATCAGAACAAGGCTCATGATCCCTCCTCCGGGCGCATCAGCGGATGGCTGTCGATGACCCCGCCGGGCAAGAGCGCAGGAAAGGCCGATTGCGACCAGCGCACCAGTTGCACGGCGGGCGAGCCGAGAAGCAGCTTGGCCGCAGGCTGGGTCCAGAGCACCCGGTCCATGCTGTCATTGGGGCGGTAGGGTGTGTCGGCGATGCCATTGCCGTCCAGATCATAGGCGGCGAAGTCGGACCAGTAATTGCCGCGCCCGTCCACCGACCATTCGTCCCAGCGGGTCGAGACGTATTTCACCTGTGTCCGGTTGCCGACAAAAGCATTGCCGGTGATCTCGTTGCGGTCCGATCCGGCGGTGAAATGCAGCCCGATCTCACAGCCCTCGAAGCTGTTGCCGGTAAAGATGTTCTTGTGGCTGTTATAGAGAAACGCGCATTTCTTCGCGCCGCCGGTCACCCGGTTGCCGGTGATCTCGGAACGGTTGGCGTAGTTCAGCATCACTCCGTGATCGCGATCGCCGTCGGACACATTGTCCGTCACCCGAACCCGCGTTGAGAACATCACCGCGTAGCCCAGATGGTTGCCCACCGAGAGATTGCCCGAAACCTCGCTGTCATCGGCATACATATAATGCACGCCGAATCGGAGATCGCGGAATTCGTTGTTCAGGAACCGGTTTTTCTTCGATGAATTGACGAAAATCCCGTCACGGCCCCAGCGGATCTTGTTGCCGCTGACCTCTGCACCGGGCGCATTCCAGACATAGATCCCGTTGCCACGCCGGTTCATCGCGCGGTCCTGACTACCTTCGACTACGTTTCTACGCACCAGCGCGTCGCGGGCGCCGTGGATGTCGATGCCATAGAGATTGCCCGTCAGAACATTGTCCTCGACCACCGCGCGGGTGGCGGTCTTGGTCAGCTGAATGCCGGAATCGATCGTTTCATGACTGTCACCCGACCCCGTCAGGATCAGCCCGCGAAGGGTCACGTCGGGGGCGGTGACGGTGATCACTGAGCCCGTGCCGCCCGCGTCGATATGTGCGTCGCCCTTGCCCTCAAGAGTGACGGGCCGATCGATCACAACCGGCCCGGCATAATCGCCGGGCGCGAGGCGCAGAACGTCACCATCCTGTGCCCGCTCCAGAGCCGCGGCCAGCGCGCCGGGTGCCACCGCGATCTCTGCCGCTAGGGCAGAGATCGGGAACACTACAGACGCGATGAGGGCCAGCCGGGCTATCATCGCTCAGGTCGCCTTGGGCTCGACGAAAATCCGGCCGCGCATCTCCATATGGAGCGCATGGCAGAACCACTGGCAGTAATACCAGTGCACGCCGGGGCGGGTGGCGGTGAAGGTGACAGACGCCGTGGCCTGCGGGCCGACCTCCATGGCGACACCGAAATTGGACAGGCAGAAGCCGTGGGTCACATCCTCGATATCGTCCATATTGGTCACGTAGATCGTCACCTCATCGCCCTGCTTGACGGTGAATTTCTCAAGCGAGAAATTCGGCGCGATGGAGTGCATGTAGACCCGGACCTTATTGCCGTCGCGGATCGGTTCGTCATGACCCCAATCGAGATCCACCCCGTCCGCCTCGGCCTGTTTGCGCGCCTCTTCCCACATGGAGTCGTCGCGGTTCCAGATGTTCAGCGGCTTGACGATATCGGCGCGCACGATGATCGAGTCGTGGGGTTCGGCAAAGGTCGGACCGTCATGGACCACCTTCATCGAACTACCGGTGATGTCGATGAGCTGTTCGTTCTCCGCCTTGAGCGGGCCGGTGTTCAGGAACCGGTCCTTGGAGAATTTATTCATCGACACCAGCCACTTACCGTCGGCCTCCTTGGTCTCGCCCATGGAGGTGGAGTTGTGGCCGGGCTGATACTGGACGTCGACCTTCTCAATGATCGGATCCTCGCCTGCCAGCGCCTTGTCGATGTTCCACTTCACCACCTGGCTGTCGAGGAACAGCGTGGTAAAGCAGTTGCCTTGCCCGTCAAACGCGGTGTGGAGCGGGCCGAGACCCAGTTCCGGTTCGGCCACAATGCAGTCGCGCGGCTCGATATTGCCCGCAAAGAGATCGTCGAGCTTCGTCACATCCATCACCGAGACGGTGGGGGAGAGCTTGCCGTTGATCATCACATGCTTGCCGTCCGGCGCGGTGTTGATGCCGTGGGGCGAGTTGGGGATCGGAATATAGCGGGTGTAGTTCTTGTTCTGACCCTTGCGGCCATCGAGAACCTTGACCCCGTTCAGCTCCTGATAATCTCCTGCGGCGACGCCGGCCTCAATCTCCTTAAGGTTAAACACCACGACGTGATCGAGTTCCCCTTCGGTCATCTCGGCGAGGTTGGTGCCCATCTCCGAGTTATAGGAGGTCGAGAAGGAATATTTGCCCTGATAATCGCAATCGGTGTTGTCGAGGTTCCCCGAGACGAGCACCTGCCACGCGATCTCCATCGTGTCGCCGTCAATGGCGGTGTAGACGTTCACATATTGGCTGGGATCGTCGAGCACCGTGCCGTCATTGACCAGCGGCGCCTCATGCTCGCCATTGGCAAATACATAGCCCGTGCGCGGGAATTTCTGCGGGCGCAGGCCGTGGATGTCATGGGCGTTGGGGATCTCGATAATCTTGTCGCATTTCATCACGTCGCAACGCACACGTGCCACGCGCGTGTTCGCCTTGTCGTTCATGAAGAGGTAGCGCCCGTCATAGACCCCGTCGGTAAAGGACATATGCGGGTGGTGCAGGTCGCCATTGTCATAGGTTTGCTTGCCATGGGCGGCGAGCATCTCTTTGGTTTCGGGCAAGAGGTTCTCGGTGAGGATCTTCAGGCTCTCATTGGTCTGCCCCCAGCCGGTTGCCGAGCAACGGTTGAACACCGGCACCCGCATGATCTCCCGCATCGATGGCACGCCCAGAATACGCAGCTCACCGGTCTGGCCTGACGACCAGAAGCCGTAATATTCGTCGAGTTCGCCCGGGGCGAGGCTGGCTTTGCCCTCGGCACGCACGGGACGCGCTCCGGCAAACATCCCGGCCCCGACACCGGTCGTGGCCATCAGCGCACCGGTCGCCGTGGCGCCGAGGACACCGCGACGGCTGACCGTCAGTTTTTCGGTCTTGTCAGACATGAGTTTTCTCCTTGGTCGAATTGGGATGGTTCAGGAGCCGGTCGATGGCCTCCTGATTTGTGGCAGCCGACGCGGCGTCGCGCGCCCGGCGTTTCAGTTGCTGGATGACCACCGGACAGCGGTCTTCGGACTGGTAGAGCACCTGACAATGGAGGCAGGTGATGCACTCGTTGGGGTTGATCTCTCCCGTCGGGTGGATGGCATCGACCGGACATTCATGGGCGCAGGTCTGGCAAGGGTTGCCGCAGCTCTTGTAGCGCTTGAGCCAGTCGAACATGCGGATGCGGGCCGGGATCGCGAGCGCTGCGCCGAGGGGGCACATGTATCGGCAATAGAAACGCTCGATGAACAGACCTGCCCCGAGGATCGCCAGCGCGAAGACGACGAACGGCCAGTCGCGGATGAATTTCAGGATAATCGCAGTCTTGAAGGGCTCAACCTCGGCCCATTTCTCCGCTTCGGGGATCGAGGCGAGGGACAGGCCAAAGAGCCCGAGAAAGATCAGGTACTTCAGCGCCCAGAGCCGTTCATGTAGACCCCAGGGGAGGGTGACCTGCGGCACGCGGGCCAGCCGTGCGAGTCGGTTGGTCAGTTCCTGGAGCGCGCCGAAGGGGCAGAGCCAGCCACAATAGGCGCCGCGCCCCCAGAAGATCAGCGCCGCCGCCACCGCGAACCACTGGATGAAGACCAGCGGGTCGAGCAGGAACGCATCCCATGTGAACCCCGTCCGCACGGCTCCGGCCAATGCGATCAGGTTCACCACCGAGAGTTGCGCATTCATGATCCAGCCGAGCCACACGAGGGAGATGCTCAGAAAGCCCATGCGGAACCAGAAGAACGCGCGCTCGTTGCGGGTGATCTGCATCTGGAAAAAGAACGCCAGAGTCAGTCCGCCAAGCAAGACGGCAAGACCTGCGATTTCGACGGTCTTGTCCCGCCAGATCCGCTGCCACAGGGCGGCCTTGGCGGCGGCCTCGTCAGACGTATCAGGAACGGCAACTGGGGCCGCCTGCAGCAGGTATTTCTCGGGCAGCTGATAGCCCAGATCGAAGGTTAGAAAGATCTTGTCCACCGCGCCCACCGCGCGTTGCGCCAAGAGCTGAACCTGGAACGGCGCGGCAGGGTCAAAGTCCACGTCGGCGGGGATCTTGAACACGTCAAGTTCGCTGAAACTTGGGGCGTCTTCTGCTCCAAGCCGCACCACCCGCTGGTGCTGCTTGTCAAAAAAGCGGATCGAGACATCGTTCTGGATCAGCTGGAACCGGTCGAAAATGCCGCCACGCACGTAGCCGGACCCTTTGAACGAATAGCTGCCGCGTCCCAGCAGCAGCAACGCATGCTCACCCGGTTCCAGCCACTCGGTCAGATTGGCATAGTCGCGCTCGCCCAGCAGGCTGCGACCGATCACCGGTGCGCTGACCAGCGCAGCTTGTAAGTCGATATAGGTCTCCTCGTCGGCTCCGGGTTCGGGGCGAGCAATAGCGCGCGCGTCGCCTGTGGCCGCAAAAGCCGCGTTGATCTGGCCCACATCGAGCGTCAGCCGCCGAATGGAGCCATCACCGGACAGGGTGGCCCAATCGCTGGTCGTGGCTTGGGTCATGTCGAGCGCGCGCGGTGCCGGGGCAGGGGCCTCAGGGGCCAGGCCACCCAGACCCAGAGCCCGCGCGACCTTCAGCCCGGCGCGGAGGATCGAATCATCGATCACCATGACAGTCACCGTCGCACCGGAGATGATGTCGAGGTCATGGGCTTCGCCGTCCGCCGCTGCTCTGAGGTCGAGCCCGGCATAGCTGGCCGTCAGCTCCCGCATTTTCCGATCCGGAATTCCGATGAGAACAATCGGTTCGGAATGCTCGACGAGCTGCGCCCCGGTGATGACGGCCTCGGGGGAGATTGCGGCGATGACGTGGATCGGCTTGCCCGAGTAGCCAGTGGTTCCGACAAAATCGGAGGTCAGATAGGCCCACGCCACCGTCTCACCGTCCGACAACACCGGCGCGACGGGGATGTCCTCGCGGATTGGCCCGAAACTGTCTGCACCTGTCACGAGATCGGCCGCAGCGAGGTCAGGCAGCATCCGGGCCAGATCGGATCCCACCGCCCCGGTCGCGGTCAGAAGCGCAACCAGAAGAAGACAGTGTCCAAGAATGACTCGCAGTTTAACCATGTCTCGAACATGGTCGTGCTCCCGGAGCGTGACCTTGACGAACGTCAAGCCGGGACCCGCTCTGCGGCCCCCTCGTCTACGACACCGGTCCAATCGCAATGGCGGAGGTGCGGAGGTCGTTATACCCTGGAAAGAAGACTATGAACGCGCAGTAAGGCTGCCGGGTATTGCGCCGGCAGCCTTCGGTTGGGGCGTTCAGGCGGCGGCGCCGTCTCCGAGGCCGGAAATCGCCTGGATGAGGTTGTCTTCGGTCACGTCATCAGAGGTGAAGGTCCGCATAACCCGGCCGGAATACATGGCGACTATCCGATCACTGACCCGCAGCACCTCGGGCATCTCGGAGGAGATCACGATCACCGCATAGCCCTGCGCGGCCAGCTCGCGGATCAGGTTGTGGATCTCGGATTTCGAGCCCACATCGATCCCCCGCGTCGGCTCATCCACGATCAGCACATTCGGGTGCATGGAGAGCCATTTGCCGATGACAATCTTTTGCTGGTTGCCGCCTGACAGGTTGCCCACAAGCTGCCGCCAACCGGGCGTGCGGATGTCGAGCTTGTCCCGATACTGGTCAAAGATCGCCACCTCCGCCCCGTCGCTGACGAACGGCCCGGCGGTCAGATCACTCACCTGAGGTAAGGTCATGTTGTCCCGGCAGTTCATGCCCAGGACAAGTCCCTGTCCCTTGCGATCTTCGGGAACCAGCGAAATGCCCCGCTCGATGGCGTCCACCGGGGAGTGAATGCGGATTTCCTGTCCGTCGAGCAGGATCGTCCCCGCCGATGGATCGCGCAGGCCAAAGAGCGTCTCGGCGATCTCCGTCCGGCCCGCACCCACGAGCCCGTAGAACCCCAGCACTTCGCCGCGCCGCACGTGAAAGCTCACATCTTCGAACAGGTGTCCGCAAGACAGCCCCCGCACCTCCAGCGCCACGTCGCCCAATTCATGGGTCGATTCGCTGCGGCTGAGGTCGAGTTTCCGCCCGATCATCAGTTGGGTAACGGCTTCTTCGTCGGTGTCACGGGTGTGGAGCGTGCCACGATAACTGCCGTCGCGCAGAACGCTGATGCGGTCGGTGATCTTGAAAATCTCCTCCATCCGGTGGGAGATGTAGATAATCCCGACCCCGTCGCGTTGCAGATCGGCGATCACCTCGAACAGCACCACCTTCTCCGCATCTGTCAGCGACGCGGTTGGTTCGTCGAAGATCACCGCCTTGGCGTCCACGGTCAGGGCACGGGCGATCTCGACCATCTGCTGGTTGGCGATGGACAGATCCCCCACGCGGGTCCGGGCATCGAAGCCAACCTTCAACCGCTCCAGAATTGCATCCGTCCGGGCGTAGAGCGTGTCCCAGTCCACGAGGCCGAACCGCTTTTTCGGCAACTCGCCCAGATAGACATTCTCGGCCACGGACAGCTCTTCGGCGAGGCTGAGCTCCTGATGGATGAACATGATGCCTCGGGCCTTGGCCTCAAGCGGGGAGGTCATCACGGCAGGCTGCTCGCTGACGATGATCTGGCCTTCGTCGGGTTGGTAGATCCCGCCCAGAACGTTCATCAGAGTGGATTTGCCTGCACCATTCTCGCCCATCAGGGCGTGAACTTCGCCGGGCAGGACGGTGAAAGACACCCCGTCAAGAGCCCGCACACCGGGGAAGGTCTTGACGATGTTTTCGAGGCGGAGAACCGGGGTTTGTTCGGTCATACCTTCAACTCCTCTTTGCCCTTGAGGTTCAGCTGCCGGTCGAGGAACAGCACCGCGATCAGAATGAGACCGATCACCAGATTGACCGTTTCGGTGTCCGCGCCGATATGGGCCAGCCCTTTGCGCAGGAGCTGGATCGCCAGCACGCCGCCGAAGGTCGAGATGATCGAGCCTGCGCCCCCGGTCAGCTTCGTGCCGCCCAGCACGACGGCGGTGATCACCCAAAGCTCGTAGAGCTCCCCGTCATTGGGGTTCACCGAGCCACTCTCGGAATAGAACACCACCGCCGACAGGGCCGCGAGAAAACCGATAATCATGAAGTTGACCATCATATGCGGCCCGACCCGGATGCCCGCGTTCACCGCCGCCGCCCGGTTGTCCCCGATGGCGTAGGCGTTGCGGCCATGGACGGTGCGGTTCATCAGGAACCAGATTACAGCGGTGACGATCAGCAGGAACCACGTGGCCGTGTGCAGGCCCAGAAACTGCTGTTCGGCGAAATCCACGAGGGTCCAGTTCAGGTGGCTGGTCGGCTGCTCGCCATTATACATGAAGACGAGGCCGCGATAACCCAGCATGGAGCCCAGCGTCACGATGAAGGCATCCACGCCGGTTTTCCAGACGATCAGCCCGTTCAGCGCGCCGAGCGCCGTACCCACGGCCAGCGCGAGGATCCACGACACCGGGATGACCGCATCGCCGAGCCCGGCAAAGATGGGCCAGGTCATGCTGTCCAGCAGGATCACCGCACAGAACGCGTAGATCGCGCCGACGCTCAGGTCGATATTGCCGTTCACCATGATGATCGTCATGCCCATGGCGATGATCCCGATGGGAGCAGACTGTTTGAACAGCAGGAGCATGTTGTCGACGTCCATGAACGCCTTGTCACTGACGCTGAGGAACTCACCTGCGACGGTGAAGAAGATCAGCTCCAGCGCGATAAAGCCCCAGATGGCGCCGCGCTTGAGAAAGGTGGAGAGTGTTCCGGGTTTCATGATCTCTTCTCCTCAGGCGATCGGGGACCAGAGCTTGCCGCGCTTGGCTGCGATATCGAGCCAGACTGCAAGGATGATGATGACCCAGGTCACAACATACTGGACGTAGAATTGCAGACCGACAAGCAGGAGGCCGTTCTGGATGAAGCCGAGGATCAGCACGCCGATTACGGTTTTGAAGATCGTGCCGGATCCGCCCAGCAAGGATGCGCCCCCGAGGATGACCGCCGCAAGCACCTCCAGTTCCAGCCCCTGTCCGACCGTATTCTGCGATCCCATGGAGCGGCTGGCCTGAATGAGCCCGGCCGTGGCGACGCAAAAAGATGACATCAGATAGCAGCTGAACACGACCCGTGCCCGGCGAATGCCCGAGAAGGTCGCCGCGGTGCCGTTGCCGCCGACCGCGTAGACCTTCCTGCCAAAGGGCGTCTTGGCGAGGATGAGGCCCAGCACCGATGCCAGCAGCGCAAAAATCAGGATGGGCACCGGGATACCGATGATCTCCCCTTGGCCGAAGATGCCGAACCAGGTGGCCTCCTTGTCCGCAATGTCCATATTCTTGCCGCCGGACCACGTCAGCGTCAGGCCATGGATCGCAGAGAGCATACCAAGAGTGACGATGAGTGAGTTGAGCTTCAGATAGCCCACCAAAAACCCGATCAGCGCTCCGAGGCAGAGTGTCAGGGCGAACATTGCGGGAATGGCAAGGGTCGGTCCGATCTTGTCATGCAAGTCCAGCACAACGATGGTCGAGAACGACATCATCGAGCCAACGGACAGGTCCAGATTGCCGCTGATGACCACGAATGTGACCCCCAGCGCCATCACCCCGAGGATCGCCGAAGACCGCACCACGCCCATGACGTTGTCGGGGTCCAGAAAGCGGCCGTTGGCCAGCGTAAAGCCAATCATGAACAGCGCAAAAGCGACAAGGATCCCCTGTCGCGCCAGAAAGCTGCCGATATTCTGTTTCGTCAGACCTGACATGGTCTGTCACCTCCCCCGGTCGTGAAATAGCGGGTCATGCCCGATGGAAATCTGTCTGAGCAGAGGACGGTCCGGTCGCAAACGTTCCGGGCCGTCCACTGGTCAGAAAAACGGGGTCGGGCACAATGCGCCCGACCCCTTTAAGGTCGGATCAGAAGACCGGCTTGGTGAAATCACCCATGTTGTCCTGGGTGATCTTCGGCGTGTCGAAGTAGTTCAGCGCCGGAACGTCCTTGCCCTCAAGCACGTCGATGGCGGTCTGCAGCGCGGCCTCGGCGTCATCGACGGGCGACTGGTAGATGGATCCCCAGTACTCGCCACGCTCCATGGCCTCGTAGCCGACGGCAAAGTTCGTGGCGCCGACAAAGATGATGCCCTCGCGACCGGCGGCCTTGGCGGCGTTCAGCGCGCCCACGCCCATGTTATCGTCACCGGCGTAAACGCCGTCGATGTCGTCATACTTGACGAGGAACGCTTCCATGACCTTCTGGGACTTTTCACGGTTCCAGTCGCCGGGCTGGGTGTCGATCACGGTCACGTCCGGGCAGACTTCGGGCAGACGGTCTTCGAAGCCCTTGGCGCGCTCGATGGCGGTGGTGTAGCCGGGCTGGCCCGTGATGTGGACGACCTGCGCTTCGCCGTCGATGCCCATCTCTTTGAACTTGTCACACATGATTTCGGCGGAGCGGGAACCTTGGGTGATGTTGTCCGGGCCGGAGAAAGACGCCACGAACTCAGCGCCTTGCTCGGCGATATTGGAGTTGGTGACGATGACCGGAATGTCGGCCTGCTTGGCCTTGCGGACGGCGGGGATCACGGCTTCGCCATTGGTCGGCCAGATGATGATGGCGTCGACTTCCTGCTGGATCAGGTCTTCCATCTGGGCGATCTGACGGGCCACGTCGCCGCCGGCATCCAGAACCACGGCCTCAACCATCTCGTTGGCTTCGGCAGCCGCGATAAAGGCTTTTTCGTAGGTCGTCTGGTAGCTGTCCACGCCAACATTGTTCTGGGTGATGCCGATGGTCATTTTGCCGCCGTGCTCGCCGGCAAAGGCCATGCCGGTCAGCAGGGTGGTGGCGGCCAGGGTTGCGATCGTTGTTTTCATTTTGGATATCCTCCCAAGATATATTGATGGCACCACGCGTTGGTCTGAGGTTGCGTGGTTGACAAGGCAGACCATGCGCCCCGGTATCGCCAGCTTCTCTCCGAATTTTATCCATTTTGACACTTTATGGTTTCAAAATGGATAACTGCTCGCTGTGACTCAGTCTTCATCTTGTCCAATTTAGGGAGGTCGGTCGATGAGCCGTCTTGAAATGTCCAAATCGAAGATTGCTGTGCCCCCCATGCCAAAGGATACTCTCTCGGACAAGATCAGCCCGGCGCTTCGCGCCGGTACGGCGTCTGATCGGGTGTCCCATGCTATTGATTTCCTGACAGCAGTGGGCGACGAAGTGGATGGCCTCATCGAGCGTCCCGCGCCATCGCCGCACCTAAAAATGCTATGTCATGTGGTGCGAGGTCATCTGGAAGGCCGTATGATTACCGCCTCGTCTGCCATCGCGGCCTCGGGCGTGCCATACGCCACGGCGAACCGGCGTCTGGCAGAACTGATTGGCGACGAACTCATTGAACAGCGGGCAAAGACCCGGACAGGCAAGAGCTTTACCCTGCATCCGTCTGCGCGGTTGATGGACAGTATTCAGCAGCTGGCGGACCGGCTTCCCCGGCTTGCGGCGGAAACGCTCAGCCATGCGCCTGATGATGGCGACTATTACTTCGGCGGCTCCTACCGCACCAGCCAGGTGATCGGTCAGGTCCGCCCGCTGCCGCAGCCGTTGAAGCTCGCAGGCGGGTTGAAGGTTCTCGTGCATGGCGATCCGACCTTCCTGGCGATGTCGCATCTCAAGCGCCAGTTCGAGCAGATCATCGGGTGTTCCATCCACCAGCGCGCGTTCTCCATCGACCGTCTCCGGGCGGAAACCCTGCGCGATGCGGCGCGCCGGACTTCGCGCTACGATATCATTGCCGTGGATCTGCCGTGGATCGGTGAATTTGCGACCCAAGGCGTCCTGACCCCGCTCGACGAAGTGATGGATATCGAACGTCTTGACCCATCCGATTTCCACACCGCTGGCTGGCAGGCCGCGCACTGGGATGGTCGCCCGTATGGCGTGCCGAACCAAACGACGCCGGAGCTCTTGTTTTATCGCAAGGATCTGTTCGCTGAGGCCGGGCTGGAGCCGCCTGCAACGACTGAAGCGGTTCTGGCGGCGGCGAAAGAATTTCATAAGCCCACCCGGGGCCGCTACGGGATCGCGTGGAATGCAGCGCGCGGCACGGCGCTCGGGCATCAGTTTATGATGGCCTGCGCGGGTTTCGGACAGCCGGTTCTGGACCTGCCGAAAATCGCTGGCGGATTTGAGGCCATGAGCCTCGCGGGCCGGGATATGCGGCCGATGTTCGATCAGCCCCACGCCCTTATGGCTGCTGAATATCTGTTGGAGCTGATGCGCTATTCCCCGCCAGACATCCTGTCGATGAGCTGGTATGAGCGCGTCCGACCCTATGCGGCTGGCACGGTTGCCATGGCTTATGGCTACACATTGCTGGCGCCGTACTTTGAGGCCGACCCGGGCTCGCCCGCGCGGGACAACACTGGCTACTTGCCCCATCCCTCAGGGGCCGGGGCGCCGCCGGTTGCGCCCGTGGGCGGCTACTTGTTGGGCATTCCCGCGAATATCGCGCCCGAACGCCGAAAGGCCGCCGCCGAAGCGTTGATCTCCTTTACCTCAGCCGCGGCGCAGAAGCAGGTGGTCACCGCCGGATCGCGTAGCCAGCCTCGTTATTCGGTCGGTGCCGACCCCGAAGTTCGGGCGCTTAGCCCGATCTTTGAAGCGGTGGACGGAATGTCCTGGCGCGACGAGCTGCAGTTCTGGCCCCGGCCGCCGGTGCCTGGGATCACCGAGATCATTCAGGCTTGCGGCGAAGAACTTCACGATATGCTGCGCGGCATCACGTCGCCGCGTGACGCTCTGGCGCGGGTTCAGGCCCGGGCAGAGATAGCCCTCAAACAACCATAGGGAGGACAACATGGACACTGAACGTCTCAAAGGAAAGAACATCCTGATCACAGGAGCGGCGCGCGGAATGGGTGCGGCCAATGCCGAGCATTTCGCCGAGCAGGGCGCGAATGTGTGCCTCGGGGATCTTGATCTCGACGCCGCGCAGGAAATGGCCGACAAGATCAACGCCGCCGGGAACGGCAAGGCCATCGCCGTCAAGATGGACGTGACCAAGCGCGAAGACAACGCCAATGCCGTTGCCGCCGTGGTTGAAGCGTTTGGCGAGATCAATGTTGGTCTGTTCAATGCCGGTCTGAACAAGCCCCGGTTCTTCATGGATATTGATGAAGACAACTGGGACATGATCATGAACGTCAACACCAAGGCCATGTGGCTTGGGATGCAGGAGACGGCGAAGCAGATGATCGCGCAGGGCAAGCGCGACTATCCCTACAAGCTGATCAATGTGGGCTCCATCGCCTCGCGCAAGCCGCTGGTCGATGTGACGGTCTATTGCACGTCGAAATATGGCTGTCTGGCCCTGACCCATTGCGGTGCCATCGGCCTCGCGGAGCACGGGATCACCGTAAACGGCTACGCCCCCGGCGTGGTGGTGACGCCGTTGTGGGAGCAGCTCGACAAGGATCTCGTGGAGATTGGCTTTAAGGACCGCGAAGGTCAGGCCTATGACGACATCGTGCGCGACGCCCTGCAAATCAAGCGCGTCTCCTATCCCGATGACGTGAAGGGCACCGCTGCCTTCCTGGCCTCGTCCGACAGCGACTACATGACCGGCCAGATGATCCATATCGATGGGGGCTGGTGCATCCAGTAACCCCCTAACCAATTCACTTTAAACAAGAAACGGGTGCGCGAGACCGCACCCGAAGGAGAACGCCATGTCTCGCGCACTTATGCCGAATATGCTTACGCCCCAGGATCTTGAACCCAATTGGGAATGGCGCGAGCGCCTCCCGGCCTGGGGCCATACCTCGGTGGATTTCGAGCGCCGCATCGACCACGATCGCCTGCGTCGCTATCGCCTGGCCCGGACCCGTCAGTCGCTGCAGAACTCGCAAGCCGGTTCGCTGCTGTTGTTCGATGTGAACAACATCCGCTACGTGACAGCCACCAAGATCGGCGAATGGGAACGGGACAAGATGTGCCGCTTCTGTCTGCTGACCGGCGATGACAGCCCGTATGTCTGGGACTTCGGCTCCGCTGCCGTGCATCACAAGCGTCATTCCGACTGGCTGGAACCCGATCACTGCCTTGCCGGTGTCGTCGGTATGCGCGGGACCATTCCACCGGATTTCGGCCTGATGCAGAAATACGCCAAGATGATTGCCCAGCTCATCAAGGATGCGGGCATGGCGAATATGCCGGTCGGCGTGGACTATGCTGAGACCGCGATGTTCCACGCGCTCAAGGAAGAGGGCATCAATGTGGTCGACGGCCAGCAGATCATGCTGGCGGCGCGCGAGATCAAGAACTGGGACGAGATCCAGCTCCTGACGCAAGCGGCGTCGATGGTCGATGGCGTCTACCACATGATCTACGAAGAGCTGAAGCCGGGCGTCCGCGAGAACGACATCGTCGCCCTGTCGAACAAGATGCTCTACGAGATGGGCTCGGATGACGTTGAGGCGATCAACGCGATCTCGGGCGAGCGCTGCAACCCGCACCCGCACAACTTCACTGACCGACTGATCCGCCCGGGCGATCAGGCGTTCTTTGACATTCTGCAAAGCTATCAGGGCTACCGGACCTGCTACTACCGCACGTTCAACGTGGGTCGCGCGACACCGTCACAGAACGACGCCTATGTGAAGGCGCGGGAATGGATCGACGCCTCCATTGCGATGATCAAGCCGGGCGTGACCACCGACAAGGTGGCCGAGGTCTGGCCGACGGCGGAATCGCTGGGCTTCCCGAACGAAGATGCGGCGTTTGGTCTGCAATTCGGTCACGGTCTGGGTCTGGCGCTGCATGAGCGTCCGATCATCAGCCGCGCGATCAGTCTCGATCACCCGATGGAGATCAAGACGGGCATGGTGTTTGCGCTGGAGACCTATTGCCCCGCCACCGACGGCTACTCGGCCGCTCGGATCGAGGAAGAAGTCGTGGTGACGGAGACGGGCTGCGAGGTGATCTCGCTGTTCCCGGCCGAAGAACTGCCCATCGCCAACCGCTACTGAGCGCCGCCCGCCGGCGGCGCGCCTCCGGCGGGGGTATTTTCAGACACAAAGAAAGGGGCAAGGCGCCCCTTTCGACGGGGGATCGTCATGGCCGAGGCCAAGCACAATACCGAAGACTACCTGCGCATGTACCGGCAGATGGTGCGAATCCGCACCTTTGAGGACAATGCGAACCAGCTATACCTCTCGGCGAAAATGCCGGGGCTGACCCACATGTATTCCGGTGAAGAGGCCGTTGCGGTGGGCATCTGCGAAGCGCTCACCGACGATGATCGCATCACCTCGACCCATCGGGGCCATGGGCACTGCGTGGCCAAGGGTGCTGAGTTCAAAGAGATGTTCTGTGAGCTTTTGGGAAAAGAAGAAGGCTATTGCCGGGGCAAAGGCGGCTCGATGCATATCGCCGATCAGAGCCATGGCAATCTGGGTGCCAACGCCATTGTCGGCGGTTCGATGGGCATTGCGACTGGCTCCGCTCTGCGGGCGAAGCTGCTCGGATCGAACGATGTGACCGTGTGCTTTTTTGGCGACGGCGCGACGGCGCAGGGGCTGCTCTACGAGGTCATGAACATGGCCGCGCTCTGGAACCTGCCGGTCATCTATGCCTGCGAAAATAACGGTTATTCCGAGTACACCAAGACCGAGGAAATCGCCGCTGGTTCGATTACCGCGCGGGCCGAGGCTTTTGGCATCGAGGCGTATCAGGTGGACGGGCAGGATGTGCTTGCCGTCAACGCGCTGACCGAGCGGCTCGTGGACCGGGCGCGCAAAGGTGAGGGGCCGTTCTTTATCGAGCTGATGACCTATCGCTATCACGGGCACCATGTGGGCGATATCAACCGGGAATATTACCGCTCGAAGGACGAAGAGAAGGACTGGAAGGAAAACCGGGACCCGATCATCCGCTTCCGCGCCCATCTGGTGAGCGAAGGCATCGCCACCGAGGAAGAGATCGACGCGATCAATGCCGAGATCGAAAAGGACGCGTCTGACGCCGTGGCCTATGCGCTCGACGCCCCCTATCCCGACCCGTCCGAGGTCGACATGCACGTTTACGCGGACTGAGGAGAGAGACATGCGAGAGATTACCCTGTCCCAGGCCGTGAACGAAGCGCTGGCCGAGGAAATGCGCCGGGACCCGACGACATTTATCATGGGCGAAGACGTGGCCGAGGCCGGGACGCCCTTCAAGGTGCTCAGCGGCCTGGTCGAGGAATTCGGCACCGAGCGCGTCATCGACACTCCCATCGCTGAGCCCGGCTTTATGGGCATGGCGGTCGGTGCTGCGATGACTGGCGCGCGACCCATCGTCGATCTGATGTTCGGCGATTTCATCTTCCTGATCATGGACCAGCTTTGCAATCAGGCGGCCAAGACCCACTACATGTCGGGCGGCAAGCTCACCGTGCCGCTGGTTCTGCGCACCAATCTGGGCGCCACGCGGCGCTCCGCGGCGCAGCATTCCCAGTCGCTTCAGGCGCTTGTGGCTCATATCCCGGGGCTGAAGGTCGCCCTGCCATCGTCGGCCTATGAGGCGAAGGGGCTGATGAAGACCGCCATTCGGGACAACAACCCGGTGGTGATCTTCGAAGACAAGCTGATGTATCAGGATAAGGCGCCGGTCCCCGAGGAGGAGTATCTGATCCCCTTCGGCGAGGCGAATGTCAAACGGACGGGGTCCGACATCACGCTGATCGGCACGTCGTCCATGGTGCAGGTGGCCGAGAAAGCCGCTGAGATTCTCGCCGCCGAGGGCATCAGTGCCGAGGTGATCGATCCGCGCACGATCGTGCCGCTCGATGAGGCCACCCTGATCGAGAGCGTCAAGAAGACCTCGCGCGCCATTGTCATCGACGAGGGCCACCAGAGCTTTGGCGTGACCTCCGAGATCGCCAGCCGCCTGAATGAAAAGGCGTTCTACCATCTGGACGCGCCGGTTCTGCGGATGGGCGCGATGGATGTGCCGGTGCCGTTCTCGCCCGCGCTGGAGGATCTGACCGTGCCGACGCCCGAGAGCGTCGCCGCGGCGGCGCGCAAGCTGTGCGGCGGGGAGATGATCCATGCCGCATGAGGTGACGATGCCCCAGCTCGGCATGGCTCAGGACACGGGACGGATCGTCTCGTGGCTGAAGTCGCCGGGCGATGCGGTAGCCAAGGGGGACGCGCTCTTTGAGGTGGAAACCGACAAGGCCACCATGGAGGTCGAGGCGCAGGCGGCGGGTTTCCTGACCGGCGTGACAGCGGCGGCTGGCGATGACGTGCCCGTGGGTCAGGCCATCGCGCAGATCTCCGAGACCGCCGAGGAACCAGCCGCAGCGCCTGCTACGACCGCGGCCCCTGAGGCCGGGAACGATTTGCCTGAAGGCACCCCTGTGACCATGCCGCAGCTCGGCATGGCACAGGATGCCGGGCGGATCGTCGGCTGGCTGGTGGAGCCGGGCGCCGAGGTCGGCGCCGAAGATCCGCTCTTCGAGGTCGAGACCGACAAGGCCACTATGGAAGTTCCCGCAGGTCGTGCGGGCTACCTCGCGGCGACGCTGGCGCAGGCGGGCGAAGATGTGCCCGTGGGCGACCCGGTCGCGATCCTCTCCGACAGCGCTCCGGCCAACCCGGTTTCCCTGTCGGTGAAGGACGCCGCTCCTGCCTCGGCCCCGGCGCCAGCCGCGGTGCCCGACGCTCCGGCGAAGGAGGCCGTCGCGCCCCGGCAAGCCACTGCGGCGCCGATCGCTCCGGGCGGACGCATCCTTGCCTCGCCCAAGGCGCGGCGTCTGGCGATGGAACAGGGTCTCGACCTGAACCGGCTCGTAGAGGGGGGTCATCCCCAGCCCTACCATGTCGCCGATCTGGACGTCCTCCGCTCCCTCCCTGCCGCCACCCCGGCGGCTGCGGCAGGCGCAGGCCCCGCAACCCGTCGCCTGACCGCGCACTGTGCAACCGATGGCTTTGCCGGGTTTGCCGACTGGGCTGCGGGCACACACGGGCTGACCGACGCGGATGCGCTCCTGGCGGGTCTCGCCGGGGTGAGCCTCGGTCGTGACGGGTCTGCTGTCGCAGTCGAGCGTTTCGGCACTGCGCGCAGCTACGCTGTCACCGGCCCGGCCCTGTCGCAGGTGGCTGAGACCGAGGATGCCCCGGCGCTCATCCTGCGCGATCTGCGGGGCACGGGGATCACCGGAATCGAGATGGGCGCCGAAGATGCGCCGGTCCTGACCCTGACCGCCGAGGGCGCGGGCATCGGGCTGACGCTCGAATGTGGCGCGGGCCAGCTCAGCGCCGCCGAGGCCATCGCGCTTCTCTCCAATTTCGCAGGTCGGATGGAGCAACCGCTCCGCCATCTGCTCTGACAAAAGGCACCGCTCATGGAACATACCGACCTCTATATCGACGGCGAATGGCGCCAGACGGCAGAGCGCTTCGACGTGCTGAACCCGGCCACCGAAGAGGTGCTGGCCTCCGTCGCGTCTGCTGACATCGCCGATGCTGACGCGGCGCTGGACGCCGCCGAGCGCGCCATGGCCGACTGGGCCTCCCGCACGCCGCGCGCCCGCTCCGAGATCCTGCGCAAGGCGTGGGAACTCATGACCGCGCGGCTCGATCACTTTGCCCATCTCATCACGCTGGAGAACGGCAAGGCCCGCGCCGACGCCATGGGCGAGGCCACCTATGCCGCCGAGTTCTTCCGCTGGTTCGCCGAAGAAGCCGTGCGCGCCGACGGGCTGATCACCCACGCCCCGGCCTCCGGAGCCCGGATCGTGGTGCAGCATAAGCCGGCGGGCCTCGCCGTGCTGGTCACCCCTTGGAACTACCCCGCCGCCATGGGCACGCGCAAAATCGCGCCGGCTCTGGCCGCCGGGTGTGGCGTGATCATCAAGCCCGCCTCCGAGACGCCGCTGACCATGCTGGCCCTGATGCCGCTCCTCGAAGAGGCAGGTGTGCCCAAGGGGCTGGTCAATGTGCTGCCCTCGCGCCGGACCGGTGCGCTGGTGGACCACATGCTGCATGATCCGCGCGTGCGGGTGATCAGCTTTACCGGCTCGACCGGGGTGGGGCGGAAACTGCTGCACTCCGCTGCCGATCAGGTGCTGAAGCCCGCCATGGAACTGGGCGGCAACGCGCCCTGCATCATCTTTGACGATGCTGACATGGATAAGGCCATCGAGGGCACCATGCTGGCGAAGATGCGCAATCTCGGCGAGGCCTGCACTGCCGCCAACCGGATCTATGTCCATGAGGCCGTGGCTGACGAGTTCACCCGCCGCCTGACCGAGGCCATGTCCGCCCTGAAGGTCGGGGATGGCACCGATCCTTCGGTCGATGTGGGGCCGCTGGTCAATGCGGACACCCGCGACAAGGTGGCCGAGTTCGTCGCCGACGCCGTGGCCAAGGGCGCCAAGGTCGAGTGCGGTGGCGAGGCACCGGAGGGCAAAGGCTTTTACTACCCGCCGACGGTTCTCTCCAACGTGTCTGAGGACGCGGAATGCGTGCGGGACGAGATCTTCGGCCCGGTGGCCGCGATCCAGACCTTCACCGATCAGGAAGACGTCATCGCCCGCGCTAATGACACCGAATACGGGCTGGTGGCCTATGTCTTCTCCGAGGATTTCAAGCGCGCGCTGCAAGTCTGCGAGCGTCTGGAATACGGGATGGTCGGCCTGAACCGAGGTCTGGTCAGCGACCCGGCCGCCCCCTTTGGCGGGGTGAAACAGTCTGGTCTCGGCCGTGAAGGGGGACATGAAGGGATGCTTGAATTCATGGAAACCCAGTACATCTCGGCTGAGTGGTAAGGGGGCGATCATGAACGACGTCATCGCCAGCCCCTCCACCCGCCGCCGCGCTCTCGAACAGGGTGTGGATCTGAGTGAAAAGGCCCGCGCACTGGGCCGCCGCACCATGGGCGCCGAGGATCTCGGGGCCACCACCGCTGCGGCAGGTCCTGCGGGCGACACCGGCTACTGGAACGTAGATCACAGTCAGTATGGTCCAGTGACCGAGGAACCCATGAGCCGGTTCGCGCAAGTCGCCGCAAAGAACCTCGCCGCGGCCCAGAGCCTGATCCCCGCCGTGACCCATCACGACCGGGCGGATGTCTCGGCCATCGAGGCGTTTCGCAAGGCGCTGAAGCCCGAGGCACAGGCACGTGGCGCGAAGTTGACCGCGCTGGCCTTCCACGTGGCGGCATTGGCGCGGTGTTTGCGGGCTTTCTCCCGCTTTAACGCATCCCTGACCCCGGATGGGGAGACGCTGGTGCTGAAGGACTACGTCCATATTGGCATCGCCGTCGACACACCCCACGGGCTCATGGTTCCGGTGATCCGCGATGCGGATCGCAAGGGGCTCTGGCAGATTGCGGGCGAAATCGCCGATCTGGCAGGTCGCGCGCAGGCCAGAAAGGTCGGGCCGGATGAGATGGGCGGCGCGTCCATGACCATCACCAATCTCGGCGGTCTCGGGGGTAGTGCCTTTACCCCCATCGTTAACCCGCCCGAAGTGGCGATCCTTGGCATCACCCGCACCGAGACGGTCACTGTCTGGGAGGGCGACACGCCGCGCCCGGTGCCCATGGTGCCGCTGGATCTCAGCTACGATCACCGGGTGATCAACGGCGCCGATGCCGCGCGGTTCATGACCCATTACACGAGGTTGATCGCCGATCCGCGCAATATGCTGATTTGAGCGCCTGTCCGTCTCGCAGCTGATCGGGCCGGGGGGCTTCTGCTTCAAGCGGCGTCGCGACGCGCCATAGCGCTGATGTGTCAATCCGCTCTGAGATGAAGCCCCCTATGTGTTTAGTCCCGAGATCTTGCGGATCGGACCAAGGATGAATCGACCCGGCTTTGAGGTCCGGATTTTGCAGATTTGCTCGTAGGGTGTGAGATCACTCAAGGTCTTCAGACGACGGGCGACTTTGTAGGCGCGCAGGAAGGCGGCAAGGTGGCTGCGCCGCTGATCGTGGCAATCGTAGTTATGCCGTTTTACGTTTCGGCGCCAAGCTTGATCGGCCGGTTCACCCGTTCGACTTGGCCGCTCCTCGGGACATCCGTCCCCCGGACTATTTTCTAATCTTCGGGACCCCACGTGTGGTTAGGCTTGGTCAGGGGATGCTCGATTCCGCGCGTCATCGTCCTTGGGAATTACCCATCAAGTCGCTACAGGACCGAGCCCAATGGGTGACTGCGGGACGTGGCTCATCGTTGAAAACAGCGCCGCAGCGCCGACTGCGTCAGATGCGCGTTAGAGAGCTGCATGGCACAAAAAGAGTTTGTCGCGACAAAAGATCCTTCGGATTGTTCGCCTGCCGCTCTGACTCCGGCGGTAGCAGTGAAATGCGCGGGAATGAGACGATCACGGCGTCCTCGGCTTCAGTGGGAACGGTTTTGGCCGTGGTTCCTTCGGACCGGTCCTCAGGGCCTCCACCGTTTGTTGCGTGCGCCGATTGGCACCCATTTGGTGATTGACTCCAAGTTCACGGCTTCGCTCCGGGATCGAAGCTTGCGATAACCGTATGTGAGCGCGGAAGTTGTGCGTGGTCGTGGCGCGGCCATCACGATTTTGGTCCATGGCGCTTCCTTCCATTTATGCGAAAGGTTCACACCATCAAACGGTGGGGCAGAACGGCTGCCCACATAATTTGTCATTTTTTTTGCGTCCCGAACTCATGTCTCTATTGCTGTTTGTGTTGGGTGCGCGTACCTCTAGCGGTGGGACACCCCTCCCCAACGAGGGGCGCTTATCTGGAAGGGTAGCATGACTGTTACTGAGACCCCGGCAACGCGGCCGGCTAATCCGCGTTTTTCATCTGGCCCCTGTGCCAAACCTCCCGCATTTTCGCTGGACGCGCTCGTGGACGCCCCCTTGGGCCGCTCGCACCGTGCGACCGTTGGCAAAGCCAAGCTGAAGCAGGCCATCGACGAGACCCGCGAGATCCTCGGCGTGCCCGAAGACTACCGCATCGGGATCGTCCCGGCCTCTGACACCGGCGCCTTCGAGATGGCCATGTGGAGCCTGCTGGGCGCTCGCCCGTCAGAGACGCTGGCGTGGGAGAGCTTTGGCAAGGGCTGGGTCACTGACGTGGTCAAGCAGCTGAAACTGGCCGAAAACACCGTGCGCGAAGCGGGTTATGGCGAGATCGTTGACCTAAGTGAGGTCGATTGGAACAAGGATGTCTGCTTCACTTGGAACGGCACCACCTCCGGCGTGCGTCTGCCCAATGGCGACATGATCCCCGCCGACCGCGCTGGTCTGACGCTCTGTGACGCGACCTCTGCGGCTTTTGCGCAGGATCTGCCGTGGGACAAGCTCGACGTGACGACCTTCTCTTGGCAGAAGGTGATGGGCGGTGAGGCGGCCCACGGCGTGATCATCCTCAGCCCGCGCGCCGTCGAACGGCTGGAGAGCTATACCCCTGCGTGGCCGATGCCGAAGATCTTCCGCCTGACCAAGGGTGGCAAGCTGATCGAGGGCATCTTCCGCGGCGAGACGATCAACACGCCGTCGATGCTTTGCGTCGAGGATTACCTGCAGGCACTGGTCTGGGGCAAATCCGTGGGCAGCCTGACCGGCCTGATGGACCGTGCCAACAGCAACGCTCAGGTGGTCTGGGATTTCTGCGACGCCCGCGACTGGATCGCCAATCTGGCCGAGGATCCGGCGCTGCGATCGAACACGTCCGTTTGCCTGAAATTCACCGATCCAACCGTTGCCGGGGATGCGGATTTCGCTAAGGCGGTGGTCAAGAAACTCGACGCCGAGGGCGTGGCCTATGATCTGGGCAGCTATCGCGACGCGCCTCCGGGGCTGCGGATCTGGTGTGGTGCGACGGTGGAGACCTCCGATCTTGAGGCGCTGATGCCGTGGATCGACTGGGCCTATCACGCCGTGCTCGCCGAGCGCGCCGCTTGACATGACACCGGCGCCCGTCGCGGCGCCGGCCCTCTCACAGACGTCTTTGCAAAGGAGCCCCTCACATGGCGCCCAAAGTTCTCGTGTCCGACAAGCTGTCGGAAACCGCCGTCCAGATCTTCCGTGACCGTGGCATCGAAGTGGATTTCGAACCCGGCCTCGGCAAGGATAAGGACCGTCTCCTCGAAGTGATCGGCCAGTATGACGGCCTAGCCATCCGCTCCGCCACCAAGGTCACCGAAAAGGTGCTGGCGGCTGCAGGTAACCTCAAGGTTATCGGTCGCGCCGGGATTGGTGTCGATAATGTCGATCTGCCCGCCGCCTCGGCGAAGGGTGTGATCGTGATGAACACGCCGTTTGGCAACTCCATCACCACCGCTGAGCACGCCATCGCTATGATGTTCGCCGTCGCGCGCCAGATCCCCGAGGCCAGCGCCTCGACCCATGCGGGCAAATGGGAAAAGTCCCGCTTTATGGGTGTTGAGCTGACCGGCAAGACGCTGGGCGTGATCGGTGCGGGCAATATCGGCTCGATCGTCATCTCCCGCGCGCTGGGTTTGCGGATGAAGGTCATCGCCTATGATCCGTTCCTGTCGGAAGAGCGCGCCACCGAGATCGGCTGCCGCAAGGTCGAGCTGGACGAGCTGCTGGCGAAGTCCGATTTCATCACCATGCACGTGCCGCTGACGGACAAGACCCGTAACATCCTCAGCCGCGAAAACATCGCCAAGCTGAAGCCCGGTGTACGGGTCATCAACTGCGCCCGGGGCGGTCTGGTGGACGAAGAGGCCATGGCCGAGGCGCTGAAAGAGGGCCGCGTCGCCGGGGCTGCCTTCGACGTGTTCGCCGTCGAGCCTGCAACCGATTCGCCGCTCTTTGGCCTCGAAAACGTGGTGGTCACCCCGCATCTGGGCGCCGCCACCACCGAGGCGCAGGAGAACGTCGCCTTGCAGGTGGCCGAGCAGATGTCGGACTACCTGCTGACTGGCGCCGTCTCCAACGCCCTGAACATGCCCAGCGTCACCGCCGAAGAAGCCAAGGTCATGGGGCCCTGGCTGAAGCTGGCCGAGCATCTGGGCGCGTTCATCGGCCAGATGACCGACGAGCCGATCGAAGCGATCAATGTGCTCTATGATGGCGCTGTCGCCGAGATGAACACCAACGCGCTGAACGCGGCGGTGGTCGCGGGCGTGATGCGGGAGCGTAATCCCGACGCCAACATGGTTTCTGCACCGGTCATGGCGCGTGACAGCGGCATCGAAGTCTCGAAGACCACGCAGGAGCAGACCGGCGTGTTCGACGCCTATATCAAGGTGACGATGAAAACAGCCCAGCGTCAGCGCTCGGTCGCGGGGACAGTGTTCTCGGACGGCAAGCCGCGCTTTATCCAGATCAAGGGGATCAACATCGATGCCGAGGTGGGCGCGCATATGCTCTACACCACCAATGCCGACAAAGCGGGGATCATCGGTATCCTTGGTCAGACCATGGGCGAGAACGGTGTGAACATCGCGAACTTCACCCTCGGGCGGTCAGATCGGGGCAAGGATGCTCTGGCCCTGCTCTACCTCGACGATGCGGTCGAGGCGAAAGTCATCGACGATCTCATGGGGACAAGGGCGTTCAACGCCGTACGTCCCCTGCGATTCGCGGTCTGAATTCGCTCGACTTAAGATTGTATGAAGAACCTACCGCCCATTCGCCTGAATGGGCGGCTTTTCTTTTTTTCAAAATCAGAGGGTTAGATGGAGATCTGAAATTTCACAGGAATTTCACTCCCAAATGGGGATGACGTTGGGTTAACTTTTATGTGTTATCTAAAGTAATTTTTATGACCAAACTTTTCTTCGACGCGAACGGGAGCGTCTTTCGGTTCCGGATCGTTGTTTCTGTCCTGCCGTCCTTCGGGCCGGCAGGACATTTACTTTGTGGAGGATCTCAACTGCGGACGAGTTTCTCGTAGCTCTCGGCCACATCGAGGGTCAGAGCGCCGACCTCGAAGGAATAATCCCCGATCTGTCCGACGGGTGTCACCTCGGCGGCGGTGCCGGTCAGCCAGCACTGCTCAAAGCTCTCCAGCTCTTCCGGCATGATGTGGCGCTCATGAAACGTTATGCCCTTGTCGCGCAGCATCTGCAGGACGGTCTGCCGGGTGATCCCGTTCAGGAAGCAATCGGGCGTCGGTGTATGCACCTCGCCGTTTTTGACAAAGAAGACATTCGCCCCGGTCGCCTCAGCCACGTAGCCACGATAATCCATCATCAGGGCATCAGAGCATCCCTTGGCCTCGGCGGTATGCTTGGACATGGTGCAGATCATGTAGAGACCGGCGGCCTTGGCTTCGCAGGGGATCGTCGCCGGGTCGGGGCGGCGCCATTTGGAGATGTCGAGCTTTGCGCCCTTGGTTTTGGCGTCGCCGTAATAGGCGCCCCATTCCCAGACCGCGACCGCCATGCGGACAGGGTTGCGGGCCGAGGCGACGCCCATATCCGGACCCGCACCGCGCCAGGCCACAGCCCGGACATAGGCATCCGTCAGGTTGTTGGCCTTCAACGTGGCTTCCTTGGCGGCCTCAATCTCCTCGACGGAGTAGGGGATCTCGAAATCGATGAGCTGGGCGGAACGTTTCAGCCGCTCGGAATGCTCGACAGATTTGAAGATCTTGCCATTATAGCAGCGTTCGCCTTCGAACACAGAGGAGGCATAGTGCAGCGCGTGGGTCAGGATGTGCACCTTCGCATCGCGCCATTCCACCAGCGATCCGTCCATCCAGATCTTCCCGTCGCGATCATCATACCCGCCTGACATGCCAGTGCTCCTTTTCTGATCGTGCGTGCCGCAGTGCGGCAACGTCACAAAATTGCGATAAACTGGCAGTTGGGCTATCTGGCGCCTTGTGAAATGTCAATTCTACTGACATAAATCGTGAATGGGGTGAGAGTGAGGATCGTGAGAATGACGGATCGCGGACCAACCGGCGAGAGTTTGTTGTTTCTGACTGATGCGCAGCTCAGGCGCGGCATCGAGGCGATGTTCTTTGCCTATCGAGGGTTTACCGCTGATCCGGATCGGATCCTGTCGGAACATGGCTACGGGCGGGCGCATCACCGAGCGATCCACTTCATCAATCGCTGGCCGGGTACGAATGTGAACAACCTGCTGGCGATTCTGGGCGTGACGAAGCAGTCCCTGAACCGGGTCTTGCGCACGCTGATCGAGGATGGTCTGGTCGAGAGTAAGGTGGGAACTGTGGACCGGCGTGAGCGGCATCTGAGTCTGACCGAGAGCGGTCGGGATTTCGAACGGGAGTTGAGCGAGGCTCAGACCGCCCGGATGCGCGAAGCGTTCCGGCGGGCAGGACCCGAGGCGGTCACGGGGTTTCGACGGGTGCTCGAAGAAATGATGGACGACGATCTGAAGCGTTTGTTTGAGGGGGCCGCATGACCGACCGCCCGCACATTCTGATTGTCGATGATGACGAACGTCTCCGTGACCTCTTGAAAAAGTACCTCTCTCGCAAAGGCTTCTTTGTCTCGGCCGCCCGCGACTCCCAGCATGCCCGACGAATTCTTTCAGGTCTCGATTTCGATCTGGCGATCGTTGATGTGATGATGCCGGGCGAGGACGGTGTGTCCCTCTGCCAATGGCTTGTCTCGGACCGGGGCCTGCCGACGTTGCTCTTGACTGCCCGCGGCGAGACCGAAGAGCGGATCCGCGGGCTCGAGGCCGGGGCGGACGACTATATGTCAAAGCCCTTTGAGCCCATGGAGCTGCTGCTTCGGATCAACGCCATCCTGCGCCGTGTGCCGCCGCCCGAAGAGCCGGAAGCGCCGAAAATGCTGCATCTTGGCCCGATCCGCTACGATGTGAGCCGGGGAGAGTTGTGGCGGGGGGACGAGTTGATCCGCCTGACCGCGACTGAGTCCGCGCTGATGCGGCTCTTTTCCCGAGAGGTCGGAGAGGTGGTCAGCCGCACCCGTTTGATCGAAGATCTGGGGCGTGCGGGACCGGAAGGGGCGGGGGCGCAGGAGCGCGCGGTCGACGTGCAGATCACGCGTCTGCGACGTAAGATCGAGGCCGACCCGAAGAATCCCCGGCACCTGCAAACCGTCCGGGGTGCAGGATATATGCTTGTCGCTGATTGACCCGAGGCCGATATGTCCGTGATCTGGTACTCCAATCCCTCTGGCTTTGACCACGTTACACCGCCGGGCCATCCAGAGCGGGTGGACCGATTGAACGCGGTGGAAGCAGGGCTGGAGCCGCTGAGGCTCGACCGCCGTGACGCGCCCGATTGCACCGACGCGCATTTGCGGCTCTGCCATCCGCAATCCTATATTGACGCGATCTCTGACAGCATCCCGGAGGCTGGCTCGGTCTCCATCGACCCGGACACCCATGTGTCTCCGGGGTCGCTGGTGGCCGCACGTCACGCCGTGGGCGGGTGTGTCGCGGCGGTCGATGCGGTGCTGGATGGGGAAGCGCAGGCCGCTTTTGTGGGGTGCCGTCCGCCCGGTCACCATGCCGAGACCGCCCGCAGCATGGGGTTCTGTCTGTTCGGCAATGTGGCCATCGCGGCGCGGTACGCGCTGGAGCGGGGCCTGCATCGAATCGCGGTTATCGACTTCGATGTGCACCACGGAAATGGCACGCAGGATTTGCTCTGGGGCGTGCCGGAGGTACTGTTTGTCTCCTCCCATCAGATGCCGCTCTGGCCCGGATCCGGCGCGGCCCATGAGACGGGGGCGCATGGCCAGATCCTGAACGTCCCGTTGCCCACCGGCAGCAATGGAACGCAGATGCGGGAAGCTTATGACCTGCTCGTGTTCCCCCGCATTGCCGCCCACGCCCCCGAGTTGTTTCTGATCTCCGCCGGATTTGATGCCCATCGCGCCGATCCCTTGGCTGGGTTGAACTGGCGGACGGAAGATTATGCCTGGATCACCCATCGGCTCTGCGATCTGGCGCTGGAGCATTGCGGCGGGCGTATCGTCTCGACACTCGAAGGCGGGTATGATCTGGACGCGTTATCCGCCAGCGTGGCGGCCCATGTGGGTGTTCTGAAAGAGAGGTTGGCATGAGCGATAAGCCGGTCGCAGAGATGAGCTTCGAGGAGGCCATGCGCGAGCTTGAGGCCGTCGTGGGCAAGCTGGAGAACGGGGATGTGCCGCTCGAGGAGTCGATCGCGCTTTACGGGCGCGGCGCTGATTTGCGCAAGCGCTGTGCCGAAACCTTGCAGGCCGCCGAGGAAAAGGTGGCGAAAATCACCACTGATGCCGAGGGTCGCCCGACGGGGACGGAGCCGCTGGACCCGTGAGTTTTGCCCAGCGACTGAAAGAGGCGCAGGCGTTCTGCGAAGCGCGGCTGATGCGGGCTGCCGATGGTCCGGACGAGATCCACGCCGCCATGCGCTACGCTCTGACCGGCGGGAAGCGTTTGCGCGGGTTTCTGGTGTTGGAAAGCGCGCGGCTTCACGGTGTGTCCGCCGGCGCTCCGGTCGAGGCCGCCGCGGCCACCGAAGCTCTGCATGCCTATTCCCTGGTCCATGACGACCTGCCCTGCATGGATGACGACGATCTGCGGCGCGGGCGTCCGACAGTGCATGTGAAATGGGATGAGGCCACTGCTGTGCTGGTGGGCGATGCGCTGCAAACGCTCGCCTTTGGATTGTTGGCCGATCCCGTTTGCCATCCCGACGCGGGCGTTCGGTGCCGCCTGATCGCCGGGCTGGCTGAGGCCTCCGGTGCGCGCGGCATGGTGTTGGGGCAGGCGCAGGACATCGCGGCGGAGACCGCCGAGACGCCTTTGGCGCTGGACGGGATCGAGGCGTTACAGGCCAATAAGACCGGCGCCCTGATCGTCTGGTCCGCGACGGCTGGCGCCCATCTTGCCGACGCCGATCCCGACCCCATGCGACGCTATGCGGACGCACTTGGCCGGGCGTTCCAGATTGCCGACGATATCCTCGATGTGGAGGGCACGGCCGAGGAGGTAGGCAAGGCTGTGGGCAAGGATCAGGGCGCGGGCAAGGCGACGTTCGTCTCGCTCTTGGGCCTCGACGGGGCCAAAGCCCGGGCGCGGGATCTGGTGGAGGAGGCCTGCGCGGCGCTCGATCCGTTCGGGTCTGACGCGGAAACCCTTCGGCACTGTGCCAGATTCGTGGTCTCGCGCGACCGCTGAGGTTTGCAGTGCCCGGGCAAGCGGGCTAAGTCTGGAAAAATCGTTTCAGGCAGGCCCGCCCATGACCCATCGTCCCGACACTCCCATGCTCGACCGTATCTCGGTGCCCGCCGATCTGCGCGCCCTCTCTGACCGCGATCTGCATCGCGTCGCCGAAGAGCTGCGCTCCGAGACGATCTCGGCGGTCAGTGAAACCGGAGGCCATCTGGGCGCGGGGCTGGGTGTGGTCGAACTGACCGTAGCCCTCCATGCGGTGTTTGATACACCGCGCGACCGGCTGATCTGGGATGTCTCGCATCAGTGCTACCCGCACAAAATTCTCACCGGCCGCCGCGACCGCATCCGGACCTTGCGGCAAAAGGATGGGCTGTCCGGTTTTACCAAGCGCAGCGAATCGCCCTACGATCCGTTCGGCGCGGCCCACAGCTCGACCTCGATCTCGGCGGCGCTGGGCTTTACCATCGCCCGCGATCTGGGCGGCGCACCGGACCCGGCCTTGGGCGACGCCATCGCGGTGATCGGCGACGGAGCGCTGTCGGGCGGCATGGCCTATGAGGCGCTGAATAATGCGGGGCATCTGGGTCGCCGCATGTTCGTGGTCCTCAACGACAACGAGATGTCCATCGCGCCCCCCACCGGCGCCATGTCGAGCTACCTGTCCCGTCTCTATGCGGGCGCGCCGTTCCAGGAGTTCAAGGCCGCAGCCAAGGGTGCCGTCTCCATGCTGCCCGAACCCTTCCGCGAGGGGGCCAAGCGCGCCAAGGACATGCTGAAGCACATGACGGTGGGCGGGACGTTGTTCGAGGAACTGGGCTTTTCCTATCTCGGGCCCATTGATGGCCATGATCTGGACCAACTCCTGCCGGTTTTGCGCACTGTACGGGCGCGGGCCGATGGACCGGTTCTGCTGCATGTGATTACCAAAAAGGGCAAGGGCTATCATCCGGCGGAAAACGCCTCGGATAAGGGCCACGGCGTCGCCCGGTTCGACCCGCTGACCGGTGAGCAGAAAAAGCCGAAATCCAACGCGCCCTCCTACACCCGCGTCTTTGCCGAGACGCTGTTTCAGGAAGCCGCCGAGGACGACAAGATCTGCGCCGTGACAGCGGCGATGCCCGACGGCACCGGGCTCGACCTCTTTGCCAAGCGCTTTGGCAGCCGCTGTTTCGACGTGGGCATTGCCGAGCAGCATGGCGTGACCTTCTGCGCCGGTCTCGCGGCGGGCGGGATGAAGCCCTTCTGCGCCATGTATTCCACTTTCCTGCAAAGGGGCTACGACCAGATTGTCCATGACGTGGCCTTGCAGCGGCTGCCGGTGCGCTTTGCTATCGACCGGGCCGGGCTGGTGGGGGCTGACGGCGCGACCCATGCAGGGAGTTTCGATATTGCCTACCTCGCCAACCTGCCCGGCTTCGTGGTCATGGCCGCCGCCGATGAGGCGGAGCTACGCCATATGGTGGCGACCGCCGTGGCCCATGATGGCGGCCCCATCGCCTTCCGCTTCCCGCGTGGCGAAGGCACCGGGGTCGAAATGCCCGAGCGGGGCGAGGTTCTGGAGATCGGCAAGGGCCGGATGATCCGCGAAGGCTCCCGCGTGGCCCTCCTCAATTTTGGCGCGCGGCTGAAGGAGGTCGTGGAGGCCAGCGAGGCGCTGGAGGCGCGGGGCCTGTCGCCCACTGTCGCCGATGCGCGCTTCGCGAAACCGCTGGACGAAGACCTGATCCTCCGCCTCGCCCGCGATCACGAAGCGCTGATCACCATCGAAGAGGGCGCCGTGGGCGGCTTTGGCAGCCATGTGGCGCAGCTTCTCGCGGAGAAGGGCGTGTTTGATACCGGCCTGAAATACCGCTCGATGGTGCTGCCCGACACGTTCATCGACCATGCGAGCCCGCGTGATATGTATGCGACGGCCGGGCTGAACTGCGAGGATATCGAGGCGAAGGTGCTGGAGACCCTCGGCATCGACAGCCTGCGCAACCGCGCCTGACCGTTAGCCAGCCTTCAGCAAAGCCGCGAGCCCGTCGCGGTAGCTGGGGTAGCGAAGACGGACGCCGAGCTCGGCTTTGATCAGGTCATTCCGAACTCGCTTCGACTCGGCATAGAAGCTGCGCGCCATGGGGCTGAGATCGGCGGTGTCGAAATCGACTTCGGGCGGGCGAGGCAGATCCAGCAGATCGGCGGCATGGGCGATCACGTCCTGAGGCGGGGCAGGGTCATCGTCGCAGACATTATAAACAGCGCCGGGCCGGGGCTTGCCGATGGAGGCCAGCAGGACCTGCGCGATATCTTCCACATGAATGCGGGAAAAGATCTGACCGGGCTTGATGATCCGCCGCGCCGTCCCCTTGCGAACCTTGGCAAAGGGACCGCGGCCGGGGCCGTAGATCCCGGCGAGGCGAAAGATATGCAGCGGCAGCTCGTGGGCCTTGGCCAGCGCCTGCCAGCCGCGCTCGGCCTCGACCCGGGCCTGGCCGCGTCTGGTCGAGGGGGTCAGGGGCGTATCCTCGTCCACCCATCCGCCCTGATGGTCGCCATAGACCCCGGTGGTGGAGAGATAGCCAAACCAGGACAGCCGCGCCTTGGCGAAGGCGTCGCTATACTCGGCGAGCACCGGGTCGCCGTCATCAGGAGATACAGAATGCAGCACATGGGTGGCTCCTGCGATCTCTTCGGTCAGGTCGGTATCGGGCCAGATCACCGGGCGCACGCCTGTTGTTGCGATGGCTTCGGCCTTTTCTTCGCTCCGGGTCGTGCCAACCACATCCCAGCCGCGCGCCAGCAAGAGCGGCGCGAGCGCGCGCGCGGAATAGCCGTGGCCGATACTGAGTAGCCGCATCAGAGTCTCTCCTCTGTCAGGGGGCAGGGACCGCCGCACAACGTCGCCAACACATCCGCAAAGATGCGGGGCGCATCGGGAACGGTGGCAAAGAGCGTTGCCGAAGATCGCAGTTTCAGCGCGTCTACGGGGCCGAAGATCTGATCCAGCGGTGTGCCGCGATGGTCGTGCAACACCTCGAACATCTCGATGAGCCGTGGCCCGAGCACCCGATGCGCCAGATAGCGCTCTGCCTCATCGAGGCCGGCGACTCCATAATACCGCGCCTGTTCAGAGCGCCCCAACCCGCGCAGTTGCGGATAGATGTACCACATCCAGTGGCTCTCCTTCCGGCCCCTGCGAATCTCGTCGCGGGCCCGGGAGAAGCTGCCGTCCTGTGCGGTGACGAAGCGTTGAAGGTCGTCTGCGTCGGGTTTCATGGCCCCACATTAGACGATGGCGCGGCGAAGGACAGAGGGGACCGGCCCTTGCTCTGCCGCGCAAAGCGGAGTTAGCTGCCAGCGAAAAAGGATAAGAAAATGACAGACAGTTCGAAGGTCCTGACGCCGCCCCACACAGATCCCCGGACGTTCACCGATGCCACTGCAGCGGTGGAGCGCCTGAAAGAGCTTTATTACGAGGCGGTGGCCTTTCTTTCCGGGCATTTCGTGCGCTGTCTCTCGGGTGAAGTGCCCGAGCAACGCCACCGGGCCTTCTATCCCGAGATCCGCCTGATCTCGAACAGCTTTCACGATGGCGACAGTCGCCTCTCCTTTGGTCATGTGACCCAGCCGGGGCATTACTCGACGACCGTCACCCGGCCTGAATTATTCAGCAATTATCTCACCCAGCAGATTGCGCTCCTGTTGGAGACGACCTGTCCTGCGGTAGAGATTGGCGTTTCTGATACCCCCATGCCGCTGCATTTCGCCGTAGCCGATGACAAGGATCTGGTCGTGCCGCAGGAAGGCGCCATGCATTTCACCATGCGCGACGTGTTCGATACGCCAGACCTGAACGTAACCCATGACGCCATCGTAAATGCCGAAGGCTATCTGCACCCGGATGGTTCACGGCCGCTGGCGCCTTTTACGGCGCCGCGGATAGACTACTCGCTGGCGCGCCTCGCGCATTACACGGCGACGGATCCGGCGCATTTCCAGAACCACGTGATCTTTACCAACTACCAGTTCTACGTGGATGAGTTCGAGCAATATGCCCGCAAGATGCTTGCCGATCCGTCCACGGGCTATACAGGCTTTGTGGCGCCTGGGAACCAGCGGATCACCGATAGCGAAGGCACAATCACCACGCTGCCGAAGATGCCGCAGATGCCGACCTATCACCTTCAGCGCCCCGGCGGGCAGGGCATCACGCTGGTCAATATCGGCGTCGGACCGTCCAATGCGAAGACCGCCACTGACCACATCGCCGTGCTCCGCCCACATGCCTGGCTTATGGTGGGCCACTGCGCGGGGCTCAGAAACAGCCAGCGTCTCGGGGATTTCGTGCTCGCCCACGCGTATCTGCGCGAAGATCACGTGCTGGACGATGACCTGCCCATCTGGGTGCCCATCCCGGCTCTGGCCGAGATCCAGATCGCTCTGGAAAACGCGGTGGAGGAGGTCACAGAGCTTCAGGGCTACGAGCTAAAGCGGATCATGCGCACCGGCACTGTGGCCACGATCGACAACCGCAACTGGGAATTGCGCGAGCAGTCTGGTCCGGTGCAACGTCTGAGCCAGTCCCGGGCCATTGCGCTCGACATGGAGAGCGCGACCATCGCTGCCAATGGGTTCCGGTTCCGGGTCCCCTACGGTACGCTGCTTTGTGTCAGTGACAAGCCGCTGCATGGCGAACTGAAACTGCCTGGCATGGCCACGGATTTCTACAAGACTCAGGTCACGCGACACTTGTTGATTGGGATCCGGGCGCTTGAGACGATCCGGGACATGCCGCTGGAGCGGATCCACTCTCGAAAGCTGAGATCCTTTGAGGAGACCGCATTTCTGTGACTTTGCGGTGCTAAATCAGGTGGAAAAGGTCAATTATGACCTTTCAAGCCGTTGTGCCTCTGAAAAAGATCGCGTTTAGTCGCTCTCAGAATCGTCAAAAAACGAAGGAGACAGGGATATGGCGCAAAAGCCGATGACCAAGACCCAGCTTGTTGCTGCTCTGGCCGAGAAGATGGATACCGACAAGAAAAAGGCCGGCGAGGCGCTCGACGCGATCACCAGCCTGATCACCGAAGAGGTGTCCGCTGGCGGTGCTGTGACCCTGCCGGGCGTTGGCAAGATCTTCTGCCGCGAGCGTCCCGCCCGCACTGTCCGCAACCCGTCCACGGGTGAGCAGATGCAGAAAGAGGCCGATAAGGTTGTCAAGATGACCATCGCCAAGGCCCTGAAGGACAGCGTCAACGCTTGATCCCTTCTTTGCCGCGACTGCCGGCAGCCATCCAATTATATAATCAGGGCGCGGGGTACCGCGCCCTTTTTTTGGCCAAATGACCCGTAAAAAAAGCCCCGCGCATCCGGGGGGATGGCGGGGCAAGTTTGTGCCGGTCGGTTGCGCCCTCGGGCGCATCCGTCACTATAGAGTGCCCGGCACTGGCGGACGTGAGATCAGCTCATTTCCGAGCGGATCTGTTGTCTCAGAATGTCGATGGGCACCCGCTGACCGTCGCGGATGAAGGACCAGTAGGTCCAGCCATTGCAGGAGGGGGCGCCGTCCAGCGCGGCGCCGACCTGATGGATCGAGCCGCGCGCATTGTCGGCCACCAGCGTGCCGTCGGCGCGGACCTTGGCCTGCTGGCCGCGCGGGTTGACGAGCATCTCGCCGGGGCGCAGCATCCCACGCTCGACCAGTTGGCCAAAGGGCACGCGGGGTTCGGCGCGTTTCGCGGTGGTCACTTCCAGCCCGGCGCGGTCAAAGCGGCGAACCCGGTCGAGGCGGCGTTTGGCGACCTCGATATAGCTCTCGTCGCGCTCGATTCCGATGAAGTCGCGGCCCAGCATCTTCGCGACGGCGCCGGTGGTGCCGGTGCCAAAGAACGGATCGAGCACCACGTCCCCGGGATTGGTTGAGCCAATCAGCACCCGGTGCAGCAGCGATTGCGGTTTCTGGGTCGGATGCGCCTTGGCGCCGTCGGCATCCTTCAGCCGTTCATGACCCGAGCAGATCGGCAGCACCCAGTCGGAGCGCATCTGCACCCCTTCGTTGAGGGCCTTCAGCGCGTCGTAGTTAAAGGTATATTTCGCGCCCTCATCCCGGCTGGCCCAGATCATCGTCTCATGGGCGTTGGTAAAGCGCTTGCCGCGGAAATTCGGCATCGGGTTCGTCTTGCGCCAGACCACGTCGTTCAGAATCCAGTACCCCAGATCCTGCAGGGTCGCGCCGACGCGGAAGATGTTGTGATAGGAGCCGATCACCCAGATCGCCCCGTTGGGCTTCAGGATCCGGCGGGCCTCTTTCAGCCAGGCGGTGGTGAACTTGTCATAGGCGGCAAAGCTGGAAAACTTGTCCCAGGCGTCGTCCACGGCATCGACCTTGGAATTGTCGGGGCGGTGCAACGTGCCCTTGAGCTGCAGGTTATAGGGCGGATCGGCAAAGACCAGGTCCACCGAGCCCGCAGGCAGGCTGGCCATCTTCTCAATGCAATCCCCGTGCAGAATTTCGTTCAGAGGCAAGGTCTTTGCCCCTTCCAGCGTCTTTGTCGTCATGGTCACCGCCTCTGGTTCAGCCATTTTGGCCGTTTGTTATAGCTCCAGATTGCCGGGGGTGATTCTGCCTTGCAAAGTGTTTTTGTGCTCTGATTCGATTGATTTTTCTTGCAACAAGATATTGCGGACCGGCGCGAAGCTGCGTCTATGATGTGTGGTCGCGCCGTGGCTTTTCAGCGCCGTCAAGTGCTGTGCGGTGCCGTAGCCCGCGTTTTTTTCCCAACCATATTCCGGGTACTGTTGCGCCAGCGCCCGCATGCCCCGATCCCGCCACTCTTTGGCCACAATCGACGCAGCTGCGATCGAGACGCTGCGGCCATCCCCTTTGGGGATCGTATGCGCTGGGCAGGGCAGATCCTTGGGGGCTCGGTTGCCGTCGATCAGCAGCGCGTCGGGGGTTACAGGCAGCGCGGCGATGGCGCGGTGCATGGCGAGAAAGGTTGCCTGAAGTATGTTGATCTCATCAATTTCCTCGACCGTCGCCTCGCCAATGCCGACAAGCGCCACCCTGTGAATATCACGCGCCAGTTCGGCCCTGCGATTTACGGTGAGTTTTTTGCTGTCATTGAGGCCGGGGGGCACCATGACGGGCGCAAGGATCACGGCAGCGGCAGTGACTGGTCCCGCGAGCGGTCCCCGGCCGACCTCATCCACTCCGGCGATCAACCGGGCACCAAGACGATGAAGGCTGGATTCGATGGAATAGTCGGCCATGGCACCGGCATGGGTGAAGGTCCGTTAAATCTCAACAAAAAAGACCCGGGCGCACGCACCCGGGCCAGTCTGGTCGCCGCCGGGGTCAGCGGCGACCGGCAATCCGCACACCATTCTGGCGCAGACAGGGCAGGCCGTAGCCGCGCATCGGGCCATCGGGTGTGCGGAAGGTGTCACGGCACTGACGCGGCAGGTCTTCGCGGGTGATGCCGTTGTAGCGGAGACAAGGTGCCGCAGCGATGCGCGGGGGACGCTCGCCGGTCGAGGTGTGGACGACGCAATGCTCGGGCACAGTCGGGGTCCAGTCGCGCTGCCAGCGATCCCGGTTGTCCCAACGATCCCAGCGACGCTCCTGATCCCAGCGGTCGTTATGGGCGAGGCGCTGGTCTTCTTCACGGCGGCGGGCAACCTCGTCGTCACGGGCCTGTTGCGCGGCGGCCTTGCGTTCCTTTTCCCGGCGTTCCTTTGCCTTGCGTTCCTTTTCGAGACGCTCTGCCTCGGCGCGTTCCTTTTCGCGCTTCTTGCGCTTCTTCTTTTTATCGTCGTCGTCATCATCCTTCGACTTCTGGACCGCGTAGGCCAAAACGCCGAGCCCTGCGAGCGCGGCCAGGATCTGGCCGATCTGCTGCTCTTGCTGTGGGGTCGTGCGGCGGGTCTCGGCGGTGACGGGCGTCGCGATGAGAGAGGCGCTGATGAGGGCGGCGGTGAGCAAGCGGGTCATGGCTGATCTCCTGTGGGTCTGACGCATGGGATATGCGGCCTTGTGGGATCAGACCTGCCCCTGAGGGTCGAAATCAGGCAATAACAGGCGCGTGTCAGGGGATAACACGCCTTGCGTCATGGCCAGACCGGACCCCGCGTGGCAGGATCGCGGGAAGAATCGCAGCTTCGGAGCGATGTGATGCGACAGGCAATACGAGCAGTTCTCATGGCAGTCCCCGCGACCGCCCTTGTAGCAGGCATGGCGGGGGCCAGTTGTTTCGTGGAATACAAGGCCAAGCAGGACGATCCGCTGCGCCTTCATTACGGGATTGTCGAACTCGATGACGACGAGTGTGATCGGGTCGAGGACGCGGTCGCCGAGCGGCTGGAGGCGGGGGGCTGGACGCTCCTGACGGTGATGGACACCCTGAAAGAGAAAGAAGCACATGAGCGCAAAGACGATGCTGGCACGTATTTCCTCCGCTACTGACTCGTCGAAATCCATCGGTTGGATGATCGCCATGGGCCTCTTTGCCGTGGTGGGTATTCTGGCGGTGGCTGCCATCCTGCTCTTTGCGAGCCTGCCTGACGCGGATGCGTTTGACGCGCGGGTCGAGCGGATCTTTGTCGAAAACACCGGGCTGACCGGCGGGCAGGACATTCGCCTGCTGGAGATCCTGGCCCAATCGGGGACGGCTTTCTCCGAGGTGTTGGCGTCTTACCGGACCGTGATCTTTGTGCTGCTTGTGTTTGCAGTGGCACTCCTGGTCGTGGCGCTGGCTTTTCTGGTGGTGTTGAGCGCCCTCTACCGCCGGATGCGCGAGATCGAGCGGGCGGGTATTCAGGTGCAGTCGCTGCTCATCAGTCGCGAGGCGCGGTCTGTGAGCCTGAACAACATGGAATTCACCCTGACCGCCGCCGCCATCGAGACGCTCTCGGTTCTGGCGGAAGCGCGGCTCGATGACGAGATCCTGAACGGGGCCGAGATCGAAGCACTTGTCTCCGGGCGCGACGCGTCCGACTGCGATGAAGCCGCGGGGGCCACGCGGATCAAGCGTCTGCGTGACGCGCTGGGCAATCAGTTGATCAGCGCGGTGCTGGTGCGCACGGTGGCGCGACGGGGGTACATGCTGGCCATCGACCGCGATGTGATCCGGATGGTCTGAAACAGGTCAGCCGCAATGCGGGATTGTCACCGCCTGATCGTCACCCAGAACAACCAGCCCGACAGAGCCACGTTCGAGAAACGCGGGGTCTCCGTCTCGCGTCCGGATGCGGGCTTCGGCATGGAGAATCCCACCCTCCCGCACGGCACTGCGACCGGCGAGGGCGACCCCGGGCTGATGGCTCTCGAACAACACATCTTCGTCACGACCCTGAGCGGGCAGGTCGATCTGAGCCGTCAGCACAGGCGACCCGTCGCGCATTTCGATCCGGCAGCGCGAAGACCGCACGCCCGCCCGGTTGCCCGGAACAGGTTGATCAGCGAGCGACAGGCGGATGCGCGCGTCGGGTCGCGTGGACGTGGCGAGCAGTGCCGCGCCGACGGTGGCCTGAACAGGTACACAGACGTCCTTGCAGACACCGATATCGAGATCGACATCCAGCGTGATTGGCTCACCGGCGCGGCGCGGCGTAATCTCCACGGGCAGCACGACCGTGTCCTGATAGCCGAAATACCGCAGCCCTTTCGTCCCGAACCGATCGGGAGTCGGCCAGTGGACCCGGAACGCGCCGACATTTTCCGACCGCGACCAGTCGAAACTCGGTGCGATTCCCGCCTCGCCCGGGATGCGCCAATAGGTCTTCCACCCCGGGGCGAGACGGATTTCCAGCGCTGCCATGTGATGGGTGTCGCTTTGCCGCCAGCCGGGCAGAACCCGGATCTGGGCGATGTCTGCCGCGAATGCCGCCGGTGCGGCGATCGCTGCAATGAGAATTATGGCAAGTCTTCGGATCATGGGCTGTAAATAAAGGTGCTCCGGGTGATTTGAAAAGTCACGATGACGGCATTTGCTGTCACGCTGCCCTTGCGTCACAGCAGGACTGCGCCATGATAAGACCATGCAAAGCGTCACCTCTCTGACCGGTAAACTGCTGATCGCGATGCCCGGCATGGGCGATCCGAGATTCGACCATTCCGTCATCGTGCTCTGTTCCCACGGAACCGACGGAGCCATGGGCCTCATCGTTAATAAGCCTTCTGCGGAGATCAGCCTGACCAAATTGCTCAAGCAATTGTCTATCGCGACGGCGGGCTGTGAGGATCGTCCGGTCTTTTACGGCGGGCCGGTGGAAAATTCCCGGGGCTTCGTCCTGCACTCGGCTGATTACTTTCAGGGGGATGCCACGCTGGACGTTGATGGGCGATATGGGATGACGGCGACCCTTGACGTGTTGCGGGCCCTTGCCTCGGGTGGTGGCCCTGACGCTGCGATTGTCATTCTGGGGTATGCGGGCTGGGGATCGGGACAGCTTGAGGCAGAGTTGGCTGAGAACGTCTGGCTGGTCGCTGATGCGGGGTCCGAGCTGGTTTTTGAGACTCAGCCAGACGCCCTCTGGAGCGCAGCTATAGCGTCGTTGGGGATCGACCCGCTGCTCCTGTCTGGCGAAGGGGGGCAGGCCTGACCTGAGTTCTGTGGCAAAGACCCATTGATATCGGGGTAGCAGAAGGGTCTTTTGCGGAAAGCAGTGAGACTTATGATGGTGTTTCTCCGCATTCTCGGCGCACATGGCACGCCTGCAGGGTTTGAGGCCTCACGAATCTCTGTCCGTTCATCCCTTGCCCGCGATCACGCCATTGTGGCGCCCTCGTCCTTGACCTTCGCCGCGTGGGTTAGCCATGTCTGGGTCATGACATCAATGCGGCGCGGAAGCGCTGGTCTCTGGCGGAGGAGAGCATCAATGATCAAGAGCGCCATAAGCTTCGCTGCGCTGGCGATGTCGTTCGCCGGTGCCGTCATGGCGTCTGAAGCAGCCCTGGAACGCGGTGCCTCGATCTATGCCGAGGCCTGCGCGTCCTGCCATGGCGCCGATCTTTCCGGTGAGCCGGACTGGCAGCAGCGTGGCGCGGACGGTCGGTTGCCCGCCCCACCCCATGACGAGACCGGCCATACCTGGCATCATCCGGACCCGATCCTGATGGCGATCATAGTCCATGGCACCGCCGCTGTCGTGGGGGGAGGATATGAAAGCAACATGCCGGGCTTTGGAGAGAAATACTCTGATGAAGAACTCTGGGATGTGCTGTCCTGGATAAAATCCCAGTGGCCGGAGGATATCCGTGCCCGTCAGGCAGAGATCACCCAACAGGCTGCTCCCTGACCTCAGGCGCTGTTACGGGCGATTGTGAGACTGCCTTGGTCCGTCGCGACAGTCTGAACCAGATGGCTCGCAAGAATATCGCGCAATCTGGACAGGCTGATCGGCTTCGACAACATCAGGTCGATATCGATCATTCTATTCGCGTCAAAGCCGATCTCGCCGGAGAGACAGATGCAAATCGCCTGCTCATTGTTCTTTTTGACAAGCGGCGCGAGGCTCACGCCTTTGCCGTCTCCCAGTGAATTGTCGAGCAAAGCCAGATCAAATCGCTCGCCCGAACTAAGTAGGGCCATCGCTGTACTGAGCGAGTTCGCGGTGCGCACCTTGGCATTGTCCCTGCGCAGCGTGGCAGCATAGAGTTTGGCCAGCTGCGCCTCATCTTCGACGAGCAGGATAGAACAGCCAGCCAGCGATGTTGCCGGGGCCGTGGGGATATTATCCGGGCACTTCTGTGGGTAGGCTGCTGGGAGCAGCAGAAAGAATCTGCATCCCGTGCGATAGTTGGGGTCATACCGTATGCTGCCGCCATTGTTGCGCGCAAAGCCATAAACCGTGGCAAGACCGAGGCCTGTTCCGCCATTTCTGACCTTGGTGCTGTAGAATGGCTCAAAAATCTTTGGCGCGATATGGGGTGGGATGCCGGGGCCGGTGTCGCAGACGGAAATCATGATGTAGCAACCGTCAGGTGACAGGCGATGATGCCGTGCGACCTCATCGGCCGGCGCAGGGTCGATCACTATACTCAGGTGACCCCGCCCGCCCATGGCGTCGCGAGCATTCTGGCAGAGGTTCATGATCGCCGCCTCAAGCAGCGCGTGATCGACGAGCAAAGAGGCCTTCAGATTGCACCGGATAGATGTCCCGATGTCAGGACCCATGGCGGTCGCCACTACGGGCCCGGTAAGCTTGGCCCAGTGATTGAGGTCCAGTGACCGCCGGTTTTCGTACTCGGCAGTGGAAAACTGACGCAACTTCTGGACCGTCATTGCCGCCTGATCCACCATCCCGCGTGCCGCTTCGAGCTGCGCCGTTGCGGTGCCCGAGACGGTCATATCGTTCGCAGCCGCTTCGATCTGGCCCGCGATGATGCTGAGTACGTTGTTGAAATCATGGGCGATGCCGCAGGCGATCCGACCCAACGCCTCAAGTTTCTCTGTCCGATGGGTAAGTTGTTCCCGCTCGCGGATCTGCGTGACCTCGTGGCCGAGGGACAACACGTAACTGTCTTTCAACGTGACCCGATGGAGAATCCACGCTCCCTTTTGATCCGAGATCTGCAGGCGTGTGGTCCGCGTCAGGTCCTCCGGGCCGTCGTCCGAGCACAGAAAGCGGGTCAACTCATAGCCCTTGGCACTGGCTTCACTCGCGATCGCCTCTGTTGTCCAGGTGTCGTCCCGCATCCAACTGATTGGATCCGGCGCGACGTCCGGGATGTTAGAGAATTGCACGTTTCCCCGATGATCGCGCAGGCTGACGTGGACGTCGAGCAGCCCGAGGCCCCGTTCGAAGGCTCTGAACAAATCGTCCCGTTCAATGGCCGCCTGCGCGAGCCTCTCGGTGTAGCATCGCCGCTTTCGCATGGCCGAGTGCGTTTGATCGGCAAGACGCGCTAGTTCTTCAAAGTAGAATTTCTCGACCGTGGGTGGCGTCACCTCCATGTCCTGTGCAGCCTGTTCTGTCCATAAGACGAGCGCGCTGGTCCCCTCCTGAAAACGCCGGATAAAGATAGTCAGGAAACCGAGCGAGAAGGTCAAAGATGCTGTCAGAATGAGCGCAATGCGGACAAGCGCATCCTGGAGGTGGACCATTATCAAGGGCGATAGATTCACGTCTGCGATCAGTACGCCCTCAGACCCGCCCAATGTCCGGTAAATGCGTTCCACGGTGAATTGCAGTGGCAGATCGAAGAGTTTCGCAACGGCTGCCAGAGGACCCATTTCCCTTTGGAGCGTGCCGGCCGAGGCCAGCGTTTCGCCGAAGTTGTCCAAAATGACGAAACGGTCAAAGTGACCGGTCTTCAGGGCTTCGTTGGCGATATGAGCGGCAAGTGAGCTGGTCGGCCCTTCGATGGCCAGCCCAACTGGTGCCGCCGTTGCCTCCAGAACAGGTTCGATTATGGTTCGGGAACTATGTTGCAGGTCCCGGTGCAGGAACAGAATCTCGAACGCCGTGATTGCCAGGATCTGCAGAGCTACAAAACAGAGGGCTCCCTGCCGGACGGTGGCGATCTGTGGCAGTCGTGTTCGGTGTGAGTGTTTGCTCTGCATTGTCAAAGCCTGGACACATCGGAGGGCAGAGCCCGCTCGGGATACCAGCGGGACCACAGTGTCTCGAAGCCGCCATCCTGACGCGCCGCTTCATAGGCCTTGCGCAATCGGATACGGGTCTTCGCTGCGACTTGCTTGCTGACGACGAGATACGTGAATGTCGGTGCAAACGCGTCTATGTCGATTGCTTTGAGCCTGTCCGCTGGTCCGTAGGGCGTCGTCTGAAGGTTCGCGGCCCTGATAATCCTTGCAGCATGTGCCGCACCGACGATGATGCCAGTGATCTTTTTGCGCAGGATTGCGCGCGCCATCTCGACATCGAAGCCCGCATCCGATGTTTGGATGTGCTGTGAACCGGGACGGTGTGCGGGCGCCTTGAGGTTGCTCTCTGTCACGAAACTCCGACCGAATTCCGGGTCGGTCACAAGTCGGTGTTCAAATTCAGCATCCCAGACGGAAGATGCGATCACCATGACGTTGCCCGGCAACCGGGTGAAGTCGTCCAGCGTCCCGATGCGTTGAACGGGCAGGTCCTCGCGCGCGACCAGATAAGCCCGTTCCGTATCCGTGCAGCCAATGAAATCCATGAGGTGCTCACGCTGTGGGTGGTAGTTGACCTCCAGCAGAAAATGCAGCGTTCCGGTTTGGACACTGCGGAGTGCTCTCGACCAGCTCAGACACTCGCATCCTTCAAATTCCGCGCCCGGCATCGCCCGGCGGAGAAGATCCCGCAGCAAATCAGGGCCGAACCCGATCCAGGTCCCGCTGCTGTCCTGACCACTCAGCGGCAGCGTCTCGGGGCGAAGGCAGGCTTTGAACGTCTGTCGGCCGTTCCCCGACGCGGCCAAGCTGCCAAGACCGTAGGCCGCACAGGACACGAGAAACTGCCGTCGTTCAAATAAGCCTACCACACTCGATACCCCAACAATTCTGACGCCCCACTGATGGCTCGTAATTTCGCCTCAGGGGAAATGACGACGCCACATTAAGGATTTAAAGAGAGGTAGGGTTAAGTTTGCTTTAAGAGCTTCCTGGGATCTGCCACAAAAAAAAGCGCCGGGAGCAGGTCCCGGCGCTTTCCGTTTCGGCCTTTGGACCGATCAGGCTTCGAGATCGAAGCGATCCGCGTTCATGACCTTGGTCCAGGCAGCGACAAAATCGCGGGCGAATTTGCCGGCATTATCGTCCTGAGCATAGACCTCGGAATAAGCGCGCAGGATCGAGTTCGAGCCGAACACCAGATCGACGCGGCTGGCTGTCCATTTGGTGGCGCCGGTCTTGCGGTCGATGATGTCGTAGCTGTTCTCGCCGGTGGGCTCCCAGCGATAGGCCATATCGGTGAGATTGACGAAGAAGTCATTCGTCAGGGCGCCTGGCCGATCCGTCATCACGCCTTTGCCCGACCCGCCATGGTTGGCGTTCAGTGCGCGCATGCCGCCGACCAGCACCGTCATCTCCGGCGCGGTCAGGCCCAGAAGCTGGGCGCGGTCGAGCAGCAACTCCTCGGGAGCGGCGGCGTACTGGCCTTTCATCCAGTTGCGGAAGCCATCGGCGAGCGGTTCGAGATATTCGAAGCTGTCACCATCGGTCTGCTCCTGTGTCGAGTCGCCACGACCGGGAGCAAAGGGCACCTCGATGTCGTGACCACCGGCCTTGAGCGCATCTTCCAGAGCCACGTTGCCCGCCAGCACAATCACGTCGGCGATGCTGGCGCCGTGCTGGGACGCGATGGGCGCAAGGGCGTTCAGCACTTTTTGCAGACGCTCCGGCTCGTTCCCGGCCCAGCCCTTGTGCGGCTCAAGACGGATGCGCGCACCATTGGCGCCGCCACGATTGTCGGAGCTGCGGAAGGTGCGGGCGCTGTCCCAGGCGGTGGCGATCATCTCGGGACCCGAGAGACCGGCACCCCGGATGGCAGCCTTCACCGCGTCCACGTCGTAGGAGGTGCTGCCGGCGGGAACCGGGTCCTGCCAGATCAGGTCCTCCTTCGGCGCGTCCGGGCCGATGTACCGGATATTCGGCCCCATATCGCGGTGGGTCAGCTTGAACCAGGCACGCGCGAAGACCTCCGAGAAATACTCGGGATCGTTATAAAACTTCTCCGAAATCTCGCGATAGATCGGGTCTACCTTGAGGCCCATATCCGCATCGGTCATGATCGGGTTATGCCGCTTGGACGGGTCCTCGGCATCGACCGGTTTCTTCTCCTCGGGCAGGTCCACAGGCTCCCACTGCCATGCACCAGCGGGGGATTTCTTCAGCTCCCACTCATAGTTCAGCAGCAGGTCAAAATAGCCGTTGTCCCATTTTGTGGGTTCGGTCGTCCAGGCGCCTTCAAGACCCGACGTCACCGCATCCTTGCCAATGCCGCGTGCGCCCTTCATCTGCCAGCCAAAGCCCTGCTCTTCGATCGGCGCGCCTTCGGGCTCGGGGCCCTGCTTGGAGCCGTCGCCATTGCCGTGAGCCTTACCGACCGTATGGCCGCCAGCGGTCAGCGCGACGGTTTCCTCGTCATTCATCGCCATCCGGGCAAAGGTCGTGCGCACATGCTGAGCAGTCAGGGCGGGATCCGGATTGCCGTTCACACCCTCGGGGTTCACGTAAATCAGACCCATATGCACAGCGGCCAGCGGATCGGCCAGCGTGTTGGCCTCGGTGATGTCCTCGTAGCGGTTGGCCGCGTCGGCGAGGAATTCCTGCTCCGAGCCCCAGTTCACGTCCTTGCTGGGGTGCCAGATGTCAGGGCGGCCATAGGCAAAGCCATAGGTCTTCAGTCCCATGGATTCGTAAGCCACGGTCCCGGCCAGCACCAGCAGGTCGGCCCAGGAGAGCTTGTTGCCGTATTTCCGCTTGATCGGCCACAGCAGGCGACGGGCTTTGTCGAGGTTGCCGTTATCGGGCCAGGAGTTCAGCGGCGCAAAGCGCTGATCGCCGGTGCCGCCGCCGCCGCGACCATCCTGAATCCGGTAGGTGCCTGCGGCGTGCCACGACAGGCGGATGAACAGCCCACCATAGTGACCCCAGTCGGCGGGCCACCAGTCCTGGCTGTCGGTCATCAGCGCATGCAGGTCTTTCTTCACGCCGTCGAAGTCGAGCGATTTGACCTCTTCGCGGTAGTTGAACTCTTCGCCAAGCGGGTTGGTCTTGGTGTCATGCTGGGCCAGAATGTCGAGGTTCAGCGCATTCGGCCACCAGGAGGTCACATCGGTTTTGCGCTCGGTCGCACCGCCATGCATCACAGGGCAGCCCCCGCTTCCTTTGACGTCAAAACTATCCATGAAATCCTCTCCTTTTCGCCGGGTTTTTCACCCTTGTGTCCAGTCTCTGCGCGCTTTGTATCAGGGTGGTTCCATTAACAGAAGTTGATAGTTTTTATCGAAACGATAAACTGCAACTATGAAACGGCTCACCCTCCGTCACCTCAGATATTTCGAAGCGCTGGCGCGTCACGAACATTTTGGCCGCACTGCCGAAATTCTATCAATCTCCCAGCCCGCCCTGTCGGTTCAGATCCGGGAATTGCAGGAAATTCTGGGCACGGATCTGCTGGAAAAGGGCTCTCGGCGAGTGGTTCTGACCCATACAGGGCGGGACTTTGCCGTCCGGGCACGGGAGATCCTGAAGGACGTCGATAGCCTCAGCGAGATTGGCGCGGGGCGGGCAGGGGAACTGGGTGGGCAACTGCGTCTCGGGGTGATCCCAACCATCGCCCCCTATCTTTTGCCCGGCATCATCGCCCGCCTTCAGGCGGAGATGCCGCAAATTCAACTGCGCCCGCGAGAGGCGATCACAGAACGACTGATTCGCGATTTGCGCGATGGGGAGCTGGACCTGGCGCTGCTGGCCCTGCCGATCTCCGAACCGGGTTTGCATGAGGAGCCGCTTTTTGACGAAGAGTTCGTCTTCGTCCGTCCCGCCGCCGAGGCAGACCGCCCCATGCCGCCGGTCGAAGCGCTCCGCGAGATGCGTCTCCTGCTGCTCGAAGAAGGTCACTGCTTTCGCGATCAGGCTCTGGAGGTTTGCGCCCTGTCCCCCGGTGTGGCGCGCGACATGATGGAGGGCAGCTCACTGACCACGCTGGTGCAGATGGTTGGGGCGGGGATCGGCGTGACGCTAATCCCGGAAATGGCGGTGCCGCTTGAGACGCGGCTGGCCGATGTGGCCGTGGCCCGTTTCGCCACGCCGCGCCCGACCCGCAGCATCGGTCTCGTGTGGCGCGAGACCTCACCCTTTGCGACCGAGTTCAGGGCACTGGCATCGCGGATGTTGCCGGGCTGACCGTTGGTCAGCGGCCTCGCAGCCGGATCATCAGAAACGGTATTCCCAACGTGAGAAACAGGATCCGGCTCAAATGGTGCACGGCGATGAAAGCCGGATCATAGCCCAGCGCCACTCCGATGGCCGCCATGGCCTCGATCCCACCGGGGGCAAAGGCCACCCAGAGCGCGCCCATATTGTAGCCGAACATCAGTGACGTCAGTACGACCATGGCCAGCGTCAGAACCAATGTTGTGGCCAGCAGAACAAATGTAACGGTGGCGAGGCCCTTCAGATCACGTAGCGACAGGCCCGACAGCCGTGCGCCCAGAACCGTACCGGCAATGGCCATACCACTGAAGGATGCAATTTCGGGCGGACGCCCATCGGTCAGCCCGGTGGCATGGGCCAGCCCCGACAGGACCATGCCGGAGAGCAGACATCCGGCAGGCAGGCCTGACAGACCCCGCCCCAGCGGCAGGGCAATGGCGACGATCAGCGTGAGCCAGACCCAACCCATTTGCGCGCTCACATCGGGGGGCACCGGAGGTTGAAGCAGGAACGTCACCGGCGGCACCAGAAAGACGACCAGAAAGATTCGCATGGATTGCAGGACGAAGACCGGGCGGACGTCCTCCCGGCTTTCCGAGGTCAGCGCCATCACCGTCGACAGGCTGCCGGGCGTTGCGGCCAACAGCGCGATTTCCGGGTTCAGCCCCGCGCGCCGTCGCAGGATGCTCGTGCCAAGCCAGAGAATCAGCACTGTGTTGAGGATCAGCATGGCAATACTTGGTGCCCAACGGACCAGATCAGCTCCGAAATCCGGGCCGATGCCTGAGCCGAGCGTGACGCCGATGAGACAAAAGCCCAGATCACGGACGAGCTTGCTGACCTCAAGGTGCCGCCCCATGGCGGTGAGCGCGCCGGTTGCAAGCGCCGCTCCAATCAATGCACCGACGGGCAGCCCCAGCGCAACGGCCAGTGCCGCTCCGGCAAAGCCAGCGATCAGGGTCAGAGTATGTCTCATGAGGCTGTCCTGCGGCCCTTCCGGGGGACTGGTCAAGCGCCTGTCGGCGCTGGAGCAGGGCCGTCCGGATCGCATTTCACACCGGCTACGCCGACTCCCGGTTTACAACCCGCAGGGACTGGTCTAATGGCGCGGCTCCGGGAAGACCTCCCCAAGGTGAGTCGGCGCAAAGCCGGCCGGACAAAGCAAAACACATGATAAGGTTATAATGACATGAGACATGCCCGCGGTTACCGCCGACTGAACCGGACCCATGAGCACCGCAAAGCTCTCTTCGCCAACATGGCTGGCTCGCTGATCGAGCACGAGCAGATCAAGACGACCCTGCCCAAGGCCAAAGAACTGCGTCCGATCATCGAAAAACTCATCACCCTCGGCAAGCGTGGCGATCTGCACGCCCGCCGTCAGGCGCGCGCGCAGCTGAAGCAGGACGCCTACGTGGCGAAGCTCTTCGACGTGCTCGGCCCCCGCTACGCCGAGCGTCAGGGCGGCTATGTCCGCGTGCTGAAGGCTGGCTTCCGCTACGGTGATATGGCGCCCATGGCGATCATCGAATTCGTCGACCGTGACGTGGATGCCAAAGGCGCCGCCGACCGTGCCCGCGTCGAGGCCGAAGAGGCCGCCGAGGGCTGATCCTTCGGCGATCGCGATATCACAGGCCCTCGGGAGACCCCCGGGGGCCTTTTTGGTTTGCCAGGCCTTTGACACTTTGCGCAAGGCGCGCGGCTGGCCTAGAGCTGAGACATGTCTGATCTGTTTGACACCAGAGACACGGCGGACGCGCCAGCGGAGACCCGGCATCGCCCCTTGGCCGACAGGCTGCGCCCGGCTGCGCTTGGCGAGGTCATCGGGCAGGATCACTTGCTGAATCCCGAAGGCCCGCTGGGCTCCATGCTCGCCGCCGGGTCGCTGTCGTCGTTAATCCTCTGGGGACCGCCGGGCGTGGGCAAGACCACTATTGCGCGGCTGCTTGCGCGCGAGACGGACCTGCATTTCGTCCAGATCAGCGCGATTTTCAGCGGTGTGCCAGAGCTGCGCAAAGTGTTTGAGGCCGCCAAACAGCGCCGTGCGGCGGGGCAGGGGACGCTGCTGTTCGTCGACGAGATCCACCGCTTTAACAAAGCGCAGCAGGATGGGTTTCTGCCGCATATGGAGGACGGGACGATTCTGCTGGTCGGGGCAACTACCGAAAACCCGTCCTTTGAATTGAATGCGGCGCTCTTGTCCCGCGCGCAGGTGCTGGTGCTGGCACGGCTCGGGTCAGAGGCGCTGGATCAGCTCATCACCCGCGCCGAAGAGGCGCTCGGCACAGCGGTGCCCCTGACGCAAGAAGCGCGGACGGCGCTGGCAGAGATGGCGGATGGCGACGGGCGGGCGCTCCTGAATCTTGTGGAGCAGGTGGCAGCCCTCAGGGCGCAAACCCCGCTCACCCCCGCCGATCTCCAGTCCCGTCTGCAACGGCGCGCCGCGCAGTACGATAAATCGGGCGAAGCGCATTACAACCTGATCTCCGCCCTGCACAAATCCGTGCGCGGCTCGGATCCCGACGCGGCGCTCTACTGGCTGGCGCGGATGCTGACGGGCGGCGAGGATCCGCGCTATCTGGCGCGGCGGATCACCCGGATGGCGGTCGAGGATATCGGCCTCGCCGATCCGCAGGCGCATCGGGTCTGCCTCGATGCTTGGGAGACCTATGAGCGGCTGGGCAGTCCCGAGGGCGAGCTGGCGCTGGCGCAGGCGGTGACTTATCTGGCGCTCTCACCGAAATCCAACGCGGGCTATGTGGCCTACAAGGCGGCCATGTCTGCCGCGCGTCAGACCGGCTCGGAACCGCCGCCGAAGATCATTCGCAATGCGCCGACGAAGTTGATGAAAGAGCATGGTTACGGTGCAGGTTACGCCTATGACCACGACGCCGAGGACGCATTTTCCGGGCAAAACTACTTCCCGGACGGCATGGCCCGGCAGAGCTTTTACCAGCCGGTGCAGCGGGGCTTTGAGCGGGAACTGAAAAAGCGTCTCGACTGGTTTTCCGATCTGCGGGCCAAGCGGAATCGGGCGGGCGAAGATTGACACCGCGCCTGCCTTTGGACAGGAGGACGGGATGATACCGATTTTCTTCCAAGTTGCTCTGGGTGGCGCCATTGGTGCCACTGCCCGCTGGGGTCTCGGCCTCTGGGTTGCCCGCGTGGCCGGGCCAGGCATGCCGCTGGGGGTTCTTAGCGCCAACGTGCTGGGCTCGCTGGCGATGGGACTCTTCATGGGGCTGGCCGCCGCGCGCGGATGGGGGTCCTTCAGTCCCTTTGTGGCGACCGGGGTCCTTGGCGGATTTACCACCTTTTCGTCCTTCTCCCGCGAGGCCATCGAGCTGATCGAGGCCGGGCAGGCGGGGACGGCGATCCTTTATATTGCCCTGTCCGTGGGGGCCGGCCTCGGCGCTCTGTATCTGGGGCTGACACTGGCGAGGGCCATGGCATGAGCGGCGTTCACTTTCGGGAAGTCAAACCGGACGAGGGCGATCAGCGCCTCGACCGCTGGTTCCGCGGTCACTATCCGCAGGTGCCTCAGGGCCGCATCGAAAAGATGTGTCGCAAGGGCGAAATCCGGGTGGATGGCGGCCGGGTCAAGGGCTCGACCCGGGTCGAAGCGGGCCAGACCGTGCGCATTCCGCCGCTGCCCGACGCCCCTGCGCCGCAGCCCTTCGTTCAGCGCACCCGCGTTTCCGACGCAGATGCTGAAATGATGCGCAACGCAGTGCTGTACCGGGACGACGATATCATCGCGATCAACAAGCCCGCCGGGTTGCCGACACAGGGTGGTTCCGGTCAGACCCGCCATGTGGACGGCCTGTCCGAGGCGCTGCAATTCGACGCGGAGGATAAACCGCGCCTCGTTCACCGGCTGGATAAGGACACCTCGGGTGTGCTGCTCTTGGCGCGCAACCGGCAGGCGGCCAAGGCCCTGACTGATGCGTTGCGTCACAAGGCGACGCGCAAGATCTACTGGGCTGCCGTTGCAGGCGTACCATTTCCGCGCACAGGTACGATCAAGTTCGGACTGGTCAAGGCGCCGGGCCATGGGCGCGGCGGCGAAGGCGAAAAGATGATCTGCCTGCACCCCGACGACGTCCGCCAGACCGAAGGCGCCAAGCGCGCCGAGACCGACTTTACCGTGATTTCCGCTCTGGGCGGTCGGGTATCGTGGTGTGCGCTGGAGCCGGTCACCGGGCGGACCCACCAGCTCCGGACGCATATGGCAGAGCTGGGGCATCCGATTATCGGGGACGGCAAATATGGCGGCTCGGGGCAGGAGAATCTCGGTGATGGCTGGGGGGCACAGCTGGGCGGCGAGATGAGCCGGAAGCTGCATCTCCACGCGCGATCGCTGACTTTCCGCCATCTGGGGACCGGCGCGCCGCTGACCGTGACCGCGCCCTTGCCCGAGCACATGGTGCGGACGTGGAAATCGCTCGAATGGTCGCTCGATGACGCGGCGGATGATCCGTTTTCGCCGGAGGCCTGACCTTTGAAGCTCGCGCTCTTCGACATGGACGGAACGCTGATCGACAGCCAGGGGCATATCGTCCAGTCCCTATCCGCCGCCTTCGCTGCGATTGACCGTCCCGCGCCAAGTCGCGCCGAGATCCTGTCACAGGTTGGACGTTCCCTGCCACTCTTTATGCGGGCGCTGGCGCCGGGTCTGGAGCCGGAGGAGGAGGAGCAGGCGCTTAACGCTTACAAGGCCAGTTACAAGGCGATGCGCGAGCGCGGCGTGCCGCCGCTGTTTGAAGGCATCGCGGATGTGCTGGAGGCGATCCACGCGCAGGACGACTGGCTCTGGGGTATCGCGACGGGCGCATCCTGTCGCGGGCTGAACGCGATTGCGGAGGGTCATGCCTTGCGACTTGCGACACGCCAATGCGCCGATGATCATCCGTCTAAACCCGACCCCTCAATGGTCTACGCGGCGCTGCAGGAAACCGGGGTAAGCGCGGTGGATGCCGTGGTCATTGGCGATACGGTCTTTGACATGGAGATGGCTGCAGCGGCTGGTGTGACGGCGCTGGGCGTGAGCTGGGGCTATCACCGTCCGATGGATCTGCTGGATGCAGGGGCGGTCGTGGTGGCGGAGACGCCTGCAGATATTCTGGTGGAATTGCAGAGGATGTGGGGATCGAATGGCTGAGTGGGCAGCGCGCAGGTTCTGGAAAGAAGCGACTGTCGAGGCGCGAGGTGACGGTTTCGCCGTGCTTCTCGACGGTCGGCCGATCAAAACTCCGGCAGGGGCGCCTCTGAGCCTGCCGACCGCAGATCTGGCGCGCGCGGTCGCCGATGAGTGGGCCGCGCAGCAGGAGGTCATCGACCCCAACATGATGCCGCTGACCCGGATGGCCAATTCAGCCATCGATAAGGTCGGGGCAAAGCGGGCCGAAGTGATCGCGATGCTGACCGAATACGGTGATACGGATCTGCTGAATTACCGGGCCACTGAACCGCTGGAACTGATCGCGCGGCAGTCCGAAGCCTGGGACCCGATTCTCGACTGGGCGGCCGGGCAATTCGGCGTCCGGATGAAGGTCACGCAAGGTGTGATGCCGGTGGCGCAAGATCCGCAAGCATTGGCGATGCTGGCCGCACCCATGCATGAGATGAGCGATTTCGGACTGACGGCTTTCCACGACCTTGTCACCTTGTCCGGCTCTCTTGTCTTGGCTCTGGCGCTGGTTGGCGGCGCGCGGGACGCAACTGAGATCTGGGATCTGTCGCGTTTGGATGAGCGCTGGCAGGCGGAGCTTTGGGGCGAAGATGAAGAAGCGGCAGAGCAGGCGGAGCTGAAGAAGGCTGCGTTTCTGGATGCTGTCGCATTTTGGTCGCTCCACAGAATGTGACCCGCGAGCCGGGCTTTGTGAAATGTCCGGAATTCGCCATACACTCGGGATTTTTCGGATATTTCAAAACTGAATACGACCGGAGTCCCTTGACGCCCGTCTCCGATTGCCGCCAAAGTCTTTCCAGTTTTCGACCCCGGAGGGTCGGATTCAGAAAAACGCCGATCTGAACGGCGATAACGAGTCGGAAGGGCTGACCTTTCGGACACATCAGGAAGAGGTTTACATGAAAAAAACCAAGATTCTCGGCTTTGCCGCTGCAACTCTCGTTTCGGCCGGTGCTGCCTATGCGGGTACGCTCGAAGATGTGCAGGCGCGCGGCACCCTGAACTGTGGTGTGAACACGGGTCTGGCCGGCTTTGCATCACCGGACGCCAATGGTGAGTGGCAGGGCTTTGACGTGGCCTATTGCCGCGCTCTGGCGGCCGCCGTTCTCGGCGACCCGAGCGCCGTCGAGTTCAAGTCGCTGACGGGCAAGACCCGTTTCACCGCACTTGCCTCCGGCGAGATCGACATTCTGGCCCGTAACACCACCTGGACATTCAGCCGCGACGTGGACCTGAAGTTTGATTTCGTCGGTGTGAACTACTACGACGGTCAGGGCTTCATCGTACCCAAGGATCTGGGCGTGACTTCCGCCAAGGAACTCGACGGCGCCACGATCTGCGTGCAGACGGGTACCACCACCGAGCTGAACCTGTCGGACTTCTTCCGCAAGAACAACATCAGCTACGAGCCGGTAAACATCGAAACCGAGGCCGAAGCCAAGCAGCAGTATCTGTCCGGTTCCTGTGATGCCTTCACCACTGACGCGTCCGGCCTCGCGGCTAGCCGTGCCACCTACGAAGACCCTTCGGCGCACGTGATTCTTCCCGAGATCATCTCGAAAGAGCCGCTCGGCCCCGTGGTCCGTCATGGCGACAATGACTGGGCCGATATCGCCCGCTGGACCCTGAACGCGCTGATTGCTGCCGAAGAATACGGCGTGACCTCCGCGAATGTGGGCGAAATGAGCGCTGCCGCGACCGACAATCCCGAAGTGAACCGTTTGCTCGGCACCGAAGGTAACCTTGGCGAAATGTATGGCCTGTCGGCCGACTGGGCTGCCAAGGCGATCAGCGTCGGCGGTAACTATGGTGAAATCTTCTCCAAGAACATCGGTGAAGACACCCCGATCGGTCTGGCCCGCGGCCTGAACGCGCAGTGGACCGAGGGCGGCCTGCTCTACTCCCCGCCGTTCCGCTAAGATCGCTTGTGAAGGGGGGCGCCATCCGCGCCCCCCTTTGCATTTCCCAACAAGAACAAAAATCGACCGCAGCTTCGTCTGAAAGGTCGAAATGGGAGAGAAAAGAATGTCATCCGCCCCTGATACCAGCGCAGGGCAAGCTGGCGGTTTCCGCCTGTCCATGCTGCTGAACGACACACGTTATCGTGGTCTGACATTCCAGTTCATCGCTTTGGCCGTCATCATCTTCCTGATGTTCTGGCTGGGTACGAATCTGGTACGCAACCTGGCCGCTGCCGGCCTCAACATTTCATTCCGCTTTCTTGGCGAAACGGCCAATTATGACATTGGGCAGAGCCTGATTGAGTATAGTAGCCAATCGACCCACATGCGCGCGGCCATGGTCGGCCTGCTGAACACGCTACTGGTCGCTTTCCTTGGGTGTGTCCTCGCGACGATCATCGGCGTGACAGCGGGCGTGCTGCGCCTGTCGAAGAACTGGCTCGTGGCCCGCCTCATGTCCGCCTATGTCGAAGCGTTCCGCAACGTACCGGTCCTTATCTGGATCCTCGTGATCGGAACGGTGGTCTCGCTGGGACCGAGTCCAAAGGTCTATCTGGGCGATGACCCGGAGCGCGGTCTCTTCCTCGGTCTGTTCGCCTTTACCAATCGTGGCCTGACCGCGCCCGCCCCTGTCTTTGGGCCGGGGTCTCTCTGGGTGGTGCTCACGCTGGTGGCTTCGATCATCGGGGTCATTGCCTATCTGAAGCACCGCAAAAAGACGCTGTTCTCCACCGGAACGCTGCTGCCCACATGGCCCGTCCCGGCTTTGCTGATCGTGCCCACGGTGCTGGTGTTCTTTATCCTCGGCCAGCCGATCAAGCTGGACATGCCCGATCCGTTGGCGAACCGTTTCAACCTGCAGGGCGGGTTTGAAATCGGGCGTCCGTTGATCGCGCTGTGGCTGGCGCTGTCGGTTTATACCGGAGCCTTTATCGCCGAGAATGTGCGTGCTGGTATTCTCGCCATCTCCAAGGGCCAGACCGAAGCCGCTGCGGCGCTGGGGCTGCGTCCACGCCGGATCATGAACCTCGTTGTTCTGCCGCAGGCGCTGCGGGTGATCATCCCACCGTTGATCTCGCAATATCTGAACCTGACCAAGAACTCGTCCCTGGCCATCGCGGTCGGTTATACCGACATCACCGCGACGCTGGGCGGGATTACCCTGAACCAGACCGGGCGGGCCATCGAGTGCGTGCTGCTCCTGATGCTGTTCTACCTGCTCATCAGCCTGTCGATCTCGGCGGTGATGAACGTCTATAACGCCTCGGTCGCGTTGAAGGAGCGTTGAGATGAGCGACACACACGCAGAATCCGTCGCCTATGTCCGCGATACCTTTATCCCACAACAAGAACCGCCCGTCCGTGAAAAGGGCGTGGTCAAGTGGATGCGCGAGAACTTGTTCTCGTCCGTCCCTTATACGATCCTGTCGCTGCTGGCGCTCTGGGCAATCTGGAGCATCCTGTCGAGCTTTCTGCCCTGGCTGCTGAACGGTGTCTGGAATGCCAGCTCTCTCTCCGAATGCCGCGAGACTCTCGATGGCGCGCGGGGTGGGTGTTTCGCTGTGCTGAGCGAGCGCTGGAACCAGCTCCTGTTCGGCTTTGCCTATCCGTCAGAGTTTTACTGGCGGCCGACTCTGGCCTTCGTGCTTCTGTTCGCAGCAGCGGCGCCGGTGCTGGTGCCGATGTTGCCGCGAAAGCTCCTGATCTTCACGCTGGTCTACCCTTTTCTGGCGTACTGGCTGATCTGGGGCGGAACCATTGTGGCGCCCATCATGGGACTCGTTGGCCTGATTGTTGGCGCGGTGGTGTTCCAGACCCTGTCTCACCGAGGCTTTGCCATCGGCGTTCTTGGCGCGGTCATCTCAGCGATCGCGATCTGGTGGATAGGCGGCAGCCTCGCAGGCGGTCCCCTGTCCGGCGTGATGGCGCTGGAACAGGTGGAGTCGGCGAAGATGGGCGGCTTCATGCTGAACATGATACTCGGCACCGTTTGCGTCTCGTTGTCTTTGCCATTCGGGATCCTGCTGGCGCTGGGGCGACAGTCGAAACTGCCGATCATCCGGGTCTTCTCGGTCTGCTTCATCGAGTTTATCCGGGGCGTTCCGCTGATCACGCTTCTGTTCGTGGCCAACGTGGTTCTGGCCTACTTCCTGCCGCCGGGGACGAACTTTGACCTGATCCTGCGGGTGATCATCATGATCACCATGTTCGCCTCCGCCTATATCGCCGAGGTGATCCGGGGCGGTCTGGCGGCACTGCCGCGCGGTCAGTATGAGGCTGCGGACAGTCTTGGGCTCGACTACGCGCAGGCCATGCGTCTGATCATCCTGCCGCAGGCTCTGAAGATCTCCATCCCCGGTATCGTCAACGTGGCGGTGGGTCTGTTCAAGGACACGACGCTGGTCTCGATCATCTCGATGTTCGACGTTATCGGCATGATCCGGGGTCCGATCCTGTCTTCGACCGAGTGGAGCGGCGTCTACTGGGAGCTCTATGGCTTCGCGGCGCTGATGTTCTTTGTCATCTGCTACGGCATCTCTCAATATTCCCAGTGGCTCGAGCGCAGGCTTGCCACGGATCACCGTTAAGGAGCGTTACACATGGAAACGGGTACGCACTCCGCGGCTGCACCGCGCAGCCAGATGCAGATCTCGGATGAGGTCGCCATCGAAATCCAGAAGATGAACAAGTGGTACGGGGCCTTCCACGTGCTGCGCGACATCGACCTGACCGTCTACCGGGGCGAGCGGATCGTGATTTGCGGGCCTTCGGGGTCCGGCAAATCGACGCTGATCCGCTGTATCAACGCATTGGAGGAACACCAGCAGGGGCGGATTGTCGTGGACGGCACGCACCTGTCTTCGGATCTCAAGAATATCGACCGGATCCGGTCCGAGGTCGGCATGTGCTTTCAGCACTTCAACCTCTTCCCGCATCTCACGATCCTCGAAAACTGCACCCTCGCGCCGATCTGGGTCCGCAAGATCCCCAAGCGCGAGGCCGAGGAAACCGCGATGCATTTCCTCGAAAAGGTAAAGATCCCCGATCAAGCAAACAAATATCCGGGCCAGCTCTCGGGTGGTCAGCAGCAGCGTGTGGCCATCGCCCGCTCGCTCTGCATGCGGCCCCGGATCATGCTGTTCGATGAACCCACCTCTGCCCTCGACCCCGAGATGATCAAGGAGGTGCTCGACACCATGATCGAGCTCGCCGAGGAGGGGATGACCATGCTCTGCGTGACCCATGAAATGGGCTTTGCGCGGCAGGTCGCGAACCGGGTGATCTTTATGGCCGATGGTCAGATCGTGGAGCAAAACGAGCCTGAGGCGTTCTTCAACAACCCTCAGAACGAGCGCACCCAGCAGTTCCTGAGCCAGATTCTCGGGCACTGACCTCTGGTCGGGGCTTTGCGTCTGGACACGGTTCGGCGCCCCTGATAACAGCCCAACATTCCGCGGCCCCGGATTCGTTCGGGGCCGTGGTTTTTATTGGATAGGGGACCTACGGGGCCCTTCACCCGCGGCGGGCTCGCCCCGTCGCCACAGATACGGAAGACAGGAAGCATGGCACTTAAGTCGTACAAGCCGACGACGCCTGGCCAGCGCGGGCTGGTACTGATCGACCGTTCGGAACTGTGGAAAGGTCGTCCGGTCAAGGCTCTCACCGAGGGTCTGACCAAGAAGGGCGGCCGGAACAACACCGGACGGATCACGATGCGCCGCCGCGGCGGCGGAGCAAAGCGGCTCTACCGCATCGTCGATTTCAAGCGGACCAAGCACGACATGGAAGCGGTCGTTGCGCGGATCGAATATGACCCCAACCGGACTGCGTTCATCGCTCTGGTTCAGTACACCGATGGCGAGCAGCGCTACATCATCGCGCCGCAGCGTCTGGCAGTGGGTGACAAGATCATCTCCGGCGCCAAGGTTGACGTAAAGCCCGGCAACGCAATGCCCTTCTCCGGCATGCCGATCGGTACCATCGTTCATAACATTGAGCTGAAGCCCGGCAAGGGTGGCCAGATCGCACGCGCCGCGGGCACCTACGCCCAGTTCGTGGGCCGTGACGGTGGCTACGCCCAGATCCGTCTCTCCTCCGGTGAACTCCGGATGGTGCGTCAGGAATGCATGGCCACGGTTGGCGCGGTGTCGAACCCCGACAACTCGAACCAGAACATCGGTAAAGCGGGCCGCAACCGCCACAAGGGCATCCGTCCCTCCGTGCGTGGTGTGGTCATGAACCCCATCGACCACCCCCATGGTGGTGGTGAGGGCCGGACCTCGGGTGGTCGTCACCCGGTGACGCCCTGGGGTAAGCCGACGAAGGGTGCACGCACCCGCAACACCAAGAAGTCGTCGCAGAAGCTTATCATCCGCTCGCGTCACGCCCGTAAGAAAGGCCGGTAATCTATGGCACGTTCCGTCTGGAAAGGGCCTTTCGTGGACAGCTATGTCCTCAAAAAGGCCGAAAAAACCCGGGAGTCGGGCCGCAACGAGGTCATCAAGATCTGGTCGCGCCGCTCCACCATCCTGCCCCAGTTCGTGGGCCTCACCTTCGGTGTGTACAACGGCAAAAAGCATGTGCCGGTGAACGTGACCGAGGACATGATTGGCCAGAAGTTCGGGGAATACTCGCCGACGCGGACCTATTACGGTCACGCTGCGGACAAGAAAGCCAAGAGGAAGTAAGCCATGGCGAAGGACAAGAATCCCCGCCGCGTGGCCGAAAACGAGGCAATGGCGAAGACGCGCATGCTGCGCACCTCTCCGCAAAAGCTGAACCTCGTGGCCGGCATGATCCGCGGTAAGAAGGTTGAGGCGGCGCTGACCGACCTGACCTTCTCCAAGAAGCGCATCGCCCAGGACGTGAAGAAATGTCTTCAGTCCGCTATCGCGAACGCTGAGAACAACCACAATCTGGACGTCGATGAGCTCATCGTCGCCGAGGCGTGGGTGGGCAAGAACCTGGTGATGAAGCGCGGTCGCCCCCGTGCTCGTGGCCGCTTTGGCCGGATCCACAAGCCGTTCTCGGAAATCACGATCAAGGTCCGCCAAGTCGAGGAGCAAGCCTGATGGGTAACAAGGTCAACCCGATCGGCATGCGGCTTCAGGTCAACCGGACCTGGGACAGCCGCTGGTATGCCGACACGAACGAGTACGGCGATCTCCTCCTCGAGGATATCCGTATCCGTGAGTTCATCAAGGAAGAGTGCAAAGCCGCCGGCATTAGCCGTGTGATTATCGAGCGTCCGCACAAGAAGTGCCGCGTCACGATCCACACCGCCCGCCCCGGCGTCATCATCGGTAAGAAAGGCGCGGATATCGAAACCCTGCGCCGCAAGCTTGCCGCGATGACCGAGAGCGAGCTGCACCTGAACGTCGTCGAAGTGCGTAAGCCCGAGCTCGACGCTCAGCTGGTTGGTGAGTCCATCGCCCAGCAGCTCGAGCGTCGTGTGTCGTTCCGCCGCGCCATGAAGCGCTCGGTTCAGAACGCCATGCGCATGGGCGCCCTCGGCATCCGCGTGAACCTCGCCGGCCGTCTCGGCGGCGCCGAGATCGCCCGGACCGAGTGGTATCGTGAGGGCCGCGTGCCGCTTCATACCCTGCGTGCCGATATCGATCACGCGCAGGTCGAGGCTCTGACGGCCTACGGCATCATCGGGATCAAGGTCTGGATCTTCAAAGGTGAGATCATGGAGCATGACCCGGCCGCCCGCGATCGTCGCGCCCAGGAACTTCAGGATGGTCCCGCCCCGCGCGGCGGCCGCCGTTAAGGAGGGCAGGATATGCTTCAACCGAAGCGCACTAAATTCCGCAAGATGCACAAGGGCCGCATCCATGGCAAAGCCAAGGGTGGCTCCGAGCTGAACTTCGGCTCCTTCGGCCTCAAGGCCGTCGAGCCCGAGCGGATCACCGCCCGTCAGATCGAGGCCGCCCGTCGTGCCATGACGCGCCAGATGAAGCGTCAGGGCCGCGTGTGGATCCGCATCTTCCCCGACGTTCCCGTGACCGCCAAGCCCATCGAAGTGCGTATGGGTAAAGGTAAGGGTTCCGTCGACCGGTGGACCGCCAAGGTCAAGCCGGGCCGGATCATGTTCGAGCTGGACGGTGTTCCCGAGGACATCGCCCGCGAGGCGCTGCGTCTGGCCGCCATGAAGCTGCCGATCAAGACCCGCGTCGTTCAGCGCGAAGACTGGTAACCCAGCCTTAGCAAGAATTGAAAAAGGGCGGGGTTTTTCCCCGCCCTTTGCGTTTTCATCCGAGCGGCAACCACTGCTTATCCCTGAGACAAGGCCGCGAAGTTTGGCTGCCCGTTCGACGCCATCAGCCCGCCGTCCACCGGTAGCACCACACCATTCACAAACGCGGCGTCATTTCCGGCCAGGAAGGCGATAACGCTGGCGATCTCTTCCGGCTCAACGAGGCGACCCATCGGAATGCGCGCAGCGAATGCATCCATCGCCTTCTGGTTCTCACTCAGACCCGCTGCAAGACGCGTATTGGCGGTAGCGGGAGCGACTGCGTTTACGCGGATGCCTTCCATACCCAGTTCCAACGCGAGGCTTTGGGTCATCAGTGATACTGCGCCCTTGGAAGTGTTGTAGCCATACATTCCCCAATCGGCACGCAGACCCGACACGGAGGACACGTTCACAACGTTGCCCTTGGTCTTACGCAGATAGGGCAGGGCGGCGAGGGTCATATACCGAACGCCGTGGACGTTCACGGTCAGCATGGCCTCGAAATCGTCGTCGCTCAGCCCGTCAGCACCGCCGGGCTTGACCACTCCGGCATTGTTGACCACCACGTCGATCCGGCCAAAAGCCTCTATCGCCTTGTCGATCACGCGCTGCACGTCGTCTTTCTTACTGACGTCACCGGGTGCGGTCACCGCGTGTTCTCCGATCTGGCGCGCCACCTCTGCCAACGGATCATCGCTGCGCCCGTTCAGAACCACGTTGTAACCGTCCTGCGCAAAGCGTTTGGCCGTAGCCTTACCGATCCCGGTTCCTGCGCCTGTCACGATCACTGTCTTACGCTTACTCATCACAAGCTCCTGTCTCTGTGTCTCTATCGGAGATGTGGCGCGCTCACGCTTCATAGCAACCCTGAGATGAAGATCACGCGACGTTACACGCGGATCTTCGGGATAAATTCTGCTCGCGCTGCAACGAGGACAGGTCTATGACGCGTCCATGGCACAGATTGAAAACCTCTTCGTCACCCCGCTTTATCGCGCCCGTCTGTCTGAGCATGGTCCGGCCATTGATACGGAGGAGCTGGAAAATTCCTGTATCGCCATCGCCGAAGATGACGAGGCGGGGCAGGATTGGTGCGAGGAGAACGGTTATCCCGGCTATACGAGCTACGCGTCTCTCACCGATCTGCCTTGGCGGTTCCCAATCTTTGCGGACGTGGTCAAAGTTCTTGATGCGCACGTGGCAGCCTTTGCCCAAAGCCTGGAATTTGATCTCGGAGACAAATCTCTGGTGCTGGAAGATCTCTGGATCAATATCCTGCCCGAAGGTGGATCTCACGGATCGCACATTCACCCTCATTCGGTGATCTCAGGAACGACCTATGTGTCCATGCCGGAGGGTGCTTCGGCTTTGAAGCTCGAAGACCCCCGTCACGCCATGATGATGGCGGCACCGCCGCGGGTAAAGGAGGCCCGACGGGATCTTCGCAGCTTTATCTATGTTCAGCCCGATGTGGGTGACGTGCTCCTTTGGGAGAGCTGGCTGCGCCACGAGGTCCCGATGAACATGGCCGAAGACGAGCGTATCAGCGTCAGCTTCAATTATAAGTGGGAGTGAGGCTGCTCCTTTTGCCCCAAACTATTTGAGCGGCGAAGGGTGGCGCAGATGTCCCGCGGACGCGGGCGAGCGAAATCTGCTGACGTGACGTCCGAATTGCTTTGATCTCTGGATTTCGCCGAATCTCCCGTCTCGCGAGTTCTGTCGGATATCCCCCCTCGGGCATCGCACGGCGCAGCCCGCGCCAAACCTCTTCGCCTAGCATGTCTCTGGCCGTTGGCCCGGGGAAGAAACTCTCAGCGAGGATGCCGTTTGCCCTGATGATATGGTGCCGTGGGAGCAGAATATGCCAGAAATGGTCCTCTTCGCGGAGCGTCCGTCGTTCCATCGGCATAAGATCGGATAACTTCTTCGCCGGGATCAGGACTTCTTCGCCTTCAAGGTCGCAGAGGACCCGGTGCTGTTGGGACACCCAGAGTTGCTCGTGCAGACTGTCGGGCAGAGTGATGCCGTAACAGTCGCGACCATTGCCTTCCTGGGGGCGGCTATATCCGAGCCAGCGGATCTGCTGATAACCGCCATCGAGGGTCCAGACCTTCGTCCCGATGCCAAGGGTTTCCACCTTGCGCCAACCGCGATCCGTCAGGATCCGCGAGCCGGTGACATAGCATACGGGGGCGTAAGCCGCATCTAAAGCCAGAGGGTTGTCGCCGACGTAATTGGTGTATTGCTGGGTGGTCAGATCGATCCGCGCGATTTCGGACCGGACATTGTAGTCGACGAGATCTGCATCCAGTAAATCCAGCAAGACAGTCCCGTCCTGCAGCGCCCTGAGCTGCACAGTCTGGTTGGTGAAGACCTTGCCGTTGAGGAGGGTGATCGTTGCCTCGGTCGTTCGGACAGCGAGGGAGTAGATATCTTGCGACCCGGTCAGCGTCGCGCTGTCTTCAACCTTGTAAATGTCCTCAGCACCGCCGGCGCCCGCGCCGGATGTGTCGTAAAACGTCCCACCGTTACCGTTGATAAACGTTCCGGTCGTTGATTCAGCGACGGCGGTCGTGGTGCCAGTGGTGTCGAGCCCGTTGACGTTGAAGGAAGTAGGCGACAGCTGCGGGACCAGCTGTGACGTACCGTCCCAGACTGCATCGGTCAGCAAGACGAAATTGTCTGGCTGCTCTACGATGGTGGCGCGGTTGATGTTGAAGCCGCCGTAATCCGCGTCATGCGCCGTTGGAGTTATGCTCTCAATTGGCTTCGCATAAAGATCGCTGGTTCCGTCGGTCCACGTGCTGTTCCGGATGACAAAAACACGTCCATCCGAATCCTGCATGATGTTAATCGAAGCTGTGTCCGTATCACCGTCTTCGTACGTGATCGTTGCCGTGACGGCGCCCAAATAGTCGAACTCGGTGTTATAGCCGGTGCCGCCGAGGCTGTAGGTCATGTAGTCCGTGGACAGGAGCGTGGCACTCGCATCCTAGTGGATGTCCACGACATTTGCTTCGCCATCAACATCGACAAGGGTCACATCGACTTTGTCTTGTGACAACGGGCTGCCCGCGCTGCCAAAGGTCTGGTTCAGCAGGACAGACGCGATATTAGAGGTGGTCGCGGGATTTCGGACCGGGTGCTAATCGGTAGTGTCTGAGGAAGAACGCACAGAAATGACGAAACGGAAACGCTATTCGGCAGAGTTCAAGGCGAAGGTGGCTTTGGAAGCCATCCGCGAGGAGCTGACGACGGCCGAGCTGGCCAAGAAGTATGACAGCCACCCTACCATGATCAGCGGCTGGAAACGGACCGCGATTGAGAACATGGCACAGGCCTTCACCGGCCAGGCGACCGCGGAGCCGACGATATCGGCGGCAGAGGTCGGAAAGCTGCACGCCAAAATCGGG